>DASPQV010000040.1:0-2380 GCA_035624785.1 Binatia bacterium | reverse complement strand
GGCCTGGCAGCGCATGGTCGGGACGGACGCCCGCATCCCCGGCTTCATCGCCGACCAGGTGGTGCTCTACGAATCGCGGGGTGGACACCACGTCCGCGAGGTGCTGCCGCTCACCGGACCGGCCCAGACCGGGGCGGGGTGATGGCAAAGGGCGAGCCCGCTTTTCCCGCCAGCCTGCAACCCGCCTTCGCCGCCCCCCGCTGGGTCACCCTCGAGGAGCTGCGGCGTCGGCGCAGCTACAAGTGGCTGCGCTACCCGCCCGACGTTCTGCCGACCTTCGTGGCGGAGATGGACGTGACCCTCGCCGAGCCGGTGACCCGGGCGCTCATCGATGCGATAGCTGCGGGGGACGCCGGCTACGCGTATCCCGAGCCGGCGCTCTTCGAGGCCGCGGCCGCCTTCCATCGCACCCGGTTCGGCTGGGAGTTCGCTCCCGAGGCGGTGACCATGATCGGCGACGTGATGTCGGGCGTGGTCGACGTCATCCAGCAAGCCCTGGTGCCGGGAAGCGGCGTGATTGTCAACCCGCCCGTGTACCCGCCCTTTTTCAGCCACATCGCGGAGGCCGGCGTCCGCGTCGTCGAGGCGCCGCTGGCGCGCTCGGGGGCCGGGTACGTGCTCGACCTCGACGCTGTCGAGGCGGCGTTCGCGGCGGGGGCGCGCGCCTACCTGCTCTGCAACCCTCACAACCCGACCGGGCTGGTGCTGTCCCCCGTCGAGCTGCGCGGCGTCGCCGAGCTGGCCGAACGCTTCCACGCCCTGGTGCTCGCCGACGAGATCCATGCGCCGCTGACCCTTCGGGGTGCCCATCACACCCCCTACCTCTCGCTGCCCGAAGGCCGTCTCCACGGCGTCGCCTTCGTCTCCGCGACCAAGGCCTGGAACCTCCCCGGCCTCAGGTGCGCCCAGCTGGTCACCGCCTCCCCGCCGATGCGTGAGCTGGCCGGCCGGATCCCCGAGGATCACATGTACCGGGCCGGCAACCTCGGGGTGGTGGCGTCCGCCGCCGCCTACCGGGACGGCACGCCTTGGTTGGATCAATTGATCCTCATGCTGGAGGCCAACCGCCTCCTCCTCGCCCGGCTCCTGGCGGAGCGGCTGCCGCAGGTGGTGTACGCACCCCAGCCGGCGACCTATCTGGCCTGGCTCGATTGCGCTGGCCTGGGACTGGCGGAGGACCCCGCCGCCGTCTTCCTGCGGCGAGGCCGGGTCGCGCTGCGCCCGGGGCCGGACTTCGGCTCCGGAGGGGCGGGCTGGGTGCGGATGACCATGGCCACCGCCCCCGAGATCCTCACCGAGATGGTGGAGCGGATGCGGAGCGCGATCGGCTAGGGAGGGGCACACCCTCACCTCCGCTGACGGCTTGTAGACAGGATTGTCCGAAACCCGTCGGGGACGGCGACGGGGTGCCCGGCTTGCGCTCGAGAGGTCGGAGCTGCCGGCGGCTCCGACTGCCGGCTCTGACCCTTGGCTGAGAGCCGCCCGAAAGCCACACTGGCCGGATGGCCGGAGGTACCACCACCGTCGGCGTCGACGTCTCCTCCCAGCCCGCGGGAACCGCCGCCTGCCGGGTCCGATGGCCGAGCGGTCGTGCCGTCATCGACAGCGTCGAGGCCGAGCTGGACGATTCTCGCCTCGCTGCGGTCCTGACCCGGCCGGCCGCCAAGCTGGGCCTGGACGTGCCGCTGGGCTGGCCGGACGGCTTCGTGGGCGCGGTCTCCCGGCATCACTCCGGCCAGCCGTTCGGCGAGGTCGCGCTGGCTCACCTGGTGCGGCGGGAGACCGACATCTGGGTGTGGGAGCAGACCAAGCAGCTGCCCCTCAGCGTCACCACCGACAGGATCGCCTACCCGGCGATGCGGATTGCCCGCCTGCTCGGGCAGCTCCGCGGCGGCGCCGTCGAGCGCAGCGGCACCGGGAGGTTCGTCGAGGTCTACCCGGCGGTCGCGCTGCGCGCCTGGGACCTCCGGCACCGAAGCTACAAGCGCGAGGCCGGACGGTCCTTGCTCGCCGCCCTGCTGGAGGAGCTGCGCCGGCGCTGCCCGTGGCTTCAGGCGGACGAAGCCACCTGGGCGGAGGTCGGTCGCACCGACCACGCCTTCGATGCCCTGATCAGCGCGCTGGTCGCCCGCGCTCACCAGCGGGGCCTCTGCCACCCGATCCCCGCGGGCTCACGGGAGGCGGCGGCGCGCGAGGGCTGGATCGCCGTCCCGGTGCCGGGGAGCCTGGAGCGCCTGGTTCCCTGATCCAGTGGCAGCGCGAGGGCGTACGCCGCTCCCGCGGCCCCGGCCGTGTGTCACCGTTGCGGGTCGCGGCCGGGCGGGCGAAAGGCGGCGACGGTGGCTACGACTGCGAGGACCGCAAGCCCGAGCGAAGGCAG
>DASPQV010000039.1:0-58402 GCA_035624785.1 Binatia bacterium | reverse complement strand
CGGCTCCCGCTCAGAGGTCGAAGGGTGCTCCCGGTGACAGCGCGCTCAGCTCGGTGATGCGCCCGGTCAGGAGCAGCACCCCGAAGGCCAGGAGGAGGAGGCCCGCGACGATGCTGACCAGCCGGAGCCGCCGGTTGATGGCGCGGAGCGGCCCCTGGAGCCGGTCGCAGAGCACCGCCACCACCAGGAAGGGAACGGCCAGGCCGAGGCAGTACACCAGCATGAGGGGGAGCCCTCCGAACCCTCCGCTGGCGGCCACCACCAGGATGGCTCCCAGGGTCGGGCCCAGGCACGGCGTCCAGCCGGCCCCGAAGCTCAGGCCCAGCAGCGCCGCCCCGGCGGTGCCGGCCGCCGGCCGGGGATGCGCGCGGAGGTCGCGCATCAGCAGTGGGATCCGGATCAGGCCCATGGTCTGAAGCGCGAACACGATGATGATGGCGCCGGCGACGATGTCCACCACCTGGCGGTGGGCCGTGAGCACGGTGTCGTCGAAGGCGGCGAGCACGTAGAAGGCGGCGACGAACACCGCCGAGAACCCGAGGACGAAGGCGGCGCCGTGGAGGAGGACCGGGGCCCGCCGGGGCAGCACCGCCGCGCCCCCCGGACCGGGGGACAGCGTGCCCGCTCCGCCCGCCGACCCCGCCTCCCCGCTCAGGAAGGCGGCGTAGGCCGGGATCAGTGGGAGCACGCAGGGCGACAGTACGGAGACCAGCCCGGCGGCGAAGGCCAGGGGAACGGCGGGAAGCGCGGTCGCCAGCATCGGCGACCTCTGATGCTACGGAGCTGGGCCGGAACGACCGCACCCCGAACTGCCCCGGCCGGTGGCCCCGCCCGAAGCCAACCGCCGATCCGCTTCCTGCTCGCCGCGTCGAGCTCCTCCGGTCACTCGCCGGCTAGGGTGGCCCCTCGACGTAGTAGTGACGTCGCCAGCGGATCCAGAGGAAGACGAGGAGGAGGACGAAGAGCACCTCGAAGAGGAGCGGCGCCGGGAAGTGGAACAGCGTCCCCAGGACCTGGGCGGCGAGCGGGGATGCCGGCTTGGCGGTCGGCGTGGAGTGGGGGGACGGAGCTCCGGCGGCGGTGGGTACGGTGGCGTTGGCCGACGACCCGGGAAGGGTGGCCACCGGGCCGGTCGCGCTGGGCAGCGCCGACGGCGACGGCGCGGTCGGGTCGACCTGGCGGTAGATGGCGGCGTCCGCTTGGTACGGATCGAGGGCGGCCAGGACGGTCGGATACGGCCGGCCATCGGCGACCGCGAGGCTCTCCACCTCCTGGGGCGCCGACTGGCCCGACGGGTGGGCGGTGGGCAGTCCCTGGGAGAACGAGGTGAAGGTCTGCCCCCCGTCGGTGGAGCGCCAGAGGCCACCACCGCTGCTGCCTCCGGCATCCGCCCCCGCGTAGACCAGGTTGGGATCCAGGGGGCTGAAGGCGGCGTCGGTGACGGTGTAGCTGGACCCGATGCCGAGGCTGCCGGTCCAGGCCTTGCCTCCGTTGGAGGAGCGGAAGGCCCCCTTGCTGGTGGTCAGCAGGATCGGGCCGGGCGCACCCGCCTGGGGCGCCGGACCGACGCTGATCGAGTTGACGACCGCTCCATGGGGCAAGCCGCTGGTGATCGCCGTCCAGCCCTGGCTCTGGCTTGGATCCGCCTGGAAGACGTAGCCGCTCGAGGTGGCGGGATAGTCGATGCCCGCGTAGAAGACGGTGGTCGGAGGGGTGGCGATGGCACCGAGGGCGCTGATGCCGTCACCATCCAGGCCGCCGTCGTACCAGGTCTTGCCATTCGTGGAGAAGGCGACCCCGTCGTCGGTGCCGGCGGCGAAGCCGCCCGGGCTGACCACGATGCAGCGCACATCGCGGTTGCGGAGGCCGGCGGACGCGTCGCTCCAGGTTACGCCGGCGTCGGTGGAGGCGCGGATACCTCCCGACCCGGCTCCCGTCTCCTGGAGCCCGGCGTAGATGGTCGCTGGGGTGGTGGAGGCGTCGAAGGCGACGCTCCAGGCGCCGCCGTGGAGCTCCGACGCTGTCCAGGTCTGGCCGCCGTCCTGGCTCACGTAGACGCCGGAGTCGGTGGCGGCTGCGGCGAGCGCCGGGTCCCCGGGAGCGAAGGCCACCTGCCAGATCCGGCCGCTGCCCAGACCGGGGAGGCTCCCCTCCCGAGTCCATCCAGCCGCGCTGGCACTGGGGCTGGGGCTGGCACTGGGGCTGGGGCTGGGGCTGGCGCTTGGAGAGGCCGCCAGCCCGACGGAGGCGGAGGCGGTCAGAGCCGAGAGGACTACCAGGACTCCGCCGAAGATGGGGGTGAAGAGGCCTGCGGCCCGGCGCGGCCGGGCTCCGCGCGACGGCGAGGCCGGTCTGATGGTGGCGTTGGCGATCAGAACTGCTTCCGAGTGGAGTGGGGACGATGAGGGCGGCAGTCGCTCCGCCCGGGGCCGGCCCGGGTCGGCCGGCCAGCCGCCGGCCAGGATAGCAGCGGCGGGCGGGCACGGCCCACCTGGACGGCGATCAGAGGAGGGGCCGCCGGACCAGGGTGTGCTCGCGATCCGGACCCACGGAGACCACGTCGACGGGCGCGCCCGACAGCTCGCCCAGTCTCTCGATGTACGCCTGGCAGGCGCGGGGCAGGTCTTCGAAGCGGCGGCATCCCCGGGTGGACGAGCGCCACCCGGGCATCTCCTCGTACACGGGCTCGGCGTGCTTGAGGTGGGAGATGTTGGACATGGGGTGGTCCCACGTCTGCCCCTTGCTCACGTAGCCGGTGGCGATCCGCAGGGTCTCGAGCTCGTCGAGGACGTCGACCTTGGTCACCACCATGGCGTCTATTCCGTTGGTGGAGACGGAATACCGGGCCACGGGCGCGTCGAACCAACCGACCCGCCGGGCCCGGCCGGTCACCGTGCCGAACTCGGCGCCCGCCTCCCGGATCCATTCCCCGAGCTGGTCGTCGAGCTCGGTGGGGAAGGGCCCATAGCCGACTCGGGTGGTGTAGGCCTTGAAGACCCCGACCGTCTTGGTCACCCGGGACGGCGGGATGCCACTGCCAGTGAGGGCGCCGCCCGAGGTGGGCGCGGAGGAGGTCACGTAGGGGTACGTCCCCAGGTCCAGGTCGAGCATGGCGCCCTGAGCACCCTCGCAGAGGATCCGCCGTCCCTCCCGCAGCGCTCCCTGGATCACCGGGTAGATGTCCTGGATGTAGGGCTCGAGCTTCTCCGCGTAGCCGAGGTACTCGTCGAGGATGGCCCGCTCGTCGAAGGGATCGTGATCGTAGAGCCGGGTCAGCACCTCGTTCTTGAGCCGGAGAACGAATCGGAGCTTCTTCTCGAGGAAGACCGGCTTGGTGAGGTCGCCGATCCGGAAGCCGATCCGCCTCACCTTGTCCTCGTAGGCGGGACCGATTCCCCGGTGAGTGGTGCCCAGCCTGTCGTCGCCACGCTGCTGCTCACCCAGCTGATCGAGGACCGGGTGATAGGGCATGACCATGTGGGCCCGGTCGCTGATCACCAGGTTCCGGGTGGAGATGCCCTGGGCATGCAGCTCGTCGAGCTCGGCGAGGAAGGACTTGGGGTTGACCACCATGCCGTGTCCGATGACGCAGGTGGTGGTCGGCGACAGGATCCCGCTGGGGATCAGCCGGAATTTGAACTGGCGGCCGTCGGTGACCACGGTGTGGCCCGCGTTGTCGCCCCCCTGGGAGCGGACCACCAGGTCCACCGAGCTGGCGAGGAGGTCGATGACCTTGCCCTTGCCCTCGTCGCCCCACTGGCCCCCGATGAGAATGGTGACGCTGATCTCCGAAGCCCTCGCTGGCGCCGATGGAAGCAGCCGCCAAGAGTATGCGAATCGAGGGGCGCCGGTGGGCCGGCCCCTCGTGCGCGAGGGAAATCAAAAGAAATCAGGAGGATTCCCGACGTCCCCGCGCTGGCCACCCGATAGGGTGAATGGGGCCGTCCGGACCTGGGAACCGCCTCTTGGACCCGGATGGCTCCATCCAACGCAAACACCTCTCCCCGCGGCTGGGAGCGTCACCGTGCGCTCCCAGCCCACGGAGGGGTTGGAGGTCCGTGCCGCCCCGGAGGGAGAGGTGCTGCGGCATCGTCCTGCTTTGCGGGGCGGTGCCGTAGGGCGGGCCTGGCACTCGGCGGGTGCCATCGCGCGCCGCCCCATCCGCCGCTGATCTCGCGTCGCCGGAGCGCGACTGCGGTCAGGCGCGTCCCCAGGGCTCCAGGGGATCGCTCGCCGGCCGGAAGCCGGCCGCCTCGGCGAGAGCGGAGGCATTCGCCAGGCCGCTGCCCACGTGCTCGGGACTGTGGGCGTCGCTGCCGAAGCTGACCGCCTTGCCCCCCGCCTGGTACCACCAGCGCAGTGGCAGCGGTCCCGGGCTCGGGCCTCGCGGAGCTCCCATGCCGCGGCCGCTGTTGATCTCGAGGATCCGCCCACTCCGAGCCAGGGCCATCAGTACGGCGCGGTATTCCTCCTCGAAGTCGTGCTCGTCGAAGGCCAGCTCCGAGTGAGGCCAGTAGCGCTTGGGGTAATCGAGATGGGCGAGGATGGTGAAGGGGATCGGGCTCTCCACCAGCCTCAGCGAGGCCTCCAGATAGCGGCGGAACTGAGCCGGCGCACGGTCGGCGGCCAGCATCTCGGGGACGCTCACGTCCACCAGCTCGCCGTCCATCTCGATGCAGTGGAGCGATCCGAGGACGCGGTCCAGCGGCCGGTGGTCCAGCAGCGACGCCGCCTGCTCGGCGAAGAGATGGGGCTCACCCAGCTCGATCCCGGACTCGATGCGGAGCCCGGGGTGCGCGGCCCGGCAGCGCTCGATCGCCTCCCAGTAGCCGGTGATGTCGAGGTGGCCACCGCGCGTGCCCGCGGCCACCCGGACCGGCCAGGAGCGGCTGGGCAGGCGGCCACCGACGTCCCACTGCCAGCGTCGCTGCCCGCCGGGCGCGCCGGCCGGTGACGCGTCCTTGGTGGAGCCGCCGGCTGACGCACCTTCCGGGGATGGCGTCATCGCCTGGCCGCCCACCCACGCCGTGAAGTCGGCGTGCTCGGTGAACGCGATCGCGCGGAGGCCCAGCTCGACGGCCCGCGCGCAGGTCGCCAGCATGTCTCCGTGGGGGGCGTCCCAGGACCACTCGGTGTGGACGTGGCGATCGGGGGGTGATGGCGGTGAGGGCACGGATCGGAATCCTGCCACGATCGGCGCGGCAGTCTGTCGGGGCTCGACCCCCCGCTGCGGGCGGCCTCCACTCGCCGCTCCAAGACGACCGCCCGGCTGCGCTACCGTCGCTCCGGTGAGCCAGGACAGCGGGGACCCGGTCAAGACCTTCCAGGTCGATGACCCGCCGCCGGGCGGACCATCCCAGGAGCCGAGCGCGTCCGTGGCGCCGGCGGCGGCGCTGCGCGGTCTCCGGTCGGGCTCGGTCCGGGTCGCCGAGATCACCGCCGAGCACGCCGTTGCCGACCCGCCCGAGCTCCCACTTCACCTCGCCGGCGAGCCCGGCACGGTGGCTCTCCAACTGCGCACGACCATCCGCAGGGTGGCGATCGGAGCCGGCCTGGCCCGCAACGCCGACCTCCTCTCCGCGGTGCGCTCGCTCCCCGGGCTTCCCGGGCTGGTCACCAGCCCGGCGGGGGGGACCTTCATCGTCGGCGGCCCCGGCTGGCTCGGCCTCTGCGCCGTCGGCGTGCCGCCGCG
This sequence comes from Binatia bacterium, assembly GCA_035624785.1. Taxonomy (GTDB): domain Bacteria; phylum Chloroflexota; class Dormibacteria; order Aeolococcales; family Aeolococcaceae; genus JAJZNI01. The sequence goes on along the minus strand of DASPQV010000039.1, from coordinate 52,710 downwards.
GGAGCGGGGAATGCCGCTGGACTGGATGAGCGATTCGCTCGCGGGATGGTTCCGGACCGCGCTCGCGGATTTCGCCGTCGAGGCGAGCATGGGCCGGGTTGACGGCGGCTGGTGCCCCGGCTTCAGCGACATCGCGGCGGGGGGCCGCAAGCTGGTCGGGCTCGGCTACCGGGTCACCCGGGACTGGGTGGTGATGCGAGGGGTGATGCCAGTCGCGCCCATCGCCGCCGAGGACATGGACCTGCTCATCGCCTGCCACCGCCTCATCGGCGTGGAGGTGCTGCCCGAGGCCAACACCTCGCTGTCGGAGGCGGCGGGGCGGCCCGAGCTCGCCGTCCCCGAGGTGATCGAGCGCTGGCGTGACCTCGCCACTCCAGCCGGCTGAGATGGGGGGCGTCGCCGAGGAGGCGCCGATCACCGCCGCCTCCGGTCCGCCCGCGCCGGTCCCGGGCCCCCGGCAGCGGGGATGGAGGCCGCTCCTCCCGCTTGTGATCGTCGTCGCCGCCATCGGCGCGGTGATCCTCCTCCCCAACCTCTACAGCGATCCCAACGGCCTCGACCCCAACGTGCTCCGCGCCAGCGGGGTCTCCCTGGCCCTGCTGGTGGTGATCGGGCTGACCCCGCGCCTGGCGCCCTCCCGCCTGGTTGTGGTCGGCATCGTCACGATCACGGTGTCCTGGTCGGCCTTTCAGGGAACGCCCACCCTGCTCGCCCACATGGGCGTCCAGCAGACCGGCGACCAGGCCAACTTCTACGCCTCGGCGGCCTGGTTCCTGGTCACCGGCCTGGTACTCGTCATCGTCCGGCTGGCGGTGCGCCGCGACCGACCCGCGCTCCGGCTGCTCCACTTCGGTTGGGTGGCGGCGGGAGTGACGGTGGCTGGGGTCGGGGTATTCCTCCTGATCACGCTGCTGATCCCCGCCCCGCTGCTGGGCCGCGAGGGCCTGCCGATCGCCGCCCTGGCGCGGGACTCAGCCTGGCTCGTCCCCGCCAACATGCTCCAGGGGCTGGCCCAGGAGCTGCAGTTCCGCGGCCTGCTGCTGGGGAGCCTGGAGCAGATCACCACCCCACTGCGGGCAAACCTCACCCAGTCGGTGGTCTTCGGCCTCGCCCACCTGGCGATCGTCTACCAGGGTCCGGTCGCCCCCTTCGTCCCCGTCACCATGGCGCTCGGCTTCCTGCTCGGGCTGGCGACTCAGCGGACCAATTCACTCTGGCCTGCGATCGTGGTCCACATGGTGGCCGACGTCGCCGTCCTGGTCGCCGTCCTCCCTGGCCTGTACGGCTTCTGAGCGGCGCGCTGCGCAGGCTCCGGCCGGGTGGTGCGCCGAGCGGCAGCCGGTGGCTGGAGGGGCAGCCTCGCCCACCCTCCCGTTCTTGACATGCTCGTCCGAAAGCTCCGCTCCAGCGGGAGGCTGCTCCGCCCCCCGCTCCTCAGCAGCAGGCTGCTCCGCCACCCGCCCGCCTGCTCAGCCGGGGGCCGCGGGCCGGACCACCCTCCCGGTGGTGGCGCTGAGCCGGGCGGCCTCGACGACCGCGAGCACGTCCCACCCCGCCTGCCCCGGCACCGGTACGGGGCCCTCCCCCCGGATCGCCGCCGCCACCCCGGCGTAGAAGTCGCCGGAGCGCCCGGCCGGGAGGCGGACCTCCTCGGCAGCCCCGCCGTCGCCGGCGGTGAGCACCGCGCGCTGGCTCCCATCAGGCTCCCCGAACTGCGGATCGCCGGGGTGCCCTCCGGCCCGGACATAGGTCTCCTGGGGGTCGAGCCCCCAGACCTCGAGCGCCGCCCGCCGGCCCCAGGCCCGCCAGCGGGGGCCGGCCGAGGGGGCGAGGTTGGTCATCCAGAGGTGGGCGTGGGCGCCGCCCGGAAAGCTCAGCGCCACGAAGCAGTCGTCGTCCGCGGCGCCGCCGGCCCGGACGCTGGAGATCTCCGCGTACACCCCCTCCGCCGGGCCGAGCAGCAGCAGCGCCTGATCGATCAGATGGCTGCCGAGGTCCAGGAGCAGGCCGCCGCCGGCCTCGGGCCTGCTCTGCTCCCGCCACGACCCACGGCGGACCTCGGGCACAAAGCGTTCGAACCGGGCCTCCACCCGGAGCAGGCCGCCCAGCCGGTCTCCGCTCACCATCTCGCGGAGGAGCAGGAAGTCGCTGTCCCAGCGTCGGTTGTGGAAGATCGCCAGCACTCCGCCGGTGCGAGCGGCGGCCGCCAGCATGCTGGAGGCCTCGGCGGTGCTCAGCGCCATCGGCTTGTCGACGACGACCGCCAGGCCTCGCTCCAGGGCGGAGATCGCCTGGGGAGCGTGGAGATGGTTGGGTGTCGCGACCACGGCGAGACCGATGCCCGCGTGGTCCTCCCAGAGTGCTCCGGCGTCGGGAAGCAGCCGGGCGTCCGGGAAGTCGGCCGTGGCCCTCGCCCTTCGCTCGGGATTGCCGGTGACGATGGCCCGCAGCTCCAGCCCCGGGGTGACGGAGATCAGGGGGGCATGGAACACCGACCCGGCGAGGCCGTATCCGAGCAGGGCGACCCCGATGCCGCTCATGGATCGGAGAGTCTGGCATGACGCCAGCGCCGCATTTCGGCGGCATCCGCTCCGCCGGACGCTGAGCGCCGTATGCTCGAAACCATTCCCGCCCACCGGAGAACCAGCGTGACGCAGCCAGGAGACCGCCCCGCCGCCGACTCGGGTGGCCCGTCGGCCGGCGATCCGAGCGCGGAGGTTCCGCCGCCGTCCGGCAGGCCGAGCTGGTACACGCCCTGGACGCCGGACCCCGGCGTGCTCGATTCAGCGGATGCTCCAGGATCCCAGCAAGGGGATCCGGTCTCCACCGGCACGCCGCCCTCCAGGGGCCCTGACCAACCCGCCCCCGCGGCGGGCATTCCCGACGAACTGGGACCCGGGGCCGGCCCCTATGCCGGCGGACCTTTCGGACCCGACCCCTACTCCGGTGACCCCTACGGCCCTGGACCCGGCTGGTACCCCGGCGGCCCGGCGGGGCCCGGTCCCTATCCGGGCGGACCCTACGGCCCGGGCCCACGATTCCTCGGCCCGGGATTCCCGGGAGCGTACCGGCGCTGGCGGCCCGGCATGCCCCCGGCGATGCTCGGGCCGGTGCTTCGGCGCCGGGCTTTCGGCCACATCGCGGGTGGCCTGATCCTGGTCGCGGTCGGCATCTCGATATCGGTCGGCACCTACGTCGGCGCCGCCAGCAACCCCTACGGGGGGAGCTACTTCATCACCTTCGGACCGATCCTGGTGGGAGCCCTGTGGTTCGTCCGCGGGGTGATGCTGCTCATCCGGTCCTCGCGTTTTCGCTGACCGGGCCGGTCTCGTCCCCGCTGGGGCCGTGCCACGGGCCGCAGCGCGAAGCGCCCTGCTAGCTTTTGGACTGTGAGATCGACGGACGCGGCGCGCCGCCTCGCTGCTGGCCTCATGGCCGCGGCCGTCCTCGCCGCGCTCGGCCCCGGCGCGACCGCCCTCGCCGCCAGCCCGCCATGGTGGCAGCTGGCTGCCTTCCCCGGGCAGACCGTGAGCCGCGTCGTCCTCGTGGACGGAAGGGTGGTGGCGGTGGTCTCCGGGGAGGCGATGGCCCAGACACCGGGCGGCTTCGTTCGCACCTCGCCGCCGCCGCCGCCCAGGTCCAGCGTCACCGCGGGCACGGCGACCTGGTCGATTGACCCGTCCGGCCGGGTCATGGTGTCCCGAGGGGACGCGGCGGCCACTCCCGACCCGGGTGCGCCGGGTCTCGGCGCCGGCGCCGACCTCATTGCCGCTCCCCTCGCGTCGCCCGGCACCGTCATCGCGGTCAGCACCGCGGGTGTGGTCTGGTGCCGGTCCCCGGACGGCGGCTGGTCGGTCTCGCTGGTCCTCCTGCCCGACACGCTGGTGACCGGCACCCCCGGGATCACCTCGATCGCCGGCTTCAACCAGAGCCGCCAGACGGAGGTCGTCTACATCGGAACCGCCGGCTACGGGACCCTGCTGACGTCGGACGGTGGGCAGGACTGGACCAGGGCCGACCCCGGGCTGCCCTCCCACGTCCTCAGCCTGGTCGCCGACCCCGCCGGGAACGGTGCGGTGTGGGCCGGCACCGCCCGCGGACTCTACGTTCACCGCCTCCGGCCGCTGCCCAGCATCCCTGCCTACTCGGCCGGGAGCCTCAGCGGCAGATGGCTGCTCACCGGGGTGATCTGCGCGGCCGTGGTCCTGCTCGCGGCCGCGAGCCTGGTAGCCTGGTCGCGCCGGACGGGTGGAGCAGCCGCCCCAGCTTCCTGAAAGGGCGCCACCCGATCTCCCAATTTGAGCGGCCGGCCGCTGGCCGCCCCTCGACGAGGAGCCCAAGCAGATGGATCGCGACGGCGACGAGCTGATCCTGCGCGGCCGCGCCGCGACCACCCCGCTGGCCGAGCCCGACGGCTCGTCGGGCGACGTGATCACGGTCCGCGGCCTGGTCAAGCGGTACGGGCCGGTCGAAGCGGTCCGCGGCATTGACCTCGACGTCCACCGCGGCGAGATCTTCGGCTTCCTGGGCCCCAACGGCGCCGGCAAGTCCACCACGATCTCGGTGCTCTGCACCCTGGTCGAGGCCACCTCCGGCCGCGCCGTGGTCGCCGGCTGTGACGTGGATCGCCACCCTCAGCAGGTCCGCGCGCGGATCGGCCTGGTCTTCCAGGACCCCTCTCTCGACAACCAGCTCACCGCCCGCGAGAACCTCTTCTTCCACGCCCTCGCCTACGGTGTCCCCCGGCAGGAGCGCCCAGCGCGCATCCGCGCGGCGCTCGAGATGGTCGGGCTCGCCGACCGCGCCGATTCCCAGGTGATCACCTTCTCCGGTGGCATGAAGCGGCGGCTGGAGATCGCCCGTGGCGTGCTCCACTACCCGGAGGTTCTGTTCCTGGACGAGCCGACCATTGGCCTGGACCCGCAGACCAGGGCCAGGGTCTGGGAGCACCTTCGCGAGGTCCGGCAGCGCACCGGAACCACCATCTTCATGACCACCCACTACATGGAGGAGGCGGAGTGGTGTGACCGGATCGCCATCATCGACCACGGTCGCATCGTCGCCCTGGGCACGCCCGATCAGCTCAAGGACCGGGTGGGCGGTGATGTCGTGGTCGTCACCACCGGTGACAACGTCCGCGCCGCCACCGAGATCGAGGAGCGCTTCGGGGCTCGCGCGATCGCCGACGACGGCACCCTGCGGGTCGACGTCACCGATGGCGCCGAGTTCGTCCCCAAGCTGGTCAAGGGCCTGGACGTTGAGGTCCGGACCGTCACCGTGCGCCGGCCGAGCCTCGACGACGTCTTCCTCAAGCTGACCGGCCGCGCCATCCGCGACGAGGACGTCGACGCCGGTGCGGCGATGCGCCAGATGATGATGCGCCGGTGGCAGGGGGGACGCCGATGAGCACGGTCACCGCAACCCGGACCGCCGAGGCAGTTGCCCTCGCTCCGGCACCGCGCCCGGCTCACGTCCGCGTCTCCTTCACCCAGGCGGTTTACGTGATCTGGCTCCGTGACCTGATCCGCTTCTATCGCGACCGCGCCCGGCTGATCGGCGCGCTGGCCCAGCCGGTGCTCTTCCTGGTGGTCTTCGGGGTCGGTCTCAGCTCGGCGCTGGGCGGCGGCCGGATCTTCCCCCCCGGGCTCACCTACATCCAGTTCATGTTCCCTGGCGTGGTCTGCATGACGGTGCTGATGACCTCGATCTTCAGCGCCATGTCGATCGTCTGGGATCGTGAGTTCGGCTTCCTCCGCGAGATCCTGGTGGCACCCATCGAGCGCTCCGCGGTCGCCGTCGGGAAGGCCCTGGGTGGCGCCACCCAGGCGATGGTCGGCGGCGTCCTCATGCTGATCTTCGCCCCGATCGTGGGCGTCAGGCTGACCGTCCTCGGCGTCCTCGAGCTGATCCCCCTGCTCTTCCTCTTCGCCTTCACCCTCACCGCTCTGGGCATCGCGATCGCCTCGCGGATGAAGTCGATGCAGGGCTTCCAGGTGGTCATGAACTTCCTGATGATGCCGATGCTCTTCCTCAGCGGAGCCCTCTTCCCGCTGGCCGGGCTGCCGGACTGGATGACCGTGATCACCCGCTTCGACCCGGTGACCTACGCGGTCTCGCCGGTCCGCACCGCGCTCTTCAGCAACGCCGGCCTCTCCCCGGCGGTGCTGGACAGGATCGGCGCGGAGGTGAGCATCGGCGGCTACACCCTGCCTCTGATCCTGGATGTCGGGATCGTGGTGGCCGTCGGAGCCACCGTCCTCGGTTTCGCGATCCGGGCTCTCCAGGCGCGCGACTGAGGCCGGAGCCGGACCGCGCCGGCGGCGGGCGGTGAGCCGGGCGGTGACGGCGGCGTAAGCTGACCGCCCGGGTGAGCCGGCCCGTGCGCCCATGCCGCTGCGGCCGCGCCATCGGCCACCTCGAGAAACCATGGCAGTGGAGACCACTCTCCCCGTCAGCTACCGCAGCCTGCTGCGCGTCCGCGGGCTTCCCCGGATCGTGCTGGCTGCTCTGCTCGGCCGCACCGCCCTCCAGATGCTCTCGGTGGCGATGGTTCTGTTTGTCCTGGAGCGATTCCACTCCACAACCCTGGCCGGGCTCGCGGTCTTCGCTTACGCCCTCCCCGGGGTGCTGGTCAGCCCCCTGGCCGGGGCGCTGCTCGACCACTCCGGGCGGGTGCCTCTGATAAGGCTCGACTACTCGATCGCGGGTGTCGCGGTCCTGCTCATCCTTCTCCTCGACCGGATCGGGGTGCTCGACCCCGGCCTGCTGATCGGGATCGCGGTGCTCGGCTCGCTGACCTCGCCGCTCAGCAGCGCTGGGACTCGCACCCTCTTCCCCGTCCTGGTGCCCCCCGCGCTCTGGGATCGGGCCAATGCGGTGGACAGCGCCGGCTACGTCATCGCGGCCGTGACCGGCGCGCCGCTCGCCGCCGTGGTCGCCGGACTGGTGGGAAGGCCGGCCGCGTTGCTCGCCACTGCGCTGGTGTTCCTGGCCGCCGCGGCCTCCCTGGTCGGGGTGGGGCGGCTCACCCCGCTGCGCCCCGGTGGATCCCTGCGGGAGGTGCCGGGCCAGGCCTGGGCGGGCCTGGTCTACGTGGCCCGCAACCCCACCCTCAGGGGGCTGGCGGTCAGCCTCTCGGTGATCAACCTGGCGTCGGGGCTGCTGATCGTGGCCGTCCCGCTGCTCGTCCTCGACCGGTTCCACGAGAACGCGGCGGTGGTCGGAGCCCTCTGGGCCGTCAGTGCCGCCAGCGGCGGGGTCAACGCCGTGTTCGCCGGGCACCGGGGCAGCCAGGACCGAGAGCGGCGGATGCTGGTCGGGGGGACGCTGGGCAGCGTGCTCGCCGTGCTGCTGCTGGCCTTCGCCCCCAACGTGCTGGTGGCGGCGCTGGCGATGTTGATCTGGGGAGGCTCGGGAGGGTGGATGGACATCGGGCTCTTCTCGGTCCGCCAGCGGCGCACCGACCCGGCGTGGTACGGGCGCGCCTTCGCGGTCAGCATGTCGCTCAACTCGGTGGGCAGCCCGATCGGGTCGGCGATCGCCGGTCCCCTGCTTGGCCCCGGTCTCACCGCCGGCCTGCTCTTCGGTGCCCTGGCTGCCCTGATCAGCGCCGGGATCTGCATCCTCATGGTCCCGCCTCGAGCCCGCCTGGGATAGGCTGGCCCGGCGGACCGCCTCCGGACGCGGTGCCGGCATCGCGCCTGGGCAAACTGATTCCCCGGCAGCGGAACGTCTGGGATGATGGCAGCGGCAATGGCGGTCGTCGATCCTTCGCGGCGTGCCCCTCCGCGGGTGTTCTGCATCGTGCTCGCCGGTGGGGAGGGCAAGCGGCTCTGGCCCCTGACCAAGGATCGGGCCAAGCCGGCCGTCCCCATAGGCGGCGTATACCGCCTGGTCGACTTCGTGCTCAGCAACCTGGTCAACGCCGAGCTGCGCCGGATCGCCGTCCTCACCCAGTACAAGAGCCACAGCCTGGACCGCCACATCAGCCAGACCTGGCGGCTGTCGCCGCTCCTCGGCAACTACGTGACCCCGGTTCCCGCCCAGATGCGGCGAGGCCCGCGATGGTTCTCCGGGTCAGCCGACGCGATCTATCAGAACTTCAACCTCCTGGGCGACGAGAAGCCCGACTACGTCCTCGTCTTCGGAGCCGACCACCTCTACCGGATGGACCCACGCCAGATGATCGCCCAGCACGTCGAGAGCGGCGCCGGGGTGACCGTGGCCGGGGTGAGGGTCCCCATCTCGGAGGCCCAGAGCTTCGGAGTGATCGAGAGGGACGGAGACCGCATCGCCGCCTTCCACGAGAAGCCGGCCAGGGCTCCCGGCCTGCCTGAGGCCCCCCAGACCTGCCTCGCCTCGATGGGCAACTACGTCTTCACCGCCCAGCTCCTGGTCGACGCCCTGGTCGAGGACGCCGAGACACCCTCCAGCCGCCACGACCTCGGTGGCGATCTCATCCCCAGGCTGGTGCAGAGAGGTGAGGCGGCAGTCTACGACTTTGCCAGCAACGTGGTCCCGGGGAGCACCGAGCACGACCAGGGCTACTGGCGGGACGTGGGGACCCTGGACTCGTACTACGACGCCCACATGGATCTGATCTCGGTGGTCCCGATGTTCAGCCTGTACAACCTGGAGTGGCCCATCTATTCGTTCTATGGGCCGCTGCCGCCCGCCAAGTTCGTCTTCGACGAGGAGAAGCGCCGCGGCATCGCCATGGACTCAATCGTGAGCCCGGGCGTCATCGTGGCCGGGGGAACGGTCCGCCAGTCGGTGCTCTCGCCGGGAGTGCGAGTCGGCGGCGGAGCCCTGGTCGAGGGCTGCGTGCTCCTCGACGGGGTGGAGATCGGCGAGGGCGCCGTGGTGCGCCGGACCATCATCGACAAGGAGGTCGTGGTGCCGCCCGGCGCGGTGATCGGCGTGGACCCGGTTGCCGAGGCGCGCCGCTTCACGGTCTCCACCAAGGGGGTCACGGTGATCGCCAAGCGCGAGCCCGTCCTCCCCATTCCCGACGCATGAGCCTGGACGCCGTCCGCGGCGGAAGCATCGGCGTCGGAGCGGCTCACCCTGGGCGGCTCCGGGTCGGCATCCTCACCCGCGAGTTCCCGCCCGAGGTCTACGGGGGTGCGGGGGTGCACGTCGACTACCTCTCTCGCGCGCTGGCCCCGCACGTCGATGTCGCGGTGCACTGCTTCGGTGAGCCGCGCGACTCCCCGCTGGTCGCCGCAACCTACCGCCCGTGGCGGGCGCTCGAGGGCGGCCGTCCCGAGGACGCCGCGCTGGGGGCGATGTCGGTGGACCTGGCCATGGCCGACGCCCTCGAGGGACTGGACATCGTCCACTCCCACACCTGGTACGCGAACCTCGCCGGCCACCTGGCCAAGCTGCTCTGGGAGGTGCCCCACGTCTGCACCACCCACAGCCTGGAGCCGCTCCGCCCCTGGAAGGCCGAGCAGCTCGGCGGCGGCTACGCTCTGTCCCTGTTCTGCGAGCGCACCGCCTTGGAGTCGGCTGACGCGGTGATCGCCGTCTCCGAGGCCATGCGCCGCGACGTGCTCGCGGTCTATCCGGCGGTCGACCCCGACCGCGTCCACGTGATCCACAACGGCATCGACGCCACCGAGTACCGGCCCACGGGCGCCGGCGACGCGCTCACCCGGCACGGCATCGACCCGGACCGGCCGCTGGTCGTCTTCGTGGGCCGCATCACCCGCCAGAAGGGGCTGCCCCACCTGCTCAACGCCGCTCCCGACCTCGATCGCTCGGCCCAGCTCGTGCTGGTGGCGAGCTCCCCGGACACGCCGGAGATCGCCGCCGAGGTGAGAGCGCTCTACGAGGCTGCCCGGGAGGTGGGGGAGTCGGTGGTGTGGATCGACTCGATGCTTCCCCACCGCGACCTGGTGGCCCTCCTGAGCCATGCCCAGGTCTTCGTCTGTCCCTCGGTGTACGAACCGTTCGGCCTCGTCAACCTGGAGGCGATGGCCTGCGAGACCGCGGTCGTGGCGAGCGCGGTGGGGGGAATCCCGGAGATCGTGGTCGACGCCGAGACGGGCTACCTGATCCCCTGCGACCCCGGCGCGATCGCCGCCGATGTCAGCGCCGCCCGCCGCTTCGAGGCGGAGCTCGCGACCGGGATAAACGCGCTCATCGCCGACCGCCGGCTCGCTGCCGAGATGGGCCGCGCCGGACGCTCCAGGGTGCTGCGCAGCTTCACCTGGGAGCGGATCGCCGCGGAGACGGCCGGGCTCTACCGCTCCCTGGTCACCGGCGCCGATCGAACCCAGTGATGTGAATCGCCGGCCCGTGACCGGCACCCCATCCTGACCTCGCAGCTTGGGCGGATTCCCGTACGCCGGTCAGATCCGGGAGTGCCAGGGAAGGTGAGCCCGTCCGATCAGTCCGCGCCGCTCCTCGGCGCCAGGCGTGCCGAGGGATGGGGGGAGCGCCGTGGCCACCGCGGCGGCGAGCCGCCGGCGCCCCCGGCGCTGCCAGCCGGTGCCGCTCAGGGCCCGGCCGGCGTCCTCCACCTCCTCGGCGAAATCCCAGGCCCGCGCGTAGCGCTGCTCCGGTGACCTGGCCATCCCGGTGAGGACCAGCGACGTGATCTCGCGAGGGAGGTCGTGGACAGGAAGCGCGGCGCTCAGATGCTGCTCCCGGATGACGACCGCCCCGCCCCGGAAGGGGGGCGCGCCGCTGACACACTCGAAGAGGACGACCGCCGCCGCATACACGTCGGTGGCGATGGTCGGCTCCTCGTCAGCCCACAGCTCCGGCGCCATGTACTCGGGCGTGCCAGGGATCCAGCGGTTGCTCGGAGTGCGCGCTACCAGCCCCAGATCGGTGATCCGGGCGATGCCGTGCCGGTCCACGATGATCCTCTCGGGGCGGAGGTCGCGATGCAGGATGCCCTCGCGGTGAGCCGCCTCCAAGCCCAGCAGAGCATCGCGGAGAACCACCAGGGCGGCCTCCGGATGGCGCGCGGTTGCCGCCGGGAGGATGGAGCGGAGCGGCAGGCCGTCCACATAGTCGGTGACCAGCGAGAGGCCGAAGGCGTCCTCGACGTGGGCTCGGGTGCGCACCACGTAGGTGGGGTCGAGGCGCGCCACGATCGGCGCCTCGCTGCGGAAGCGGCGGAGGAACTCCGGGTCCCCGAGCAGCTCGCGGGGGAGTTGCCGGAGCGTGACGACGGCGCTCTCCCCAGCGGGCGCCGCGCCGGCGCCGGGATCCGTGTCACCGCCAGGCGCCATACATACCCTGTTGGCCCGGGAGCTCACGTCTGGATCGGGTGCAGGGAGGAGCCCGGGCAGTCCCGCTCATGGTATGGGATCGCATGTTCGAGTCGGCAGCTGGGCGACGGTTCGGCGGTCGGTTGGGGGTGCGGCCGGGCACCGGGGGGCGGGCGGGGGGAACCGAGCCTTACCCTCAGTGGCATGGTCCGCCGTGTCCCCCATCGGCCCGCTCAGCGCGACCGGCGCGGCAACCCATGACCAACCGCCTGGCCGCCCAGTCCAGCCCGTATCTCCTGCAGCACGCCGGCAATCCGGTCGACTGGTATCCGTGGGGTGATGAGGCTCTCCGGGCCGCCCGCGAGCGGGACCGGCCCATCCTGCTCTCGGTCGGTTACAGCGCCTGCCACTGGTGCCACGTGATGGCCCACGAGTCGTTCGAGGACCCCGGGATCGCCGCGTTGATGAACGAGCTCTTCGTCTGCATCAAGGTCGATCGCGAGGAGCGCCCGGATATCGACGCCGTCTACATGCGGGCGGTCCAGGCGATGACCGGCCAGGGCGGCTGGCCGATGACCGTGTTCCTCACCCCCGAGGGAGTTCCCTTCTTCGGCGGTACCTACTTCCCGCCGGTCCCGAGAGCCGGGATGCCGGGTTTCCCGGCGGTGCTACGGGCCGCCCACGACGCCTACCGCCACCGCCGCGAGGATGTCGACAGAGCCGGCGCTGACATCACTCGCTCCCTCTCCGGTCCCCGCCTGCCCACCGCTGAGGACCCCAGCCGGCTGACCGTCCTCGCCGCCGGGGCGCGGCTGGTGGAGCAGGCCGACCGCGAGCGCGGGGGCTTCGACGGGGCTCCCAAGTTTCCCCATCCGGCCGCCCTCGAGCTGCTCCTGCGCCTCGGCCTCGTGGGGGGCAGCGAGGCGGCCGGCGGCGTCGCCCTGACCACCCTCCGCCGGATGCGGGCTGGCGGCATCTTCGACCAGTTGGGCGGCGGCTTCCACCGCTACAGCGTCGACGCCGGGTGGGCGGTCCCCCATTTCGAGAAGATGCTCTACGACAACGCTCAGCTGGCCACGGTGTACCTGCACGCGTACCAGATCACCGGTGACCCCGAGCTCCGCGACGTCGTCGAGGCGACCCTCGATTACCTGATCCGCGAGATGCTGCTCCCGGACGGCGGATTCGCCTCCTCCCAGGACGCCGACAGCGATGGGGTGGAGGGGCGATTCTTCGTCTGGAGCCCGGAGGCGATCGCCGAGGCTCTCGGCGACGGGTCCGACACCCGGATCGCCCTGCGCCTGTTCGGCGTCTCGCCGGCGGGCAACTTCGAGGATGGCCTGAGCGTCCTCTCCTGCCCGGTCCCCGGGACAGAACTCGCCGGCGAGCTCGGCCTGACCACCGCCGAGCTGGGGGAGCGCCGCGACCGCATCCGCAGCCGTCTCCTCAGGACCCGGGCGCAGCGGTCCGCTCCCGGCCGCGACGGCAAGGTGGTGACGGCCTGGAATGCCCTGGCCATCCGCGCCTTCTCCGAGGCGGGAGCCGCTCTCGACCGGCAAGCTTACGTCAACGTAGCCCACAACTGCGCCGCCTTCCTGCTTGCCGAGGTGGTGGTTGGCGGCAGGCTGCGGCACACCTGGAAAGATGGCTCGGCCGGGGTTTCCGGCTTCCTCGAGGACGTCGCCGGTCTGGGTGACGCGCTCCTGGCGCTGTACGAGGCCACCGGCGAGCCGGCATGGTTCGTGCGCGCTCTGGAGCTCGCCGCTGAGGCCGTGGAGCGCTTCCGCGACCCCGATCACGGCTACTTCGACACCGCTTCCGATGCCGAGGCACTGCTGGTTCGGCCACGGGGTCTGGAGGACAATCCCGCTCCGGCCGGACAGTCGATGGCCGCTCAGCTCTTCACCCGCCTGGCCTGGCTGACCGGCGAAGACGGCTGGAGGGAGCGGGCCCTGGAGGTCGTTCGGCCACTCACCGCGGCGCTTGCCCGGATCCCTCTGGCGCTGAGCAGTCTCGCCTGCGTCGCCGACTCGCTGACCTCTCGCTCACGGGAGGTGGCGGTGGTCGGGCCGCCGGACCATCCCCGGACCATAGCCCTGCTTCGCGAGGTATGGCGGCGTTACGACCCGCATCGGGTGCTGGCCTGGGGTGCCGCCGATTCGGTGCCCCTTCTCGCTGGTCGAGAGCTGGTCGCAGGGGCTCCCGCCGCCTACGTCTGCGAGGGCTTCTCGTGCCGGGCTCCGACCACCGACCCCGCCATCCTCGACGCCCAGCTCTCGGCCGGAGCTGACCCGTAGGGGATCCGCCCCAGCGCGACCCCGGGGGGATGCCTGGCGCACCGCGGGTTGTGGAATTTTGTGACCATAACTCGAATCGGACCACCCGCCAGCGACCTGCGCAGGCGTGTGGGCTGGCCGGCCGGCGGCTGCCGCTCGATGCTGATGCTTCAGAACTGGCCGCAGGCCAGACCGTGCACGGCTCCCTCCAGGGGGCCGAGGGGTTCGAAGGCGGGCCACGGGCGGGAGTCGACGGCTGGGACGAAGTCTCCGGTATGCGGGTCCTGGACGTACTCCAGCCGGGGGCCCCGGGCGGCCAGCACCTCGAGCGCCTCTGATAGCCGGTCGATCTCCTCGTCCCGCGTGCCGATCCCGAAGGAGGCCCGAACCGCCCCCGGGATCGCCTGACGCTCGCCGGCGCGGAGGTGGCTCCTCACCGCCCGCGCCGCGCTCTCGTCGATGCCCAGCAGATGGGTGATGTAGGGGTGGGCGCAGAAGCACCCGTGACGTACCCCGATCCCCCATTCGGCGGAGAGCGCCGCCGCTACCAGGGCGTGGTGCATGCCCTCCAGCGTGAAGGTGCAGACGCCGAGGCGGTCGACACCGGCGCCGTCCCAGAGTCGCAGGTGGGTGACGTGGGGCATGGCGTCGAGGCGGGCCTCCAGGCGGAGGCGCAGCTCGCGCTCGTGGGCCATGACCGTGTCCATGCCGACCTCGGCGAGCACGGCACAGCTCGTCCCCAGTGCCACGGCGCCCACGACGTTGGGACTGCCCGCCTCGAGACGGTCTGGAAGCGCCGTCCACATGACCGAGTCCAAGGTCACGAAGTCGACGGCACCGCCCCCGGCCAGGAACGGCTCGCAGTCCTCGAGCACCTGATGCGGCGCCACCAGAGCTCCGGCGCCGAACGGCGCGTACATCTTGTGCCCGGAGAGGGCCAGGCAGTCGATCCCGCTCGCCGCCATGTCGACGCGCCGGTGGGGGGCGAGCTGGGCGGCGTCGACGAAGACCAAGGCACCGTGCCGGTGAGCCACCTCCGCGACCTGGGCGACCGGGAACACCTCACCGGTGACGTTGCTCGCCCCGGTGATGGCCACCAGGCCGACGGGATGCTCCCGAAGCGCTCCCTCGACCGCCTCGAGCAGTGCGGCCGGGCTCGGCGGAGGATCGAGGTGGATGACCGTGAAGCGCCGGCGCCAGGGCAGCATGTTGGCGTGGTGCTCGACGGCGGTGCTGAGCACCACCTGTCCCGGCTCCAAGCGCAGGCAGTGGGCCAGGAGGTTGATGGCGTCGGTGGTGTTGCGCACCAGGACCACCGTGTCGGTGGGCCCCGCACCCACGAAGTCGGCCACCGACTGCCGGGATGCCTCGTAGAGCCGGGTCGATACCTGGGAGGCGAAGCCGGCACCCCGGTGCACCGACGCGTACCAGGGCAGGGCTCGCTCCACCGCCTCCAGCACGGGGAGCATCGCTGGCGTGCTGGCGGCGCAGTCGAGATTGGCATAGCGGGCGGTGCCGCCCGTGGCCAGCGGAACCTCCAGGTCGGCGCCGCAGAGCCGGGGCAGCGTGGTCACGGCCACAGCGTCAGGGTAGTCCCACGCCGCCCCCGGCGACTGGTCCGGTGGGGCTACCGTGATGTCGCCTGCCGTCACCTCCCACCCTGGCGTGGGCCCTGCCGCCGCCTCCAACCAGGTCAGCGGCTGCCTGCCACCGCCTCGCGCCAGTCCTCGGCGCTGAGCTGGTAAAGATGGTGGTCGCGCCAGCGGCCGCCGATCAGGGCGAAGCCGCGGATGATCCCCACCCGGTGGAAGCCGTTCCTCTCCAGGGCCCGCCACGAGGGCTGGTTGTCGAGGTCGACGGTGGCGTGGATGCGATGGAGGCCAAGACGGTCGAAGGCATCGCGGACCGCCAGCTCGATTGCCCGGCTGGCGACCCCCTGACGGCGCTTCCAAGGAGCCACCCAGTACCCGATGTCGGCGCTCTGGAGGATGTCCCGGCGGATCTGGTCGAGGGAGAGATCACCGGCGAACACCCCTGACGCCGTGATGACGTAGCCGACCACCGACTGGTCTCCGAGGCTTCGCCGGATGCGCTCCCGCTGCCCGGAGGCGGTGAACCAGGCGGGGGTCCGCCAAGGCGCGTCCACCGTCAGCTCGGCGCGAGCGGCGTGGTACATGGCGGTCAGCTCCTCGGCGTCATTGAGCTCCCACGGGCGGATCCGGACGTCGACGGGGGTGCGCACCAGCTCCTGGGTCACTGTTCCACCCTAGCACCCGAGCTTCCTGCCGATCACCCGGCTCCCACCGGTCGCGCCGAGCGGCGACACCTTCTGCCGGAGGGGGAGAGGCGTGGCGCGCCCACAGCAGTTCGGGCTGTGCTGAGCTCAGCGGCGCTCTCGCAGCCTTGCCCGAAAGTACTGAGAGCACCCGATCTCAGCCAGGCGGGTCCCTGAGCGTCCTCATGCCGTCGTTGACGTTGTCCGTCCAGCCCGCGCCGTCCCAGTAGCGGGACTGGAAGCGGCCGCTGGGGTCGGGGAACCATCCCGCAGGAACCTCCGGGCCACCCTCAGGGTGGGGGCCAATCGGGTAGCCGCCTGCGGTCATGGGGTAGCCGCCTGCGGCCATCGGGTATCCGCCTGAGCTCATCGGGAAGCCGCCCGCGGCGCCGGCGGCGACCGGCTGGCGGGCCTTCCGCGACCTGCGAACCAGCAGAAGCGCAACCACGGCGACGATCGCCAGGACCACGACCACGATGCCGGCGATCAGCAGGGCGAGGAGGAGGGGCGACTGGGGCTGCTCGTAGTCGCTGCACGGTGGGAGGTTGTTGAAACCGCAGGGTGGCAGGTCGCTGGGAAGCAGGTGCATCGGTTCCAACCTCGGTTGACGCGTTCCGCGCGCGTCAGGTTCCCGCGGGCCGTGATTCCACCGCAGGCGGCCGGATCGTAGCATCGGTCTCCTAAATGCGCCGATCCGTTCCAGACCGGAACAGGCTGACCTCGCCTCCGTGACCTACCCGGAAGCGCTGGGCCTCACCATCGCCGTCGAGGCCCCCGTCTACACGGTGCTGCTGCGGCTCTTGGCCGGCGCTCCCTGGGGCAGGGCGCTGCTGGCCTCGGTGCTGGTCAACCTGATCAGTCACCCGCTGTTCACCTTCGTGCTCCTGCCCTGGCTGGACCGAGCCATCCGGCCGGTCCCTGCGCTCCTGGTGGCTGAGGCGATGGTGGTGGTGATCGAGGCGGCACTCATCTACGCATGGCTGCGCCGCCGGCTGGCCGCGGTGGTCGGCACCGCGCTGGCCGCCAACTGGTGCTCCCTGGTGCTCGGGCTGCTGCTCGGCTGAGGCTGCGAGCGGAGCGGTCAGCTGATCGAATGTTCCGATCCCTGGGATCCCCGACCCCGGGACCACCTCGCCCGCTCACCGCCAGTTATGGACAGAAATCCGTCAATCCAGCGGCTGCACCACTCCCCGAGCGATGACCTGGGCCACCGGGTTCGCTCCCAGGTGGTAGGCGACATCGAGCCAGCGGGGCGTCTCCAGCACCAGCGCGTCGCAGCGCAGGCCGGGCACAAGACGTCCTCGGTCGCCAAGGCCCAGCGCGTCCGCTCCACCGGAGGTCGCCGCCTGCAGCGCCTGGGCCGGCGTCAGCCCGCCCAGGGCGACGGCCAGCGAGACCATGAGCGGCATCGACTCCGACCAGCAGGTGCCGGGGTTGCAGTCGGTGGCGATGGCCACCGTGGCCCCGGCCTCGAGGAGGCGCCTTCCCGGGGGAGGGGGTCCCCCCAGCACCAGCGAGGCGCCGGGCAGGATGACCCCGGTCACGTGGGCGGCCGCGAGCGCCCGGAGATCGTCGTCGCTGGCATGCTCGAGGTGGTCGGCGGAGACCGCGCCCACTGCGGCGGCCAGCAGGGCCGCACCTGTCCGGCTGCGCTGCTCGGCGTGGAGCTTGGCCCTCAGACCGGCGGCCCGGGCGGCCTCCAGGAGCCGCCGGCATTCGCTGACGCTCCAAGCTCCGAGGTCACAGAAGCAGTCGACGAAGTTGGCCAGCGGCCTGGCGGCGGCCAGTCCCCGCTCCACCACGTCCTCCACGTAGGCCTCGCGATCGCCGGTGATCGAGCCGTGGAGGGGAAGGTAGGTGGTGAGCACGTCGGGCAGGCCGGGCTCCCCCCGAAGGGCGCGCGCAGCCTGGAGCTGGCGCAGCTCCACCTCCAGCTCCTGGCCGTAGCCGCTCTTGACCTCAACCGTGGTTGTCCCCAGACGAAGCATCCGCCGGGCCCGCTGGCGGGCGCCGGCGGCGAGGGCGTCGAGGCTGCCGGCGGCGGTGGCCGCGACCGTGCTCCGGATCCCGCCCCCCGCCGCCGCGATCTCCTCGTAGCTGGCGCCGGCGGCGCGGAGCGCGTACTCCCCCGACCTCTCGCCCAGCCAGACCAGGTGGGTGTGGGCGTCCACGAAGCCGGGGACCACCGCCGCACCCCGCGCGTCGAGCTCGACGGCACCGTCTCCGGGGAGGCTCTCGAACCCGGACGCGGGGCCGGCGTAGACCACCCGCTCACCGGCGGCGGCGAGGATTGCGTCCTCGATCACCCCGGGTGGGGGCAGCCGCCGGTCGCCCGTCACCAGCTGGCCGATGTTGGCCACCACCAGGGTGGGAGCACCGCCCGCCGTCATCCCTCAGCGTCCCAAGCCCGGACTCGCAGCGCCACCCCGCTGGCGAAGCTGAGCAGGGCCGTGGCCATGAGGCGGACTGTCCGGTCGGCGATGTCCGCGCTGGCGTCCACCTCGGTGAGGTCCATGCCCAGCACCATCGGCTCGCGGCCGAGGAGGTGAGCGGCCTCGATCAGGTCGGTCGGCTCGAGCCCTCCCGGCATGCTGTTCAGGCACGCCGGAGCATGGGCGGCATCAAGAACGTCGAGGTCCAGGTCGGCCCACACCGCCGTCACCCCATGCTCCCGGAGCCGGGACAGGGCGCCCTCGACCGCGGCTCGGATCCCCGAGCACCGCACCTCGGCGAGGGGATGGATGTCGACGCCCTGGTCGCGGGCCCAGGCGGCGTCCTCGGCGGCGTTGGCCCATGGATGGATGCCGATCTGAGCCACGTGGCCGCCGGGCAGCCCGCCCTCGATCAGCTCGCGCACCGGAGTGCCGTTCGTCGAGCCCGCGGTCACCGGCCGGCAATCGTGGTGCGCGTCGAGGGTGAGCAAGCCCCAGCTGAGCTCGGGATGGGCCGCCTGGCAGCCCTCCACGGCTGGCTTGGTCAGCGAGTTGTCGCCGCCGATGACGGCGAGCACATACGCCCATTGGTACGCGTCGGCGACCGCCGCCGCGATCCGCTGATGCGCCGGGTCGGCGCTGGCATCACGCAGGTCGCCCTCGACATCGCCGAGGTCAGCCGCGCTCAGCTCGAGGAGGTCGAGATCGTGGGTCCCGTCCCAGGTGGGCAGGCGGCGCAGCACCCGCCGCAGCGCGAGCGGTGTCGACCAGGCCTCGGAGGGTGAGATCGATGCGCGGCTGATCGGCGCTCCCAGCACGGCGAGACCACTGCCGCGGCGGAGCCGGTACCCCAGCCACTCTCCAGCGCTCAGGCGCATCTCCACCCTCCGGCCGTCAGACGCACCGGCGGCTGCGGCACCCTCATTCGGCGAGCAGGCGGACCACCGCGTCCACGTCACCGAGATCGGCGAGGGTGGCGGTGGCCCCCAGTTGACTCAGCTCATCGAGACCGGCCCGACCGGTCGCCACCAGCAGGCAACGGGCGCCAGCGGCACGGGCGCAGGCCAGGTCATTGGCACTGTCGCCGACCACCCAGACCTGCTCGGGTTCGAAGCTCACCTCGCGGACGCGTGTGGCCCTGGCCAGCGCGATGGGCACGAGGCCGCAGCGGTCGTGGTCGTCCGAGCCATAGGCTCCGACCTCCAGGTCGAGCCAGCGCTCGAGACCGAAGGCGCCCAGCTTGACCAGCGCGTTGGGCCGGATGTTCCCGGTCAGCACCGACTGCAGGAAGCGGGCGTCGGCGTGGAGCGCGGGCAGCAGCTCCAGCACCCCCGGCAGCACCCGACTCCGCTCAGCAAAGAGAGGCCGCGCCTGCGCGGTCTCTGCCTCCAGGTGGCCCAGGATCGGGCTGAGCCAGTGATCGGGGTCAGCCACCGCGGCCAGGGCGAGGTACTCGAGGATGATCTGGGGATCGGTCTTGCCGCTCATCTGAACCCGCTGGCTGGGCGGTGTCCCGAGGGCGCGCACCAGCGCCCGGACGAAGACCTCCTCACCCACGGGGCCGGTCTTGATCAGGGTCCCGTCTATGTCCCAGAGGATCAATCGCCGGGCCGTCCCCTCCCCGGTGACCCCGTCTTCCGCGGCGTGTCGAGAGGTCATCGCAGGGCCCCGGTGACGGCTTCGACCGCCGCTCGCCAGGCGCCCGAGCCGAGCCATTCGTCCGCCGCCTCGAGGTCGGGGGCGAGCGGGCGGTCGGCGTCGAGGTGGGCGACCCGCTGCCGCAGAGAGGCGAGCAGGGCCGCCGTGGCCGGCCCGGGGTGGAGAGGGGCGCGCAGCTCGACCGCCTGGCAGGCGCAGACGATCTCGACGGCCACCACCTGACGGACCAGCTCGAGGCTTCGCCGGCTGCGCAGCGCCGCCGCGAAGCCCATCGAGGCGTGGTCCTCCTGGCCGGCGCTGGTGTCGAGGCTGTGGACCGCGTGCGGAGCAGCCATCTGCCGCAGCTGGGTCACGCAGCTGGCGGCGGTGTACTGGGCGATCATCAGCCCGCTGTTCAATCCGGGTTCGGGGCTCAGGAAGGCAGGCAATCCGCGGGAGCGGGCCGGGTCGAGGAGCCGGTTGGCGCGGCGCTCGCTGATGGCGGCGGTGTCGGCACAGATCGAGGCCAGCATGTCAGCCGCATAGGCGAGCGCCTGGCCATGGAAGTTGCCGGTCGAGAAGAGCTCGCCGCGGCCGGCCAGCACCACCGGGTTGTCCACCACGCTGGCCATCTCCCGGGTGACCGTGGCACGGCAGAACTCCAGGACGTCGCGGGCGGCGCCATGGACCTGGGGAGCGCAGCGCAGCGAGTACGCGTCCTGCACCGCGTGAAGGGAGGTCCGATGCGATGCGACGATGGGCGAACCGTCGAGGAGTGACCGGAGGTTGGCTGCCGATGCCGCCTGGCCCTCGGCGGGCCGGAGGGCGACCACCTCCGCGTCGAATGGTCGGGGCGTGCCCAGCAGGGCCTCGACCGAGAGCGCGCAGGCGCAGTCCAGGGCGCAGAGCAGCGCCTCCGCGTCGTGGATGGCGAGGCCGAGGATGGCGGTCATCCCCTCGGTTCCGTTGATCAGGGCGAGCCCCTCCTTGGGCCCGAGGTCGATGGGCGCCAGGCCGGCCTCGGCGAGGGCGGCCGCGGCTGGCCGCCGCCCGCCGTGTCCGTCCAGCACCCACCCATCGCCGGTCAGCGCCGCGGCGGCGTGGGCGAGGGGCGCCAGGTCGCCGGAGGCGCCCAGCGAGCCGTGCTCGGGGACCCACGGGGCTACCCCGGCCCGGAGCATGGCGCAGATGGCCTCGGGGATCTCCGGCCGCACCCCGGAATGACCGGCGGTGAGGCTTCGGGCGCGGAGCAGCATCATCCCCCGGACCACCTCGGGGGCGAGGGGGGGCCCCATCCCGGCCGTGTGGCTGCGAACCACAGCGTGCTGGAGCCGGGTTCGCTCCTCGGGATCGATGCTGCGGTCGGCGAGGGCCCCGAATCCGGTGGTGACCCCATAAACGGGTCCTCCCTCGGCGTCCAGGTGGGCGATCAGGGCGTGTGCCGGAGCCATCCGGTGCCGGGCCGCCTCGCCGACCTCGACGCTGGCCCCATCCCGGGCGACCGCCACCAAGTCGCTGACGCTGAGCGGGGAACCGTCGAGGCTGAGCACGCCGGCCTCAGCGTAGCCGTTCCGTCAGGGGAGGCCACGGGGTGCGGGGGTATCCTGGTTGCGAGGGCGCCCTGTCACAATCCCGCGCCCGGCGGTGCTTCAGAGTCAATGAACCGAACCGTGAGCTCCCTGCCTCGCCAACTGCTGGCTCTCCCGACGATCGCCGCGGCAGCCGCTCTCGCCGTTGCCTGCGGCCCGGCCGCCGCCCTGACCGGCGATGACCCCAGCCAGGCCGTGACCACCGCCCTCCAGAAGGCGGCGACGACGCCGCTGGTCATGGCCCTGAGCGGGAGCCTCAGCCTCGACACCTCGAGCCTCCAGAACCTGCCGGCGTCGATCCAGTCGGCGCTGACCGGTCTCGGCAGCGGAGGCTCCGCCACCGGGACGCTGAAGCAGGAGTCGAGCACCCGCCGCCAGCTCACCGCCAGCGCCGGCGGGCACACCCTGAGCGCCGTCGAGTACGACGGCCACGCCTACGTCAGCCTCGATGGCGGTGGCTACGCCGAGCTCTCCACCTCCCTCCCGGCCAGCCCGGCGGCGACCGGATCGCAGCTCGGGACCCTGGTCGGCGACCTCAACCTCCAGGACCAGGGGACGATCACCGACAACGGCGCCAGCGAGGAGCACTATCACGCCGCCATCACCGGCGACCTGCTCGGCAAGCTGGCCCAGGACCTGGCGGGGGGCAGCGCCAGCGCCTCGCAGGCAGGGCAGTACCTGGGGATGCTGACCCCGTTCATCACGGTGAAGAGTGGGTCGGTGGACATCTGGCTGAGCCGCGGCGACGGAAGCCTGGTGCGCGCCTCCGTCTCCGCCTCGCTGAGCGTCGACGTCGGCAGCCTGGCGTCGCTGATCGGCGGCCTGGCCTCGCCAGGCAGCGGGTCGACGGCACTGCCCAGTGGCACACTCGGGATCACCCTGAGCCTGGACGCGCGGGTCTCGAACTACGGTGGTGCGGTCACGATCACCAAGCCGGTGGCCACTGGCACGATGCCGATGAGCCCCTGGTCCGAGCTGTTCCCCTCCGGCCCCATGCACGGGTTCATGGGCTTCTCCACGCTCCCGGCCGTCTGACCGCGGCGCCCCACCGGGGACGCTCCGGTCGGGGCTCCCTCCCCGGCAGGGTCCGGGGCCATCAGGCGATGGCCCCGGACGTGCGCCGGTGGGATGTCGGCTCAGCCGACCGTGTACGCGTACGGGAACGAGGTGACCTCGTCCGAGCTGAAGGTGTTGAAGTTGAAGGTCTCGAGGCTGAGGAAGCCGCTGACATGGGTCCCCGACGGGTCAGTCGGAGTGATGGTCACCTGAATGGTGCCGCTCTGCCCGGGGGCGAGGACCAGCGGGTTGTAGGTGCTGGTGCCCAGCTCCACGTCCTGCCAGAGGTTGCCGGCCGAGGTCGCGATGTCGGGGGCGAAGGCGTCGGTGAGACCCAGTGCCCCGCAGCTGTATGTGGTGTTGACCGCCGTGGTGGAGAAGGGGCCCTGCTCGGACGGGGCGCAGGACCAGATCGAGGCGGGCAGCTCGTTGGCGGTCATGACCGCGATGGCGTCGTCGCCGAAGGAGAGGGCCTCCACGTCCGGGGTGCCGAAGTCAGGGCTGGTGTCCAGCGTGATCGGCACCGTCGAGGTGGCCGCCAGCTCTGCCGCCGGGGTGTAGGGCGGCACCAGGAACTGGGGGATCAGACCACCGTTGCTGATCGGCAGGGGCTCGTTGCTGGGCGAGGCGAAGAGCGCGGCCAGGGAGAGGATGGTCTGCTGGTCCCGGCGGGAGTCGACCATGTACGCCTCCGGCTCCAGCCCGGTGTTGGTGACATGGATCAGCGCCGTAACCGGGCTGCTCGCGGTGATCGTCTGGTGTGGGTTGGTGGGCAGGTGCTCCACGCTCGCCACCACCTGGTTGAAGGCGATCGTCGCCGCGAACTCGGTGCTGGTCAGCACCGAATCGACGTTGTTGATCTGAACCACCAGGAGCGACCACAGTCCGGGCGCGGGGTTCTGGCGGAACAGCGAGATGGTCTGGCCGTTGGTCCCGCTGCCATCCCACAGCATTGAGCTCTGGACGTCCACCGGCGTTCCGGTCGGATCGACCAGGAAGGCCAGGATCTGGTAGCCGGGATTGGCCACCTGGAGGTTGACGTCGACGTCACTCTGATGGCCGCTGACCTTGAATTGGTAGGGGAGCTCCTGGCCGTAGAAGGCCATCCGGGAGTTGCCGCCGGTGATGATCCCGCTGAACCTCTGCCCCACCACAGCCAGGCTGCGCAGGGTGACGGGGACCGTGCCCCGCGCCAGGTCACCGCCAGGCGCCGGTCCGAATACCAGCGACTCCGACGTGTCTCCCGGCGTGGCCGGCGTCCTCACCGTGACCATGAAGGTGGCCGAGGCGCCCGGAGCGAGGACCGCCGATGTTGGGTGCACCGATCCGGTCACGGTCTGGAAGGACTGTGAGGTGATCGAGTAGGTCAGCGGCCCCGTGTAGCTCGGCGGGAACGCGAAGTTGGTGTCGAAGATGAGCATCGTCCAGATGCCCGCCTGGGCGTCGTGGACCTCGTCCTGGCTGAAGCCTCCGGATGGAAAGCCCACTGGCCCCTGGGGGCGGGACTGCAGCACCAGGCGTCCCTCGGGGTCGAACAGGTCGAAGCGGATGGTCTGGAACTCGTCCGACGGAAGGTTGGAGAGGTCCTGGTTCCAGGCGATGGAGGCCGCCAGCCGGTCGGTCCCCGCTGGGACCTCAAAGGTGAACTCGTGGACATCCCCGACCGAGGCACCGCTCTGCCAGACGAAGGTTGGGTCGGTGGCCTGGTTCAGGGCCAGAGTCCCGCTCGCGATCGTCCTGGCTGGCCCGAGGGCGCGGACCGACGGGGTGACCGTCTGGGGGATCGCGCCGTCGTTGGTGACCGTCACCGGCGTCGTGCTCGCCTTGCCGGGCTGGGCGATGCTGTTGATCGCGTTGGGCGAGTAGAGAAGGGCGTCCCCCGTCTTGGTGGGGAGCTCATAGGAGAGCGCGGCCTGGACGGCACGGTAGGCGTCGATGAGGCCAGCGCCCTGGTCAGCCGCCCGGGAGTCCACATCTCGCGAAGTGCTCATCAGGATCTGCTTGACCAGCGCCGGCGAAGGGGTGATGCCCTCGTGAGCCTTGCGGAACGCCTGGATCACGAGCGCGGCCGCCCCGGCGGTGAGCGGTGCCGACTCGCTGGTGCCGCCGAAAGCGACGATCGGTTGCGGCGACGTGCCGTGGTAGATGTCGGCGCACTCCGTGAACACCGAGGTGTTGGTCGAGCAGTCCGCCCAGCCGGCCTCGCCCGGCGCCAGGAGGTCGACGGTCCGGTTCGCCTCGGTGACCCCGGAGCTGCTCAGCCCGGAGATCTGGTCACTGAGCCACCCGTTGCCGCCGAACTGGATGCCGTACGAGGTGGTCTGCTGGTAGAGCCGGTAGTCGGTGCTGGCTCCGGCGGCGATGACCCCTGGGTCGACCGCCGGGCTGCCGATGGTGTTGGTGCCGCCGGCGTCGCCGCTGCTGACCACCACCGTGATGCCGGCGTTGACCGCATCCTGGTCGGCGACCGCGATCGGGTCGCTGCCCGGGTTGGGCACCGGGTTGCCGCCGAACGACTCGCTGAGGATGTCGACCTTGTCGACGTTGACGGCCCACTCGATCCCCTGGAGGATCTCGCTGTTGAAGGCGAAGTTGGTGTCACCGAAGACCTTCATGACTGCCAGGCTGGCACCGGGCGCGACCCCCTCGATCTTGATCGTGCAGCCGGCCGGCACCGGATGGGCCGGGTTGACCTCGCCGCTCAGATCGTAGGTCTGGTTGCCCTGGGCGATGATCGAGCTGGCGTCACCGAAGGCCTCCTCGCCCCCGGTCACCCCGCCGGTACCCTCACCGGTGAAGTCCTCGTAGTCGAAGATGGCCGAGGGCCCGGTGCCGCCTCCGGTCCGGAAGTCGGGGATGTTGGGGTCGAGACCATCCGGGAAGACGGCCACCTTGACCCCCGCACCGTTGGCCAGCGAGTGGGCGGCGGGTGGACCTCCCGGCCCGAAGTCGACGTTCATCGACTGCAGCGCCTCGGGCTCGAGGAGCGGCTGCGATGGGTTGGTCGGACAGGCCTGAGCGGGCGTGCCGGAGCCCTCGGTCAGGGACGAGGCGTGAACGGTCGTGCTCGTCCCGGGGCTGTCGGGCGTCGGCACCGCCACCATCTGCGGGGTGGACGGGGCCGCCGCGACCTCGCTGTCCGGGACCACCGCCTCGACGGCCGGGTCCTGCTGCAGGCGGGCCACCTCGGCGGCAGAGATCGTCGCCGAGACCGCGTTGACGAACGAGTACGCGCGGACCCCGCCGGCATGGAGCTGAGCCAGCTCACCCGTGATCGAGCTCTGGTCAGAGGCGAGCAGCGCGGCCCGGTTCGCGCCCGGATCGGGCGCCTCCGGGTGCTGGTTCCTGAGGACCACGATCACCTTCTGGTTCTGGTTCTGGGACAGCTGCTCGATCTGCTGCGGGCTGAGCGCAGACAGGTACGCCTTGGGAATGCTGGGGCCGCTCGCTGCCTGGGCCGGAGCAGGCCCGGCCGCGACCGCCCCGATGACCGCCGCCGCGGTCCCCATCGCCGCCAGCCAGCGACGTGAGCTGTACTGCCGAACAGACATGGTGCCTCCTCCCAACCGGCTGCTCGGGCATCTCCCTTCCCGGGCCGGTACTTAGCGTCTTGCCCCCTGGCGAATGTACGCCCCCCAGATCGCGTTCACAATGGGACCCCCGCCACCGGCAGCTGAGCTTGCCGCGCTGCTGTCACCCCTCCCGGCTCCGGGCGGCGCGAGCCGTGCTCCGCGCCCAGCGCAGCGCCTCGGGGGTGCGCTGCCCCAGCAGGCTCGCCCTCACGACGCTCAGGGCGAGCTCCGGCGTCGTCCTCCAAGCGGCGTGAACCGTGATCGGCCGGCCCCCAGCCGAGCTCCGAAGCAGGTACCCCACCAGGTCGCCCTCCAGCCGCAGCTCGGTCGCGACGCCCGCCCGCCGCTCCGGCTCCGGCCCTCCGGCCAGGAGCGGCCGGTCGGTCACTCCGACGGTGGGGATGCCCAGCCGGGCCCCGAGATGCAGCGCCAGGCCGCAGCCACGGGGATGGTCCCGGCCGGTGGCATCGACGAGCAGGACATCGGGGACGAGGCAGAGCGCGCGCGCCCCGGCCTCGAGAGCCGGACCTTCGCGGAGGCCCAGGAGTCCCGGGGCGTAGGGGCCTCCGGTCTCGGTCCGGACGGTGGCTTGCGCGACCAGTCGATCGCCCCGCAGGACCACGGCACCGATCCACGCCGGCTCCCCTGCGGTGCCCGGTCCGCCGCCACCTCTGCGGTGGGCGCAGAAGACGGCGCCGACCGTCAGCTCCCCGGCCTCAGGCGGGACCCAGGGCGGCTCCCGCGCCGCCGTTGCTGCCAGCCGCCGCTGCAGCTGCTCCATCTCCGCCTTGGTCTCCGGCCACACGATCCAGGCGAGGTCTGCGGCATCGAGGGCGGGATGCGTCGGGATGCCGGCCTCCTTGTGCGGACGCGAGGGCACCATGCGGACTAAGGTTGCGCCATCGATTCGCGCGCAGGGGAGGCCAAGCCGCGCCATGCCGGTGGAGACTGATCTGCTCATCCTCATCGAGGACCGCCCCGGGATCGCCGCCCGGGCGGGGGACGCGCTGGGACGCGCCGGCATCAACATCGAGGGGGTCTGCGGGATCGCCCATGGCGGTCAGGGAATCCTCCACATCCTGGTCCCCGACGAGCGCAGCCGGGCGGCGCGCGCGGCTCTGGAGGAGGCCCGGCTGACCGTCGCCGGCGAGCGCGACGTCTGGGTGATGGAGTGCGCCGACCGCCCCGGTGAGCTGGGCCGGGTGATGCGACTGCTCGCCGATGAGGGGATCAGCACGGACCTCGTCTACCTGACCACGGCCGGGAAGCTGGTGATCGGCGCAAACGAGTTCGGGCGGATCAGGGCCGTGCTCGGCTGAGGAAGCCAGCCATCGGGTCTCGGCCGCGCTGCACGGCGGCGGGCCGCCGGCGCGCTCAGGCCCGCCCTCGGCTGAGCGCCGCCAGGGCCTCGATGGCGCCGGGGTTCTCCAGCGACGAGAGGTCGCCGGGGTCGATCCCCAGGTAGACGGCCCGGACCACCCGCCGGAGCACCTTGGCGTTGCGGGTGTGAGGAAGCTCCCGGACCACCTCGATGGCTCTGGGCCGCAGCGCCCGGCCCAGCTCCGCCTCGACGCTCGCCATCAGCTCCAGGCGCAGGCCCGCGGTGTCCCGGATGCCGGCGCGGAGCACCGCGAAGGCGATCAGGGCCTCTCCGCTCACCGGGTCCGGGACGCCGATCGCGGCGGCCTCGGCCACCGCAGGGTGACCGACCAGGGCGTTCTCCACCTCGGCCGGACCCAGCCGCTTGCCCCCGATCTTGATGGTGTCGTCGCTCCGCCCCCGGATGTACCAGAGCCCGTCGGCGTCCACCTCCGCCCAATCACCGTGCACCCACACCCCGGGGAACCTGGACCAGTAGGTGTCGAGGTAGCGCTGCGGGTCCTTCCAGAAGCCGCGGGTCATGCCCGGCCAGGGCATCCGCACCGCCAGCTCGCCGACCGCGCCGCGCACCGGCTCGCCGGCCTGGTCGAGCACGTCGGCGACCATCCCCGGCACCGGCCCCGCGAACGCCCCCGGGCGCAGCGGCGTCAGCAGGTTGCCGCCCAGGATGCCCCCGCTCACCTCGGTCCCGCCGGAGTAGTTGACGATCGGACAGCGCCTGCCGCCGACGGTCTCCAGGAACCAGGCCCAGGGCTCGTCGTTCCAGGGCTCGCCGCTCGATCCGAGCACGCGCAGCGAGGAGAGGTCGTGGGCCCGGACCGGCTGGTCGCCGTGACGCATCAGCGACCGCACCACGGTGGGGGCCACCCCCAGGACGCTGACCTGGTGCCGCTCCACCACGCTCCAGAGCCGGTCCGGCCCGGGATGGTCGGGGACCCCATCGTAAAGGACAAGGGTGGCACCAAGTGTCAGGGCCCCGCAGATCGCCCAGGGCCCCATCATCCAGCCGATGTCGGTGTACCAGAGCAGCCGGTCGCTGCTCCGGACGTCGAAGCAGTGGGCCATGTCCTGGGTCGCTTTGACCGGGAAACCGCCGTGGACGTGCACCGTCCCCTTGGGCCGCCCGGTGGTGCCGCTGGTGTAGATCAGCATGAAAGTGGCATCGGCATCCGTGTCCGCCACCTCCTGGTGCGGGCTCTGCGACGCCAGCAGCTCCGCGTAGCCGATGTCGCGGGGCGGGCGCATCGGGGTGGCGCTGGCGCCGAGCTGCCGGACCACGAGCAGGTGGCGCAGGCTGGGGATGCCGGCCGCCGCCTCCACCGCGATCGACAGCAGATCGACCGGCTTGCCGCGGCGGACGAATCCATCCGTGACGCAGAGCAGCCTGGCCTCGCAATCGGCGAGCCGTGACGCGATGGCCCCGGCGCCGTAACCCGAGAACAGCGGGGCGATCACCGCGCCGACCTGGGCGCAGGCCAGGAAGATGGCGACGCACTCAGGGGACATCGGCATGCACAGGCCCACCGCGTCACCGGGCCCGATGCCCAGCTCGCGAAGGCCCCCGGCGGCGCGCCAGACCTCGTCGGCGAGGTCGGCGAAGCTCCACTCCCGCACCCCGCCGTCCTCGCTCTCGTGGATGATGGCGGTCCGGTCCGGAGCGTCGCGGACGTGGCGGGCCAGTGCGTTGTCGACCAGGTTGAGCCGGCCCCCCGGCCACCAGCGGGTCCAGGGAAGGCCGGCGCTGGGGTCGTGCATCCGGCTGGGGGGCACGCGCCATTCCAGTCCCAGGTCCTCGAGGGCAGCGGACCAGAACCACTCCAGGGCGTCATCGCCACCGTCGCGCAGCCGCCGATCGAGCTCGGCCATGCCGGCGACGCCCAGCCGGTCGAGGAAGCCGCGGAGGCGGCTGCTCGCCGCCTGCTCGGGGGTCGGCGTCCAGGCGAAGGGTGCCGCGGACACGGGGCTCACCAGCCGAGCTTAGCGGGGCGGGCCCGATACCGGCCTTCGCCACCACCGCGGGACCCGGTTGGAGGTCGACCCCGCTCTCTCCGATCAGTTATGGAAATTCCTGTCCTCAACGCCTCCGCCGACATACCGGCCTCCCCCCGGCCGCGGCGACGCGCCGGGCGATGCCCTCAGAGGTTGACCGCCGCCATGTTCCAGTGGCGAGCACCGGCGAGCTGATCGGCGGCCACCACCCTGCCGAGCTCGGCAAGCTCCTCGGGGGACAGCTCGATGTCGACCGCGGCCGCGTTCTCCTCCAGGCGGCCGCGTCGCTTGGTGCCCGGGATGGGCACCACGTCGTCGCCCTGGTGGAGCACCCAGGCGAGGGCCAGCTGTGCCGGGGTCACCCCGCGGGACTTCGCCACCGTCAGCAGGGGCTGGACCAGGGCGAGATTGTGCTCGATGTTCTCGGCCGACCAGCGAGGGTGCTTCTCACGGCGCACGTCGCCGGGAGACAGGTCGGCCCGCGACAGGCCGGTGAGCATGCCTCGACCGAGGGGGCTGAAGGGTACGAACCCGATGCCCAGCTCGCGCACCGTGGGCAGCACCTCAGTCTCGACCTCGCGGAAGACCAGCGAGTACTCGCTCTGCACCGCGGTGATGGGATGCACCGCGTGCGCCCGGCGGATGGTGGCCGCCGACGCTTCGCTGAGGCCGAGGAAGCGGACCTTGCCGGCGGTCACCAGCTGGCTCATCGCTCCCACCGTCTCCTCGATGGGGGTGCCGGGATCCACCCGATGCTGGTAGTAGAGGTCGATATGGTCGCGGCCGAGCCGGCGCAGCGAGTCCTCGCAGGCCCGGCGGACGTAGTCGGGCGTCCCGTCTATCTGCTCCATCGCGCTGCCCGCCACGTACCCGAACTTGGTGGCGATCACCACCTCGGTGCGTCCCCGCAGCACCCGGCCGAGCAGCTCCTCGTTGGTGTGCGGTCCGTAGGCGTCGGCGGTATCGAAGAAGTCGATGCCCAGCTCGAGGGCCCGTCTCAGGGTGGCGACCGCTTCGCCCTCGCTACGCTCGTCCGCGCTGCCGTAGCTGTCGGACATGCCCATGCAGCCGAGGCCAAGGGTGGAGACGGGCAGCTCACCGATCTGTCGCTGTTTCATCGTGTCGCGAGCTCCTGGTGCGGCGGGCACTCCTGCCCACCACGGATGCCGTGGGCGTGCCGGAGAGTAGCCGGCCGCCGTGCCTGGGTGGGGTCGGCGCCGCGATGAGGCGGACCGGGCGGTCGTAGAAGACGTAGTTCCAGGCCCAGCCGATCAGCACCAGGAGCCGGCTCCGGAAGCTCACCAGGTACATCAGATGGACGAAGAGCCAGGTGAGCCATCCGATGAATCCGCCCAGCCGCAGCGGCCCGACCTGGGCGACCGCCACGTTGCGGCCGACCGTCGCCATGGTGCCCTTGTCCCGGTAGGTGAAGGGCCCCGGCTCCGGCTTGCCGCGGAGCCTGGCGGTGATCACGCGCCCCACGTGGTGGCCCTGCTGGATCGCCACCGGGGCCAGCATGGGCAGCGGCTTGCCGTCCTCGCCCGGGCACGCGGCGAGATCGCCGATGGCATGGATCCCCGGGTGACCGATGACCTCGAGGGTGTCGCGACGCACCGGGATGCGCCCCTGCGCCGCGCGCTCGAAGGGATCCGCACCGGCCAGCCGCTCCGCCGCCACTCCGGCGGTCCAGACCATGGTCGCCGCGGCGATCCTGCTGCCATCGGCGAAGCGGACCTCGGAGCCGGTCATGCCCGCCACGGCGTGGTCGAGCAGGACCAGGACGCCCTTGCGGCGCAGCGCCGCCGCCGCCCGGCGGCCCAACCCCGGCGGGAACGCGCCGAGAACCTGCTTGGTCGCCTCCACCAGCACGATCCGCACCAGGCTCACGTCGAGGCGCGGGAAATCCCGCCGCAGCACGTGCCCGACGAGCTCGGAGAGCGCGCCCGCGTACTCCACGCCGGTGGGGCCCGCTCCGACGACGACGAAGGTGAGCAGGCTCCGCCGCTGCTCCGCCGATTCCGTGCGGGACGCGGCCTCGAAGACCTCGAGCACCCTGGCCCGGAGGGCCAGCGCCTCGCCCAGGTCCTTGAGCCCGTAGGCGCGATCGGCCACCGCCTGGTTGCCGAAGTAGCTGTTGGCGCTTCCCGTCGCCAGGACCAGGTGGTCGAAGCCGATGTCCCCCGTCGAGGTGAGCAGACGGTGGCCCTCGATGTCGACACCCTCGACGTCGGCGAGCCGGAAGTCGAAGCCGGGCCAGCGCCGCAGTATCGCCCGCACCGGATGGGCGACATCCGAAGGATCGAGGAGCGCCGACGCCACTTGGTAGAGGAGGGGCTGAAAGAGGTGGTAGTTGTGGCGATCGACCAGGGTCGCCGAGACCCCAGCGCGGCGGAGGCTACGCGCGGCGGCGAGCCCCCCGAATCCCGCGCCGACGACGACGACGCGGGGCCTCGCCTCGGACGCCTCCGGGATCACTCCCTCACTATCGCAAGCATGGCCTCCGTCGTGACCGCGCCGCGATGGCTGGGATCGGTGCTGCCCGTGCGGCGCCTCGGAGCGTGGCCGAGATTCGGCCTCTGCGGCCTGGCCATCGCCTGCATGGGTGCGGGGTTGGCGCGGAACTTCGGGACCTACTCGACCTCCGCCCTCCTGCTGCTCCTGAGCTCGGCCATCCTGGCGGCGCTGGCCCTGCGGGAGGGCGCTTGGGAGCGCTCACGGCCGGCGTGGGTCGTCGTCGTCCTGCTCAGCGGCCTCGGCAACCTTCTGTACCCGCTCGGCGGGTTGATCCCGTCCCACCCGGCTGCCCAGGTCGCCGCGGCCGCGGCGCTCGCGGCCCTGGCGGCGGCGGCCTGCGTCCTCGGGCCCGGGCGCGCCGCGACGGCGCTGCTCACGCTGGGGGTGCTCTCGCTTCTCGGACTCATCGCGGTCGTTCTGGTCGGGACCCCCGGCAGCGGCTGGTCATGGGGGATCGCCGGGATCGATGTATTTCGAGTGGTGTCCGGGGCCACCCGGAGCCTCCTGGAGGGCCACAACCCCTACACGCCCCTCTTCCACTTCAGGCAGCCCAATGCCTGGGAGCACTTCGTCTACGGACCTGCGGTGCCCGTCCTGGCAGCCCCGGGGTTGCTGCTCGGCGACGTCCGATCGATGTCGGTGGTGGCCGTCCTGGCCACCATCCTGGGCCTCTGGCGCCTGGCCCGCCAGGGGACGTGGGCCGCCGACGCGCACCGGGTCGTGGCGCTCAGCCTGACCTGCCCGATCTGGGTGGGGATCGTCTACAAGAGCTGGGTCGACGTCTATCTGATGGCTGGCGTGGTCTGGTGGCTGGCGCTCCGCGATCGCCATCGCCGCTGGTCGGCGGTGGCTCTGGGCGTCGCGCTCCTCGTCAAGCCGACGGCGTTGCTCTTGGTGGTCCCCGCCTTCCTCTGGTCGAGACGGGGCCGAGTGGAGATCGCCGTCGCCGGTCTCGGAGCGTTGATGGTGACCACGTTCTTCGCGGCGATCACGGGGATCGGGACCTACCTCTTCAGCACCGTCGGCTTCCAGCTGTGGACGCCGTTTCGGGCTGACTCGCTCAACCTGGCCGCCTGGCTGTATCGGGTGGGCCACCTCGGGCTGCCGGTGGCTCTGCCCTTGATCCCCCTCGCTCTCGGTGTCCTGGCGGTGGCGTGGCGCGGCAGGCCCCGGTGCCAGGGGGACCTCGCGCTCCAGGCGGCTCTGCTCAGCGTCAGCTTCTATCTACTGGCCAAGCAGGCCTTCTTCGACTACTACTTCGATTCGGAGGTCATGCTGCTCGCCGCCATCGCCGCGGCGGGGACGCCGATCCTGCCCGGTGACGTCAGGCTGCCCTGGCCCGGCTCCCGATCGTGGGCCGAGCGGGAGCTGCTGGGCCGGCCGGGGCGGGTCGCGGCGGCACTGGCTCCGCCCAGGGCCTGAGCGCGGATCGCGACGGCGCCGACGACGGCGAGCAGGCTCACTCCTCCGGCGACGATGAAGGCGAGCTGGGTGCCCCCGGCGGCGCTCAGCCATCCGGCCAGGAGACCCCCGAGCGGCGCCGTCCCGGTGAAGACGTAGCTGTACACCGACATGGCGCGCCCTCTCATCCAGTCCGGGGCCGCCAGCTGCACCGTCGAGTTGCTCGACGACGTGTAGGTCGTGAAGGCGACGCCGGTCAGCAGCAGGACCGCGCCGCAGGCGTAGACCCAGTGGAGCGGGGCCAGCACCAGCAGCAGGGCTGAGAAGACGCCACCCCCACCCAGCAGGAGGCGCCAGCTGGGCCGGCCCACCGCCGCGGTGATCAGGGCTCCGGTCAGGGCGCCGACTCCGAAGCAGGCGGTGATGATCCCGAACGTCACCGGCCCGGATCGGAGCGTCACCGAGGCGAGCACGGGCAGCAGGACGCTGAAGTTGATGCCGAAGGTGGCGACAACAAAGAGGAGCGCGCAGGGGAGCCAGGCCGCGGGGGTGTGGAGCGTCCAGGTGAGACCCTCGCGGAGGCTGCGGAGGACGCTCTCGGGTTCGCGACGGCCGCTCTGGTAGAGCTCGCCCGGCCGCATCAGCAGCAGGCTGGCGATCACCGCCAGGAAGCTGGCCGCGTTGACCGCGAAGCAGAAACCGACGCCGACGCCGGCGATCAGTGCACCGCCCACCGCCGGACCGGCCACCCGAGCCGCGTTGAAGAGCGAGGAGTTGAGCGACACCGCGTTGGGCAGCTCCTTGCGGCCCACCATCTCGAAGACGAAGGCCTGGCGCGCCGGCGAGTCGATGACCTGGACCGCACCGCTCCAGGCGGCGAGCACGTAGACCTCCCACACCACCGCGGTGTCGCTGAAGGCGAGCCCGGCGAGCACGGCGGCGCTGAGCATCAGGGCGGTCTGGGTGGCGACGATGGTCACGCGCTTGTCGAACCGGTCGACGAGGGGACCGCCGAAGAGCCCCAGGACCGAGTACGGCAGGTACTGGAAGAGGGCCAGGGCCCCGAGGGCCAGTGGGGAGTGGGTCAGCTCCACGATCAGCCAGGCCTGGGCGGTGTTCTGCACCCAGGTCCCGGTCACCGAGACCAGCTGGCCGGCGAAGTACAGCCGGTAGTTGCGGTGCCGCTGGAGGCTCCGGAAGGTCCGCGCCGAGGCGGAGGCGACGCTCATCCCGCGGGTTCCTGCCGGACCAGGGCCTCGAGGGCGTCGATGGCCGCCTCGACGGCGGCCAGCTGCTCCTGGCTCAGCCGCCCGAGCCTCTCGGCCAGCCAGGCGGTCCGGCTGCTCCGCGCCGCTCTCACGATCCGGGAGCCCTCGGCGCTCACGGTGACGCCCACCCGGCGACGGTCACCTGGCGACACCCGGCTCCGGGAAACCAACCGCGCGGCCTCCAGCTTGTCTATCGCGTTGGACATGGCCGGAGGCGAGATGCCGACCATCGAGGCCAGCTCGTTGATGCCGATCGCGGGATGCCCCGAGACCAGGGCAAGGATCTCCACCTGTCCGGCGCTGACCTGGGCGGCCAGAGGTTCGCGGCGAAGGTGCCGCGCCAGGTGCAGGAGCACGGGCCGCAGGCGGTTGGCGACCGCGACAGCCTGGGTCGGGTTCGAGGGAGGTGCGGCGACCAGGCTGGCAGGCATCGTGGAGATAATTATATAAGCTAACTATCTTTCGGTCAACTGCATTCCGGCAACGGCACGGCCGCGGAATGGCTACCGGATGCGGCAAACTGGGAAGAAGACCGGCAGGAGGCATCCATGGCCCTCACGACTCCGCCGGCGGCCTCGGGCGCGCCGAGCGATGAGGGGTCGCACAGCGGACCGCGGGCTGCCGCCGATTCGGTGGTCGGTTCGGCCCTCTCGGCGGCGGCCACGGCGCGGGCTGCCGCGGTCTCCGCCGGGGCCAAGGCCGGGAGCCTCTTCGCCGGGCTGCCGTCCCTGCTCCTGCTGGTCCTGGGGGTGGCGGTGGGAGCGGCGCTGGGCATCGCCGTCGGCGTGGTGGCCTGGACCCTTGCCGGGGGGTAGGCGCCGGGGATGGTCCCGGCTGGCGGCCGCGGTCGCCTTCCCGACCGGTCTGCTGATCGGCGCCGCCATCGGCCTGCCCGTCGCCCACCTCCTCGTCGATCTCGTCATCCACCCCCCCGCGACCGGCTCCCCGGGCACGGGCACCGGCCCGCCGCCGGTGTCCACCCCGGTCGCGGCCCTGACCCCCACACCCTCGTCGCAAGCCACGCCCTCCCCGACGCCCCAGGCGACGTCACCGCCATGCCCCGCGCTCAGCCCTGGGCAGCACTCTCTGGACGCGCTGGAGCCCGCCCCCACGTCCTACCGTGCCGCGGCCGGCCTCGACTGGATGGGCTGCGGGGACGCGACCCTGCCTTCCTCCACCGCCACCTTCACGATGAGCTCCGGGTGGCTGATCGCCGTCTCCTACAGCTGCCCGACCGGCACCGCGGCCACCGGCTCGGCGACCGTCATCACGGTGACCGACCTGGCAGCCGAGGAGGGCGTGAGCCTGGTTGCCCTGGCCGAGGGGGGCACGGACTACGGCGACGTGATCAGTCCTGGCCTGGGCGGAGCGGGCCTCGACAACGGGCCCCAGCAGCTCCAGATCATGGCGCTGGCGCCGTGCCTCTGGCACGTGGGCGTCTACGCGGCCGGGCCCTGATCGGCCCGCATCACGCCCGGCTCGGCCAGGCCTCGAGGAAAGCCATGCCGTGCCCTTCCCCGCGGTTCAGGCGAGGCTGGTCACCGGCTGCGCCTCGGCCTCGGCCTCGGTCTCCACTCGGGGGAATCGCCGCGCCTGCCGGACCAGGGAGGCGGCGCCCGCCAGGATGGCCGCGGCGAGCAGGATGTCGAGCGCTCCGGGCTCGGTGCCGAAGGGGTGGATGTAGGGGTTGACCAGGATGCCCGCGGTGCTCAGCAGCCCGAGGAGGATGGCGGCGGAACGGGATCCCCGGTTGACTGCGAGCAGAGCCAGGAAGGCGAGCGGCCAGGTCAGGTACTGCTCGATCGCGACCTTGCTGAGGACGATGAAGAGGAGCAGGGACACGGCGGCGACGGTCACCAGGTCGTCGACGAGGAGGGCGAGCCCGATCGTGGCGAGCGCGAAGACGAGCAGCAGCACCTGGCTGAGGACCAGCTGGGTGGCCGCCGGAAGCAGGCTGTGGAAGACCACCTGCCAGGAGAGGCCTCCGCTCAGCTTTCCGTAGTCGTAGAGCTGGTCGCGAAGGAACGGCACCGGGCGGGTGACCAGGTAGGGCAGGCAAAGCCCTCCCACCACCACCGCCGACCCCAGGAGGACCCTGGCGGCGGTGGCCCTCCCCCGGCTCAGCAGCCAGGGGAGTACGGCCAGCGGGAAGGTCTTGGCGGCGATGGCGAGCCCATAGCTCACCGTGAACCGCCATGAGGCCCGCTCCGCCGGCCTCCAGGCGGAAACCGCGAGCAGGAACAGCGCGATGCTGACGCTGTCGAAGCGGCCATAGAAGGCCCCGTCGTAGATCACCAGGGGATTGAGGAAGAACAGCCCGGTTGCCAGGGCCTGGCGCCGATCGTCTCCGCCACTCCGGCGCACCAGCTCAGCGATGAGCGCCGCGGCCAGGACGTCACCGGCGACGATGGGCAGCTTCCCGAGGATCGTGAAGCTGACACCGGTGTGCTCGGCGAGCCACTGAAAGGGCAACTCGAGATAGAGGAAGAGAGGCAGGTAGGCGTAGGGACCGCCGGGGTAGGCGGGGTGGTGGGCGTAGACGTTGACGCCGCGCAGGGTCGCCTGGGAGGCCAGGTCCCAGACAGTGAAGTCGAGGCCATGGGTGATGGGCACCAGCACGGCCCTGGCCACCAGGCCGATCAGCAGCACAGCAGCTAGCCGGGGCTGGGTTGGCCACCACCCCGACCTGCCTGCTTGCGACGGCCCCGCGCTCCCGACGGGAGCCAGCCCCGGGGCGGCGTGGCCGCTCACCGCCTCACCCCCGTTCGCCGACGACCCCCCGGCGCGGCCCGGCCGAGTCCCCGGCGTCCAGCTACCGGCGGCGCAGCGCGTCGGCCAGGACGATCCCGCTGAGAGCGGCTCCGGCGAAGACCCGCGGGTTGACGATCCCTGCTCGCAGATGAGCGGCGAGCAGGGCGGCGTTGGCCGCGGTCAGAGTTGCGGCCAGGGACGTCGCCCCGGCACCGGTGCGACCCCCGCGGATGGTCGCGGCCGCCGCCAGCCAGAGCCCGAGAAGGGCCAGGCTGCCCGCCGCCCGTCCCGGGTTCTCGCGCAGCAGCCGGGGCCGGCGGGCCAGGAAGACGGCGGTGTCGGCGGCCCCCGCCAGGGCCGCCGGGACGGCAGCGGACATGGCAGCTCTCCTCATTCTCCGGCCCGGCCCTCGGCCGTGCCTTTGAGCTGATGCTCGTGTTGGGATGTTGAGTGCGTGAAGGGCAGTATGCTCTGAAGCAATCATGGGACCGCCCGAGGCTCCCGGAGGACATGCCGATGGGTGCGAGCCTGAAGTCACCGCTGAGCCGCGAGGCGGCGGCGCGGCGGTGGACGCTCCTCTCCAACCATGGGCACGTCCTGGTCTGCCTGGCCCGCCATCCGAGGATGAGGGTGCGCGACGTGGCCGTGACCGTCGGCATCACCGAGCGCGCCTGCTACCGGATCATCGGTGACCTGGTTGCGGCGGGGCTGCTGCGCCGCGAGCGGATCGGCCGCAACAACCGGTACCAGGTCGAGACCACATCGGCCGCCGCCCACCCGGCTTGGGAGGGCATGAGGGTCAGCTCCCTGCTCGACATCGGCTGAGCCGGTGACGGGACGCCGTCAGGTGGTGGCCACTCGATGGAAGCCCTCGGCCGCCGCGCCGTCCGGCAACCCGGCGCTCTCGGCGCTGGCCCGGAGCCAACCCCGCACCCGCTCCTCCAGGGGTGCCCACTCCTGGTACTGGGAGCGGTGGCAGCGAAGAGCCTCGAGCTTGCGGTCGGCGGTGGCGGTGACGTCCACCCATTGATTGACCCGCTCCGGGATACCCATGATCCACAGCTCCCGCACGGTGTGGGGCTCCAACCCCTCCCGCTCCAGAAGGTCGATGTGGGCAAAGGGGTTTCGGGAGTCCGGATAGACCGCGCAGACGGCCGCCTCGGCGGCAGCCAGGTGGTCGGGGTGGGCGGCGAAGATGCGGTTCCAGCTCCGCTCGGGGGACTGGGCGACGACCCGATCGGGGCGCTTCGTCCGGATCACCCGCGTGATGTCCCGGCGCAGCTCGTGGGTCACCGTGAGCTCGCCGTCCGGATAGCCGAGAAAGGTGATGTCGGAGACCCCGACGACCTTCCCGGCGGCGCTCTGCTCGGTGCGGCGGATCTCAGCCATCCGCTCCCGGGGCACCTTCCGGTCGTAACCCCCCGCCTGGCCATCGGTCACGATGCAGTAGCTGACCTCGACCCCGGCGTCCGTCCAGCGCGCCGTGGTGGCGGCGCAGCCGAAGTCGCAGTCGTCGGGATGGGCGACGATCACCAGGACCCGTTGTAATCCCTCGAAGTCGGAGTCGTTGGGCGGCACGTTTTGGCATGGTACTGAGACGGGCCGGGGCTGGGCCGCAGGCGCCTGCCTCACGGCGCAGGGTGAGGTGCGTGTGGACATGATCGAGACGCCGGCGCCGCATCCTGGTCTGGGCCGGCTCGCCGAGCTGATCGGCGACTGGGAGGGGGAGGGCACGGGAACGGTCGAAGCGCGGACCTTTCGGTACCGAGAGCGCGTCCGCTTCTGGCACGATGGCCGGCCGTTCCTGGGCTACCAGCAGCGCACCTGGGCGGTCGACGGCGGCCAGCCGCTGCACACCGAGTCGGGGTACTGGCGATCCTCCCCCTCGGGGGAGGTCGAGCTGGTGATCGCTCACGCCATCGGCGATGTGGAGATCGAGATCGGGGGGTGGCAGGCCGACGGCCTCCGCACCGCCTCCGCCTCGCTGCACCGGACCCCGGGTGCCCGGCCGGTCGGCCGGCTCGAGCGCAGGCTCTGGCTCGGAGCCGGGGAGCTCCGCTACGAGCTCGGCATGGCCACCGGGGTCGAGCCGGCCTGGGTGCACCTCCGTGGGCTGCTGCGGCGCAGCTCCCCCGTGCGCGACCAGGCCTCACCCGCCGAGCCGGTCGGGGCCGCCGAAGCCGTGCTGACTCCCGAGGAGCTGGGGCCGGATCCCATCGCCGCCTTCCGCGCCTGGCAGCGGGTCGCCGCAGTCGAGGGCGGCGAGGCGGCCGACACCATGGCGCTGGCCACGGCTGGCGCCGACGGCTCTCCGTCGGTCCGCATGGTGATGCTGCGGGATCTCGACGAACGGGGCTTTGTCTTTCATGCCGACCGCCGCAGCCGCAAGGGGCTGGAGCTGTCCGGCCGTCCCCGCGCCTCGCTGCTGTTCCACTGGACCCGGCCCAGCCACCGCCAGGTCCGAGTCGATGGCCGGGTCGATCTCCTCGAGGATGACGCCTCCGACGCGTACTTCGCGAGCCGCCCCGGCGCTGCGCGCATCTCGGCCTGGGCATCACCGCAGAGCCGGGTGGTCGGCAGCCGCCAGGAGCTCGACGAGCTGTGGCGAGAAGTTCGGGCGCGCTTTCCGGACGATCGGGAGATCCCCCGACCGCCGTTCTGGGGCGGCTACCGAGTCGTCCCCGACAGCATGGAGTTCTGGCAGGGCCACCACGATCGCTTCCACGACCGCATCCGGTTTCGCCGGGAGGGCGGTGCCTGGGTGCGCGAGCGCCTCGCGCCCTGAGCCGGCCCCGACCGGGTGGCGCTGGAGCGACGGTCGGGAAACGCTTGCGGAACGGTCCCCTGAATTCCCGCCTACGGGCTTTCCAGGGCTGGCATCCCTCGTGTAGTTTTGGATCAAGCGCATGGAACGCTGCAGAATGCCATGAGCGTGCTCGACCTCTCGCGCGTCGCGCGTGTCAGGCTGGTCGGGCGCAGCCCGGCCGCCGAGCCGATCCCGAAGGCGCCACCGGAGCCGGCCCCGAGCGCATCACCGGCTGTCCCCGACCTCGAGGACCCCGGCGCGCGGGTCGATGACATGGAGTTCGTGGCTGTCCCGTCCCCGGAGGCGCGGCCCTCCACCGCCGCGGCCCCGCCGCCGCAGCCCAGCTCCTCCCGCGGGTGGTCGGTGCGAGCGCCGGCACGGCCGGCGGCCCAGCCCGTGCCCGCCGCGGCTGAGGCCACGCCACAGGTCCGCGCGCCCGCCCGGGCCGTGGATCCGGCGGCGGCGCTGGCCCCGCCCTCCGTCCTGGTCGTCGATGACAACGTGCGACTGGCGCGCACCGTCGCCGCCTTCATGGAGATGGAGGGGTTTCGCGTTCAGGCCGCCCACAGCGCCGAGGAGGCGCTGGACGCGGCGGGCAGATATCCATTTGACCTGGCCCTCGTCGACATCAACATGCCGGGGATGGACGGCATCGAGGTCTGCCGCCGGCTCCGCGAGATGTCTCCGGCGGTGCGGATGATCCTGGTGACCGGGCGGGACTCCACCGAGGACCCGATTCGTGCCCAGGCGGTGGGAGCCCGCCGGCTCCTCATCAAGCCGATCTCGCTGGCCGCGCTCCGGGACGAGATGCTCCGGGTCCTGGCTGCCTGACCGCCGCCGCACCGGCTGCCGCGCCTGGGTCCGGTCCGGCCGCCCGGCCGCTCAGCGCTGGCAGGTACTCCCCCTCGTGCCGCACTCGGGTGATCGATCCGAAGGCGCCGTGGGTGTTGACCAGGTGGAGGGAGTTGAAGCTCGCGTTCATGCTCTGGTGGGAGCAGAGCAGCTTGCGCACCGGCCACCAGCTCAGCACCACCACGGGCCGCGGTCGCCGAGCAGGGCCGGAAACTGGTTGAAGGCGTTGAGGAATGCGACCAGGCGGACGAGGCCGAGGCCGCCTTGGAGAACCAGCCGGGCGAGCCAGCAGTCGGGCGCCGACAGGGCGGCGCTCACCCCGTGCATGACCCGGTCCAGCCTGCCACGGCCGGTTTCCGGTGCTCGACCCGGGCCGCCGTTCGGCTGGTACGCTTGGCCTCAGTGCGCGAGCTCCAGCGCCGGTCCTCGGGAGCGGGCGGTCTCGACCTGTTCTGGAGGGTCTGGCTGCCAGACGGCGAAGCCGTCCGGGCGCGGGTGCTCGTCGTCCACGGGTATGCGGAGCACGGTGGACGCTATCGCCATGTTGCCGAGAGGCTCACCGAGTCGGATCTCTCGGTGGTGGTGCCCGACCTCCGCGGCCACGGGAGGTCGGGGGGCCGGCCGGTCAGCGTCTCGCGGTTCGACGACTACATCGACGATCTCCACCAGATCGCCAGTGAGGCGGAGAGGATGGACGGCCGCCTGCCGGTCATCCTGCTCGGCCACAGCATGGGCGGCCTGATCGCAGCGGTCTACGCGGTGCGCCACGAGTCCGAGCTGCGCGGGCTGGCCCTGTCCGCCCCCGCGGTGGTCACGGGAAGGATCCCGCCCGTGACCCGGGCGGTCGGCAGGCTGCTGGCGCGGGTGGCACCCGAGGCGGGGGTCCTCAAGCTTCCCTGGGAGAAGCTCTCGCGCGACCCGGCGGTGCTGGTGGCGCACCGCGCTGATCCCTGGGTTCACCGCCACCGCATCCGGGCCAGGCTGGGGGCGGAGATGCTCCGCGCCATCGACGACGTCGCAGCGGGATTGCCACGGCTGACGGTTCCGGTGCTGGTGATGCAGGGGACCGCCGATGCCATCGTCGATCCCTCGGCGGCGCCATACGTCGACTCCCGGGTGGGCAGCGCTGACCGGACGGTGCGCCAGTATCCGGGTCTGTATCACGAGATCCTCAACGAGCCCGAGCGCGCTCGCGTCCTCGACGATCTGATGGCCTGGATCGAGGCCAGGCTGGCGGTCGCGCCGCCCTCGA
Organism: Binatia bacterium; assembly: GCA_035624785.1. Taxonomy (GTDB): domain Bacteria; phylum Chloroflexota; class Dormibacteria; order Aeolococcales; family Aeolococcaceae; genus JAJZNI01. The sequence continues at coordinate 10,434 of DASPQV010000039.1, read as the reverse complement.
GGGCCGAGCAGGGGTTCACGGCGACGTGATCCTCCACCTGCTCCGCCACGGCAAGTCCAGCTGGGACGAGCCCGCCCTCGACGACTCGGAGCGGCCCCTCGCGCCGCGGGGGGAGCGCTCCGCACGGCGCCTGGCGCCGCATCTCGCGGAGGCGGGGGTGAAGCCCTCGCTGGTGCTTTGCTCCACCGCTCGGCGGGCCAGGCAGACCCTGGAGCTGATCTGCGATGGGCTGCCGGACGGGGTCGAGATTCTGTACGAGCCAGGCCTCTACAGCGGCGGACCCGACCGGATCCTGGCCCGTCTCCGGAGACTGGCCCGGCGCCATGAGGAGGTGCTGGTGATCGGGCACAACCCAGCCCTCCAGGAGCTCGCCCTGCTGCTCGCCGGCAGGGCGGCGCCCAGGCAACTGCGCAGCAAGTTTCCGACCGGTGCCCTGGTGTCCCTCAGGCTGAGGGGATCGACGTGGCGGACCGTGTGGCCGGGCCAGGCCGAGGTCGTCGAAGTGTGGCGACCCCGATCGGATTTCCGCGCTTCGCGCGGCGGCCCTGACACCGGGGGCTGACCGGGGCAGCGCTTCCATCGCACGGCGGGGCCGAAGTTGGTGAGCGTGCCCGCCGCCTGTCGGAGAAAACGGGTGAATCGCCCCCCGGAACTCGGTCCTGGAAATGTGGCGACCCCGATCGGATTTGAACCGACGATCTCCACCTTGACAGGGTGGCGTGTTAGACCAGGCTACACCACGGGGCCGTCTCTCTCTCGGAGGACTAGGGTAGCGGACTACCGCTGGCAGGCGGGTCGTCCGGGCGCGGACGGAAGGCGACGGAGGAAGCGGACATGCCACCAGGATCCCCGCGTTCACCGGGCGACCGGCCGCGCCGGCCCTCTGAGGTCTCGGCCGGCGGGGTCCTGGTGCGGCTCTCGGACCGTGGCTGGGAGGTCGCGATGATCCGGGCGGGGCGGTACTGGTCGCTCCCCAAGGGTCTGGTGGAGCCGGGCGAGACCCCGGCGGCGGCCGCGGTTCGCGAGGTGGCCGAGGAGTGCGGAGTCCCGGTTGAGGGGTTGCGGCTCGGCCAGCCCCTGCCCGGTTCCGACTACGTGTACCGGCGCCAGGGACGGCTGATCTTCAAGCACGTCGACCACTTCCTGGTCGAGGCGCCGCCGGAGACGGTGCTCTCCCCGCAGGCGTCGGAGATCGAGGAGGCGGAGTGGATGAGCTTCGACGCGGCGCTGGCGCGCTCCAGCTTCAGGGACACGGCGGCCGCCCTCGAGCGCGCCCGGGAAATCCTCTCCGGCTCCCCTGCCTAAGCCACCGGTTGCTCGACCGCCGACGCCGCGCCGACCAGGGTGAGCAGCTCGGCGAGCAAGCGCCGCCCTGACACCTGCTCGGGATCCGCTGGCGATGACGGCGCGGCCAGCAGGCGCTCCGCCAGCGCGTCGGTTCTTGCCAGGGCTCCGGGGGTGTCGAGGTCGTCGTCGATTCGGGCCAGGAAGTCGCGCCGCCATCGCTCCGCCTCGCTGACGTCGAGGGTGGCCTCCGAACGGGCCGCCGCCGCGTAGCGCCGGGCGCGCTCGCCGGCCGCGGCGAGCTCCGCCTCGCGGTACTCCCAACCCTCACGGTGGTGATGCCCGGCGAGCAGCAGGCGCACTGCGGCGGGCGAGGTCCGCTCCAGCAAATGGCTGACGAACACCAGGTTCCCCAGCGATTTGCTCATCTTCGCGCCTTGGTAGCCGACCATGGCGACGTGCGACCACAGTCCGACATACGGCGAGATGCCGATCCCCTCGGCCTGCGCGATCTCCGACTCGTGGTGGGGGTAGATGAGGTCCTCGCCGCCGCCGTGGACGTCCACGGGGCTGCCCAGCTCCCGGGTTGCCAGCACCGAGCACTCGATGTGCCAGCCCGGCCGTCCCCGGCTCCAGGGTGAATCCCAGGCCGGCTCACCGGGGAGCGAGGGCTGCCAGAGCACGAAGTCGAGGGGGGCCCGTTTGCGCGGGTCGTCCGGGTTGGCACCGCGCTGCCGGCTCAGCTCGATCATCGACCCGGCGCTCAGCCGGCTCAGGCTCCCGTAGGACGGCAGCGAGGCGACCTCGAAGAAAACCCAACCCTGGGCGGCGTAGGCCGAGCCGCAGCCGACGAGCCTCGAGATCCAGTCGATCATGGCCGGAACATGCTGGCTGGCCCACGGGGTGGCGTCGACCTCGAGGATGTCGATGGCGGCCATGTCCCGGTCGAACTGGCGCACCACCTGCTCGCCGAGCTCCTGCCAGCTCAGCCCGCGCTGGCCGGCGGTGCGCAGCATGTCGTCATCGACGTCGGTCACGTTGCGCACGCTCCTTGCCGGCTGGCCCAGGCTGCGGAGACGGCGGACCAGGACGTCGAACGTGTGGTAGGTGAAGGCATGGCCGAGATGACCGCCGTCGTACGGGGTGATCCCGCAGACGTAGATGCCGATCGGACGGCCCTGGGCCGGCTCGCGCAGTGGCTGGAGCGACCGGGTGCCGGTGTCGAACAGCCTGATCACGGATGCAGCATAGCCGCGCCGGGCGTTCGCCCCGATCAGGGCCGGCTCAGCCGGGAATCCCGCTCCCGAGTGGAGCGAACCGCAGCCAGGATGTGCTTCTGGAGGAATCCGTAGAAGAGGGCGCGCTGGCTGCGATCCACTTCCGCCGAGACCTCGAGCCCGCGCCGCCGCCGCTCGATCCAGGGTGGGACTCCCTCGGCCACCACCGCCGAACCCACCCGCACATGGATGGACACCTCCTCCTCGCCGTCGACGTACACCGCCACCGCCAGGCGCACCCCGGTGTGGTCGACGAGCTTCCAGGCGCGCTCGTAGCGGCGCACGGCGTTGCGCTCCACGTGGGTGGTGACCGCCGGCTCGCGGACGAAGGTCTCACCGGCTTCGGCTGTCTGCACCAGGGTGGCGGCGACGAACGCGTCCAGGTCGCGGGCCACCCAGTTCACCAGCGATGGAGCCCGGTTGTCGACGTCGGGCATGCCCGACGGGTGCTCGAAGTACCCGATGGCTGCGATGGTCCCCGCATGCCGCCGGCAGTAGACGATGCCGCCCACGGTGGCCCAGTGGTTTGGACACCATGCGGTGTCGCAGCGCCGGCCCCGCCGGTCGACGTAGTGGCAGAGGACGCCGTTGTGGTTGGGACAGCCGCGGTCACGGCACTGAAGCGTGCCCTGCGTGATGGGGAAGCGGGCGACCGGCGGCCCGGGCGGGTTGGCCGCCGCTGGCGTGGCAGCCGGAGGCGGAACCGCGCCCGGCCCAGCGGGGACCGGCCCTGAGCCGGTTCCGGTCCCTCTGCGGCCGGGATCCGGTTGCATGGGAGGAGGCTCGGGCTTGCGCTCGCCCCGCCGGAAGATAGGCATCTCAGCCGGCCTGGATGGGCGGGTGGGGCGAAGGAGGCTGCCTCCCCAACATGGCTGAATCCTACGCTCTGCCGAGCGCTCCGATCAGATGATGGACGTCCTGCATCAGGGCGCTGAACTGCTCGAGCGTCAGCGATTGGGGGCCGTCGGACAAGGCCTCGTCGGGATTGGGATGGACCTCGACGAGGAGCCCGTCGGCTCCCGCGGCGACCGCCGCCAGGGCCATGGACGGCACCAGCTGCCGGTGACCGGTGGCATGTGACGGATCGACCAGGATGGGCAGGTGGGAGAGCGTTCTGATCAGGGGGACGGCGCTCAGGTCCAGGGTGTTGCGGGTGGCCGTCTCGAAGGTCCGGATGCCCCGCTCACAGAGGATCACCCGGGGATTGCCGTGGCTGACCACGTACTCCGCGCTGAGCAGCCACTCCTCGATGGTGTTGGAGAGCCCGCGCTTCAGCAGCACCGGCAGGCCGGCTCCACCCACCGCCTCCAGGAGGGCGAAGTTCTGCGCGTTCCGGGTGCCCACCTGGAGCATGTCGGCGACACTGGCGACACCGTCGAGGTCTCCGGGGGTGAGGACCTCGGTGACGACCGGCAGGCCGGTCTCGGCCCGGGCCTCGGCAAGGTAGTCGAGGGCGACGGCACCGAGGCCGCGGAAGGAGTAGGGGGAGGTCCGCGGCTTGTAGGCGCCTCCGCGGAGCAGGCTCGCCCCGGCGCCTCTCACCGCGCGGGCGGTGGTCAGCAGCTGGTCGCGGGATTCCACGGCACAGGGGCCGGCGGCCACCGCGAATGGCGCGCCCTCGCCGACCGGAACCCCGCCGACATCGACGACGGTGGGCTCGGGATGCCACTCGCGACCGACCTGCTTGTACGGCTTGCTGACCGGGACGGCCTCGAGCACCCCCGGCAGGGCGGCCACCGCATCCCGGATCCGGCTCGGATCGCTGCCGAGGATGCCGATGGCGAGCCGGTCGGTGCCGGGCAGCTCGATCGGTTCGAAGCCATGCTCGCGAACGTGGCGCAGGACGTTGTCGATGTCCTCGCGGGTGGCCTGGCGGCTCATCAGGATCAGCACGGCGTCTGGGGCCGAGAGCATAGGACGTCCGGCCTCGCCAGGTTCAGGCCGGCCACTCGAAGGCTGCATGGCAGTGCAGACTCCCCACCGTGACCCCCCTGCTTCGCAAGGGCGCGGCCCTGCTCCGGCTCGGGCCGGCCGACCTGCCGGCTCTATCCCGCCTCCTCGACCAGGACATGGTCGCCAACGTCTTCATGAGGAGCGAGCTCAGGCTCGCCCCCGGCCGCGCCGGCTGGTGGGGGGTCAGCTCCGGAGGTGGTCTCCGCGCCGCCCTCATGGGTGGGCCCCTGGTCGTCCCCTGGATCCCGGACCTCGGCGACGCCCCGATCCTGGCCGGTGCCCTCAGGCATCAGGCGCCGGCCCGGCTGATGATCGGTCCGGCCCCGGCGGTCCGGGCCCTGTCCGCCGCGCTGGCTTCGCGGCAGCGGCCGGTTGAGGTCAGGGACCCGCAACCCCTCCTGGTCCTCGATCGGGCGCCGGTGATTGCCGGCGGGGCGCCCGTTCGCCGAGCCCGCCGCGAGGACCTCGACCGGCTGACCATCGCCGCCGCCGCCATGCACCGCGAGGAGATGGGAGTGGACCCCATGGCCCTCGATGCCGCCGGTTGGCGCAGCCGCATGGCCACCCTGATCGACCGCGGCTGGTCCTTCGTATGGTGCGAGGGCCCGGAGATCCTCTTCAAGGTTGAGCTGTCAGCCTGGACCCCCGAGGTCCTCCAGCTCCAGGGGGTGTGGACGGAGCCCCATCTGCGCCAGCGGGGGCTGGCCACCGCTGGGCTGGCGGCGGTGTGCGTCGAGCTGCTCCATGACGTGCCCATCTGCTCGCTGTACGTCAACGGCTACAACACGCCCGCGCTGCGGCTCTACAGCCGGCTGGGCTTCCGTCAGGCCGGCGAGTTCGCGACCCTCGTGTACTGACCGCCGAGCCCCCGATACTGGTCACCGATCCCGGGAGCCGGCCCGCTGGACCCGGGAGCTGCGCACCACCACCCAGAGGTGCCACAGGCGCGGCGCGCAGCCGTTTCGCCTGACCCGCCGCGTATCGAGATGGACGCCGCACACGTTGACAAGGCGGGTGCCGGAGCGCCGCGACGAATTGCACCAGCATGCGGTTGGCTCGACGTGCCCGTACTACGATGAGGTTCCGCCGGGACGGCGCATGACTCGGATTTCAGGGGCGTAGCCCGATGCCACGGCCGGTCGAGGGAGATGGGCGGTACATGGCAGGCCTCGACGGCCTGCGTGCTGTTGCGGTGCTCGCCGTCATCGCCTACCACCTGAACTCCGCGTGGGCGCCCGGGGGTCAGCTCGGTGTCGGAGTCTTCTTCGTCCTCTCCGGTTATCTGATCACCGACCTGCTGCTCGCCCAGCGCGAGCGGCGGGGAGAGATCTCGCTCGGTCAGTTCTGGCTCCGCCGGGCTCGCCGGCTGCTGCCGGCACTCTGGGTGATGCTGGCCGCGGTCACCATCTGGACCGCCTTCCTCGATGCCTCCCAGGTACCGGCTCTCCGCGGCAACGTGCTCGCCGCGCTCTTCTACTACAGCAACTGGTGGTACGCGATCCAGCACGAGTCCTACTTCGCCCTCTTCTCGCCGCAGTCGCCCCTGAGCCACCTCTGGTCCCTGGCCGTCGAGGAGCAGTTCTACCTCCTGTGGCCGCTGATCCTGATCGCCGTCACCCGTTTCGTCCGGCGACGCGAGGTGCTGATCGGCCTGGTGCTGGTCGGCGCCGCGGCGTCGGCGACCGTCATGGCCCTGATGTTCCAGCCCGGCGCCGACCCCAACCGTGTCTACGAGGGCACCGACACCCGCGCCTTCGAGCTGCTCCTCGGGGCCAGCCTCGCCATCGCCTGCCCGAGCCGCAGCCTGTCGGCCTCGATATCGCGCGTCCGCCGCAGCGCGCTGGAGATCGCCGGAGCCCTCGGACTGGCCGGGATCGTCGCTCTCATCGTCCTCACCGATCAGTACGGAGCCTTCCTCTACCGGGGCGGGATGGTCCTTCTCTCGGTCGCCTCCGTGGCCGCCGTGCTCTGTCTCGCTCATCCGGCCACCCGCCTCGGCCGGCTGATGGGGATCCGCCCGCTCCGCTGGATTGGGGTCCGCTCCTACGGCATCTATCTGTGGAGCTATCCGATCATGGTGCTGACCACGCCGGCGGACCCGAGCGTGGCCCAGCTGCTGATCTACGGGGCGATCCAGATCCCGGCATCGTTCCTGGTGGCCGCCCTCTCCTGGCGGTTCATCGAGGAGCCGATCCGGCGCGGCGGCTTCGCCAGCGTGGTGTCCCGTCTCCAAGCCCCGCGGCTCCGCCTGGGCCGGGTCCCAGCGGGGCTGTGCGCCGGGGTCGCCGCCGCGGGCATGGTCCTGGCGGCATCCGCGGTCGGCCTCGCCGGCGTGGTCCCCGCCGCCCGCACCGCCAGCCTGATCTCGGAGATGCCGCAGAGCGTGATCTTCTCTCCGACCGCCACCGCCCCCCCTTCCTCTCCCTCGCCGACCCAGCTGCCCGTGACCCTCCCCTGCACCTCGTCCCCGACGGCTGCCCCGCCGCCCCCGACCCCGGCGGCGACGCCAACCGCCTCGCCACCACCTCCGCCGAGCCCTCCCGCCCCCAGCCCGCTGGCGGTGACCGTGGTCGGGGACTCGATCATGATCGACCTCGCCGGCGACCTTCATGGGCTCCTGCCCGACGCCTACATCGATGGCCAGGTCTCCCGCCAGATGGGTGAGCTGCCGGGACTCCTGGGACAGCTGCAGGCCCAGGGGAGGCTGGCTTCGCGGCTGGTGGTGGAGCTGGGGACAAACGGACCGGGGTGGGATCCGGGCCAGGTCGCGGCGGCGCTCCGCGCATACGGCTTCGATCGGGTGGTCCTGGTCAACGCCGGCAATGACCCCGGCCATCCCGACTGGCCTCCGGTCATCAACCAGGAGATCGACCAGGTCGCCGCGGCGGTGCCGGACGCTGTGGTGGTGGATTGGTTCGGCGCCAGCCAGGGCCACCCCGAGTACTTCTCGTGGGGCAGCGAGCCGGGCGACGGGATCCACCCGGGACCCGAGGGCGCCAGGGTGCTGTCGGGGATGATCGCCCAGGCGGTGGGCTCGGACAGCTCGACAGCCACCCCATCGCCCGGGGGGACGGCCGCGAGCTGGGGGAGCGGAGCCAGCCTGCTGGCCTGCCAGTCCTGACCGTGGCCGGCGAGGGCCCCGGGCCACTCGCGGTGCACATTCGGACGGCCATTCCGCCCGACCTCGACGCCATCGAAGCGGTGCTGCGCGCCGCCGCCATGGTCTGGGAGCAAGATCGCCCTTTCCTGGAGGCCCACCCCGAGGCCATCGTGGTCCCCGTCGAGCTGGTGAGCCGCGGTCAGGTCGAGGTGGCCGTGATCGCCGGCTCCGTTGTCGGCTTCGCCTCTCACTCGTTGATCGATGCCGTGAGCTGGGAGGTCGAGGACCTCTTCGTCCGTCCGGAGCTGATGCGGCGTGGTATCGGCCGGCGCCTGGTGGGGGAGATGACCCGGGCCGCCGAGGCGGCCGGCTGCATACGCCTGGAGGTCACCGCCAACCCGCAGGCGGCCGGCTTCTACCGGGCGCTCGGCTTCGTAGACGTCGGCATGGTGGCCACCGCGTGGCGCCCCGGGTTCCGGATGCACCGTGAGCTCGGTTGAGCGGCGCGCACCCGGCCTGAGCGTGCCCTTCTGGCCCGGCCACCGCCCCGCCTCAGATCAGATGAGCCTTCCAAGCGATCAGGACCGCGGCCGCGCGGTCGCTGCAGCCCAGCTTCGCGAAGATGTTGCTGACGTGGGTCTTGACCGTGTTCTCGCTGACGAAGAGCCGCTTGGCGATCTGGGCGTTGTTGCAGTGCTCGCCCATCAGGCGCAGGACGTCGAGCTCCCGGTGGGTGAGGTTGTACTCGGGGCGGGAGATCGACATCAGGGCGGGGTCGAGCAGTGACTCCCCGGCGGCGACGGCACGGATGGCGCTGGCCAGCTCCTCCCTGGTCGAATCCTTGAGCAGGTAACCGCGAGCTCCGGCCTGCAGCGACGGGAAGATGTAGTCCTCGTTGCGATAGGTGGTCAGCACGATCACCTTGGCCTCGGGATCGTCAGCGCGGATCCGCCGCATCGCCTCGATGCCGTCCAGGTTGGGCATCTGGACGTCCATGAGGATGATGTCCGGGTGGGTCTCGCGGGCCCGATCCACCGCCTCGAGACCGTCGGCGGCGCGGGCCACCACCCGGATGTCGTCCTCCACCTCGAGCATGGTGCACAGGCCGTGGAGGACCACGGGGTGATCGTCGGCGACCAGCACCCGGATCATGCCGGGACCGCCGTCCTGCTGGGCGGCTCAGGCGCTCGCCGGGGGTCCTCGGTCACCGGCAGCGTGGCGGTGACGGTCGTGCCCCGCCCCGGGGCGCTCTCGACCTGGAAGTTGCCCCCGGCCAGACGGACCCTCTCGGCCATGCCCACGATGCCGAATGATCCCGCAGGAAGGGCGGTGGTGTCGAAGCCATGGCCGTTGTCCTTCACGGTCAGCTCCACATGGCCGTCGAGGTGGCGGAGCCGGACGTTGACGCGGGTCGCTCCGCTGTGGGCGGCGATGTTGGCCAGGGCCTGCTGGGTGATCCGGAGCAGGGCCACCTCGGCCTGGGGGCGCAGCGCCGGAGGGGGCGACATGTGCTCCGCCCTGAGCCGGGCCTGAACCCCGGTCCGGCGCCGGAAGCGATCCACCTCGGCCTCGGCTGCCGCCACCAGCCCGGTGGAGCTGAGCGGGGCCGGCCGGAGATCCCAGACCGACCGCCGCGCCTCGGCGAGTGCGGACCGGGCCAGCTCCTGGGCTGCGGTGAGGGCGGGAAGGGAGCGCTCGGGGTCGCGGCTGACCAGGGCCTGGGCGGCCTCCAGCTGGATCACGATGCCGGTGAGCTGCTGGGCCAGGGTGTCGTGGATCTCGCGGGCCAGCCGGGCCCGCTCCTCGAGCACCGCCATGTCCCGGCCCTCCTGGGAGAGGCGGGCGGTGCGCAGCGCCAGGCCGACCTGGCTGCCGATTGCCATGAGCAAGGCGGTCATCTCCGGACCGGGGACCGCCGAGGTGTGCAGGCCCAGCGCACCCAGCGCGCCCGCCCCGGTGCTGAGCGGCAGGCCGATGAGGGTCCCGCTGTCGTCCGGACGGGTGACCAGCCGGTCCTCGGTGTAGGCGGCCAGCCCGACCTCCTCCAGGGGTGCCCCGGGCCCCACGCTGGCTGGGCCGTGCCCGGTGAGCCGGCCCTCGCCGTCGACCAGGAAGCCACGGCCCCCGGTGACCGGCAGGACGGCTCGGACCGCGTCGAGGGCTCCGGTCAGGATTGCCTCCGGGTCGAGCGAGCGGGTGAGCGACCCGGCCAGCTCGTTGAGGGCGAGCAGCTCCTCGTTGCGGGCGCTCAGCTCGGCGGTGCGGATGGCGACCTTCTGCTCCAGCTCCCGGCTGGCGGCCAGGATGACCTCACGCGAGGCGACGATCTCCCGGCGCATCCGCTCCAGGGAGGCGGCGAGCTCCCCGACCTCGTCGCGCCCCTGGGGCGGCACCGGCTCGTCGGTGTGACCCTGGGCCAGCCTTTCCGCCGAGGCCGTCAGGGCCCGCACCGGGGCGGTGATCAGCCGGGAGAGGAGGGTGGCGAGCAGGATGCATACCAGCACCAGGATTGCCACCAGGGGGATGGCGCCCTTGAAGATGTTGGTCAGGCCCTTGTTGATGCCGGTGTTCAGGTATGAGACGTTGGGCTCGAAAGCCGTCTTGGGGGCGGCCACCACCAGTACCCATTGGCCATAGGTGAGCGGTGAGACGCCGTCCACCACCACCGAGAAGAGGAGCTTGCTGACCCCGTTGACCGTGGCCGAGATGGGCTGGTCGCCAATCGGTCCTCCGTTGACCGCGCTCTTCAGGGCTTTGTAGAGGGCCCGGCCGCCGGCGCCGGTGGGAACCGGCAGCTGCTCCCCCAGCTTCAGGGCCGAC
>DASPQV010000038.1:0-43867 GCA_035624785.1 Binatia bacterium | reverse complement strand
GGCCTCGGCCTGCCGCCAGCTCTTCGGCAACCCGAATCCATCCGCGTTGATCCCCGACTGGCCGATGCAGCACCCCGTGGCGGCGGCGCTGCTCTGGTCCGCCGCACTGCTGGCGATCAGCGTCCCGCTCGCGGTGGCGCTGTTCCGCCGCCGGACCGCGGACTGAGGGAGCCGGCGGGCCGGCGCGGGCGGGTCAGCGCCTTCCCACCTCACAGGAGGGGCCGGGCGGGCGGCGCCTGCGGGTGAGCGCGTTCCCGCCGCACAGGAGAGACCCGGCAGGGCGGCGGCGGCGTTCCCGCCCGCGATAGGCTGGTGGGCCATGCCGACACTTCCCATTCCCGACGACCTCCAGGATTTCCTCCGCCAGCCCAACCCCTGCGTGATCGCGACCCTCTCCCCGGCCGGCGAGCTCCACACCGCCGCCACCTGGTACGACTGGCTGGAGGACGGGACGGTGCTGGTCAACATGGACGAGAGCCGGCGCCGCCTGCCCCACATGCGCCAGGACCCCAGGGTCGCGCTCACCGTCCTGGACCGGGACAGCTGGTACCGGCACGTCTCCCTGGTCGGGCGGGTCATCGAGATACGCGCCGATCCGGAGCTGGCGGACATCGACGGGCTGTCCCGGCGCTACACGGGCCAGCGCTACCGGGATCGGGAGCGGCGCAGCTGGACCGCCATCATCCGGGTCGACCGCTGGCACGGCTGGCAGCGCGGGCACCCCATCGGCGGAGCGTGAGCCGCCAGCGGGAGGCGCGGGAAGCGACCAGCCGGCCCGACGCGCCCGAAGCCCCTCGGCTGCCGCAGGCGCCCGCCGGTGACCGGCGGGCAGAGGCGCCGGAGGCCGGTGCCCAGCCCCGCGCGCCTGCCCCGGCAGGCCAGCCCGGACCGGCGGCCACGACGGGTGCCGTCGCCGGCGTCATCCTCGACATGGACGGCCTGCTCATCGACACCGAGCCGGTCTGGCGGGCGGCGGAGCACGACGTCTTTGCCGAGCTGGGAACCCAGCTCAGCGAGGCCGAGATGCTCAGCACCATGGGGCGCCCCATCGTCGCGGTGGTGGCCCACTGGCGGCGGCGGCGGCCGTGGCCCGGCGCGGAGTCAGGGGAACCCGACGATGCCGCGGTCGCCGGCCGGGTCGTCGACCGCATGGTCACCTGGGTGAGCACCGAGGGGGAGCCGGCCCGTGGCGCCATCGGGGCCGCCGCGCTCCTCCGCCGTCTGGGCCTGCGGCTCGGCATCGCGTCGTCGTCGCCGCCCCGGCTCATCGACGCGGTGTGCGGCCGCCTCGGCCTGGATTGGATCGAGGTGCGCTGCTCGGCATCCGACGAACGGCGGGGCAAGCCCGCCCCCGACATCTTCCTCACCTGCGCCCGGCGGCTCGGGCTCGAGCCGGCCCTGTGCCTGGCGGTCGAAGACTCCCCCAATGGCGTGCTGGCAGCCAAGGCTGCGGGGATGCGCTGCATCGCCGTCCCCGACCGGCTGCTGGCCACCGACCCGCGCTACCAGAACGCGGACCTGGTGCTCTCCTCGCTGACCGAGCTGGACGAGGCGGCGCTGCGTTCGCTGGGCTGGAGCCACCCGCCGGGAGATGCCGGTGACAGCTCGGCGGTCTGAGCGAGCCAGGGAGCCAGGTCACGGCTCGGCGGTCTGATGCAGCCGGCGCGGCGACGGTTACCCCGGACGCCTTCGCCCGCGCCCGGCGAGGTCCGGGGCGCTACGATGCCGGCATGGGTCGACGGGTCAACTTCTACCTCGATGACGACCTCGTCGAGGAGCTGAACCAGCACACCCAGGTGTCACCGCTGTCGCGGAGCGAGATCGTGGCCATCGCGGTGCGCCGGCTCCTGCGTGAGGAGCGCCGTCGCGCCCAGGTCGACGTCCCGGGCACCGAGATGGCCCGCCGCATCGCGGTCGGCGAGCTGCCCTCGCACCGCCTCGACGCCTCCGGGCTCCGCGTCCTCCCCCATCCCTGGGAGAATTGACGCGCGCCTCGGGTTTGAGCTGAGCCACCCCGAGGTATCGCTCTGATGGAGCCTCTGAGCCGAGTCTGACACGTGCCGATCTACGGATACCGCTGCCCCAGCTGTGAGACCGAGTTCGAGGTCTTGCAGCGGATGACCGACCAGGCTCGGGCGGAATGCCCGAGGTGCGGAGCCGCCGCCCGGCGCCTCTTCTACCCGGCGGGCATCGTCTTCAAGGGGAGCGGCTTCCACAAGACCGACTACCGGCCCGCCCCCAAGCCGGAGGACGGCCGGGCCAGCGAGAGCACCCACGGGCCGGCGTCCGGTGCTGCGGCCTCGAGCGGCTCGACGGCGAAGGGCGCTTCGGACGGCTCGTCGAGCAACGGCTCCTCCAGGACCGCGGCCGCCAAGCAGAGCCGGAGCGCGTGAGATCGGCCCCAGCCGGGGATGGGCCCGCTGCCGGCGCTGGTAGCATGGTTCCGGACGGGGCGAGAACCGGCCGCAACAGGAGACCTCGATGGCGCATCCGCTGACGATCACGGACACGAGCTTCCAGGCGGAGGTCCTCGAATCCGCGTCCCCCGTGCTCATCGATTTCTGGGCTGCCTGGTGCTCACCCTGCAAGATGATTGCTCCGATCGTCGAGGACCTGGCCACCGAGTACGAGGGCCGGATAAAGGTCGGGAAGCTCGACGTCGACGCCAACCCGGTCACCCCCGGGAGGTTCGGCGTGATGAGCATTCCGACCTTGATGGTCTTCCAGGGTGGCCGCGCGGTGGAGCGCATCGTCGGCTACCAGCCGAAGTCGTCCTTGAAGGGCAAGCTGGACGCGGTTCTGAGCGGCGCTCGTCCCTGAAGCACCTCCCGGGTGACCGCTGACGGAGAGGCCAGCGGTCCGGGCTCGATGGCAATCGCGGAGCTGAAAGACCGGCATGCGCGCACATACGCTTGCGCGCCAGGACGCGCTGGCGGCGCGCGCAGACACACGCACATGCATTGCTTGCGTGCATCTCCTCAGATGAGACACACTGCCCAATAGGGAATAGAGGCGGCCCCGTCGGTGACGAGGCCGGGAGGGCGGCATGGCTGCCGTGATGCGAGGGCGCGCCCTGCTGATGCGGAACGCGCTCGCCTGGTGGGACGTGCGCGTCGTGGTCGGGCTCTTCTGCGTGGCCCAGCTTCTCGATGGCATCACCACCTACATCGCGCTGTCCTCGCACCGCTTCACCGAGCAGAACCCGCTTCTCGGCAGCATCCTCGACGCCCACCCGATGGGAGCGGTGGCGCTGAAGCTGCTGGTCGCCGCGGTGGTGGTGGTCACGGTCCTGGCTCTCCGCCTGCGCTGGAGGCTGCGCCTCGCGGTGATCACGCTGTTCACGGCACTGAGCCTGGTGGCTCCGGCTGTCAATCTCGCGCGGCTCGCCCAGGGCGGCTGATCAGCTCTTCACAGGTCGCCGCTCGCCACGATGGACGCGCGTGACGGTTTATCACCTGCGACCATCGTGTGACCACGCGTTGCTTGTGTGCATCTCGGCGAACGCGGCAAACTGATTCCTGTTCGGGGGAACCGTCCTCGCCGGCCTCATCCTCGCGCTCAGGATCCGCTGGCAGCTCCGGCTCGCGGTGGCGACGCTGCTCACCATCGCCAGCGTCGTCGCGCCGATCGTCAACCTGCTTCGCATCAACGGGCTGGCCTGACCGGCGGGGAGGGCTCCTCGCCAGGAGACTGACCAGCCGCCTCGAGCTGAGCCAGCACGGCTCCCACCAGGGCGAGCGAGCCGCACACCAGCACCACCCCGGAACCACCGGCGAGGCGGCGCGCCCGGACCATGGCTGCCGACACCGGCTCGACCGCCTTGCCCGTCCCCAGCATGGCGGCCAGGGCAGGCGCCGGCGCCGCGCGGGGGATGCCCAGGCTGGTGAGGACGAATTGGTCCGCCATCGCCCGAAGCTGGGGCAGCATCTCCTCCAGCTGCTTGTCGGCCATGGCCCCGAAGACGGCCACCACCCGGCGCCGCCGAGCCAGCCGCCGGACCTCGGGACGGAGGGCCGCCATCGCCGCCGGGTTGTGGGCGGAGTCGAGAAGCACGGGCGGGGTGCCCTCCACCCATTGCAGCCTCCCCGGCCAGCGCACCGCGGCGGCGCCCTCGGCGATCGCGGTCCTGGGGACCCCGAGGTGGGCCGCCGTGTTGGCGGCGACCGCGAGGTTCTCGACCTGGAAGCGGCCCCCCAGGGGTGACCGGCAGCGCAGGGCAGGTTCGTCACCCGGGGGCATCGCAGCCCCCCGAGGGCGGCGCCGGACGCTTCGGGGGAGGGTGAGCAGCTCGACCTCGACGCCCCGGCGCCCGCGCACCCTGCCCCGCCAGTCGCGTCCGGCCTCCACCACCTTCAGCGAGGCCCCGGTCTCCCGCGCCACTCCGGCGATGACGTTGCGGGCGATGCCGGTGGCGGCGGTGAGCAGCCAATCCCCCCGTTTGGCGATCCCGGCCTTCTCGGCGGCGATCTCCTCCACGGTGTCACCCAGCCATTCGCGGTGGTCGAGCGAGACGTTGGTGACAACGCAGCCCCCCAGGTCGGCCACGTTGGTGCTGTCCCGGGCGCCCCCCATGCCGACCTCGCAGACCACGGTCTCCGCCCGGTGCCGGGCGGAGGCCAGGAAGCCCATGGCGGTGAGCATCTCGAACTGGGTCGGGTGCTCCCCGGCCGGCGCCCGGTCGGCGGCGTCGAGGACCTCGAGGGCCAGCTCGGCGAAGGCCAGGTCGTCGAGGGGCACGCCGTCGAGGGTGATCCGCTCCCCCCAGCGGACCAGGTGGGGCTTGCTGAGCAGGGCGGTGCGCCGTCCCGCGGCCCTGGCCATCGACTCCACCAGGGCGGCGACGCTGCCCTTGCCGTTGGTGCCGGCCACCAGCACGCCCCGAAGGCCCGCCTCCGGCGCCCCAAGGCGATCGAGGAGCCAGCGGGTGCGCTCCAGGCCGGGGACGATGCCGAAACGGCCGGCAGCCTCGAGCCGGCGCAGGGCCTCCTCCAGGATGCCGTTCGCAGACGGCACAGCGGTCGCGGCAGCGCCGGCCTGCGACGCCGGCCTCAGGGTGCCGGAGCCGGTCTCCACGGCCAGGTCACCGTCATCGCCTCCCCCTCCTCGGGCCGGGCCAGCGCGCTGGCGAGGAAGCTCAGCCAGGCGCGGTGCCGCTCGGCCGGGTCAGCGACAGCCTCGATCTCCGGGTTCCGATAGAGGCGTCCGGTCTGGTGGGCCAGCGCCGCCTGCAACTCCTGGTACTCGAGGACGGCGGGAGCATCGAGGCGGGCCGGCTCCCCCGTCCCCGGGCGCGCGGCCTCGACGTGGAAGACCCGTCCCCGGTCATGGTCGAAGCTGGAGACCGGGCGCATCCGGAGCTCATCCATCCCGGGGAGGAGCGGGGCCAGCCGGTCGAGCCAGGCACGCTGGGGGTCGGGCGCGGTCTCCGTGGCGTCGTCGGCGAAGAGCTCCCCCGAGAGCGCGAGGACGGCCGCCTGGAACTGCCGGTAGTAGAGAAGGTCGGCGCCACTCAGGGCCACCGCGCCAAGCCATTCTCCGGCGTCGTCGTGGAAGGCCACCATGAAGGGGCGGGCGTAGGGCTTGCGAGCCTCGTGCTCCGACCAACGGATGCTGATCTCGGGCATAGCTCAGGCGACAGGCACGGGGGGCCGCCGGCTCCGGGCCAGCGCCACCACGTTGCGGAGCAGCATGGCGATGGTCATCGGCCCCACCCCGCCCGGCACCGGGGTGAGCCAGCCGGCCACGGGCTCGACGGATGCGCGGTCCACGTCGCCCTCCAGGTGGCCTTCGACGCTGGTGGTGCCCACGTCGATGACCGCGGCTCCCGGTTTGACGTACTCGCCCGTGATCATCCGGGGACGGCCGGTGGCGGCAACCAGGATGTCGGCCTCGCGGCAGACCGCGGCCAGGTCCCGGGTCCGCGAGTGGCAGACGGTGACCGTGGCGTCGGCGTTGATCAGGAGCAGTGCCAATGGGCGCCCCACGATGACGCTCCTCCCCACCACCACCGCTCGGCTGCCGGCCACCGGGACGCCCGCCCGGCTCAGCAGCTCCATGCAGCCCCTGGGCGTGCCCGGAAGCACCGGCGGGGTGATGCCGGCGGCGAGCCGGCCGAGGTTGACCGGGTGAAAGCCGTCGGCGTCCTTCGCCGCCGGCACCGCCTCGATGACGGCCGGGGTGTCGACCTGGGGAGGCAGCGGGAGCTGGACCAGGATGGCGTCGATGTCCGGATCCGCGGCCAGCGAGGCGCAGAGATCCAGGATGTCGGCGGTGCACGCGGTCCCTGCCGGGGTGTGGAGGGTGAAGCGGATCCCGGCGCGCTCCGCCGCCCGCCTCTTGTTGCGAACGTAGGTGGCGCTGGAGGGGTGGTCACCGCAGAGGACGACGCCGAGATGGGGGGCGGGGATCCCGGTCTCGGCCATGGCGGTCACCTCGGCGGCGATCTCGTCGCGGATCGCCTGGGCGATCGCCTTGCCGTCGATGATCGTCGCGCTCACGGCAGGCAGGGGCTCCACCCCCGCAGACCCCATGCGGGGACTCCGCCCCCACAGAACCCCGGGTCTGGCTCAGGGTCCGGCGGGTGTCCTGTCGGGGTCACCCGCGTCAGATCGCTCGCCATCATTGGCCTCATCGCCGCTGCCGCTCGACGGTGACGCTGAAGCGATCCACCGCCGCGGCCAGAGGGGGGCGCTTGGCCACGCGGACCCGCACCGAGGCCGCCCGGGGTTCGTCGAGCAGCGTCTCGGCGAGCCTCTCGGCGACCGTCTCCACCAGGTGGTGGCGCTCGTTCTCGACGACGCGGCGGCAGATCTCGACGAGGCGCGCGTAGTCGACGGTGTCCTCGACCCGGTCCGAGGCGGCGGCCGCCCGGGTGTCGGTGCGGATCTCCACGTCGACGTCGAGATGGACGCCGGTCAGCTGCTCCTCGGCCAGGCAGCCGTGATGGCCGAAGAAGCGCATGCCCTCCAGGCGCAGCACATCCCGGCCGACGGCCACCAATGCCACCGCCCGATTCTAGGCGGAGGGAGAGTGGGGGCTGTGGACCGCCGGGTCAGCTGGCCTTGGCCCGGGGGACTTCCTCGACCGGCCGCATGAGGGTCTCATGCTGGTCGACCGGGTTGACCATCACGACCTGGAAAAGATCCTCGAAACCGCACTGGAAGAGCTGCATCAGCTGCTGGCGGAGCTTGGGACCGGGATTGCGGTGCCCGCCCTCGAGCGCCGGGATGTAGTTCTGGGTCACGCCCAGGCGACGGGCCAGCTCGCGCTGGGTGAGCTTGTGCTTCTCCCTGAGGGAGCGGAGACCAGTGGCACGGACCTCGACGTTCATGTGGCCATGCTAGCCACCTGCAAGTTTGTTCGTCAACGCACGACGACAGCCCCAAGGTGGCCGGGCCGCGAGACCCGGGCGGCCCCGGACACGAGCCCTGGGCGACCTGGGGTAGCCTCAATCCGTCGTGTGCCGCGTCTGCCAGAAACGCCCCGAGATTCCGGATGAGCGCTACGGTCGCTGCGAGGCGTGCGCGAAGGCGGGACGGATGGCCATGCGCTTCCGGCTGGCGCCGGGCCCGGGCGGCACCGGCCTCCGCGTCAAGGCTGGGGAGACCTCGCCCCGCGCCCTGCGCCAGAAGTGGCTGACCCAGCTCCGTACCTACGGGGCCCAGCCGGCGGTCCGTCCCCATCTCGGCCTCCACGAGATCGAGATGGTGGTCGCCAGGGACCGTCTCGAGACCATCCGGGTGGCCGCTGACCTGGCCGGCCAGACGGCGGCCGCCGTCCAGGCGCTGCGCGACGCCGCCGAGCGCACCGACGCGGCCTGGTAGCGACCGCCGCCAGGACCGCGGGCGGTCAGGTCCGGTCCGCCCTGAGCGCCGCGGCTCTGTCGCAGATCGCTGACGCATCGGAGGCGAATCGCGCCGCCGACCCTATGCTCGGCCTCGCCGCGCCCGACGCGCGGCTTGGAGGAGACGCAGATGGCGGACCAAACCGACGCTCAGGAGGGCGTCCTCGAACGCTGGGGCGACGATCTGGAGCGAAGCCGGCTGGGACGTGACGCAGCTCGCCTGGTCCCCTTCGGCGGAACCGTGTCGCGTGAGATGGAGCAGATCGCCGAGGACCTGGGCGAGGAGGCGCGCCGGGACCAGCAGATGCTGCAGCAGATCGGCGAAGCCTTCCAGCAGCAGCCTCCCGCGGAGATGGCCGGCGTCGACCTCGCCGCCGTCCGGGCGGTGGACCCTCAGTTCGATGACACCGCCTTCCGGACCATCGCGCGCGAGACCTTCAACCGGGTCCGCGAGGCCCGCAGCACCGAGAGGGTCGGAGAGGCGGACGCCCTCCTCAGCCCCACCATGGAGGCGGAGCTCCAGCAGGAGGTGAGCGGCGACGTGGCCGCCCACCGCCATCATCTCCTCCCCGGTCTGGAGGTCGAGGACGCCACCATCATCGGCGCGGCGGTGATCAACGGCCGGGAGGTGCTCGACGTGCGCCTCACCCTCGAGGGGGAGGAGCTGGAGCGGGACGACGCCACCACCGCCATCGTGTCCGGCGACGCCCTGGTCCGGCGCTGGTCGGAGCGCTGGCGTTTCGAGCGCGACCCCGCCGTGGACAGCTCCCGGACCGACTTCCAGCACACCATGGCCTTCCACGACGGCTGGCTGGTGGCACACCGCGGCTGGGTGGTGACTCAGATCGAGCGCCTTCCCGAGCCCGCGACCGTCACCCCGCAGCAGGTGGCTCCCGCGCCGCCACGCTGACCTGAGCCGGCCTCAACCCCGCCAGCCTCCGGTCAGGGGTGCCCCGGCGCGTGGCCTGCCAGGCGACACCTCAGTACACGTGCCGGTACTGCGGCATCCTCCGCTCGGACCTGGAGCCTTGCGGCTCCGGGCCTCGCTCCGTCAGCCTCAGTGGGTGAGCAGCCACTGCCAGCCGGGCTGACCCAGGTCGCCGGTGGCGGTCACTATCCAGGTGCCCACGGTCGTCCCCGCCAGCCGGCCCGTCACGTGGCCGACCACGCTGCCACCCGTGACGGGGTTGGGAAGGTGGGCGAGCACGCTGCTCGAGAGGCTGAGCGCCGTGCCCTTGCGGACCACCACCGGCGCCGGACCCCCCGCCCAGGTCGCCAGCAGCCCGGCCCGGGAACCCCAGGCGGAGCTGACGCTGCCGGGCAGGGCGGGAGGCGCCACACGGCTCAGGTCCACGGTGTCGTAGGCGGCGAAGGCGGCGTCGACCGAGGCGGCGGCCGCTTGCAGGGTCGGGCCAAGGCCATCGTTGGCCCCGCTCAGCTGCTGGCCGAGGATGGCGCCCACCAGCTGAACCTCCGGGCTCCCGACCGGTGCCGGGTGGTGGGCGGCGAAGAGCAGGCAGCCTCCGGCCTGGGTCGTCGAGCCGGTCTTGATGCCCAGCCAGCCGGGAACCGTGCCGAGGTTGGTGTCCAGGTTCTGGACCTTCTTGCCATCCGGCATCACCGCCGCCTGGGTGGCCACGAGGCTGGCCAGGGTCGGATCCGCCATGGCGGCCTGGCCGAGCTCGACCAGGTCCTGGGCACTGGAGACAGTCTGTGGGCTGATGCCGCTGTCGTCGGCGAAGTGCGTCTGGCCCATCCCCAGCGCCGCCGCCTGGGTGTTGAGCTGGGCGACGAAGGCGGCATCCGAGCCTGCCACCCAGACGCCCAGCGTGTCGGCGAGGTTGTCAGCGGAGGGCAGGAGCAGGGCGAGCAGCATCTGACGTTCGGTGAACTTCTCGCCCACCTCGACCAGGAGGCGAGATCCACCCTCGGCCGCGACCCGGTAGTAGTCGGAGACGTCCGACGCCTGGATGGTGTATGAGGGGCCGTCCGCGCCGGCCGTGAGCGGCATCTTCTGGAGCGCCACCAGCGCGTCCATGACCTTCACGATCGAGCCGATCGGGGCCTGCGCGCTCGGCGCCAGGCTGGCCAGCTGGCCACCGTCCGTCGATACCAGGTCGAAGCTGCCCTGCGCGGGCAGTGGGATCGCGGGAGGGCTGCCGGGATCGACCACGAGCGTCGGCGGCACCTCCAGGGTGACGCGCGGCGGCGGCGGGGTTCGGATCAGCTTCCAGCCGGCATAGGTGCCGGTGCCGACGATCAGACCCGCAACCAGCGAGAAGACGATCGGCAGGATGCGGCGACGACGCCGAAAAAGACGCTCGCGGCGGGGCACGCTACATGATCCTAGGGGTCCGCGGACGGGAGCTCACCCCACGAAGCAGGCTTCGCGGGGACCCCGCTTCTCCACCCCACGAGGCAGGCTCCGCGGGGATCCCGGGGCCTGGGCGCCGCCGGGGGGCCCGGCTCGCGGCGTGCCGAGTCCGGGCCCCCACCATCACGGTCTGACGGTCAGCGCTTGCCGCGCCCGCCCGCTGACTTCAGCGAAGCCGAGAGACTGGTGGACGGCGCGAAGCGGACCACCTTGCGAGCTGGGACACGCACCTCCTCGCCGGTGCGGGGATTGCGGCCCATCCGTGCGGCTCTCTGCTGGATGCGGAAGTTACCGAAACCGTGGATGCGTACCTCGTCTCCCTTGGCCAGGGCTGTGGAAATCTCGTCGAAGAACCAGCGGACGTCATCGCGAGCACGCGTCATCGCGTACGTTCCGCCTTCCTCCTCCTCGACTTTCACCTTCCACTTCGCAGCCAGGGAGTCGCGGGTCACTACCTCTGCCATGCCAGTTCTCCGTCAACCTAGCCAGCAGCAACGGCCGAATTGTAAGCAGCCGCAACGGGTTTTGCGAGTCCGTGGTAGGGTGGGCGGGTGCCCTGCGTCACCTTCGGTCTGCCTGACGCGGAATGGGATCGCGGTCTCTTCGAATCCGGGGGCCATTTCATGCAGAGCGGGGCTTGGATGGCGGTGCAGCAGGCGCTCGGCGACCAGGTGATCCACCAGCAGGGCGACGGCTGGCGCCTCTCGGCGGTGGTGCACAGCGGCCGAGGCCTGCGCTGGCTGTATGCACCGTATGGGCCCGCGGTGGCGGACCGGGCCCGGCTCCGCGACGCGGTCGCCGCGATCCACGCGGCCGGAAGGGAGTTGAAGGCGGATTTCGTGCGGGTGGAGCCGGACCTGCTGGTGGAACCGGAGGACCGCCAGATCGAGACGGTTCTCACCGGGCTGGGGGCCCGCCGGGTCCGGCCGGTGCAACCCCGCCACACCCTGGTCATCGACCTTCGCCGCCCCGACGAGGAGCTGCGCGGCGAGATGCTCTCGGGCCGCCGCCGCAGCATCAACACCGCGGCCAAGAAGGGGATCACCACCCGCCGCACCCGGGCGGCGCAGGAGGCGGAGACGTTCCTCGAATTGATCCACAAGACCGGAGAACGCACCGGTTTCCACCCCCATGCCGACGCCTACTACCGGGTCATGTGCGCGGTGCTCTTCGAGCGCGAGGCGGCCTCGCTGTACCTGGCGGACGTGGAAGGCCAGAGCGTGGCCGCGGTGATCGCCTTCGAAACCCCCACAACCGGCTACTACGGCCACGCCGCCGACGACCCCGAGCTGTCGCGGCGGATCGTCGCCGCGGCGCCGCTCGCCTGGCGGATCGTCCAGGACTGCCGGGCCGAGGGGCGCACCACCTTCGACTTCTGGGGGGTCACTCCCGACGACGGGGCAGATCACCCGTGGGCTGGCTTGAGCCGTTTCAAGCGCAGCTTCGGTGGACGGATGGTGACGCGGCCGGGAACCTATGACCTTCCGCTCCGACCACTTCGCTACCGTGCCTACCGGCTTGCCCGCGAGGCGCGGGGCCGCCGGCATCCGAGTGGTGAGGCGGCATGAGGAAGGGCCGGTGAGGCGGGCTGGGCGTGAGGTCCCGGATCCCCTGCGGCCGGGGGGTGCCGGCGCGGGGACACCCAGGTGAGGCTGGCCAGCCCAGCCGAGATCGAGGGCTGGGACGAGCTGGTGCGGGCCAATCCCGATGGCGGCCACACCCTGCAGACCCGGTCCTGGGGGGAGCTCAAGCGCCAATGGGGGTGGCGGCCCGCCTACCTGATCTCGGGGAGCGACGGCGGGCAGATCGCCACCCTCTTCCTCCGCCGCCCCGTCCCCGGTCTCGGGTGGCTGTGGTACGCCCCCAAAGGGCCGGGGGTCTCGACGGCCGCCCGGTTGGGCTCCCTGCTGGCCGATCGCGACGCGTTCGCCGGGGCCTTCTGCGTCGAGGTGGAGCCGGAGCTCCCGGACTGCGACCAGAGCCGGGCGGCGCTGGCCGCTCTCGGACTCCGCAAGAGCGAGGACGTCCAGCTGGCCCGGGCAACGGTGGTCGTGGACCTCAGCCCTCCGGAGCCGGAGATCCTCGCCTCCTTCAAGCCGAAGACGCGCTACAACCTGCGGCTCGCGGCCCGGCGGGGGGTCACCGTCTCCGCGGTGCCCTGCGACCAGCCGAACATCAGGGCGATGCACCGGCTCATGGCGAACGCCTTCGGCCGCGCCGACTTCCCGCTCCGCACCCTCGCCTACTACTCGGCCTACTGGCGGCTCTTCGAGGCCAACCACCAGGGCGCGCTGTTCATGGCCAGGCTGGGGGACGAGGTCCTCGCCGGCGCCTACGTGACCTGGCTGGGAGAGAAGGCCTGGTACAAGGACGGTGGATCGTCCGGACGCCACCGGGAGCTGATGGCCCCGCATCTCCTCCAGTGGGAGGTGATGCGCTGGCTCCGGGGACGCGGGATCCGGAGCTACGACCTCTTCGCGGTTCCCCGTCCCGAGGAGCTGCGCCAGCCGGGGCATCCGTCGGCTGGGCTCTGGCAGTTCAAGACCGGCTTCTCCTCCGAGGTCCGCGAGTTCGTGGGGACGTGGGACCTGGTCCTGGATCCCCGCCGCTACGGACTCTGGAAGCGCCTCGCTGAGCCGGTGGTCCGAAGGGTCAGGTGGCGGCTCCGCCACGACCTCCTGTACTAAGAAAACGCTGACCCCCGACTAGGGGGGATGGCTACATCGGCATGCGGAAGATCCGTCACACGGCCGCCCAGGGCCGCGACCGCCAGGCCATCGAGAATTGACCACCCATCCCTAGCCTCGTGGGTATGGTGGCGAGAGCCCTCGGGGCGGGACGACCGTACCTACGCCTCGGCGCGGCGGTGGGCTTCAGCATCCTGGCCGGGCTGTGGTTCGGCTTCAACTGGGGAGGGCAGCATCTCACCAACTTCGGCGACGATCTGCTCCAGTTCGTCCTTCCCGGGATCGCGGCGGTGACCACCATGAACGCCGCCCGCCGGGCCCGCGACCGCCGGCGCTGGACGTGGGCGCTGGTCGCCGCCTCGTGCGCCTGCTTCGCGGCCGGCAACACCATCTGGTTTGTCCTGGAGGCCGTGCTCGGCCAGGCGGTCCCCTTCCCCTCGCTCGCCGACGTCGGCTTCCTGGGCAGCATCCCCTTCGCGGTCGCCGCGGTGCTGAGCTGGCGGGAGAAGCATTCCAAGACCCTGGTCATCGATGCGCTGCAGGGCCTGGTGCTGGGGTTCTCGCTGCTGATCGTGAGCTGGTCGTTCATCCTCCGGCCCCTCATCGTCGGCAGCGGGCTCGACCTGCTCGGCAAGGTCCTCGACGTCACCTATCCCTTCAGCGATGTGCTGCTGCTGAGCCTCATCGCCTTCGCCCTGTCTCGCTGGGTGCGGTCGGTGCCGGGGAGCGTAGTCCTGCTCGGCCTGGGCTTCGCGACCAACCTGGTCTCCGACAGCACGTTCACCTACCTGACCCTGAAGGGCGCCTACGGGATCACCAACTGCCTGGACAGCGGATGGCTGCTCGGCTATGCGCTGATCGCCTGCGCCCCGGCATGGCCCTGGACGACGGCGGCGGCGGCGCAGCCGATCGATACCCGGGTACGCAGCGGCCTGATGCTGATCATTCCCTACATCGGCTTCGGCGGAGCGATCGCGGCCGCCGCCGACGCCATGCTCTCGGGTCGGGGCCTGGACCCGGTGCTGCTCGTGCTCGCAGTCACCGTCGTTGCCCTGGTGCTGACCGTCCAGCTGCTGGCCGTCCTCCAGAACCGGCGATGGGCTCGTGCTGTCGCCAGGCAGGAGCGGTGGTTCCGTGCCCTCTTCCAATCCTCCTCCGACGCCGTCCTGGTGACCGACCCGCACGGGAAGCTCCTGTACACCTCGTCATCGGCTGGCCGGCTGCTGGGGGTACGCGGGGCCGACGGGTTCGCCGAGCTCCTCGGCAGCCTCGACGAGGCCACCCTGGCGACTCTGCACGCTGGCCGGCAGCAGGCCGCGGCGGCCCCCGGCTCACCGGCGACGGTGACCGTCCGTCTCGACCGCACCCCCTCGCAGGACCGGCCGGCTGACCGCGGACGTTCCCCCGAAGCGGGCTCGCCGGCAGCTGACCCCAGGCGCCGCCCTCACGTGGGACGGCGCACTCTTCGAGTGACCCTGACCGACCTGACCCGAGACCGCGACGTGGCCGGCATCGTCATCAACGTCAGCGACATCTCGGCGGAGGCCGCGATGGCCGCCCAGCTGACCCACCGGGCACTTCACGACCCCCTCACCGGGGTCGCCAACCGCACTCTCTTCAGCGACCGGCTGGCCAACACCATCGAGCGGCACACCCGGCAGGACCTCCCCTTCGCTGTGCTCTGCCTAGACCTCAACAGTTTCAAGGCGATCAACGACAACATGGGGCATGCGGCTGGAGACGCGGTGCTGCGGGGTGTGGGCAGGCGGCTCGCCCGCACCATCCGGGGCGGCGACACCGTGGCGCGGCTCGGTGGCGATGAGTTTGCGGTGATCCTCGAGGAGATTCCCAGCCCGGACAGCAGCCGTCGGGCCGCCCAGAGAATCGCCGCCGCCATCAGCCGGCCGTCCACCATCGAAGGCAAGACGGTGTCCGTGCACTCGAGCATCGGGATCTGCGAGGCGCGGGGCGGGCCGATCGACGCCGATGAGCTCCTCCGCCGTGCCGATGTCGCGATGTACGAGGCGAAGGCGAGCGGGGGCCTGGACCCCGTGGTCACTTTCAGCACCGACCTGCACAGGGCGCTCCTGACCCGCCAGGCTCTCCGTCTCGACCTTGGCTCGGCGGTCGCCCGGGACCAGCTGCGGCTCGAGTACCAGCCGATCATCGACCTGACCACCGGGGTGGCGGGCCAGTTCGAGGCCCTGGTCCGGTGGGCGCACCCGGGCAGGGGCGTGGTCGCTCCTCGGGAATTCCTGGCGGTTGCGGAGGAGACGGGCCAGATCGTGGGGATCGGCGCCTGGGTGCTGCGCCGAGCCTGCCGCGACCTCGCCCAGCTGCAGCTTCGACGGCCGACCTCACCACCGCTGGGGGTGCACGTCAACGTGTCCGCTCGCGAGCTCCATGGCGAACGCTTCGCGGCCGACGTCGCCCAGACACTGGCGGACTATGAGCTTCCGCCGCGGGCTCTGACGTTGGAGATCAGCGAGACCCTGCTGATGGGCAGCCTCCCCGTTGCCGGTGAGCGGTTCCAGGCTCTCCGGGAGCTGGGCTGCCGGATCGCCATCGACAACTTCGGGTCCGGGCATCTCTCCATCTCCTGCCTGAAGGACTTCCGGCTGGACGAGGTCAAGATCGACCGGGGCTTCCTCACCGCCCTGGAGTCGGGACCCAATGACCGGATCGTCGCCAACGCAGTCATCCGGGTCTGCCATGAGCTGGGGCTGGTCGTCGTGGCCCAGGGGGTCGAGACGCCCGCCCAGGCGGCCCTGGTCCGGCACCTCGGCTGCGACCAGGCCCAGGGCTTCCTGTTTGCCCGAGCTCTGCCAGCGCTCGAGCTCGACGCCGTGCTCGGCGACGACCTCCTGGCTCACGCCCCCGCCGGCTGACAACCCGGCCCGCTGAACGGCGCCGGACACCCTGTTGCAGTGGGGGCGGATCAGCCGGCGCCCGGGAAGCTCAGCGCCAGACCCGCTTCATCACCACCCGGGCCAGCTTGTCCGAGTCGTGGTGCGAGCTGATCGAGGTGCTCACCACGTCGGCGAGGATGTAGTGGACGGGGTGCTGCTGGGCTCGCTGGCGATCGAAGACCACCCGGTTGATGCCGATCCGCCGAGCCGAAGCCGGGAGCGGCGGGGTGAGGTTGCTGTTCACGATCACGTAGTCGAAGAGGTCGCCGCCGACGTGGGCGCGGATCGCCTCGAGGTGCTCGGAGACCGTGAAGCCCATGGTCTCGCCCACCTGCCCGGCCACGTTGCAGACGTACACCTTGACCGCCGGGCTGGCCCGGAGCGCCTCCACCATGCCGTCGACCAGCAGGTTGGGCAGGATGGAGGTGTACAGGGAGCCAGGCCCCACGATCACGATCTCGGCCTCGAGCACGGCGTTCTCGGCCTCCGGGTTGATCGGCGGCGCCGAGGGCTCCAGGAACACCCGGTCGATCCGGCCGTCGCCGATCGGGACCTTCGACTCGCCGACGCGCAGCTCGGAGCCGGCATTGGCACAGAGCACGACGTCGGTGAGCGTGCTGGGGACGATGGCGCCCCGGACGGCGAGGACCCGCCCGGATTCCCGGATGGCGTGCTCGAAGTCCCCGGTGATCTCCGCCATCGCCATGATGAAGAGGTTCCCGAAGGAGTGGCCGCCCAGCGCACCATCCCCGCTGAAGCGGTGCTGGAAGAGCTCGGTCATGAGCGGCTCGGTCTCGGCCAGGGCGGTCAGGCACTGCCGGAAGTCACCGGGGGGAAGCACCCGGAACTCGCTTCGCAGCCTGCCGCTGGAGCCGCCGTCGTCGGCCACGGTCACGATCGCGGAGATATTGCCGGTGTACTTCTTGAGGCCGCGGAGCAGCGTCGAGAGGCCGGTGCCGCCGCCGATGGCGACCACCCGGGGGCCCTTGGCCAGCTGGCGGAAGGCGTAGAGCTGCTGGATCAGGCCCTTCTCGCCCCGGGTGAGGAACGGGCCGAGGACCGACTTGCCCAGGAAGTAGAAGCTGAACCCGATGATCACGATGCCGACCCCGAGGAAGAGCACGGCGCGGGTCCAGCGGGGGAGGAACTGGAGGGTGATGTCCTGGACGAAGGACGGGAAGTGGAAGTTGGCCGAGTAGACGTCGCGCAGGGCGTAGCCGACCGCCAAGGCGATCATCACGATGCCCACCATCAGGAGCAGCAGCCACCGCTTGACGTGGAGGCCCGGGGTGAGCAGCCGCATCAGCGTGGGGCTGGGACGGAACCGCGCCAACATCCTTCGGTCGGATTCTCCCACCCCGCGCGGTGGCCGGCATGGGCGGAGACAGGCCCAGCCGGCCGCGACCGGTCCAATCAGGCGAGTCTGGGGCAGCGGCCGGGGCCGCCGGGCGGGAGGTCGACCGGCGAGGGGCGGCCCGGCGGGGGTCGACCGGCTCGCCGGCCCGGGCGGGGGGCGACGGGCGAGGGACGGCCCGGCGGGGGCGGGCCCGCCAGCGCCGGCTAGCCGAGGGGCAGCGAGGGGACCACGGTGGCGGGGGGAGCCTCGGCGACCGGGGCGCGCCCCATGCAGACGTAGATCCCGCCCTGGCGGGCTATCGCCTCGCCGTCGAGCCAGTTGCGGCCGTCCACCACCAGCCGGCCCCGCATCGACGCCAGCGCCCGAGCCCAATCCAGCTCGCGGTACTCCGGCCAGTCGGTGACCAGCCCGGCCGCGTCCGCGCCGGCGAGCGCCTCATAGGGGTCGGCGACCAGCCGTGTCCGGGGCAGGACAGCCTCGGCGCCGCTGAGGGCGACGGGGTCGGTGGCGGTCACCTCCGCTCCGAGATCCTCGAGGTGCCGGATCACCTCCAGCGACGGCGCCTGGCGGAGGTCATCCGTGAAGGGCTTGAAGGCGAGGCCGAGAACGGTCACCCGCCGGCCCTCGAGGCTGCCTCCCAGACCATGGCGAAGCTTGCCCACGAAACGCGAGCGCTGCTGGCTGTTCACCTCGATGGCGGCCTTGAGCAGCCAGAAGCTCTGACCGTGGTACCCCGCCGAGGTCTCCAGAGCCCGCACGTCCTTGGGGAAACAGGATCCACCCCAGCCCAGGCCGGCGCTGAGGAAGCTCCTGCCGATCCGGGGATCCAGCCCCATGCCGTCGGCGACCTTGGTGATGTCGGCGCCGGTCAGCTCGCAGAGCTGGGCCATCTCGTTGATGAAGCTGATCTTGGTCGCCAGGAAGGCGTTGGAGCCGTACTTGATCAGCTCGGCGCTGACGCTGTCACAGAGCACGACGGAGGTGTCGATGGCGCCGAACAGGGCCGCGATCCGGCTCACCGCCTGCGGGTCATCGCCCCCCACCACCACCCGGCTGGGATGGTGCATGTCATGGAGCGCCGCGCCCTCGCGAAGGAACTCGGGGAACATGACGAAGGAGATGTCGGCGCGCCCCGCGCTCCGGGCGAGGCTGCGGGTGGTCCCCGGAGGGACGGTGCTCTTGATGGCGATGACGGTGCCGGGCCCGGCATGGCGAACGGCCTCGTCGACCGCGCCGCGGACCTGGGACAGATCCGCCTCGCCGCCCGGGGTCGGTGGGGTGCCCACCGCCACGATCACGATCCCGGCCCCGGCAACCCCCTCCCTCATGGTCTCGGCAGTGGTCAGCCGGCCATTCGCGACCACCTCGGCGAGGAGCTCGTCGAGCCCCGGTTCGTGGATCGGCGATCGCCCTGCGGCGACCGTCGCACGCCGCCTGGCGTCCACCTCGACAAGGTGAACCCGGCGACCGCTCTCGGCCAGCCCGGCCGCGGTCACCACGCCGACGTAGCCGGCGCCGATGACGCAGATGACTCGATCGTCAGCTCCGGTCGCCACGATCGGAAACTCTACGACGCCAGGGCGGGACGGGGCCGCCGAAGGCGAAATGGAGTCCCGCGCCCCGGCACCGCCACCGGATAGGATCGGGGCGATGGCGGCGCTGCGACTGGATCGGGTGGTGGTGACCGGCGGAGCCGGCTTCCTCGGATCCCACCTCTGCGACCGCCTGATCGCCAGCGGCGCCGAGGTCCTGGTGCTCGACAACCTCTCGACCGGAAGCCGGGACAACCTGGCCCATCTCGCCGGCAACCCCGCCTTCGGCTTCCAGATCCAGGACGTCACCGAGCAGCTCACGGTCGAGGGCCCGGTCGATGCCGTCCTCCACTTCGCGTCTCCGGCCAGCCCGGTGGACTACGCGCAGATGCCGATCCAGACCATCAAGGTGGGCACCCTCGGCACCCACAAGGCGCTGGGGCTGGCCAAGGCCAAGGGGGCCAGGTTCCTCCTCGCCAGCACCAGCGAGGTGTACGGAGACCCCGAGGTCCATCCTCAGCCCGAGTCCTACTGGGGGCATGTGAACCCGGTGGGTCCGCGGAGCATCTACGACGAGGCGAAGCGGGCCGCCGAGGCGTTCACGATGGCCTATCACAACCACCACCGGCTGGACACCCGGATCGCCCGGATCTTCAACACCTACGGGCCCCGGATGCGCCGGGACGACGGCCGCGCGGTGCCCAGCTTCGTCAGCCAGGCGCTGGCCGGCGAGCCGATCACCGTCTTCGGAGACGGATCCCAGACCCGCAGCCTCTGCTACGTCGACGACCTCATCGACGGGCTGGAGCGGCTGCTGCGGAGCGAGCAGGTCCTGCCGGTGAACATCGGCAACCCGAGCGAGATCACCATGCTCGAGCTGGCCGAGGTGGTCCGCCGGCTCTGCGGAAGCCGGAGCCAGATCGCCTTCGAGCCGCTGCCGGTCGACGATCCCAAGCGGCGCCGGCCCGACATCGGGCTGGCCCGGCGCGTGCTCGGCTGGGAGCCGCGCGTCGACCTGGAGGACGGGCTGGCCCGGACCATCGCCTGGTGGCGCGGCGGCCCGGGATAGCTCAGCCGGCCGAGACCCGGTACATGACCACCCCGTGGGCGGGGACGGTCGCTCCGATGCCCCCGGAGGTCCGGGTCGCCCTCCCGGTCCAGAGATCGGTGAGGAGGTAGCCCGCAGCCGAGGGGAGCCCCGCCTGGGTGGCGGTGGTGCGGATGACCGCCGGGGTGTCCGTCTGGTTGAAGAGGACGATCGCGCGGTCGCCGTTGGCCAGCGGCCTGGTCAGCACCCAGTGCCCCGCGTCGCTCGATACCACGTATCCCTGCCGGCCCAGCGGATCCTGGTCGACGGCGATCACCCCGCGGTTGGTCAGGATGCCGCGGGTCTCGGCGGACATCGTGGTGAGATCGTTGCCCGCGATCAGCGGTGCGGCCATCTCCGCCCATAGGCTGAACTGGGTCTGCTGCTCGGTGGTGGTCAACCCGCGATTCCCGACCTCGAGCATGTCGGGATCGTTCCATCCCCCGGGATGCGCCTGGCTCCGGGTGCCGAGGTCGTGGATGAAATTAGCCACCATGCTGTGGTAGCTGTCGGAGATGTCGCCGGCGGTGCGCCAGAGGTTGGCCACCAGCGAGGCCCAGGTCCAGGGTACGTCGCGCCGCAACGAGGTGTCGTTGACGTCGTAGACGATCGGACGCCCGATGGCGGCCAGCGCGGCCCCCATCTGCTCGGCCAGCAGCTGGCTGACCTGCACGTGGGTCAGGCCCGGGTAGTCCTGGTAGGGGACGTGGCACCAGTCGAACTTGAGGTAGTCGACGCCCCAGGAGGCGAAGGTGGCGGCGTCCTGCCGGTAGTGCCCGTAGCTGCCGGCGCTGGTCCCGGCGCAGTTCTCGGTGCCGGCGCTGGTGTAGATGCCGAACTTCAACCCCAGGGAGTGGACGTAGGCGGCAACCGGGGCGATCCCCTGGGGGAAGAGGGTGGGGTTGGCCTGGAGGTTGCCGTGGGCGTCTCGCCGCAGCAGGTCCCAGCCGCCGTCGAGGTTGACGTACGTGTAGCCCGCGGCCTTCATGCCGGAGCTGACCAGAGCGCGGGCCTCCGCCTTCACGGTGGCGGCGGTCACGTCATGGCTGAAGTGGTTGTAGCCGTTCCAACCCATGGGCGGGGTGAGGGTCAGGCGGCTGTCCAGGAAGGGCGCGTGACGGGGCTGCCGGAACGGGGCGAGGGCGGCGGCCTCCGCCCGCGCCCACGCGGACGAGGCGCGGGCCGGCTGGGCGGCTGAGACGGTGGTTGCCGCCCGGGCATGATGGGAGAGCACCGTCGCCGGACCGCCGACCACCAGGGAGACGGCCAGGATGAAGGGGAGGAACCTGAGACCGAGCCTCCTCCGGGACATCTCTTCCTCCGCCGGTGCCTCGCCGGGGGCGATGAACCCGACGAGGTGCCCCGTCCTGGCAAAACGGAACCGACCCTTCCTTGGAGCATGTAACGCGGGAGCGAGGCGGGGGGTTCCCCCGACCGGCTCCGCCGGCCGCGCCGCATCCCGCTGACCCTATGGCGGAACGCTAGGAGGGCCGGCTTTCGATCGCCTTACGGGGCGGGCGGCGGTCAGGCCTGGCGGTGCCGGAGCTTCTCCAGCGAATGCTCGGCGTCGACGTACCGGATGGTCCCCGAGTAGGAGCGCATCACCAGGCTCTGGGTCCGGCAGCGCTCGCCCTCCAGGAAGCGGACGCCCTGCAGGAGCTCGCCGTCGGTGATCCCGGTGGCCGCGAAGAAGACGTTGGCGCCGGCACAGAGGTCCTCCAGGGTGAGCACCGCGCCCCCGTCTCGCTTGCCCTCCAGCACCACCTGGGCCCGGGTGGCCTCGTCGGGGATCCAGAGACGGGCCTGCATGCCGCCGCCCACGCACTTGACGGCACAGGCGGCCAGCACCGCCTCGGGGGCGCCGCCGATGCCCATCAGGACGTCGACGCCGGTCCGGTGCTCGGTCGCCGCCATGACCCCGGCGGCGACGTCGCCGTCCATGATCAGCTTGACCCGGGCACCGGCTGAGCGGATCTCGTCGAGGAGCCGCTCGTGGCGAGGGCGGTCCAGGACCACCACGGTGAGGTCGTCGACCTCACGATCCAGAGCGCCGGCGATGCGGCGGAGGTTGGCCGCGACGCTGTCCGTGATGTCGATGACATCGCGGGCCTCCTTGCCCACGATCAGCTTCTCCATGTAGGGGACGTGGGTGAAGTAGAGGGCGCCGCGCTCGGCGAGGGCGACGGTGGCGATCCCTCCCGGCAGGCCCCGGGCCACCAGCCGCGTCCCGTCGATGGGATCGACGGCCACGTCGACCTCCGGGGGGCTGCCGTTGCCCACCCGCTCGCCGATGTAGAGCATCGGAGCCTTGTCCTTCTCGCCCTCCCCGATCACGACGATCCCGTCCATGTCGACGTAGCTGAGGCTCCGGCGCATCGAGGTGACCGCGGCATCGTCGGCCTCCTCCTTGCGGTTCCGGCCCATGAAGCGGGCGGCCGACATGGCGGCTCCCTCGGTGACCCGCACCAGCTCGAGGGCCAGGTTGCGGTCGATGGGGGTGCCGATGTCCGTCTGGCGGGGACCGGCAACCGTCATGGGCTCAGGGCGATGGTAGCGGGGCGGGCTGCCGCGGAACCGCGGCTAGCTCGGGTGGCTGGCTTCGCCGGGCGCCGGGCCGCTGCCGGTCGAGAACCCGGGTGGGCTGGCTCCGGGGGGAGTCCAGCCGGTGAGGTCGGCGCGGCGCCGGAAGTACTCCTCACGGCTCATCTGGCCCCTCGCATAGGCGATGTCCAGCTCCTCCAGGGCCGGGTTGCGGGGCGGCCCGTGCCACCCTCCCCCCGGGAAGGTGCCGACCCATCTCCGCGGGCGGGTCAGGGCGACGATCAGCCAGATGACGGAGGCGATGAACAGCGCGAAGAGAACCAGCCCGAGGATGCCGCCGACCAGCGGCCACACCCCGACCCCGCCGGGGCCGAACCTGATGAACATGGGCCCACTGTACGCCGGAGCCGCTTTCCATCTGGTGACGGACGGGCAGCGGTCAGCCCCGGCGACGGACCGCTAAGGCGCTGACGTCAGCCGGCGGAGACCGTCGACGCCGAAGGTCGAGATGGTCGCGGCGGCGGCCCGCAACCCCTCGCCGAGGGCCTCCGCAAAGAAGCGGTCGTCGTCCCGCCGGCGCGCGGCGCACAGCCCCAGGAAGCCACCGGCCACTCCGTCCCCCGCCCCGGTGGGGTCCACCACCACGCTGACCGGAGCGGCCGGCCGCTCGAGGAAGGAGGTGCGGGTGACCAGCGCCGCTCCCATCGGCCCTGCCTTGATGACCAGGGCGCGGAGGCGGCTCCGGCCCAGGAGGCTCTCGGCGGCGGCGCGCCAGCCCGGCGCCTCGGGCATGAGGCTGCGCAGCTCGGAGCGGTTGAGGAAGAGGACGTCGCTGCCCGCCACCACCTCCATGACGGCGTCGCGCTCGGGCCCGGTGTAGCAGGCCATGCTGTCGACGCCGACCAGGCGGGCCTGGGACTGGCGGAGGACCTCCGCCTGGAGGGCGGGCCGCATGCTGCCCAGGAAGAGAACCTCAGCGGCTGCGGCGCCGCGGCTGAGCTGGGGCCACCACTCGGGCTCGCAGCCGGGCTCCTCGGCCACCGTCTCGGCGATCCAGCGCTCGAAGTCGTGGACTGCGTGCCAGCGGAAGGTGGGCCGCTCACTGACGCAGAGCCCGTCGAGGTCGACCGGCAGGCCGCTGAGCACCTGCCGCACCTCGGGGGCGGCGTCCTGGCCGCAGATGGCGTTGAGATGCACGGCGCCATGGGGTGCCGCCGCCAGGGCGAAATAGAGCGCCGAGCCACCGATCTGCCGCTGTTGGCGTCCCATCGGGGTGGTGATGTCGTCCAGGTGGACGGTGCCCGCGACAGTGATCGCCCACGGCGTGGCGGGTTCGGGGACCGCCGTGTCAGTCCTCCGGGTCGGGGAAGAGCGGGATGATCGGGGCGAGCTGGGGGCGGAGCTCCTCCCGGGCCTGGGCCTGGAGGACCTCCTGGGCGGCGAAGATGACGTCGGAGAGGTGGTCGGCGTCCCGGTTGATCCCCAGGTCGTCGCGGAGCTCCGGCTCGACGCTGCCCACCAGCCGTGCGGCGGCGCTCCAGACCACGGCCGGCACGGGCTGGATCTCGCGGAGCCGGCACTCCTCGACCAGGTCGAGAAGGGCATCGGATTCGCGGAGCCGCAGCCGGGCGCGGGCCAGCCGGCGCCTGCGGAACCTGGCCCGGCGCTCGATGTCGAGGAGCTCCTCACGGGTCCTCGCCAGCGGTCCGGGACGGCTCATCTGGAGAGCGGAGATCACCAGGGCATTCTAGAGACGCGATCCTTTCCGGACGGTGCTTGTGCGGTGACAAGATCCGCCCGGGCAGCGGCGTCAGGACCGCGGATGATCGGCACCCCCGTGGAGAGGCCGGCCAGGTTAGCCGCTCAGGCCGGCGTGGCGGCCGCCTCGGCGGGGTAGGAGAGGGAGCGCCAGCGCCCGTCCACGGCCACCAGGTGGACGGTGCGGCGCAGCACCACGGGGCGCGTGCCGGCATCGAAGCCGTACTCGACATCCAGCTCCGCGACGCCGTGATGGCGGTGACCGCGGTGGGGGTCGACCCACTCGTCCAGGTGGCGTACGGCGAGGACGCTGACCCCGTCCAGCCGGCTGAGCCCGCCTCCCCGGTGCGCCTCGGCGAAGCGCTCGGCGCTGCCCCAGCCGTGCTGGCACTCCGGGGCCAGCAGCGCAAAGGCGCGCGGGTACTGCCCTCTGCGGATCAACTCGACGAACAGCGTCTCCGAGAACGCCGGGTTCCCGGTGGGGCGCGAGCTGGGAGGGCGACCTCGCTCGTGCGCCGACATCAGGTCGCGGAGCCGTTCACGGAGGGGCTGAGGCCGCGGTGCCGGGCTGTCGGATTCCACCAGCGTCACGGGGGAGTCAGCACCCCGGCTCCAGTAGGTCCGCGCCGCGGCGTCGACGACGGACCGGGACGCCGGTCGGGGCGGCGGATCGTCGGGGGAGCCGAGCACCGCCTCCAGGGAGGTCTCAGCTCCGCCCCGGCGGCGTGTCGCGGTTCCGAGCACCGCTTGCGCCCAACGCATTGTCCGCGGCGAGGATACTAGCTTCGCCCGGCCACGGGTGATCGCTACGATCCCTTCCCATGATGGCGGCGCGCATCCTGCTCGCCGAGGATGAGAGTGCGGTGGCCGGACCCCTGCTGAGCGCGCTGCGCGAGCGGGGTCACGAGGTGCGCTGGGTCCGTGCCGTCCGCGACCTGCGCACCGAGATGCCGGAGTTCTCGCCCCAGGTGCTGCTCCTGGACTCCGCCCTGGACCAGGACGCGCTCGAGTACCTCCAGGCGATCCGCTTCACGCCGCTGTGCCCGCCGGGCGGGGTGGTGGTGCTCACCGACCCCGGGGACCACGGCAGCCGGGAGCGCGCCCACCAGCTCGGGGCCGCCGCCGTCGTGCCCAAGTCGCAGGATCCCGTGCGGCTGGTGGGGGTGGTGGAGGAGCTGATCGGCTACCTCTAGCCGGGATTGCCAGGAACCTGGGAGGCTCGGCGCGGGCGAGGTCAGCCGAACCAGCCCTGGACGTCGAGGACCACGTCGACCCTCCCCTGGGCGTTGACCACGTCGATGGCCTGGTCGGGCGCGACCGGGACGATCACCAGGTTGGCGATGACCTGGCCGGCGCCGGCGTTGAGGTCGGAGGTCGAGCTGGGAGCCCCGTCGGCGGTGGCCCGAAGGTAGGTCCCCGCGCTGCCGTTCACCGGCGTGAGGGTGGCAGCGAGCGCCTCGATTCCCGAGGCGGGCAGCCCGCCTTGACCGCCGGCGCCCACCGTCAGCGACTGACCCGCGGAGAGGGTCTCCCCGGCACATGGATCAGGGAGCGGATCCAGGGTCGCGGAGCGCGTGTCGCAGATCCGCGAGGGGCCCAGCGGGTGGAACAGGAAACCGCCCCCATCGGCGCCATCGCCGAACCACCCGTTGACGTCGAGGATGAAGTTCACCGAGCCGAGCGCGCTGTGCACGCAGACCGAGCCGGTGCCGGGATCGACCTCGCTGATGACACGGTTGGCCTGGATCACGCCGGGAGCGACGTTGAGGTTGGAGATTGTCGGAGGCGTTCCGCAGGTGCGGGTCACCGGGTCCGGCGGATAGACCGAGAGGTAGGTGGCGGCGCTGGGCGCGACCGCGGTCAGGTTGAGGGCGACGGCGGCGGCGTCACCGTTGGTCTGGACGCCGGTGTTGCCGCCGGCGACCTGCACCAGCCTGGTCTCGCCGGGCTGAAGTGGCTCGCCGGTGGTTCCCGCGCAGGGTGTGCCCTGGCCTCCCCGGCTGTCGCAGACCCGGACGGCGGCGGGCAGGGGGTGGTAGAGGCCGGCGCTGCCGGCCGCCGACGTGAAGTACCCCATGATGTCGGCGACGACGTCGGTCATCCCCCGCGCGTTCCAGATGGTGATGGCGCCCCCGGCGCCCAGCGGCGACATGACGAGGCTGGCGATGACCTCGCCGGGCGGGGCGTTGACGCTCGAGCTGGCCGGGAACCCGGAACCCGCCGGGCTCACCGCCAGGTAGGTCCCGGCGGTCGGCCCGACGGCGGTCAGGTTGAGCACCACCGCGGTGACGCCGGCGCTGGGGATCGTCTGCCCGGAGCCCGCGTCCGCATATCCGGCGATCTGCAGGGTCCGGGAGCCACCCGGGCCCAGCGCCCCACCGGAGCAATTGACACAGGAGGCGGAGCGGGTGTCGAGGATCCGGAACGGGCTCAGCGCCTGGTACGCCGACGGGTTCACGTAGGTGAACGAGGTCTGATCGCTGGTGCCATTGGCATTGGTGAGGGAGAGCGTGGCGTCACCCGCGGGCGCGGGCGGGGTGGTGAAGGTGACCGTCGAGGCGGTGATGTCGGAGATCGGCAGCGCCTGGCCATTGAAGGTGAGCGAGATCGGCGAGGCGAAGTTGCGGCCCATCAGGGTGACCGAGGTTCCGCCCGAGGTGGGGCCGACGCCCGGGCTCATGCCGCTGATGATGGGCACCGGAGGCGGCGCCGATTCGACGGCCACCGCCTCGGCATCCATGGTGTCGAAGCGGGTCATGAACTGCGAGGCCGGGAAGGTGTCGAACTGCCCGGCCAGCGGGTCCATCAGGGTGACGGTGCCGGCGTTGGGGTCGTAGCCGCTCAGGACCTGGGCGTGCTCACCGACCGCGAACCAAACGCTCCGCCCGTCGAAGGCCACGTACGAGGTGACGTTCAGGGGCTCGAGGTGCTGGCTCACCCACACCACCACCGGGTTGCCCGCGCTCAGCTCGGCGGTCAGGTCATCGAGGGTCCAGGCGGATCCCGCCTCGGCGACCAGACCGTAGCTGTCGGCGACCGCGGCGATCGGCGGGTAGTAGACGCCGTAGCCGGTGAAGTTGGGCTCCGATCCCCGGACGTTGCCCACGAAGGCCGCGTAGGGATCGCTCCAGTGGATCACCCGGCCACCGCTCACCACCGCGGCCCGCGGGTCGTCAGGCAGGGCGGCGACCACCTGGTCCTGGGTGATGGCAACGCCCTTGTACTGCATCGCTGAGGCCAGGGCGGCCGCCTCGCAGTCGAGGGGCAGGTCCTGCTTCACGACGGGCACGCTGAGCATGACCGCGGTCCCCGCGGCTCGGGCCGGGAGGAAGGTGCCGAGGGTCGCTGCCAGGAGGGCCGCGCCCGATGCTGCCGCGGCGAGGCCGGTATTCCACCGCATGATCTGGAGGGGGCTGTTGAAAAGCTTGGAGGGATCGTTTCAATCCGCAGCTTTCGCCCATCTCATCAGAGCGCGTGCGATCCGCCGGACCTGATCAGATATTCGTTACACGCCCGTTGCAATCCATCACGGAATCGCTGAGCGAGCGCTCGGGGTTCAGGGCACCTGGCCAACGATCACGGCGGCCAGGCTGAGCGCGGCGAAGCCCGCCACGATGACCGTCACCCAGGTTGGCGCCGGGCCGGGACGGTCGTACCAGGCGACGATCCGCCGGCCGGTCATGACCACGACCAGCAGGGCGTCGATCAGCGCCACCAGCAGGCTGGAGAGGAGCTGCACCACCCCGAGATCGTGGTGGAGGACCTGCTCGAGCACCGCGGACAGCGCGAGGACCGCGATGGGGACGACCACCACCACGATCTGCATCCGCCGGACCCAGCGGTCATGCCGGGTCAGCAGCACCATGACGGTGATGACGCAGGCCGCGTAGAAACCGCCGTCGAGGCCCAGGATCACCTGCACCGGGAGGGCGAGGGCGATCACCTTGCCGCCCACCTCGATCCCGCCACCGAAAGGCGCGAGGGCGATCAGGATCGCGGCCACTGCGAGCAGCGCATCCCAGACGGCGACGAGCAGCAGCGCATTGGGTCGCTCTGGCTCGGCGCGCACGGCGTCGTTCACGGGCGGGCTCTCCGAAACGGGCGGCCGGCCGGCTCTGACCGGCGCCCGACCCATCATAGGGTCGAGCGACGCCCGGGATGGTGGACGCGCCGCTGGCAGGTTCCCGCGAGGCGCCTCCTCAGCTCAGTCCGGGCCAGGTGCCCCTGGGGCTATTTGTGAATTGCTAATCCTCATGTTATCCTCACGTCCAGCTATCACGTCGAAGCTCGGCCGCTGGCTCCGGCCGGTGCCGTGTGCGCGAGGCCGCAGCCCCCTCCGCGCACCCGCTGGGAGCCCACCGGAGCCACCGAGCCGGCGGTCTGCCGTGAAAAGAGGTGGTGGCTGGCGGCGAGATGGGGCCGGCAGGCTCGGTCCGTCCGGCCCTGGCCGGCAGTCCATCCCGGAACCGGTGAGGAGACCGCATGGCTGAGGAGCGGGAATACGACGTGGTCGTGGTCGGTGGCGGCTCGACGGGGGAGAACGTCGCCAACCGAGTGGTCAAGGGTGGCCTCTCCGCCGTCGTCGTCGAGGAGGACCTGGTGGGCGGCGACTGCTCGTACTGGGCCTGCATGCCCAGCAAGGCGCTGCTCCGACCGATGCAGGCGGTGGCCGCGGCGCGGCGGGTGGCCGGCGCGCGCCAGGCGGTCAGCGGCCGAATCGATGCTCCAGCCGTGCTCGAGCGACGCGACGGCTTCACCCACCATTGGGACGACTCCGGCCAGGCACGCTGGCTCGAGGGGGCTCACATCGACCTGGTCAGAGGCCACGGACGGCTGGCCGGGGCGCGCCGGGTGGAGGTGAGCGGGCCGTCGGGGAGCGTGACCCTGGCCGCCCGGCAGGCGGTGGCGCTGTCGACCGGATCCGAGCCGGCGCTTCCGCCGGTCCCCGGGCTCGCGGAGTCGGAACCCTGGACCACCAAGTCGGCGACGAGCGCCAAGAGTCGGCCGGCCCGGCTGGTCGTCCTGGGCGGGGGTGTGGCCGGCTGCGAGCTGAGCCAGGCGTGGCGCAGCCTGGGCAGCGAGGTCACCCTGGTCGAGATGAGCGACCGGCTCCTCTCCATCTACGATCCGGTGGCGGGGCAGCTGGTGGCCGACTCGATGGGCGAGATGGGCATCGAGGTCCGCTGCGGGGTCAGCGCGGAGCGGGTGACCGGGGGCCGCGGTTCACCGGTCACCGTCCATCTCGGCGACGGCAGCTCGGTGGAGGGTGACGTGCTCCTCGTGGCCGCCGGCCGGCGTCCCCGCACCCGGGATCTGGGCCTGGACACCGTGGGCCTGGAGCCCGGGAGCTGGCTGCAGGTCGACGACAGCCTCACCGTCGCGGGCGTGGAGGGCGGCTGGCTGTACGCCGCCGGGGACCTCAACCACCGCGCCCTGCTCACCCACATGGGCAAGTACCAGGGGCGCATCTGCGGCGACGCCATCGTCGCCCGCTCCCAGGGCAGGCTCGAGACGGGCTCCTGGAGCCGGCACCGAGCCACCGCCGATCACCGGGCGGTCCCCCAGGTGGTGTTCACCGACCCGGAGGTCGCGGCCGTCGGTCTCAGCGAGGCCAGGGCCCGCGAGGCCGGGCTGCGGGTGCGAGCCGTCGACTACGAGATCGGCGACGTCGCCGGCGCGTCCCTGCTGGCCGACGGCTACCGAGGCCACGCGCGCATGGTCGTCGACGAGGAGCGGAGGGTGGTCGTCGGGGTGACCCTGGTGGGACAGGACGTCGGCGAGCTGATCCACGCCGCCACCGTCGCGGTGGCCGGCGAGGTCCCGCTGGAGCGGCTCTGGCACGCCGTCCCGTCGTACCCCACCATGAGCGAGCTCTGGCTGCGTCTGCTGGAGACCTACGGCCTGTGAGGCCGAGCGCTCAGCTGGGGCGCAGGCCCCCGGAGCCTGCAGAGCAGGCGCGCTGGCACTGCCTGCCGTCATAGCCGTTTATGGACATAAGTGGCATTTACTCGAGGCGGTGCCGAGCGATCCTGGGCGCGGTCGTCAACCCGCCTGTGGCTCAGCGCCGGCAGCGGGACCGCCCTGGACCCAGTCGTCGCGGCCGGCGAGCACCGGATACTCTGCCTTCGCCGCCCGAGCGGCGGCCAGGTCGAGATCGACGATCTTCAGGGCGGGGGCGGGGCCGAGCTCGGCGATCACCTCACCGTCCGGGGCCACGACCATGCTCCGGCCCGCGAACTCCACCGGGCCCTCGCGCCCCACGCGGTTCACCGAGATCACGTACGCCCCGCTGACGATGGCATCCGCGCGCAGCATCACCGACCAGCGCCGCATCGAGGCGGGCTCCGCAGGAGTGGCGCGTGGCACCAGGATCACCTCGCAACCCAGACGGCCGAGCCCCCGCGCCTCTTCCGGAAACATGGCGTCCGAACAGGTGAGGGCACCGATGCGCGCGCCCGCCGCCTCCCCGGTGGCCGGCGCCGCGGTACCCGGCGAGTACCAGGATGTCTCGCGGAATCCCGGCTCATCGGGCAGGTGGCGCTTGCGGTGCATCAGCGCACACCCGCTCGGGCCGTGGAGGCGAGCGGTGTTGTAGCGGCGGCCCGCACCCGCCTCGATATCGGTGCAGTGCAGGTGGCACCGATGGCGGCGGGCGAGCTCAGCGGCCCAGGCGGCCACCGCGCCGGGCGGCGGGACGAGGTCCTCGAGTCGGCCCGGCTCGCCGGCGAACCAGCGGCGCGGCGTGAACTCGGGGAGGACCACGATGGCGGCCCCCGCCGCGACGGCCTCGGCGACCGCGACCTCAGCGCGCCGGCACGACGCCTGGTACGGCTCGTCCCCGGGCAGCTGCAGCAGGCCCACCCTGACGTGTGACACAGCGGCGTCGGGCATGACCAGCCCATTGTCGCTGGCGGCAGGGCAGGACCACCGGCCGGCCGGCCGGCAGCTCACCACCGGGGGCGTCGATCCAGCCTCAGCTGAGAGACATCGCTTCTCTCAGCCAGCCTCGAAGCCACGGCGGGCCCGATCCGCGATCGTCGCCGCCAGCAGCCGCGTCTCCTCCATGGCGGCGACGACCTCCCGCATCTGGTTGCGGCCCACCGCCGCCCGCCAGCAATCCAGGACCACCTTCCGCCCCACCGCTTCACGACGGGACAGGTGATGACCGGCGATCCGTTGTGGACAGGAACGTCCAAAACCAGCGGACGTTGCGGGAGCTCCGTGGGAAGGATCGAGGAGCGGCAGGGTTGCCCCGGGCCTGAGCAGACGCTTCGTGCGAGCGGTGCCCTCGGCTATTGGAACCGCCCTCAGGCGCGGTGACCGGCCGCGCGGCGGCGCTGGGCACGCCGCCTCCCCGAGGCATGCCAGCAGACCTCGATGCTGCGGCCGATGTACTCCAGGGAGCGCTTGACGTTGATCGACGAGGACTCCCGGCTGTAGCGGGTGGGGATGGCGACCTCCTGGATCCGGAAGCCGCCGACCACCGCGGCGACCAGGATCTGGGTGTCGAAGACGAAGTCGTCCGAATAGGTCTCGAAGGGGACCGACTCCAGGAAGTGCCGGCTGTACGCCTTCATCCCCGAGTGCATCTCGGTGAAGTGGGTGCGCAGCAGGAGATTCTCGACACTGGTGGTGAGCCGGTTGCCCCAGTAGCGGTAGATGGGCATGCCGCCGGCCCGGGGATCCCCGGTGCAGGCGAACCGCGACCCGAAGGTGAAGTCGGCGACCCCGGCCACGATCGGGGCGATGAGCGCCGGCACGGCCGCGGGGTCGTACTGGTAGTCCGGGTGGAGGAGGACGACCACGGTGGCGCCCAGCTGGAGAGCCTCCCGGTAGCAGGTCTTCTGGTTGGCCCCGTAGCCCCGGTTGGCGTCGTGGACGCGCACGTCGATGCCGAGGCCGCGGGCAAGCTCCACAGTCCGGTCCGGGGAGGCATCGTCGACGAGGAGCAGGTGGTCAGCGGCTCCGTCAGGAAGAGCGTTGACGGTCCGCTCCAGGGTGTCCTCCGCCTTGTAGGCGGGGAGCGTGACCACCGTGTAGTGGCCGGCTGCCATGGGCCGAGATGATAGCGGCGGGTACCGGGCAGGCAGACGCCTCCCGGGCGTCGCGGCGAGCGCTGCGACACGCCGAGGCATCCGGGGGGCGCGGGCGAGACCTCGCTGCGGGACGTGCGTCGCCAGCGGCGGTGGCGAGAGTTCGCGGCGCGACGGGCGAGCCCACCCAGGGGCCCGCCGATCGCTGCGCTATCCTCAGGCTGCGCATGGCCCAGACGTCGGGACGCGGCAGCAGGCTCGGCGGTGGCCGGCAGGAGAGTGCCACGACCGGACCCGCGCGCGAGGGGAGCGGCACCCCGACGGAGTTTGGCCGGCCTCCGAGAAAAGGCGGCACGCAGAAACCCCGCGGCACCCGGGGAGCCGGGCGCACCGCGCCGGC
This sequence comes from Binatia bacterium, assembly GCA_035624785.1. Classification (GTDB taxonomy): domain Bacteria; phylum Chloroflexota; class Dormibacteria; order Aeolococcales; family Aeolococcaceae; genus JAJZNI01. Next base: position 11,346 of record DASPQV010000038.1, on the reverse strand, counting down.
GGGCGGTCCCCGGGTCAATGGACGCATCCCGAGGCTGGGCGGCCGGGGGAAGAGTTGCACCGCAAAGATCGGCGTCCTCGTCATCAGCGCCGGGACCCCGCGGGATGCCGCCGGGATCGTCGACGCCGTCGCGGGGGAGAGCGGGGCCGGCGTCGCCGAGGTGTACCTGCCCCACCGGGGCAGCCTCGACGCCGGGTCGCCGGCGGTGGGGAAGGCGGGCGATGAGGGGCCGGCAGTGGGGAAGGCGGGCGATGAGGGGCCGGCGGCGGGGGAGGCGGGCGACAGCATCCGCGCTGGATCCGGGGTCGCGGCAGCACCCGAGCAGTGGCCCGCCATCGTCCACCTGGCTCCCCAGCGTGGCGAGGGGGACATCCAGAAAGCGGCCCTGAAGCTGGCCATCGAGGCGGGGCTGGACGTCCTCGCCGTGCTCAGAAGCGCCGGTCCCCAGGCGCACGAGGCCCTGCGCGCCCTGGTGGCGCCGGTGGAGCGCGGCGAGTGCGACGCCGTGATCGGGGTGCGCGAACCGTCGCGGTTGCGCGCTGGCGACGACCGGCCCGCGGTTCGCCGACACATGGCCAGAGCCGCCCTCACCCGCCTGGACGGGATGCTCGGCACCCAGCTCAGCGACCTGCACTCGGGCTGGCGCGCCTACAGGCTCGAGGCGATGGCCTCGATCCCGTTCGAGGGCAATGGGCAAGACGCCCATTTCAACCTGCAGGTTGTCCTCCAGCTGCTCAAGGGCGGACACCGCATCCTCGAGGTGCCCGTCCCGGAGGTTCGGGACCAGGGGCTCACCGCCCCGGAGGCGCTGCGCCGGGCCCGCGAGACCTGGGCGGACGTGCTCCGGGTGCGGCTGGGACGGCGCGGGTACCTCTCCGGCCGGCTCGGCGGGGTGAGCGCCGAGTACCAGCTCAAGAGCGCTCCGAACAGCTCGCATTCGATGGTGCTTCGCTGGCTGGGGCAGATGCCGGCGGGCCGGATCCTCGACCTCGGCTGCTCCAGCGGCCTGCTGGCGGAGCGCTTCCGCGCCCTCGGCCACCGGGTCACGGGAGTCGACGTGCAGGCCCTGCCCGGGGTCACGGAGCGGGTCGACCGCTTCATCGCGGCCGACCTCGACCGCGGCCTGCCCGCCGCCGTGGCGGAGGAGGGTCCCTTCGACGTCGTGGTCGCCGCCGACGTCATCGAGCACGTCCGGGACCCCGACCGCCTGATGGGCCAGATCCGGTCCGTGATGGTTCCGCGCGGGACATTGATCCTCTCAGTGCCCAACTTCGGGCACTGGTATCCCCGGCTGCGCACGGCGGTCGGCCTCTTCGACTACGACCAGCGCGGCATCCTCGATGTCGGCCATGTCCGATTCTTCACCCGGCGCGGCCTCCTCGACCTGATCCGCCGCACCGGCTTCACGGTCACCCAGAGGCAGGCGACGGGGCTGCCCCTCGAGGTCATCTCCTCGCGTGCCGGCGCCATGGGCCGAGGCGTTCGGGTCGCCGATCGCCTCGCGGTGCAGGCCTGGCCCACCCTCTTCGGCTACCAGTTCGTGGTTCGCTGCGAGACGCCGCCGGCGGCAGCGGGGGCGGCTGGCGCTGCCAGCGCGACAGCCAGGAGCTGGTGAGCCAGAGCCGCCACCGCGACGATCAGGGGTTCTCAGCCGGGGGCGCTGCGGTCGAGATCGTCGGGCAGAGGGCGGGGACGCCGGCCGCTGGGGCGGAGGGCACGCAGGTACCACCGGAGATAGCGCGCCAGCCATCGTGAGACCCTGAAGTTCGAGGTCCCGGTGGCGCGGTCGAGCCAGATCGTGGGGATCTCGGCGACCGGCAGCCCGGCGCGCTTCGCCTTGGCGACCATCTCGATGCCCAGGGTGAAACCCTCGTCGGACTCGATGCCCACCTCCTGGATGAAGCGCCGCGAGTACGCCTTGAAGGAGTTGGTGGCGTCGTGGGTCCCCACCCGGCCGAGCAGGTGGAGGGAGCGCCCCGCGGTCCCGGACACCAGCCCCTTGAGCCAGGGGCCGCCCACCTGCTGGCCGCCGCGCATGTAGCGGGACGCCGCGGCCACCACCACGCCGCGCTCGACCAGGCGGGTGAGCTGGTCGATCTGGTGGGGGTCGTCGCTGCCGTCGGCCATGGTGACCACCACCACATCGCTCTCGGCGTGGTCGATGCCGTAGCGGATCGCTGCCGCCGGACCGCGGCCGTAGGTGTTGCGCAGGGGGCGCAGCCGCGGCTCTCGCCGCGCGTAGGCCTGGAGGTGAGGGACGGTGGTGTCCTCGGGCACGTCGTAGACGGCGAGCAGCTCACAGGTGAGGGTGACCGCCTCGAAGATGCGGTCGAGAAAGACGCTGACCCCGGAGCCCTCGTTGTAGACCGGGACGACGACCGAGACGCGGGGCATCAGACGCGGACGCCCCTGCCCAGGATGTTGAAGAGATCGACAGCGGGGAGCCCCACCTCGAGCCGGGCGTACTCGGGATGCGGTGTCGCCACCACCAGGAGATCGGCCCGCTCGAGCACCTCCTGGAGCGGAACCAGGTCGGGATCGGTGGTCACGTGGGGGTCGGTGCAGAGCACCGCCTTGGCCTTGATCTGGAGCAGGCGCTTGAGCTTGTAGCTCAGGCTGGACCGGGTGTCGTCGGAGCCGCCCTTGAAGGCCATGCCGAGGATGCCGACCACCGTCTCGGAGAGGTCATAGCGCCGCTCCAGCCGGCTGACCAGGTAGAGGGGCAGCCCCTCGTTGATCATCACGCTGGCGTTTCCGAGGGTGAACTGGTTCTCGTTGAACGCCGCGATCTGCATGGTGTCCTTGAACAGGCAGGGACCGGCGGCGAAGCCCGGGCCGGGCATGTCGGCGGCCCGCGGGTACCTGTGGGTGACGGCGTGGCGAATGCGCTCGAAATCCAGGCCCCAGTCGTTGGCGATCATGAACAGCTGGTTGGCGGTCGCGAACTTGATGTAGCGCCAGGTGTTGGTGAAGAGCTTGGCCAGCTCCGCCTCCTCGGGGAGCAGCTCGACGATGTCGGGGGTGAGCAGGCGGAAGAGACGGCCGGCGCGCTCGATCGCGGTGGGGGTCCGCCCCGAGACGATCTGGGGCAGGGAGCTGAGCTCGTCGAGGGCGTGGCCCTCGGCGATGCGCTCCGGGCAGAAGGCGACGTCGATGGTGAGACCGAGCTCGGCGACGCGCTTCTCCACGAGCGCGGTGACACCGGGGTAGATGGTGCTGCGCAGCACCAGGAGCTGGCCGCCGACCAGGTGCGGGGCGGCGCTGTCGACGGCCCGCAGCACGGCTCCGATGTCCGGGTTCAGGTAGCGGTCGACGGGCGTGCCCACCACCACCACCACCACCTCCACGCTGGAGAGGCAGGCCGCCTCCAGGCTGGCGCTCAGCCAGCCCGCGGACACCAGGCGAGGCAGCAGCTCCTCGGCACCCCGCTCGCGGAAGGGCATGCAGCCGCGGTTCACCTGCTCCACCGCGGCGGGGTTGGTGTCGTAGAGGACCACCTGCTGACCGCGATCGGCGAAGGCAATGCCGAGGGGCAGCCCGACGTGCCCGCAGCCCCCCAGGATGGCGATGTTGCGCTCCCACACGGCGACGGGTTCTCCTGGTACCTGCTATGTTCCCGGTCCGTCCCGGTTGCTGGCGGCAGTATACCGGCGGCTCCGTGGAGATCCGGAGAGTTGGAGCAGCAGCACCAAATGGAGCATGCCGACCGGGCGACCACGCTGGCTCCCGGCGCCGGGCCGCCGCCGGATGCCCCCGAGCAACCTGAAGTGCCAGAGTCCCGCCGCCTCCCCGCTGCTCAGCGCCTCACGGTTGCTGCCACTGCTGTCCACTACTTGTCACTGGTGGCGGCCCTGCCGGTGCTCCTCTACCTCGACCGCGATCAGTGGTTCAGCGCCGATGTCTTCGAGTTCTTCAACCGGATGCAGCCCGGCCACGCCCTGGACGTCTTCGTCTCCCACAACGGGCACTGGTCGACCATCCCCTTCCTGATCACCCTGCCCGTCTACAAGGTCTTCGGGCTGCGCAGCATCCTCCCCTACAACGCCCTCAACATCGTGCTCCACCTGCTGGTTACCCACCTGCTCTGGCGCTGGATGCGGCGGCTGGGGGCCGATCCCTGGGTGGCCACGGCGCTCGCGGGCGTCTTCCTGTTCGTCGGCGGCGGCGCCGAGGCGCTGGCCTCGTGGTTCCAGATGACCACGGCGCTGCCCATGGCCCTCGGCCTGCTCGGCGCCCTGCTGGTCGACCACTCCGACCCGGGCATCCGGCGCGACCTCTGGTACTGGCCGATCGGGGTTGCGGCGGTGATGTGCTCGGTGGCCGGCGTCGCCATGGTGGCCCTGGCCGCGCTGATCGCGCTGCTGCGCCGGGGCTGGCTCGCCGCCCTGCGCGTCGTCTCCGTCCCGGCCATCGCCTACCTGCTCTGGTTCGCCGCCTACGGGCGCCAGAACTTCCTGCAGCAGCCCGGCCCGGCGTGGGAGCTGGCCCTGATCCCGCAGGAGATCTGGACCGGGATCAGCCACGACGTGGATGCCACCACCGGGCTGGCGGGCAGCGGCGTGGTGGTGCTGATCGGGCTGGCGATCTGGCTGTTCTGGCGGCGTCGGCTGGGCCGGGGGCGGGCCGCCTTCGCCTTCGCCGCGGTCGGGGCGGGGCTCTTCTTCTTCCTCGCCCTGGGGATCGACCGCTCCGCCGTCGGCCCGGAGGGCTTCACCTTCGGGCGCTACGGCTACGTCTTCGTGGCCATGATCATCCCGGCGACCGCTCTCCTCCTGGCTCCGCTGGCGCGCCGGGCGGCCGGGCGGGTCCTGGTGGTGGTGCTCTCCGTGGTCCTGCTGGTCAACGGGGTGGGCCAGCTGGAGAGCCTCCTCCACACCGTCCAGCCGGTCAACGACGCCGCCCGGGGCCAGGTCCTGGCCGCGGCCCACCTGGTGGCTCGGGGCGCTCCTCTGGCGGTTGGCGACGACGCCCTGCCCGAGCCGATCACCGAGGGCGACCTTCCCCTGGGACTGCTTCGTTCGCTGGTGGAGACGGGGGCCCTGCCCATGGACACGCCGGTCTCGGCGACCGACACCCTCGACGCCGCCCTGCGCATCCAGGTCAGCATCACCGACCTTCCCCTGCCGGGGCTGTACGGGACGGGACCGTCGCTGGCCGCCAACTCGGCCGGACTGGTGGCCCCGGATCCCTCGGCGGGGAAGGGCTGCGTCAGCATCGGGGCGCCGGCTGCTTCGCCGCAGGTCGAGATCGTCTTCGCCGCTCCCGGCGCCGTCGAGATCCTGCCCAGCGACGGCGGCCAGCTGGGGGTGCAGCTGGCCTGGTCCCAGGCACCGCAGACCTTCACCGCTGACACTGCGACCTTCCCGGTTACCGCGCAGCGGCCCGTCGACCTCAACGTGACCGCGTCGGGGGTCGACGCCCTGGTCAGCCTGCCGCCGGGGTCAGATCTGGTCTGCGGCCTCGGCAGCTGATCAGCCTCGATCTCTCACTGACGCAAGCCCGACCGCCGCGGCGGCAGCCCCGCCGCCATACCGGGCCGGCCACACCTCGAATCCCACGCACGGGCCGGCGACATGATCCGTCGGGTCTGGGGAAGGAGTCGGCCAGGTCTCCCACCCGTGGCCCGTCGGCTCCTCCGCCCTCAGCTAGGGGCGGTCACCAGCAGCCCGGATTCGGCAGCAGCCACGGACATCCGCTCGTCGTAGGTCACGAGGCGATCCAGGTCGGCGCGCAGCAGCCCGGCGGTGGCCAGGTGGATGGCATCAAGCGAGCGCAGCGAGTCCGGCCCGAGGCGACCGGCGTCGCGGAGGATGCGGTCGCTGATCCTGATCAGGTCGATCCTGGCCAGGACCTCTTCACCTCGCTCCACCGCCGCGCTGCCCAGGGGAAGCAGCGCTCGCGCCACCTCGGTGCGGGATAGCGCGCTACTCACCAGCGTCCGGCGGCGCCGGAGGTAGCGCCGAAGCGCCGATGATTCGGACTCGGCCACCGCCAGCTTGACGATGGCGGAGGAGTCGAGGTAGGTGGCGCGCTCAGCGCTCATCGCGTCGCAGCCGGGCAAGCACCGAGGAGGGCGCCTCCCTGCCCACCTCGAGGGGGAGCGGTTCGGGTAGCTCGCCAGTCCGGCGCTGGGCGGCGATCACCTCTCCCTGAGACCTCAGCTGGGCAAGCGGTCCACCGCCGGGCAGTGGCGTCAGCAGGGCCACGGGGCGCCCGCGATCCGTGACCTCGACCGTCTCGCCGGCTTCCACCCGGCGGAGCAGCTCGCTCGCGCGCTGCCGCAGCTCTCGCACTCCGACTGTCACCATTGTGCTATTTGTAGCACATCCACCCGCCGTCAATCTTGGCTCGATCGCGTCTCCAACCACCTTGGGGGACCGCAACCCTCTGCTAGGATGCCGCCGTCCCACCCCGCCGGGCGCCGGCGGGGCGCCGGATCCGCGGTCAGGCGGCGGCACGTCGCCCCCGAGGAACGAGATGAGCAGGGTGCTGGTGAGCGGGGCCGCCGGCTTCATCGGCGGCTACGTCGTCGAGGAGCTCCTGAAGCGCGGCCACGAGGTGGTTGGCGTCGACAACCTCTCCAAGTACGGCCCGGCCGCCAAGTCCTACGACCACCATCCCGGCTACCGCTTCGTCGAGGGCGACTGCCGGGACACGGAGCTGCTCAGCCGCCTTCTCGCCGACTGTGACCACTTCGTCGCGGGTGCGGCGATGATCGGCGGCATCTCCTACTTCCACGCCTACGCCTACGACCTGCTGGCCACCAACGAGAGGATCATCGCGGCATCCTGTGATGCGGCCATCGAGGCGCACCGCCACCGCCGTCTTCAGAAGTTGACCTACCTCAGCTCCTCGATGGTCTTCGAATCCACGGACCGGTGGCCGTCCGAGGAGGGGCAGCAGCTCCGCATCCCCCCGCCCCGCTCCGCCTACGGCTTCCAGAAGCTGGCGGTCGAGTACTTCGCCCATGCCGCCCACGACCAGCACGGGCTCCCGTTCACGATCATCAGGCCCTTCAACTGCGTCGGCATCGGTGAGGGGCGTGCCCTCGGCGACGTCGAGGTGATGAGCGGCAACGTCAGGCTGGCGATGAGCCACGTCGTCCCCGACCTGGTGCAGAAGGTGCTGCGCGGCCAGGACCCGCTCCACATCCTGGGCGACGGCAGCCAGGTCCGCCATTACACCTACGGCGGAGACCTGGCCCGCGGCATCGTCACCGCGATGGAGCACCCGGCCGCGCTCAACGAGGACTTCAACCTCTCGACCGCACAGTCCACCACCGTGCTGGAGCTGGCCGAGAGGATCTGGAAGCGCATCCGCGGCGACGCCGTGCCGTTCCGGTACGTTTGCGACCCATCCTTCGAGCACGACGTGCAGCGTCGCGTCCCCTCGGTCGAGAAGGCCAGGCGGCTTCTCGGTTTCAGCGCCGAGACCACGCTCGACGAGATGCTCGGCGAGGTGATCCCCTGGATCGAGAAGGCGATCGCGGCGGGCGCGATCTGAGCCGGCGGCCGCGATGAGGGGCACACCCAGAACACCCAGCACGCCGGCGCGGGCGCGCCTGCCCTGGCGGAGCCTGCTGCTCCTCGCCTTCCTCGGCCTGGCGGTGCTGCTCAAGCTCGGGGTGTGGTCGGCGCCGCTCACCCGCATCTCCGGTCCCCCTGGGCAGGTGGACGCCTTCGACGCCATGTGGTTCCTGCGCTGGACGCCCTATGCCATCGGTCACGGGACGACACCCTTCACCAGCGATCGGCTCAATTACCCGCTCGGCCTCAACCTGATGTGGAACACCTGGATGCCCGCCGTCTCACTGGTGGTCTGGCCGGTGACCGCCCTGGGCGGCGCCATCCTCGCCGACAACGTGGTGAGCACGCTCGGCCTGGCGCTCGCCGGGTTCTTCGCCTTCCTCGCGCTGCGACGCTACGTGCGCGGCGCCCCAGCGGCCGCGCTCGGCGGCCTGATCTACGGCTTCTCCCCGTACATGATGGCCCAGGACGGCTCCCACGCCCAGATGGTGATGGCCGGGATGATGCTGCCCATCGGCCTGCTGCTCCTCGACGAGATCCTGGTGCGCCAGCGGCGTGACCCGCGCCTCCTCGGGGTCGGGCTGGGGCTCGCCCTCATCGCCGAGTTCTTCATCCTCGAGGAGTACTTCGTCACCGAGGTGATGGCCCTGGTGCTGGTGGCGTTGCTGCTGGCCATCATGCGACCGGGCCAGTTCCGGCCTCGTATGGGATACGTGGCCTGGTCATCACTGGTCGCCGTCGTCCTGGTGGCCGCCGCGCTCGCCTACCCGGTGTGGGTCCAGCTGCGCGGGCCGGACCGCGCCTCCGGGGTCCTCCACGATCCGACCGTGTTCGTCACCGACCTCGCCAACCTGGTGGTGCCGACCTCGACTCAGGTGATCGCGCCGGGGTTCGCGACCTCGATCAGCCAGCACTTCACCGGCAACGTCATCGAGTGGGACGGCTACCTGGGCATCGGGCTGATCCTGGTGGTCGCCGTCACCGTGGTGGCACGCTGGCGGGACCTCGCGGTGCGCACCGCCGGACTCCTCGCCCTGGTCATGACCATCCTCTCGCTCGGCCCGCTGCTTCACATCGGCGGCAGCCAGACCGGCATCCATCTCCCCTTCTGGGTGATCACCAAGATCCCGCTGGTCAGCGACATGCAGGCCAACCGGCTGATGGTCTACGTGTGGCTGGCGGTCGCCCTGATCACCGCGGCGGCAGTCGCCGAGCTGTGGCGGCACCGGTTGCGCTGGCTCTGGCTCGGCCTGGTCGCGGTCGTCGCCCTGGTGCCCCTGATCCCGGCGCCGATCGCGTCCCAGGAAGCCTCGGCTCCGGCCTACTTCAGCTCCTCCGCGGTCGACGAGATCCCCGCCGGGACGGGCGTGCTCACCATCCCCTGCCCGTGCCCCTACTCGCCCCAGGGCCTGATCTGGCAGACCACCGCCGACATGCGGTTCAAGATCGTCGGCGGCTACTTCCTCGGCCCCACCGCTCCCGGCCAGGCGGAGATCCAGAAGCTGGCAACCTCCCTGGGAGGCGCGGACTGGCCGGCCATGCCCGACGCCGCCCAACAGACGGAGTTCCTCCGCGAGCTGGTCTCCAGCCACATCGGGGCGATCGTGATGGCGGGGGTGCCCCACCAGGCCGCGGCGGTGCGGATCATGAGCAGCATCCTCTATCCGCCCGATATCACCGGGGACGTCACGGTGTGGCTGGTCCGCATCGGCGTGACTGATACCAACCTCGACCGGGGTCCGCCTTGACCGGGTTGACGGTGGTGGCAGGTCACTGGCCAGCCGGCCAATCGGCTCGATCGGCACGCGGGGGACACACTCTGTCTCGCCAGGCCCGTTTGGGCCAAAATTGTCCCAAAATAGGGTTTCGCGCAGAGTACCCGTGCCATGCACCGGCGGGCGCCATCACGGAGCCGTCCACATGATTCACCAGACGGGGACCGCCGGGCTGGCGACCGGCGACCGGCGCACCTCGACGGGCTCCGGGGGCTGGCCGGCTCACCTCGCCCTGATGATCAGCGCCGTCGCGGTCTGCGCCGGGGTCATCATCAGCCGCCGCCCCGACGCCTTCACCAACCCGCAGTTCTATGCGGAGGACGGGGCCCGGTGGTTCTCGGACGCCTACAACGACGGGCCCTGGCAGGCGCTCTTCCTCTCCTACCAGGGACACTTCCTGGTCCAGCCCCGGCTGGTGGCGCTGATCGCGACGCCCTTCGGGGCAGCCAGCGCCCCGCGCATCTACAACATCTTCGGGCTGATCTTCCAGATCCTGCCGGTCGCCTTCTTCCTGAGCCCGCGCTTCCGCTCCGTGCTGCCTTCGCTGTGGGCGCGCACCGCTCTCTGCGCCGTCTACCTGCTGATGCCGTCGACCGAGCTCAACGTCGACGTCGCCTCCGCCCAGTTCCACCTGGTGATCCTGGCCACGCTGGTGCTGGTCGCCCCGCCACCCACCGGGTGGGGCTGGCGGCTGTTCGACGCCGCCACCATGACGCTGACCGCCCTCACCGGCGCCTTCGTCTACGTCCTGCTGCCCGTGGCCCTGCTCTGGTGGTGGCTGCGCCGGCAGCGCCACACCGCGGTCCTCTGCCTGATCCTGCTGCTCGGCCTGGGGGCGCAGCTGTACTCGACGACCGTGGCGCCGCGCACCAGCTCCTCGCTCGGCGCCAGCTTCTCCAACCTGATGCTGATCCTCTGCGACCGGGTGATCCTGGCCGGGCTCTTCGCCGAGGAGGGGCACACCCACGTCTTCGTCGCCGGGCACACCCACGCCGTCCTCTGGGCTGCCCTGTTCTGCGTCGCCAGCTTGCCGGTGGTGCTCTACGCGGCGCTGCGCGCGCCCTGGGAGCTGCGCTTCTTCGACCTCACCGCACTGGGAATCACCGCCGCCGGCCTCGCCTTCCCGCTGGTCTCGACGGGCGGCGACCAGTGGGCGATCATCGTCAGCGGGCAGGCAGCGGAACGGTACTTCCTGATGGCCCAGGTCGCCTGGGTGATCACCCTGCTCTGGGCCGCGTCCCGGCTGCCCCGTCCGCCGCTCCGAGTGGCGGGCTGGGGGCTTACCGCCGCGGCTTTCGTCTCCGGGCTGGTGGTCGCCTGGCAGTACCCCGCCTTCACCGACGACCACTGGCCCCAGGAGGCGGCCGAGATCGCGAGCTCACCCCCGGGCGCGCATCTGACCCTGCCCATCCCCCCATTCCCGCCCTGGTCTGTCGACGTCACGGTCCGCTGAGGGGCGGGGGAGCGGGGGCGAGGGCCGATACCACCGCCAACCAGGCGGCTTCGCCCAGCCAGGGCATCGAGCTCCTCCATGCCCCCACCTCGCCGAATCCATGCGGAGGGTCGAGTGGGACAGAACGCCCGTCCTTGCTGGGCCTTGACGTCGGGAACGGTTAATACTGAATATTAACCCATGCCAGGTAGATCATCGCAAGTCCTCTCCGTCTCAGTCCCCCCCTCGACCGCATCCGAGTTCGACCGCATGGCCCAGGAGGAGGGCCGCAACCGCAGCGAGATGTTCCGAGAGATGCTCCGCGTCTATCGCCGATATCGGGAGACCGAGAGGTTTGAGGGCCTGCAGCGGTATGGCGCCGCCATGGCGCGGCAACTCCAGATCGCTGACGAGGACGACATCGAGCGCCTCATTCGCGAAGCGCGCGGCGCGTGAGGGTCGTCCTCGACACCAACGTGATCGTCTCCGCGCTCATCTTCCCGGGAGGGGCGCCGGAGACCGTCTACCGGCTGGTCCTCGAGGAGCGCCTGGAGGTGGTCGTGTCCCGGCCGATCCTCACCGAGCTGGCGCGGGTTCTCACCGAGAAGTTCGG
>DASPQV010000037.1:0-48136 GCA_035624785.1 Binatia bacterium | reverse complement strand
GAGCTCGCCCACCACGTGGCCGATGAAAGCCATCAGCTTGTCCTGATCGATCGTTGCGGAGCCAGCTGCCTCAACTGCCATGTCGTCGCCCTCCAGGTGCGGGAGTGGAAGTCGACGGAGAGGCTATGGAGTGAACGCCGGTGTCGCATCCGGGGCCCCCCCTGGGGTTTCGCGGCCGTCCGGCGCATGCCATCCTTGGACCGTGCTTCTGGGACGGGGGCCGGAGCTGGCCCGGATCGACCGCGCCGTCGCCGACGCGCAACGCGGGGTCAGCTCGGTGCTCCTGCTGCGGGGCGAGCCGGGGATTGGGAAGACGGCACTGCTGCAGCACGCGCTGACCCAGGGCGCCGGGATGCGGGTGCTCAGCGCCCGCGGCGTGGAGTTCGAGGCCGACGTCCCCTTCGCCGGCCTCCACGAACTGCTCCGTCCGGCCCTCGGCCTCCTCGATCGCATACCGACCCCCGCAGCTGAGTCACTGCGAGCCGCCCTCGGCCTTGGGGGTCCGGGGGAGGGGGACCGCCTCCTGATCGGCGCCGCCACCCTCGAGTTGCTCACCCTCGGCGCTGAGACACCACTCATCGTGCTGGTGGACGACGCCCACTGGCTCGACCGGGCGTCCGCCGAGGCCATCGGCTTCACGGCCCGCCGGCTGCTCGCCGATCCGGTCGCTCTGCTGGTCGCCATCCGCGAGGGCGAGCCCTCACCCCTGCTTGGGGCCGGCTTCGAGGAGATGCGGCTCGGCGGGCTGGACCGCACGTCGGCCGCGGAGCTGCTCCGCCTCTCGGCCCCGAATCCCCTGGGCGACGAGGTGGCTGCCCGCATCCTGGCCGCCAGCGCAGGAAACCCGCTGGCACTGGTTGAGATGGCCGCCGAGGCTGATCGCTTCGAGTCGTCAGCCGCGCCTCAGCCCCTGCCAGTGCCGGTGGCCACCACCGTTGAGCGGGCGTACCTTCGCCGCGCCGACGGCCTCTCGGCTGCCGCTCGGAATGTCCTTCTGCTGTCGGCTGCCTCCGGAGAGCCGTCGATGGACCTGCTGGCCAGGGCGGCTGAGGAGCTGGGTCTACCCTCCGGGGCCGTCGTTGAGGCGGAGGCAGCCAGCGCCCTGGTGGAGGTGCGGGGCAGAGCCTTTCGGTTCGTGCATCCGCTGGCGGCGGCGGCGATCTATCACGCGGCCACGCCGGCCGAGCAGCGCCAGGCACATCGCGCTCTGGCCACCGTGATGACGGCCCCCGAGCTGGCCGACCGGCGCGCCTGGCACCTGGCCGCTGCCTCTGCAGGCTCCGACGAGGAGGCGGCTGCCGCCGTCGAGGCCGCCGGAGAGCGCGCCCGAGAGCTGACCGGCTATGCCGCCTCCCGGGCCGCCTTCGAAGAGGCGGCGCGGCTCAGCCCGACTCCAGCGGACCGGCACCGGCGGCTCCTGGCGGCCGCTGAATCCGCGTGGCTGGCCGCGCAGACGGACCGGGCCGCAACGCTGCTCGACGAGGTGCGATCGGGTTCGATGGACTCTCGGCTCCTGACCGAGGCGGATGCCCTCGCCGGACGCATCGCCCTCGACGCCGGCGCGGCGGAGAGCGGCTTCCGTCTGATCCGGCAGGCGGCCTCCGAGCTGGTGGAGTCGGAGCGGCTGCGCGCCATCCAGCTGCTCGCGGGCGCGTCGCTCAGCGGGTTGGGATCGGGACGGCTGGCGGACATGCTGGCAACCGCCAGCCAGGCTCTCGAGCTGCTGGCCCCCGACGATCCCGCCGCCGCCGGCATCGCCGCGCACACCGCCTACGGCTGTGCCGCGGTGCTCGGGGCCGAAGGGGATGCCGGGCCCCGCCACCTTCGTGCTGCTGCGGAGCTCTTCTCGGATGTGGACCTCGCCGCGGAACCATTGCTCATCCTCTGTGCCGCGTCGGTCGGCGTCTTCCTGCGCGAGGCGGAAACCGGACGAGCGCTGCTCGAACAGGCCCACGCCCAGGCGCGGTCCCGTGCCCCGGCTGCTGTTCTCCCCCCGGTTCTCTGCTACCTGGCTCGCGACCTGGCCACCACGGATCAGTGGGCGGCGGCCCGGGCGAACTACGAGGAGGCGGCGCGGCTCGCCCGCGAAACTGACCAGCACAGCTGGCTCGCCGCACCCCTGGCGGGCCTCGCCCAACTGGACGCGCTCGAGGGCCTCGCCGCCGACATGCGCCTCCACGCTGCCGAGGCGCGCTCGCTCGCCGAGCGCTTCCACCTGGACTTCTTCCATGCCTGGGCGGTGTCGGCGATAGCGATGGCCGAGCTCAGCGAGGGGCGGACCCGGGAGGCCCTCTCCCACCTGACCACCGTCTCGCAGGCGCATCGGCGCCTGGGGATCCTCGACCCCGATGTCGACCCGGCTCCCGAGATCGCCGAGGTGGCCATGCGGCTGGGCGACCGCGAGGCGGCGACGGTGGCTGCGGAGCGGTACCACCCTGCAGCGGTGGCCAAGGGGCAGCCATTCGCGCTGGCCCGAGCGGAGCGGGCGCTGGGCATCGTCGCGTCGGACCTGGACTTCGAACAGCACTACCAGGCGGCGCTCCACCATCACGCCCGCACTCGGGACAGCTTCGAGACCGCCCGGACCTGGCTCAGCTATGGGGAGCGGTTGCGGCGAGCCCGTCGGCGGCGAGAGGCGCGCCTGCAGCTCTCCGCCGCCCTCGAGACCTTCACCCGCCTCGGTGCGACCCCGTGGACGCGGCGGACCCTGGCCGAGATGGGTGCCGTCGGAGCGCAGGGCAGCCGGGGCGACCCGGCGATCCGGCACCGGCTGACCCCCCAGGAGGTGCAGATCGCCCTGGCCCTGGCCGAGGGGATGACCACCCGGGAGGCGGCGGCCAAGCTCTATCTCAGCCCCAAGACGGTCGAGTACCACCTCCGCAACGTCTACGACAAGCTCGAGATTCGCAGCCGCGACGAGCTCAGGCTGGTGGTGGGAGCTCAACCCGGCTGAGCTTCGAGCACTGCCCGGCTCACCCCGCCCCCGTGGGCAAGCCCTGTGGCGAGGTGGAAGGAACGGTCAAGACCGGGCGGTCGCTGAGGCGGCGCAGTGCGGTAGCCAGCCTGCTTCGAAATGGCCAGCGGATAGGGCCACCGCGGTCAGTCCCCGTGATGATCAGGTCAGCCCCTTCCAATACGGCGCTCTCGGCGATCAGGCGGGGGAGCGGGGTGGCCACGCGAGTGCGGACTCGGAGGACGGCGTCAATCCCATGGAGGCGCAAGTCGCGCACCTGGTTGGCAACCATCCGCTGGAGATCAGCCTCGTCCGAGGCGGGCACGAGCGCGCCGCGGACCACGGTGACTCGGACGACATGGATCGCAACGACCCGTGAACCGAGAGCCAGGGCCAAGTCCCGGGCCGCGACCATGACCCCATAGCTCGTCTCTCGGCCATCGGACGCCACCATGATCGTTCTGAACACCGTGCGCCCTCCAGGTGACGGTAGGGGTCTTGTCACCAGCAAAGTTGCTTAGCTAGTGCCAGGCTACCCGCCGTCTCCGTCACCTGTCAAGGACGATTGCAGGTTACGACCGGCGTGCTCTCGTGCTCGTCAGGGCTGGGAACCGCGGATGGGGGCGCTCGTGCTGCGCGCCGGTCCGCGGCGCTGACGTTCTACGAGGGTTCTTGTCAATCTGGCGCCATCCTTGACGATGCGCCGACTTGACATGGCTCCATAGTGATGCCATAGTGATGCCATGGATCTGCACCCCTACATCGAGAACCTTCAACGCCAGCTCGTGCTGGTCGCCGAACCGGGAGGAGAGGAGGCCCGTGCCCTCGCCGAGCGCCTCGTCGGACCCCTGGAGGCCGCCATGCGCCTGGCCCTCCAGGACGCCCTCTCGACCGCCGTGGAGGAGATCACCTGCGACCTCGCGCCGGGATCGGTCGAATTGCGGCTCCGCGGTCAGGAGCCGCAGTTCGTCGTCACGGTTCCACCTCCCGAGCTCCCTTCCGCCGAGCCGCTGCAGGGGGGGGCGACCCAGGGACCGGCCGGCTGGCCAGCCGGCACCGCAGAGGTGGAGCCACCGGTGGGCGAGACGGAGGAGGGTGGGCTGGCCCGGATCAGCCTCCGGATGCCCGAACACCTCAGGGCCCGGGTGGAGAGCGCTGCCCGAGGTGAGGGTTTGTCCATCAACACCTGGCTGGTCCGAGCCGCTGCCGGCGCGCTTCAACGCGCCGACCCAGCTCGGCGATTCGAGCCGCGCACACCCCTCGGCAGCCGGCGCTACACCGGCTGGGCCCGGTAGCTGAGGGAGCCCGACATGACCCCGCCTGCCCGCGTCGGCGAAGCGCCCTCCCCAGCCCCCAGAGCAGAGGAACCAGCCATGGCAACGTTCGAAACCCCTGAGCCCATAGCGGTGAGCGTCGAGCTCGTCACCGGTGACATCCGGATCGCTGCGAGCGACCGCAACGACACGATCGTGGGTGTACGTCCCAGCGATGCCGCCAGGGGAGCCGACGTCACCGCCGCCGTACAGACGACGGTGGACTGCGCGGGCGGCAACCTCCTGGTCAGGGCGCCCCGGCGTTGGCTTCGGTACACCCCCCTGGGGTGGCGGCGCGGGTCCGTCGATGTGGAAATCTCCCTCCCCGCCGGTTCGTCACTGCGCGTGGACGCCAGCCTCGCCGCCATCCGCTGCGCCGGAAGCCTTGGCCAGTGTGAGCTCCGGACCAGGGAAGGCGAGATCATGCTCGATGCAACGGGCCCCTTGCGCGCGCGCACCGGTGGCGGCGACATCACCGTGGAACGAGCGCGAGGACGGGTGGAGGCCAGGACCGCGAGCGGGACCATCCGGATCGGCGCGGTCGCAGGCCCGGGGGTGATCAGGAACTCGACCGGTGATACCTGGGTCGGGGAAGCCACCGGTGGCCTCCGGGTGAGCTCCGCTTCTGGCAAGGTGTCGGTGGACCGGGCTCATTCCGACGTCGCCGCCAAGACCGCGTACGGCGACATTCACCTCGGCGAGGTGGCGCATGGCGCCATCGTGGCCGAGACCCGCTGGGGCCGGGTCGACGTGGGGGTGCGCACTGGCGTTGCCGCCTGGCTGGACCTCCAGACCCAGTCCGGAACGGTGCTCAACGACCTGGAGGGCGCCGGACCGCCGCAGCCGGGAGAGGACACCGTCGAGGTGCGCGCCCGGACCCCTCACGGCGACATCACGGTGCGCCGCTCCTAACCGGTGGCGGCTCCGGCAGTGGAATTTGTCGAGGTACTTCCACGGAGCTGGACCGTCCACAGCAAAGACGGCTCACCAACCCCATCGATCACGTTTCCAGGGCAACGAACCGTAACGAAGGAGAGAAGGGATATGTCGACGACCGCCAATCAGGCCCAGGGACCTGCGATCCACGTGCGGGGCCTGGACAAGTCGTACCAGAAGCTGGAGGTGCTGCGTGGCGTCGATTTCGACGTGGCCCGGGGCAGCATCTTCGCCCTGCTCGGTGAGAACGGGGCGGGAAAGACCACGGTCGTCAAGATCCTGTCCACGCTGCTCAAGGCCGACGCGGGGACGGCGAGCGTCGACGGCTTCGATGTGGTCGCCCAGGCTGCGCACGTGCGAGAGTCGATCAGCCTCACCGGACAGTTCGCGGCCGTCGACGAGATCCTCACCGGACGGGAGAACCTCGTGCTGGTCGCCCAGTTGCGGCATCTCGAGGACCCGGGCACCATCGCGGATGCCCTGCTCGAGCGTTTCTCGCTGACCGACGCGGCCAGGCGGAAGGTGTCGACGTATTCGGGTGGCATGCGCCGCCGCCTCGACATCGCCATGAGCCTGGTCGGGAATCCCCGGGTCATCTTCCTCGACGAGCCGACCACCGGGCTCGACCCCCAGGGGCGCCTCGAGGTATGGCAGGCGATCAGGGAACTCGCGGGCCAGGGGACGACGGTGCTGCTCACGACGCAGTATCTGGACGAGGCCGAACAGCTTGCCGACCGGATCGCGATCCTTCACCAGCGTCGGATCCTCGTGAACGGCACCCTCGCCGAGCTCAAGCAGCTGCTCCCGCCCGCCAAGGTCGAATACGTCGAGAAGCAGCCTACCCTCGAGGACGTCTTCCTGGCCATCGTCAGTGATGCCGGCCAGGACGGCGCGGTTGGCAATCACGGCAGCGCCGGCAAGGACAGGTGAGGAGCGACCATGAGCAAGCACTTCTTCGGCGACACCGCCGTCCTGCTGGGGCGGTCCCTGCGCCACATCTCGCGCAGCCCGGACACCATCATCACCACCGCGATCATGCCGATCGCCTTCATGCTGCTTTTCGTCTACGTGTTCGGCGGCGCGATCAACTCAGGATCGCCTTCCTACGTGAGCTACCTGCTGCCCGGCATTCTGCTGATCACGATCGCTTCGGGCATCTCCTACACCGCATTCCGGCTCTTCCAGGATATGCAGAGCGGCATCTTCGAACGATTCCACTCCATGCCGATCGCCCGGTCCTCGGTGCTGTGGGGGCACGTGCTGACCTCGCTGGTGGCCAATCTGATCTCGCTCGCGGTCGTGGTGCTGGTCGCTCTCCTCATGGGCTTCCGCTCGGGGGCGGGAGTGCTGGCGTGGCTCGCGGTCGCCGGCATCCTGATCCTTCTCACCCTGGCGCTGACATGGATCGCCGTCGTCCCCGGTCTCTCCGCGAAGTCCGTGGACGGGGCGAGCGCGTTCGCCTACCCGCTCATCCTCCTGCCCTTCATCAGCTCGGCGTTCGTGCCCACCAAAACCATGCCCGGCCCGGTGCGCGCCTTTGCCGAGAACCAGCCGGTGACCTCGATCGTCAACACGATCCGCGATCTGCTCACGGAGAAGCCGATCGGCACCGACATCTGGATCGCGCTCGGCTGGTGCGTCGGGATCCTCATCGTCGCGTTCATGTTCGCCATGCGCATCTACCGGCGCAAGGTCGCCTGATGCGCTGACACCGAAAGGATTCAGCGATGCCCACATTCGATACCCCTCAGCCAATAGCGGTGAGCGTCGAGCTCGGCGCCGGTGACGTCCGGATCGCCGCCAGCGACCGCCGCGACACCATCGTGGAAGTGCGGCCCAGCGACACCGCCAGGAGGTCCGATGTCACCGCTGCCGCGCAGACCGTCGTGGACTGCGCGGGTGGCACCCTGCTGATCAGGGCGCCCAAGCGCCGGCTTTACACCGTCCTGGGGCCGGGGCGCGAGTCCGTCGATGTGGAGATCTCCGTGCCCGCCGGTTCGTCACTGCGCGTCGACGCCGGCCTCGCCGCCATCCGCTGCGCCGGAAGCCTCGGCGAGTGTGACATCAAGACCGGCTTCGGCGACATCGTGCTCGACGCAGGCGGTCCGGTGCACGTGCGCACGGGTGCCGGCAACATCACCGTGGACCGAGCGCTGGGACGGGTGGAGGCCAAGACCGGGACGGGTAGCGTGCGGATCGGCGCGGTCGAGGGCCCAGCGCTGATCCGGAACTCCAACGGTGACACCTGGGTCGGTGAGGTCAGCGGTGACCTCGAGGTGCGGGCTGCCAACGGCCGGATCGCCGTCGACCGGGCCGGTGCTTCGGTGGCCGCCCGAACCGCCTGCGGTGACATCCTGCTCGGCGAGGTTGGCAGCGGCACCGTCGGCGCCAACACCTCCATGGGCAGGGTGGAGGTGGGCATCCGACGCGGGGTCGCCGCTTGGCTGGACCTCCAGACCCACGCCGGCAAGGTGCTCAACGAGCTGGAGAGCGCCGAACCGCCCGAGCCGGGAGAGGACACCGTCGAGGTCCGCGCCCGGACCCCGGCCGGCGACATCACGGTGCGCCGGTCCTGAAGACAGCTCAGCGGCGGTGGGGGAGATAGCCCCAGACCCCTCTCCTCAGGCCAGCGCAACCTGTCGCGGCCTGGTCGCGGACGGGTTGGCCGGCTCGCGCATCTCGTCGAGGCGGACCAGGGCTATCCCGGTTACGAGCAGAGCGCCGCCCGCAAGCTGGACGGCGTCGAGCCGCTGGCCGAGCAAGAGCCAGGCGACGATCACGGCCGACAGCACCTCTGTCAAGCCGACGAAGGAGGCAAGCCTCGCACCGAGCATTCGGGCGGCAGCGATCCCGGTGAGATACGCGACGATGCCGGCGACGACCGCCAGCCCGAGCACCGGAAAGAGCCACGAGACCTGCCGGTCGAGGAGCGTCACGCTCGCAGTAGTCAGACGGATCGGCAGCACGCCGGCGGCGGCCGCGATGCCGAGCAGTGTGGAGCCGGCCGCGAGGCCGCCCCAGGCCATGGCCAGCGGCGGCAGCACATCGTCGGTCAGGGACGCGACCACGAAGTAGACTGCCAGGCCCACGGCGGCGCCGAGACCCCAGAGCACGCCGACTAGGTCGAAGTGATGGGAGGAGCCCGCGACGTCGAGAACGAGGGCGAGCCCGCCGAGGGCCGCCGCCCCGCCGATCAGGGTGAGCCCGCGGGGACGGTTTCCATGGCGCACCCAGCCCCACGCGACGACGAGCAGGATACCCGAGTACTCCAGCATCAGAGCCACGGCAACGGACAGGTGGGCCACCGCGTTGAAGTAGCAGACCTGCGAAACGGCGACCGCAAAGACGCCGTACAGCAGTGCCGTCCGCCATGCTCGTGCCGAGACGCGGTGCGACCGCAGCTGGTTCAGCGCCGGCACGGTCAGGAGCACCGCGGCGATGACCACACGGACGATGGCGGCGGCCCCGGGAGTCCATCCGGCGTCGATAAGGCTGGAGGCGAACGTTCCAGAGGTCCCGAAGGTTGCGCCGGAGATCACCGCCAGTGCTAGTCCGGCGTTGCCAAGCGCCCCGGCACGCACGGTAGTTGCCTCCTCTTTGCCCTGCTGTAATGGCCAATCTAAGTTATGCTCCTGTACTATAGAAGACCTCCAGGTAAGGAGTCAAGTTGGTTTTTGCTGCTGACACGGAGGTGGCCTTGCAGGCCGCGGCCGCCTTGGTGAACACAGACGATCCGGACGGTGATCAACTCACCGACCTGGCCGCCCTGAACCGTTTCCTCGACGATTGGGGCTGGACGGGAATTCGCTGCGGCGATCAGCACGAGCTCGACGCCGTCCGTGGCCTTCGCCCCCGGCTGCGACGGCTGTGGCAGCTGGAGGAAGACGGCGTCGTCGATGCCGTCAATGCGATGTTGCGAGAAGCGCACGCACTGCCGCAGCTTGTCAGTCACAGCGGGCAGGGCTACCACCTCCACGCCACGTCGCCGGACTCGCCACTCGTCGATCGCATGGCGGTCGAGGCTGCGATGGCATTCGTCGATGTGGTTCGCCAGAAGCAGCTCGGCCGGCTGCGACTGTGCGGCGCGGCCGATTGCGAGGGCGTCGTCGTGGATCTATCGAAGAATCGGTCGCGGCGCTACTGCAGCATCAGCTGTTCCAATCGCGTCAACGTCGCAGCGTTCCGCGCTCGCCACCGGTGACAGCACGCCGCCGTCAGCAGGACGTCGAGGTGATGGTCAGGCGGGGGACAACGAGCTGGGGAACGCTCAGTTCGGCGACCACCATGGTGAGCGCCGTGTATGGCCCGGTATACAGCCAGGGTGGCGGCGGGGGAGAGGACGGCGTGAAAGCCAACGTGGTTCCGCTGGCGTCGGTGGCCTGCAGGTAGGTGAGGTAGAGGGTGCCCGGGCCGGCGAAGATGGCCTTGGCCCCCGGGCCCGTCGAGCTGTGCAGGGAGACGCCGCTGGTGCAGGGTCCGGTCATCGCCAAGTCCCCTGCCGACGCCCCGGTCATGGTGAAGTCCAAGACCGGCAGCGCGGACACCCCACCTGAGGGAACGGTGGTGACGCCCGCATAGTCGAGCCCGGCGAAGCTCATGGCGCTGGCGGTCAGAGTCCACTCCAGTGTCCCGCTCGCCGGCGAGGACGAGGGCATCGCCGATGGTGTGGGTGTGGGCGTGGGTGCGGGGCTGGGTGTCGCGACTGGCGTCGCGCTGATGGGTGTCGGCGTCACAGTGCTCGGCGCGAAAGGAGACGGAGAGCCGACCGCCTGCGCCCAGGGGGCCTCGCCTGATCCGGCGCCTTCCACCGCCCCGCCGGTCAGCCACAGCGCCGGCCCGATGCTGAGGAGCAGCAGCGTGCCTATGGCACTAGCTCGAGGTCGAGGGCTCCAGGTCCTCATTGGCCAATCCCTATGCGGCCGGCGTCTTCGCGGCCTCGCCGCCAGCCATCTCTCCACCGGGTCGCGTGGCACCGGCTGGCTCGGTGTCCGTCCCGGACCGGGCCTTGGTTGGCGCCGGGGTGAGGGCGCCCACAGCGTCCTCTACAGCCGCTTGCGGCGCATCATCGCTCGACGGCTCCGCGGTGGCCCTCGGAGGAGCGACTGCCGCCTGCTGCACCGGCACAGCGTAGGGCTGCCTGTCGCGGTCAGCCTCATGGATCTGGGCCGCCGCCGGTGCGGTCGCGGCCGAGGCCGTCGCGGCTCCGTCCTCTGGCCCGAGACCGCGCAGTTCGAGGTCGGGCTGCACCGCGGGGATCGGGAGGTGGAGGAGGCGTCGGATGCGCCATCGCTTCAGCCTCGGCTCGGTGGGCACCCAGGCGAAACCCAATGCACCCCCGGTCATGGCCAGCAGCATCCCGAGCAGGAAGCCGCCCAAGTCGGCGGTGATCAGCGACGCCAGGGCTAGCAGCACGATCACCACGCCGACGATGTGACGAAGCCAGGGGGCGAACCAGAGAAAGAGCCCGAATATCACGATCAACAGCCCGGTGAGAATGCCCACCAGCACGTTGGTGCCCGAGGCGAACAGCAGCTTGATCGCCATCGTCGGCATGTAGAGGATGATCGCGCCGCCCAGGATGGACCAGAAGCCGCCCCAGAACGCGCGGCTCCGCCGCCAGCGACGAAACCCCAGGCGCAGGTTATGCAGACCGAATCGCCGGTAGCGCCGCGTCGCTGCCGCGGCCGTGGGGACCGCCTCCGCCGCCGGAACGGCCATCACCCTAACCTCAGCACCACCGTCTTGCGTTCGAATTCAACGAGGGGAGGGCGGACGCCTCCACCCTCCCCAGGCCGGAAAGGTGCCCTTTGCCTATGGGCAGGAGCCGGCGAAGGTCGCCGACAGGCTGAGCCCAGGCAAGGTGAAGCTGCTCGCGCTGGTCCCAACGGAGACCTGATCGACGTTGTCGATGCTGACGGATTGCGCCGTCTGCGAGAAGATCCCGTTGCTGCTACCCCCCAGCGCGGTGCCGAGATCCTGGCCGATGTTGATGTTGGTGAAGGTGGCGCTACCCGCGGTGAGCAGGGGGGCGTTGGCCGTCAGGTTGGAGAAGCTCACCGGCGGCTGTCCGCTGCCACCTGCCGTGATGGTCACCAACAGGTAGGCGCCGCCCGGCAGGCCGGCGCAGACCGTCTGGTCGAGGTTGGTGATGGTGCCGCTCTGCAGCACGGTGACTGTGTCGGCAACGTTGGTGCCGCTGACCGAAGCTGCGGGGAGTTGCGAGGTGTCGGGTTTCGTCACCTGATCTACCGTCGCGTACTGCGCGAAGCCGGTGCCCGACAGGTTGTCCGCCTTGAGGGTAAAGGGCGTCCCCGAAATCTGGAAAGACACCGCGATTACCCCGGAGGCGACCAGGAACATGATGGCCACCACGGCCCCAACTCCGGGTAGCATGAGCAGGCCGAACCTCCGCCAGCGCGTCCGGCCAAAGACCCGTTTTCCGGTGGCTGGATCCTTCATACGCTCCACTCCCCGCCGGATCCCTCGGCCGCGGCGCCGTCCCGGCAACGGCGCCCACCGCCCCTTGTGGCGAAGCATGCTCCCGGTCGAAGGGGGCCCTCTGCCAGGGGAGGCAGTCCCATCGCGGGGTGCGACCATGGACCCGCTTCGATGGGCCGACCAGCGGTGGATGGCTAAAGCCGGGGAACGCGCGGCCGCCGCGAGCCGGGGCGGGTCACAGCGCCTTGTGGCTCGTCACCGACAGGTGTGCCGGCTTCCGCAAAGCCGGGCTGCCCCGGGGGCGAACGTTTGCCAGGCGGGCCTGGACCGAGCTGAGGACCAGGCCGAGCACCGCCGCTCACCCCCCGTTCAACGCTTCGGCGAGGGTTCGGGGTTGCGTGTTCCCAGCAATCTGTCGCCCCTGCGAACCCACCGCCATGCAGATGGAGGCGGTTGCACACGCGACCGCGGCCAAGGAGGAGTCGGCGCCTCGTAGCGCCATCGGAACGAGCGCCCAGGACTGGCCATCCCAGGACTCCATCAGCGCATGGGAACCTCCGGTCGTTCCGGCGGGGCTCGAGGACCCCGCGGCGAGGCAGGAACCCGGCGGACCGCAGCTGACGGCGAGGAGGGCGGCCTGCTGACCCGGGCTCGGGCTGGGGGCGATGGACCAAGCGGAACCATCCCAGGTCTCCACCAGAGTTCGCCAGGTCGGGAACCACGGATCGCCGTTGGGATTGAAGGAGCCGGTGGCGATGCACGAGTCTGGCGATGGACAGGCGACCGCCCCGAGCCAGCTATCGATACCCGGGCCCGGGCTGGGGGTCACTGACCATGTTCGGCCGTCCCATGACTCCACGAGGGTGCTTCCGTTGGCGTTCATGTCGTTGTAGTTGGTGCTGTACGAACCGACCGCGACGCATTGTGCCGTCGAGGCACAGGCCACCGCTTCGAGCCAGCTGTCATTTCCTGGAGCCGGACTGGGGACCACTGACCAGGAGGTCCCGTCCCACGACTCGACCAACGTGCGTGGGAGATCCCCGGCCGAAACGATCCATGAGCCCACCGCCACGCAGTCGCCCGCTGACAGGCAGGTGATCGACTGGAGAGCGGCGTGCAACCCTGGGCTGGGAATGGGGGAGATGGTCCACGGCCGTGGCCCCATCTCGGCCAGGGCCCGACCACCCCGGGGATCTGCGCTGCTGTTCATCGAGCCCACCGCGATGCACCGGTCCATCGCGGGACAGGCGACAGAGTTCAGCCACACGTTGCCCGCTGGGTGCGGAGCCATTGCCACGGACCACGATCTGCCGTCCCAGCTTTCGACCAGGGCTTGAGCGCCCGAGCTTCCGGCGTCACTGGAGGTCCCGACCGCCACGCATGAGCGAGGCTCGGGGCAGGCGATCGAGGCCAGCGAGCTGCTGGCGCCTGGGGCGGGGCTGGAAAGGGTGGACCACCCCGGGGCCGGCTCGGCTCGGGCTGGCGGGCTGGGCTGAGATGGCGAGCACGCTGCCAGCCCGGCAAGCAGGACCGCGCCGGCAAGGAGCCCCAAAAGGA
Source organism: Binatia bacterium (assembly GCA_035624785.1). GTDB lineage: Bacteria > Chloroflexota > Dormibacteria > Aeolococcales > Aeolococcaceae > JAJZNI01. Next base: position 34,939 of record DASPQV010000037.1, on the reverse strand, counting down.
GCCGGCGACTCGAGAGTCGGGTGCCGTTCGGTCCGATCCGTCGCGGCTTTGGGGTCAAGCGAAGCTTTCGGCTCACCCGGGATCGCTCCAACGCGGCTTCCGCAGCCTGATCCGCCGTAAGATACAGATAAGCTTGATGTACCTTACAACGACTGTCAACCCTCACGACGCCGGGAACCAGCTCGGGGCCGGTGAGGAGGCTTCCGCCGCGCCCGACCACCACAGGCAGGTGCGGGGCCGCGGCATCGCCGCCATCTGGGGTCGCGGGTGAGGAGCTCGAGGGTCGGGATCCGGAATGACACCGAGGGGCCGCCCCCAGGGGGCGGCTCGGACCGATCCCTACCCGGTCCCATTCCGCACACCATCTCCGGCAACGCCTGCATCGACTTCGTAAACAGTCGCTTCTCCGAGCACACCGGAGGCGGCCGCATCTACGATCGCCTGGAACTGCCCGAGTGGCGAGAGTGGTTTGTCGAGCAGTGCGGGCTGCGACCCCTCGGCCCGATCACCGCAGCGACCCTCCAAGAGCTCGTCCGTTGCCGGCGCCTGCTGCGGCAGCTGCTCGAGAGCCGTCAGACTCCCAGCCCCTCAGAGATGGGCGTCCTCAATCGCTGGCTGGGCGGGCCCAGCCTGTACTGGGAGATAACCGGTGGGGGCGCCGCGCGCTCTCCGGTCCTGCGCTGGAGAGATCATGACTGGCGGGCCCTGATCGCCGTGGTCGCGTTGGCGTACGCGCGTCTGCTGTCCGAGGGGAGGTTGGGACGGGTGCGGCGGTGCGCCAACCCCAACTGCTCCTTTCTCTTCCTTGACGAGAGCCCCAACCGTTCCAAGCGCTGGTGCGATGCCGCCATCTGCGGTGACCTGATCGCCGTGCGCCGACATCGCAGCCGTGCCCTCGGAAGCGGGCGGGCCCGCCCCTGATGTGGCACCTGGACCCAACCCTGGGCACCGGGCTCTCTTCGACTCGCTGCTGCGCTGCGGAGGCAGGGGCCCCCAGGGTGGGCCTTGGCTGGCAAACCAACGCCGGCTCCCCAGAGGACTCGCCCGACCTCCGGGGCAGTCAGGGCCATCCGGGCACCCGAGCCGACGCCCGTCGTTTCGAGGCCAGCCAGCGCGCCGGTGGTTGACCGCCGCGAGGCCGAGGCTGGTCAGGCTCGAGCCCGGGGGCGAGCCGCATTGCGGGGGACGAGGGGTGACCGCGGCCATACCAGCTACTTATTGCGCTACTACCTAATACGGAGTATAAGCTGACCGTGGTCTCCTTTGGAAGGACGCGACGGCGCGAGGGGGTTTCCAAGCTGAATGGCCCGCCGCTTCTGGTGCTCACCAGCCTGGCCTCAGGTCCCAAGCACGGTCATGCGCTGCTCAAGGACATTCAGACCTTCACCGGGGAGCGGCTCGGTGCGGGAACCCTCTACGGGGCGATCGCCCGCCTGGAGGAGAGGGGGCTGATCGCGGCCCTTCCCGAGCAGGACCGGCGTCGTCCCTACCGGCTCACCCCGGCTGGCGCGGCGCTGTTCCGCGAGGTGATCGCCGAAATGGATCACGTGATCGGGGTCGGGAAGACCCGCCTTGCCTTCCTGGCTTCTCCGCCCGGACCGGAGACCGATGCCGCACAGGGGCGTCTCGGGTGAGGCGGTACCGGCTGCTTCTCCGGCTCTTTCCGCGTGCCTGGCGGGAGCGCTACGGTGACGAGGTCCTCCGCCTGCTCTCGGAGGAGAAGGCGAAAGGGACCTCCGGGCTGCGTCCCAGCCTCGACTTGGTTCACTCCGGTTTGGTCGAGCGGCTCCGGCAGTTCCAGCACCTGGTGTGGAGCGGCGTCAGGTTCTCGCGCGGCCGCGCCATCGCCCTTGGTGCTGGGCTGCTGGTGGCAGCCGTGGGATTCTCGATGCTCACCGCCTCAGTCGAGGTTGGGACCGCACAGATCCAAGGTGTCGTCGGCAGCAACTGGCGGGGCGCCTACGACCTCCTGGTACTTCCCGGGGGCGGTAGCAACTCGTCAGCTCAGCCAGGCCACGCAGTGCAGGCGAACTATCTATCGGCGGCGACGGATGGCATCACGATGAGCCAATACCAGCGAATCGCCGGCCTTCCCGGGGTGGCGATCGCGGCCCCTCTCGAGATCGTCGGCTACGTGCTCGAGACCGTGAGCGTGCCGGTGGCTCTGACCTCGGTGACGAGCGGGACCGGCGCCGAGGTCTTCACGTTCACCTCCGCCTTCACAGCCGACAATGGCCTCTCGAAGTATCCGTCACAGGTCGACAGCTACGCGTATGTCACCTCCGACCCCTTGACGGGTCTGCAGATCAACCAAGCTCGCCAGATCGTCGGTCAGGTGGAGAAGCTGCCGGACGGAGACAGTGTGACCGTCTGCCCCTCGGAGATTGGTGGGACCCCGGCGCAACCTTCTCCGTTCGAGGCCGCCCCCGACGTGCTGGATGGGTCGTGCGCTTCCCGCTCCGCTGGGGCGCCGATCTACGGATACGTCACGTGGTCGTTCCCCGTGCTCTTGGCCGCTGTCGACCCGGCCGCCGAGAGCGAGCTCACCGGCCTGGACAAGACGGTGACGTCGGGTCACTACCTGGGGGAGACGGCAGGGCCGACCTCCCATGACAACCACACAGTCGTGCCGATCCTGGCCAGCACCGCGTCTTTCGACAGTGACCTGGATCATGTGACCGTGGGGCTGCTGCCGGCCTCGGCGGTAGCCACGGCGCAGTCGCAGGATCCCGCCAGCATCGCGGTTGACTTCAAGGCGGCGAAGCCGGCCACCGTGATGCAGACGACGCTGACTGCCGGAGACGCCTGGCAAGCGCTGCTCCGGCAGCTCGCCGCCACTGCGCTGATGCAGGCAGGGAACCAATCGTCGCCGGTCCTGGAGCCGCTGGGTCAGATCGTCGGGCAGTATTGGACTGCCGGACCGGTCTCATACCATGAGGGCCCGGCGGGGCAGCCCACCGTCACCGCTGTTGCGAATCCAGATTCCATCTGGACGACCGGTGGTGCCAAGGTGAGCGGGCGCAACTACGTGTTTGCACCGCCAGCGGCGGCGGATACTGGCTTTCGACAGCTGACCGAGCACCTTGCGCTTCCGGACGAGGGCACCTTCTCGCTCCTCGAGGTGGGTGAGTTCAATCCGTACCGGCTCCCCGGCTTCGCCGGTGATGCCTCACCCCTCGCTACCTACCGGGCGCCGTTGCTCACCGGTGCCGACCCGGCCAGTCAGGCGGCGCTCGGTGGTCAGCCCCTGGAGCCCGATGGGAACATGGCGGGTTACACGCAGGAGCCGCCGCTGCTGCTGACGACCCTGGGGGGAGCGCGGCCATTTCAGAACCCTGCCAACTTCTCCGGCGTCAGCAGCGCGGTCGCCGCTCCCATCGGCTCCATCCGCGTTCGTGCCGCTGACCTGTTCGGTTCGGTACCTGAGCAGCTGGGTAAGATCGCTGCCATCGGCCAGGAGATCCGTCAGCAGACGGGACTCCGGGTGGTCGTGACCGCCGGCGCTTCACCGCAGGCTGTGACGATCGGACTGCCTGCGGGGAAGTTCGGCCGTCCGGCCCTCCAGGTCTCCGAGGACTGGACTGCCGTGATGGTGGCCATGGTCATCCTCCGCCAAGCCGACAAGGAGAGCGTGGCTCTCTTCGTATTGATCCTGGTCGTCTGCGGGCTGTTCCTGGCGGGGGCGGCGCTCGCCAGCGTGCACGGCCGGCGAGCGGAGACGGCGGTGCTTCGAGCGCTGGGATGGGGCCGGCGCCAGGTGTTCGCCCTGGTCCTCGGCGAGGTGGCCTTTCTGGGCATGGCCGCAGGAGTGGTCGGCACCGCGCTGTCCCTGCTTCTCATCGACGGGCTGAGGCTCGATGTGCCGCCGTGGCGAGCCGCTCTCGTCCTCCCCGTCGCCGTCGGGCTGGCGGTGCTTTCGGGTCTGGTGCCAGCCGCCCTCGCAGCTCGGACGGAGCCGGTCAGAGCGTTCCGCTCGGCGATACGGTCGCCGCGCCGGCGAACCAGGCCGGTGAGCTCGATCATGGGCATGGCTCTGACCGGGATCGCCCGCACGCCTGGGCGCTGTGCCCTGGCGGCTGGAGCGCTGGCCGCTGGCGTGGCGGGGCTCGCAGTCCTGCTTGCGGTGGACGTATCGTTCACCCACTCGATCGGCGACAGCGTGCTGGCCGGGCTGGTCTCCGCGTCGACGCGTGGCACTGATCTCGCGTCGGCGCTCCTGGCCGTGGGCTTGGGGGCGGCGTCGGTCGCTGACGTCACCTACCTGAACCTTCGCGAACGAGCCGCGGAGCTGGCTGCCCTCGTCGCCACCGGCTGGGGACGCGCTGATCTGAGCAGGTTGTTGCTCACCGAGGCCCTCGTGGTGGCGGTGTTTGGTTCGGCGCTGGGAGCTCTGGTGGGGCTGATCGGTGCGAGTTATGCGTTCGGCCTCTCGTCCCTGGTTGGGTTGGGCGTGGTCGGCGCCATGGCAACCGGCTCGGCGGCGGCCCTGCTCGGGACCGCCGCGGTGCTGGTGTTCACCGGAGCGACCTCCGTGACGTTTGCCCTGGCGGCCGACGAATGAACGCGGAGGCCCCGGCGGCAGGTGTGGCCATCAGCTTCGAAAGGGTCGAGAAGATCTACAGAACCGGCGCCGGACTACCGGTGCGAGCGCTCGCCGGCATCAGCCTCGATATTCCACCTGGCCAAGTCGTGGCCGTCACCGGGCGCTCCGGATCCGGCAAGTCGACGCTGCTTCACCTTGCCGGCGGCATGGACCTGGCCGACTCCGGCGAGCTCTGTGTCGATGGCCGCGACCTCGGCTCCTTGAGCAGCCGGGAGAGGACCATCTATCGGCGCGGCTTGGGATTCGTCTTCCAGCGGTTTCACCTGTTGCCAGCACTGACGGCCTGGGACAATGTGATGGCGCCGGTCGTACCGTTTCGCACGCCATATGACAAGCGGGCGCGGGCACGACAACTTCTTGTGGCCGTCGGCCTGGAGGGCCGGGAACACGATGTGCCGGCTAGGCTCTCTGGCGGGGAGCAGCAACGGGTTGCCATCGCTCGCGCCCTGATTGGCCGGCCGCGCCTGCTGCTGGCTGACGAGCCCACCGGCAACCTCGACACCGCGGTAGGCGCCGAGGTGCTGAATCTCCTGTTCGAGGTGCACGCCGAGCACGGCATGACGATGCTGATCGCGACGCACGATGCCGCCGTGGCGTCCCGGTGCGAGCGGCTCATCGAGTTGAGCGATGGCCGGGTCATCGCCGATGAGCGGCTGGCCTCCCGCTGAGGGCGGCCTGCTTCGGTCCCTAGCGGTTACCCGCTCGGAGCCCCGGAGCCTGCCGGCAGCAGCCGGCTGTCCGTGACCGTGACCCCCGGAGCGTCCTCGAACAACCACAGCACGGTCTGGCCCACGAAGATCTCGATCCTGCCGGGCTGCGCCTCGGTGCCGCGCACGGTGACCAGCGTCCCGCTCGACAGGCGTTCCTGCAGGTGGTCCGCGTCGACGTTCGGTTCGTGGCTGGCGACCACGATCTCACCCCCCAGCCCTGAGCCGTTGGCATCGGTCCAGCGCACCGCCCCCGGGAGGCCGAAGGGATGGCTGAAGAGGCAGCCGGCGGTCAGCGCCCGGCTGTCGAAGGCCAACCGCTCCCCCTGTCCGAGCACCGAGTAAGGCGGCGTGCCGGCGCCCTCTGCCGTCCAGATCACCACATCGTGTGGGTGGATCCTCAGCTTGGGCGGGTCGGCAACCAGACGCCGGCCCTCCAGCCGCACGGTCACGCCGTGCTGCTTGGCTGCCTGGCCGGCCGGCTCGGCGGCGACCTCGATGGTGAAGACGTCCGCGTCCGCAGCGTGCGCGAGGCCGGTTCCGGTCGGCAGCGTCGAGAGCCGGTACCGCACCAACCCGGGCGACACGAACCGGTGACCGAAGCAGTTGGTGTACTGCAGGAAGCGGCTGTCCAGTGCGGTCACGCGATCTCCCTCAGACGTCCACCCGGAGGACGAGCTCGTTCTTGTCGCTGACCTCGACGTCGGCGGTGACGGCGTTGAGCAGGACATTGACCTGGGGGTCGAAGGGTCCGCCGGCGGGGAGGACCTCGAAGACCTGGGGCTGCTGGTATATGGTGAGGGTGAGGCCGTCCAGGAAGAGTCCGAGGATGGGGCCGAGGAGACCGGTCACCGCGGCGATACCGATGAGCGCGGTGATCGCGGCCACCGCGAGAGCGAGGAAAGGACCGATGAAGGGGATGGCGAGCATCGCCGCGGATGCCGCCAGCCCCAGCGCGGCAACGATCGCCGCCGCTTCGGCATCGAGGCTGAGCGACGGGATCGCCAGGATGACCACGTCCACGAACCACTGACCGCCCGTGAGGTGGACGTTGATCCCGAAGTCGGCGCTGAAGGTCACCGTCCCGGAATGGCTGACCGGCACCGTGATGGTCGGCCAGGAGATGCAGATCTGTGGGGTGCAGATGTCGCCCCAGGGGGTGGGGATGCAGATCTGGGGAAGGCAGAAGTCGGGCAGGATGCTGTTCAGGTCGATGGAGAGGCTGAAGCTGACGCTGTAGTTGAGGTCGACGTTCGTGAAGTGGACGATGTTGGGAGCCGAGAGCGTCACCGTGCCACCGGTCAGGCTGGCACTGGCACTCCAGGCGGCGGTGAAGGGGCCAAGCGATCCGCTCCCCGACTGGGGGGGCAGGCTCAGCGCGGACTCGGCGTCGTGGAGGATGGTGTTGGCGGCGGTCTCGTCGATGGCGGCCAGAAGATCCGACATCTCAGCTCACCGTTCCCCAGACCTCGATCTGGTCGTTGTCGATCTCCGGCCCCGCCTCGATGGTCAGGGTCAGGAAGCCTGCGGAGAGGGCGTGGAAGGGCAGCGTGAAGGTCGAGAGCGCCGCCTGGAGCATCATCCGAAGCACGCAGTCGAGAACGTTGCGCAGGGACTCCGGCTCGACACCGAGAACCTCCAGCTCGTCGAGCTGAAACCGCAAGTTGCCGTTGCCGCCCCCGAAGTTGTCGACCAGGAGCCCGCCGACCGCCCACACGTCGAGGGTGGTGCTGATCGGGGTTATGGTGCCGCCCTTGTCGCCGGTCTGGTCCAGGGTGCCGCAGCCCACGGTGAGGCGCACCTGAGCGTGCACGCTGAACTGGCCCACCGCCATGGTGAGAGGAGCCGGCAGCGGACCGTTGGGAGGGTAGAGATCGATCTGAGGGAGTCCGAAGTCGACCCGCCAGGCGATCCCGCCGGGGATGAAGGGGAAGGGAATCGCCCCCATCTCCGTCTGGGTGATGCCGGTCGCGGCGACGAACGGCGGCGATCCGTAGTGCAGGTATCGCGGCCGGGCGGTGAAAAAAGCGGTGACGAAGTCATTGACCCCGTCCTCGTCCACGGCCACGAAAGCGTGGTGCGTCTGGGTGAAGCTCATCGCCGCTCAGACCGCGATCGGAGCCGGATATCGCTCGGCGTTTCGCCTTCGGCTGGGCCCCTGCCCGCCGGCCGCCCGGCCATCAGGGCGCTCCCGACCACGGCAACCTCGTCTGTCCCACGCCACAAGCCTCCCGAGTGGCGATCAGATCACGGCATCCGTCCCGTCCAAATCCGTGACCGGTGCCAACACTGACCCCACCGGACGCCTCCTGTCAAGTGGCGCCGCCTCGTCGGTCGCCGAAACCGGTGGCCCACGCCGCCGGCACTGGGGAGGTCGCCCTGCCGAGCAGGTGGCCGCCTCCGGTATCAGCTCTGGTCAGGATCGGGCAGCGCACTGCCCGGAAGGGCCCGGGTCTGGTACAGGTGATAGGTGAGGACCCCGGCCATCACCGCGGGATCGGTCGACATGATCCGGTCGGCTTCCTCGACTGAGCAGTTGAAGATCCCGACCCCGGCCATCTCGTCAGGTGCTGGCAGCGGACAGACCACCGGCAAGAGCCCGCTCAGGCGGAGGCGGGTGTTGCGCTTGCCGTGCTGGTAGATGATCTGGGGGACCCCCTGGCTGAAGTCGGTTCCCGGTGGCTCGTAGTTGGGGCCTTTCTTCAGGATGCAGACCGTGTACGGCCTGGTCCTCGCGCGCGACGCCATGAAATCCTCGTCGCTCAGCTCCACCAGATGGTCGTCGTCGGTGAACTTCCGGGGTCGGACCACCTCAGCCCTCGCGGGCCGACCAGCTCCGCCCGGGCCAGTACGGCCACTCCTCGAACCACGAGCAGCGTCCCTCGACGTCGAAACGCAGCACCCAGAGGTCGGTGTACTCCTGCCCCACCGGGTCGCCGTAGCGCACCACCGCCCGAACAATCGCCACGTTGCCGTCGACGGCGACGACCTCGCTGCTCATGGCGAAGATCTCGTCCGGGCCGTTGCGATCCGACTCCCACATCGCCCGGATGGCGGACAGGCCGACCACCGGGTCGGCGTAGGGGGAGTGAAGGTAGGTCGCCCCCTGGCTGAACAACCCGGCCAGGGTCTCGGTGCCCGGAGCGCGCCAGGCGGCCTCGTAGCCGGCCACCCATCGCCGCACCGCCGCCCGGTCGACCATGCCGGACATTGTGGCCCAGCGGTCCACCACTCGGTAACCGGGGACCGGGCTCCCGGCTCTTCAACGCCAGACTGGAAAGCCGTACAGTCCGGGCCATCGACTTCCACCACGGTGACGCCCTGGACGAGGCCGCGTTGTAGGGGATCATTTCTGGAGGCCGCGCGGCTGAACTCGTTGAAGGTTCGCGAGCGATAGCTCCTGACGGGGCATCCCGATGCCACTGGGAGAGTTGCTCCTCAACGCGTCGTAGCGCAGGTGAGGTCGGTGCGGGCGGGCGGGTGACGCTTGGACCTACCATTCGACCGCATGTCCGAGGCGGGACCGCTCTCCGAGCGGGAGTTCCACGAGATCTATGCGCGCGTGCCTCGGCTCACCGTCGAGATCGTGCTGGCTGACCAGCGGGGCGTGCTGCTCACCCGGCGGGCCATCGATCCCTGCCGGGGTCTCTGGCACATCCCCGGCGGGACCGTCCACTTCGGGGAGCGCCTCCTCTCGTCGGTCCGGCGGGTGGCCGAGAAGGAGCTCGGCATCCGGGTGATCGATGCCCAGGTCGCCGGCTTGGTCGAGTATCCGAGTCACTTCGAGGCTGGTTTCGATCATCCGGTGGGCATCGCCTTCCGGGTGACGGAGCACGACGGTGAGCTCCGGGTCGGCCCCGAGGCGAGCGAGCACGGCTGGTTCCGGGAGCTTCCCACCCCCATGCACGACGAGCAGGTCCGCTTTCTCGAGGGGCGCGGGCTGGCGGTCGCCACCCGCTCCGGCCCGGCGCCCCGGTGAGCGTCTCGTGGCACGCGGGAGACGGACGGTGAACACCAACCCGCCCGGCGGCGGGCTCAGCTCACCGCTTTCTTGAGGAGTGCGACGATCCGCGCCTCGTCGGCGGCGGTCAGCTTCCTGACCGCGAAGCCGACCGGCCACATCTCGCCCTCGTCGAGGTTCGCCTTGTCGCTGAAGCCGAGCGTCGCGTACCTCGTCTTGAACTTCTGAGCCGGCTGAAAGTGGCAGATGAGCTTGCCGTCCTTGGCGTACGCGGGCATCCCGTACCAGGTCTTGGGCGATAGGGTTGGCGCGTTCGCCTTGATGAGGGCATGAAGCTGCTCGGCCAGGGCCCGATCCGCCCCGGTCATCTCGGCGATCTTGGCGAGCACCTCCGGTTCTCCCTCCGCCTCGCCCGAGCTCGGCCCGCCGCGCGGGGCCCTCAGCTCTCGGGCGCGCTCGCTCATCGCGGCTCTCTCCTCGTCCGTGAATCGCGCCTGGGACGGGCTCCTGGTGGCGCTCTGGGCAGACCGCTTGGCACCCCCGCCTGCAGGTTTGCGCTCAGGCATTGCGATACACCTCCCGGTGGCGACCAAGTCGCAGCCGCTCACCCACGACGATGATATCCGCGCAACCGGGTCGAAGCCGCGGTGCGCTCACTCCTCGAGCATCTTGAAGGCCAGGCGCCGGCTGTGGCCCTACCGCATGCTCCCGGGGTCAGGTCCTCGCGCCGGGTCGAGCGACCTCGCGCAGCCAGGGGAGCGTCTCACTCATCGGCGCCAGCAGGGTGTGGAGATGCTGGGCGCCGAGATCGGGACGGGCGAGCAGGGCAAGACCGGCGCCGAGCAGCGCGTCCTCGGCGCGATGCCCCGCCTCGCCGTGCTCTTGGCGCCAGGAGATCAGCGCATCATGGTGCTCGGTCAGGTCAAGGAGCTCCTTGCGCAGCGAATCCCACTCGGGGGTGCGCTGCTTGGACTCGAGGGCGTGGAGAGCAGCGCGCTCCGCCTCGACCCAGGCGGCGTGCAGGGCCGTCGCGTGGCCCTCGCGGCGCTGGCCGAGGTCGTCCGACCAGCCGACGGCCGCCCCCTCCAACCAGGCTCGGGCGATGCGCTCGATCGAGCTCGCCGAGAGCGTCCGCGTGTCCTCCAGCAGGCGATCGATGTCCGTCTGGTGAGGTCGCGGACCGTAGCCGTCGCGGTCAACGGTCATGCTCTGAATCCTCCGGGTGCTGACTGTCGGACTGCTTGGTCGGGTCTTGGCATGCGGTTCGCGCCCTACGGGTGCGACGGCGCCGCGGGCGCGCCCTCCAGCTCGAAGAGCAGGTCGTCCGGATAGCAGTAGTACCAGTCCTCTCCCGGCTCGTAGGAGCGGACCACGGGGTGTCCGGTGGCGCGATGGTGCGCGGTGGTGTGCCGGCCTGGCGAGGAGTCGCAGCAGCCGACGTGTCCGCAGAGCTGGCAGACCCGGAGATGGACCCAGTCGTGCCTACCCGCCGCGAGGCACTCCACGCAGCCGGGGCCTGAGGCCGTGACCTCCCGGATCTGATCGAGGTGGCTGCAGGTTGTCTGCATACGCGCAGCGCCTCCCTGTGTTGGTTCCAGGATCGTACGGTGCGGGGTGGTCACCACCGCCTCCGCTCAGCTCACCGGCGGCGGCGCGCCGTGCGCGCTCGCCGCCAGCCGGGGATCCCAGTGGCAGACGATGCAGGCGTGGGCGACCACCGACCGCCCGAAGGCGAGCGCGGTCGCATGGGGATCCGGGCTCGCGATGACGTCGTCCCACTCGAGCACGTACTCGTCAAGCTGGCTGTCCCAGCGCGCGGCGGGAGGCGACACGATGCCGTCCCGGAAACTCGGGGGTGCCGGCGATGCGTAGGCGAAGAACGCCGCGCGCGGATGGCGGGCGTCGCCGGGCCACCAGCCGACCATGATCTCCTCGGCGTCGCCGGAGTTGCGCGCGATGAACTCCTGGGATCGGGGCTCGGCGGGGAGGCCGGAGAACAGGGCGACCGCAAGGTCGAAGCTGCCCCACCAGGCATTCACCGGGGTCGACCGGCCCCGGTAGGGGGCGCGCAGCGCGGCGAGGACCATCGCCGCGCGGGTGGCGGCCGTGAAGTAGTCGGCAACCTGGGCGGGGTCATAGGTCTGGTGATCGCGGTCCCGGTCGAGCCGGGCGCTCCAGGGCACCTCCTGGGGCCTGAGGCTGATGGGCACGGGGCCGACCAGCCTCCCGACGGCGCCGAGGACGTCGCGGGTGACATCGGCAACCGGCCGGTTCGGGGTCAGCGGGATCCGGTTGGCCCTGCCGTCGCTGTGCTCGATCACCGCCTCGTGGGTGCGCAGATCGAGGGCGGCGGTGAACGCTCCGGACCGGAGGTGGCGAGCTTGCCCAGCACCTGGGTGTGCGCATGCAGGGTGTCGCAGGTGGGGCGCCAGTCCTGGTAGGGAAGGGCGGGCCAGCCGGCAGGCTGTGCCGCGATGGGGGGGCGGCGTGCCTCAGGGGTGATCACCGTGGCCTCCCGTCATGGACGCGATGCTCCTTGGCCGCTGCTGAGAGCCTATCGCGACGGACCGTCGTGGCCGTGGCCGGGTGATCGGCCCTGACTGATCCTCTCGTTCGGGCCGGGACCGCCCCGGGCTCAGCTGCTCGCCGGCCCCGAGGCTGTCTCGGCGATGGCTCGTTGCAGCCTCGCCATGGCGGCCAGGGCCGCGGCGTGGTCGCTGTCCGGGTTGGTGCCGGTGCCGGTCGCCAGGCCCCCCGGGGGCGCCGGGGACCCGCTGACCGACGGGCTGGCGGTCGGGCTGGGAGCCGCGCCGGATCCGGTGTCGAGGTGGACTCCGGCGAGCCTGACCCCGAGAAGCAGCACGAGGCTGACCCCGGCCACGGCCTGGAGCACCCGGCGAGCGTCCCCCGACGGCCCCGGGCGGTGCCCCGAAGCCGCGGCGGCCGCTTCCAGCACCTGGCGGCGGCGCTCCGGTGCCATGGCCGGCAACCGGGCGGTGGCAAGCCGCTGAGCCAGCGGATCGCCGTCCAGCCTCTCCTCGATGTCGGGAGCGGCGGCCATCACCCCTCCCCATCGGGGACCAGGTCCCCGCGCAGCCGGTCGAGCGACCTCTTGAGAGCCTTGGCCACCGCCATCCGGGACGATCCGGTGCACCGGGTGATCTCGGTTGGAGTCAGCCCGCCGCCATAGCGAAGAGCGATCAGCAGGCGGTAGCGGGGAGGGAGCCGGCGCACCGCGGCGATCAGCTCCTCGTCGCGGATCCGCTCGAGAGCCAGGCTCTCGGCGGAAGCCACGCTGGGGGGCCGGTCGGTCGCACGGCTCAGCCGCTCCACCACCAGCTGGGAGCGCCGCAGGCTCCGGCCGTGGTCCCGGGCCGAGTTGACCACGACCCTCCAGAGCCATGCCTCGGCGGTCTCCCGCCGGAGGCGCCGGTGGGCGGCCTGCTCAACCGCACGCAGCATCGCCTGCTGGGTCAGGTCATCGGGATCGGCGCCGGCCGGGCAGACCATGACGGCGAAGCGATGGACGCGGTCGAGGTAGAGGGCAGCGATCTCGTCGACCGTCACCCACCACAGCCCCGCCGACGCGGTCTCGGCCAGGCCGCCCAGCGCCAGCGTGCCCACACCTGCCTCCGTCGCCGAATCCATCGTCATCTCTACGCAGCAGCACCTCCAGTGTGCCGTAAAACAGAGTATCGGCGCCGGGTGCCGGCGCCCGGCGCGATCACTCAGCTCGAGCGGGATGTCCCAGACGGAAGACTGTTCCCCGATCCATCAGCCGCTCTGGGCGCGATACGTGCCAGCGACTCCCCGGAGCCGAGCATGGGTGCCCGCCATGGCCTCGCCGGGTGGGAGATAGACCTTGGGGAACTTGGCCACCGAGGTGTAGTTGGTGTCGCAGACGTTGGCGAGAGGCGAGAGCACGCCCTGGGAGACCAGTTGGTAGGCGTCCATCTTCTCCATCCCGTAGTCCTCGCCCAGCCAGCTGACCATGTCGACCTGGGAGATCCGGAAGGCATCCTCCAGGGGCCGGGCGGCGCCGATCGACATGATGTGGTTGTCGGACTCGAGGCGGGGCCAGGCGCACGGTCGCCCCTTGATGACGTCGATGGCGAGGACCGTGTTCATGGCGCACTCCACGGAGACACCGCAGGTCTCGCCCTCGCCCTGCCGGGCATGCCCGTCGCCGAGGGAGAAGAGGGCTCCCTCGACGTTGACGCCCAGGTAGCAGGTGACCCCGGCCCTCATCTCAGGCGTGTCCAGGTTGCCGCCGAAGGCGTCGGGAGTGAGCGCTGACCGGGCCTCCAGGTTGGCGGGGGCGACGCCGACGGTCCCGTGCATGGGCTCCATCGGCAGGGCCACCGTGAAGCCCCCGTTGCGGGCCCGGAAGATGCACTTCCTGGCCTTGCGATCGAGCTCCCATAGCCAGGTGATCTCGGGCAGCGGATCGTGCAGCATCGCGGTCGCATGGGTGGCCGTCAGGGCACCGAAGAGGGGGACCGTGGTGGAGATCGCCCAGTCACGTGCCGGCTCGATCTCGATGAAGTGGATCGCCAGGGTGTCGCCGGGGGCGGCGCCCTCGATGTAGAAAGGCCCGGTCTGGGGGTTGACGAAGGGGAACTCGCAGACCTGCGAGACCAGGTCACGCTCGCTGCGGACTCGACCGGCGAAGCAGTCCTCGGTGAAGACCTTGAGCACGGCTCCAGGTCTGACCCGGGCCATCGGCGGCACCCCGCCGAAGGTCCACACGTACTGGTCCGGCTTGGGCTCGAACGAGAGCACTTCCAGCGCGCCCACGACGCTCATGGCACCACCTCAAATCAGCGGACGGTTGATCGAGAGCGGGGGAGGCTGAGCCTCCCCCCGCGGCCTTTGCATTCTCTGTGTCCCGGACACTGGGCGATGGCTGTGGACGACTCCTGTGTGCGCGGCTCCAGGTCCAGGTGCACGACCCCGACGTCGACGACGCGCCGGGGATGCCTCGGATACAGGCAGGCCATGACGATGACACCGATCAGCATCCAGCCCGGCCGCGGCTCGGCTCCGGGCCGCTGCAATCAGCGGACCAAAACGTCTGAGAAGCGACTGGCTCGGGCCTCACCCCGGCGGGGGCAGGTAGCGAGCCGCACTCACCCGTCCGGCCTCCGCCGCCATCACCCACGTCGAGCCCTTCTGCATCCGTGGCGACGGGCCGATGTCGACGCCGGCTCCAGCCAGTTCCACCAGGATCCCGCTCACGATGTCGCCGTGGGTGCTGGCGGCCACGTCACCGGCGGCCAGCAGCGCCCGGAGCGCCGCCGTCGGATCCGCCCCCTCCTCGAGCCAGGCGGCTGACTCCGGCGCCAGGCCGCGCCGAGCGGCGAGCGGGGCCACGGTCTCCACGCAGCGGGCGTACCCGCTGGTGAGGATCCGGCTCAGCGGGTAGGCGTCGAAGCTGGCGGCCAGCAGGTCGGCCTGGGCCAGCCCGGCTCCGGTCAGCGGCCGTGCCCGGTCGTCCCCCCTCCAGAGCTTGCGCTCCCCGGCCTCGGCATGGCGAACCAGCAGGATCCGGTGAGCGCGCTCGGCTCCACCGCCCCGCGACCGCGGCCTCGAGGGTGCGCTCGCGCCACCCTGGGAGCTCAACGCACCCAGCTCCAGACCCGCTTGCGGTCGACCGCCTTCCACTGCCGGCGCCAGGCCGTCCTGCCCGCGTCGGCGCGTTCCCGCTCCACGCCGTAGAGGACACCGGCTGCGAAAGCTGTCTCGCCGTCCGCGGCGCGTCTCAGCCACTCGGCGGCGACCACCGCGTCGTGCTGCTCACCGAGGGCGTCCTGCAGCTCACCGAGCAGGGTCCCAGTCTCGTCCGGCCCCTCCCCCAGGGGGGGCCCCAGGGCCAGGACGGCGTAGCGGCACCGCTTGGTCAGGATGCGGGCGCGGTGCAGCTCGTCATCGGCCGGCCGGCCACTCAGCCCCCTGACCCGGCGGCGCAGCTTACGCCAGCCGGCGGTCACCAGCGGCATCAGGGCGGCGACCGCGGGCTCCTCGGCACACTCGGGGAGCACCGCCGGAGCGAGGGCGGCGTCGATCAGCCGGTCCAGCTGGCGGCGGTGCTCCCCGGAGTCGAGCCGGCGCACCAGGGCTTCCCGGGCTTCCTCGCGCTCACTGGCCAATCCGTCGAGCAACCGTGCCGCCCCAGGCCCCCCGAGGCCGTGGTCGGCAGCGCTGGTCCGCAGCCGCATCAGCAGCACGTCGGTGTCCCGGACACGACCGAGCGCGTCGGCGAGCGGCTGCAGCTCGGCGCGCAGGCCGTCTGCCCACTCCGGGTCCAGCACCGGCGTGAAGGTCTGGAGGTCGGAGCGGATCCGGCGGCAGGCCACCCGCGCCTGGTGGATCCCTTCCGGGTCGCTGCCCTCGAGCAGCACCGCCTGGTTGCGGACCAGGCGCCCGACACAGTCGCGCAGGGCCGCCGACACGACGCTCACAACCGGGCTGGCGGGATCCAGGGCGACCGGCCGCCACCGCGGTTCGGCATCCGGTCCGAGCAGCTCGGCGAGCAGCCCGGGCGCCGGGCCCGGGACGAGGCCGGCGCGGCGCAGCGCCGCCAGCGGGCGCTTGAGGTCGTCAGCTTCCCCACGGTTGCGGAGGCTGAGGCGCCGTGCCCGGGCCACCGCCCGGCCGCTCTCGATCCGGCTGACCACCTGGTGGACCACCCTGACCTCACCGGCGCAGCGATGCGTCTCCAGATGCCGTACCCGGGCGACCGGCTGCAGCGGGGCGCCTCGCAGGTATCCGCTGAGCAGCTGAACCGCCCGCGGCGGGGGCGCCTCCGGGCCTCCCGGGAGGTCCAGGTCAAGGCGGCGCACGCCGCTGTCCTCGGCCTGGGAGAGGAGGGTCAGGCGCCAGCCGCGGCCGCGCCGATGACGGAGCCCGGAATCCCAGGCGGCCAGGCGGAGATCGGGAGTGTCCCAATGGACGCTGTCGAAGCGCTCGGCGCCGGAGCCGCGGGCACCTCTGAGTCGGAGTGCGGAGAGCCGGAAGCGGAGGTCCACGGCAGTGTCGAGCTGCCGACGCTCGGTGAGCCTGCCTTCGGTGCCGGGCTGGGAGCCGTTCCCGCCCTCTTCTCCGTTCAGCTCGCGCCCCCGGCCCGCCGCAGCGCCAGCTCCTGGAGCCGCACCTGGGTATCGACGCCCGCCGCGGTGGGCACCCGCCGCCAGGTTCCGTCTGGATTCAAGTCCCAGGCGAGGACGTCGTCGCTGAGGTTGAGCTCCAGGATCTCGTCGAGCCGGGCCCGCAGCTCGGACGAACGGATCGGCACCGCCGCCTCCACCCTCCGGTCCAGGTTGCGCGGCATCAGGTCGGCGGAGCTGATGTAGTAGTCGGCATCCCGCCGGTCGCGTCCGAACCGGAGGATGCGGGAGTGCTCCAGGTAACGACCCACCAGGGAGCGGACCCGGATCCGCTCGCTCAGGCCGGGGACACCCGGTCGCAGGCAGCAGATGCTGCGCACGATGAGGTCGATGTCACACCCCTTGGCGGAGGCCTCGTAGAGGGCGCGGATGACCTCCGGGTCCACCAGGTTGTTGACCTTGATGACGATCCGGCCCGCCTCTCCGCGCTCGCCTTCGCGGCGGATCAGCCGGAGCAGGGCCGGGCGCATCGAGGTGGGCGCCACCAGCAGCTTGCGGTACCTGGCGGGGTGGCTGTAGCCGGTGAGGCTGTTGAACAGCTCACCGACGTCCGCCCCCAGCGCCGCGTCGCTGGTCAGCAGCCCCAGGTCCTCGTAGCTGCGGGCGGTGTCGGGGTTGTAGTTGCCGGTCCCGATGTGGCAGTAGCGGCGGATCCCCCCCGGCTCCTCGCGGACCACCAGGCTGACCTTGGCGTGGGTCTTGAGGCCGACGGTGCCATAGACGACGTGGACCCCGGCGTCCTCCAGGACCTCCGCCCAGTTGATGTTGTTCTCCTCGTCGAAGCGGGCGGTCAGCTCGACGAGGGCGACCACCTGCTTGCCGGCCTCGGCGGCCCGGGTCAGGGAGCGGATGATCGGGCTCACCGGTCCGGAGGTCCGGTACAGGGTCTGCTTGATGGCGAGGACGTGGGGATCCTCGGCCGCCCTCTCGATGAACGCCTCCACCGTCTGGTCGAAGCTCTCGTACGGGTGATGGACGAGGAGCTGCTCCTCCCGAAGGTCCCGGAAGACGTCCGGGTTGGTCCCCGATGCCGAGCCGGCTGCCCGCGGCGGGATGACGGGCACCCATGGCCGGTACTTGAGCTCGGGCCGGTCCAGCTTGCAGACGTCGAAGAGACCGCCGAGATCCAGGGGTCCCGACACGGGGTAGACGTCGAGGGCATCGATCTCCTGCTCCCGGACCAGGACGTCGGTCAGCGAGGTGGGCATGTCGTCGCCGACCTCGAGCCGGACCACGATCGGCGAGCGCCGGCGCTGTTGCAGGACGGCGCGGACCGCCTCCACGAGGTCGTCGCCCTCGTCGCTGTCCAGCTGGTAGTCGGCATTTCGGGTCAATCTGAAGACGTGGTGGGCGATCACCTCCATGCCTTCGAAGAGGCGCTTGAGGTGGGCCGCGATCACCTGCTCGAGGGGGACGAAGCGCTCGCCGTCGGGGAGGACGACGAAGCGGCTCAGCAGAGGCGGGACCTTGATCCGTGCCACCCGCTGCTGGCCGGTCGCCGGGTCGCCCACCACCACCATCAGGTTGAGCGAGAGGCTGGAGATGTAGGGGAAGGGATGCGAAGGGTCGACGGCGAGCGGCGTGAGGACGGGGAAGATCCGCTGCTCGAACACCGAGTCCAGGTAGGCGCGGTCCTGGTCCTCGAGGCTGGACCAGTCGGAGAAGCGGATGCCGTGACTGTCCAGCTGCGGGACCAGGCTGCCCAGGAACACCCGAGCCTGGCCGGCGTAGAGCGCGGTGACCTTGGCCCGGATCGCCTCGATCTCGGCCCTCCAGCCGTGTTGGGGCGATGCCGGGCCGTCAAGGCTCGCCGCCAGCTGGCGCAGGCCGCCGACCCGGACCTGGAAGAACTCGTCGAGGGTCCGGCTGGCGATGGCCAGGAACCGGGCGCGCTCGAGCAGCGGGACGCTCTCGTCCTCAGCCAGGGCCAGCACCCGGCCGTTGAAGTCAAGCCAGGACAGCTCACGGTCGAGGAGCTCGGGGTGTCGCTTCGGGCCCGCTGCGATGCCGCCGAGCTGGGTGACGATGTCCACCTGCCGCCGGCCCGAGCCGGCCGGCCTCCGCCGCGGCACCCCGACGCGAGCACGGGCGGGCTGGGTGCCGGGGGTGACCGGGCTGGGGACTCTCTCTGCTTCCGCGCTCACCGCGCCCATTGTGCGCCAGCCGACTCACAGTGGGGATGGACGTCGCGCACACGTGGGGCGAACCCGCCGCACCCTCCCCGCTCTTCGACGCCACAATGGCCGGGTGCGGTTCACCGGGAGCTTGCGATGAAGCGGTCCGACAGCGCCGACGCGGCGGCCGCCGTGGGTGCGCTGCGGCTCGTCGCCCACGCCGTCAGCGAATGCGGACCGGTGCGTCGGGAGAACCAGGACGCATTCCAGCTCGTCCCGCTGGACGGGGTGGGTCTGGGGCTGGTCATCGCCGACGGCATGGGGGGGCATTCCGGGGGGGCGGAGGCGGCGGAGGCCGCCACCCAGGCGGCGGCTGTCCGGCTTCGCCGGGCGGCGCGCTCCGATGGCTGGATGCGGGACGTGATCACCCAGGCCAATACTGCCGTGGCCAGGGTTCGCGGCCGTCTGGGCGGCAACCCCGGGACGACCATGGTGGTCGCGGTGCTCACCGCTGGCCACCTCGTGGTCGCCCACGTCGGGGACAGCCGCGCCTACCTGTTCCGCGCCGGAGCGGCCCGCCAGCTCACCGCGGACCACAGCGTCACCGCGGAGCGGGTGCGCGCCGGCACCCTCGACCCCGAGAAGGCTCGCACCGACCCGAGGCGCAACTACGTGACCCGGGCGCTCCTCGGCGACCCCGTCGAGCCGGACCTGGTGGAGCTGGAGCTGGCCGTCGGAGACACGGTCCTGCTCTGCAGCGACGGCGTCTGGGCGATGCTGCCCGACAGCCGGATCGGCGAGCTGCTGGCCGCGGCCACCGCGGAGACGGCCGCCCGCAGCCTGGTGGACGCCGCCCTGGCGGCGGGAGCGACGGACAACGTCACGGCCGTGGTCGCCCGCATCGAGAGCTCAGCCTGAGCACCGGGGCTCCCGGTATCATCCCGAGCCCGGAGATGGCCCGTTTCTACGCCCAGATCTGCACCGTGGCCTTCCTGATCGTGGTGATCGGGGGCTTCCTGGTCGGCGACGCCTCGCACGTGGTGGCCGGCGAGGCCCAGGGGAATGTCGACGGGATGCAGCTCCACCTCACCTACGGCCGGGACGTGCTCGACGTGGTGCTCCTCGCCGCTTTTGCCCTCGTGGGCTTCGTGACGAGCCGCAGGATCGGGCGGTTGGTGGTGGGTGCGGCGGGGGTGGTGCTCCTCGCCCTGGCCATCATCGGGTTCGCGGTCGGCGACACCAACGCCGGGAGTCGCTCCCTCATCGACCTGCACTTCCCGCTCGCCATCAACATCTTCGACCTGGTGGTGGGGGTCCTGGGCATCCTGGCGGCGCTGGGCACCGTCGAGGACGAGGGCCCGACCAGCGTCATCCGCCCCGCTCCGGCGACGGGCGGGGGCGAGCCATCCGGGTCGCGCTCTCCGGCCCGCCGCTAGCGGGCCATCCGGGTCGCGCTCCTCCGCCCCGCCGCCAGCGATCCTCGGCGTCTCAGCGGTGGCCGTCGCCCTCGGCTCCGCGACCTGCCACCGGCGCCCCGTTCCGGCGGCGCATGCGCTCCATCTGGCCGCGGGCCACGGAGGCGGCGCCGCCCACCACCGGCGCGACCTGCTTGACGGTGCGCTGGGCCGCCAGCGCGCGGTTGCGCGCCGCCCTGCCGACGACGCTCAGCTGGGCGCGAGTGCGCTCCCCGGTCTGAGGCGCGACGCAGAGGCCGAGCACCGTTCCGGCCAACGCGCCATGGATGAAGCCTCGCAGGTACCCCATCTCATCACCTCCACGATGCCGCCAGGGGCCTCTCCGCTCGATGGTACGCACGGCGTCCCCGGTTCACGTCAGGGCGGTGCCCGCCCAGGGCCCGTCGGGGGTGATCCGCAGGCGCTCCACCGGGCGCCCCCCGACCAGGTGCTCGTCGACGATCTCGTCGACGTCAGCCGGGGTGAGCCGCCCGTACCAGATTCCCTCCGGGTAGACGATCATGATCGGCCCCTGGTGGTGCTGCTCATTGCAGCCCATCCTGGTGGTCCGAACCCAGTCGAGGTGGCGCCGCTCCACCAGGTCGCGGAGGCGCTGGAGCAGCCGCTCGGCCCCCTGGCCGCCGCAGTGGTGGCGTCCGACCGTGGTGCAGACGAACACGTGGAGCGCCTGCCGCTCGGAGGCTGGCGGGCTCTCGGGGCTGCTCATGGCGCCATTGTGAGGCGGCCTGGCCGCCGTCCTGGCGGCGGGGTGAGGCGGCGTGGCAGAGTCCCAGGTCCGTGGACATGGCCTTCGCCTTCCTGGCCGACCACGCCGCGGTGCCCCCCGACGGCAAGCTCTACGTCCTGGGCGGCGGCATAACCGCGGTGCGGCTGCCCCAGCTTCCCGGCCGGGCGAGCTTCGTCGTGGTTGGCGGCTTCCGCTTCAGCCCCGCCGACTCGCACTCGGTCCATGTCGTGGAGTTGCGGCTGGTCGACGCCGATGGCGGCCTGGTGCTCCCCCCGGCGACCCTGCAGTTCCAGTCCGCCCAGGTGATCCCTCCGGACCAGGACGAGATCACGGTCAGCACCGTCAGCCACATGGCCCCCATGTTCGGCGAGGCGGGGCGCTACCGGATCGAGTACTGGTACTCGGGCCGCCTGCTCGCGTATCTGGGGCTGACGGTGGCCGAGCAGGCGGGTGGCGGGCCGGCCGCCCAGCTTCCCGGCTCAGCCGCGGGCCCCCAACCGCCTCGCTGAGCCGGCGGTCGCCGATCGAGGGCTCGGGGTGCCGCCTTGTCCGGTCAGCCAGCCTTCGCGGGGGGCTTGTCCCGGTAGTCGTAGAAACCGCGGCCGCTCTTGCGACCCAGCCAGCCGGCGGCCACCATCCGCTTGAGCAGGGGAGGGGCCGCGTATTCCGGGAGTGCGTATTCCTCATAGAGCGCGTCGCACACCGCGAGATGGGTGTCCAGGCCGATGTAGTCGATCAGCTGAAGCGGTCCCATTGGATGGTTGCAACCCAGACGCATGCCGTCGTCGATGTCCTCCCGGCTGGCGAACCCCGCCTCGTAGAGCCGGATGGCGCTGGTCAGGAACGGGACCAGCAGGAGGTTGACGATGAAGCCACCCCGGTCCTGGGCCACGATGACCCGCTTGCCGAGCCGCTCGCCGAATCCGCGAGCGGTGTCGACGACGCCATCGGCGGTGGCCACGGTCCGCACCAGCTCGAGCAGCCGCATCACCGGCGGGGGGTTGAAGAAGTGGGTCCCTACCACCTGCTCGGGGCGGTCGGTGACCCGGGCGATCTCGATCACCGGGAGCGCCGAGGTGTTGGTGGCCAGGATGGCCCGATCCGGGGCGATGGCGTCGATGCGGGTGAACATCTCGCGTTTCAGGGCGAGGTTCTCGGGGATGGCCTCGATGACCATATCGGCGCCCCGGAACGCTTCGAGATCCGTGCCCACGGTGATCCGCCCCAGCGCCGCGTCGCGCTCCGCCTCGCTCAGCTTGCCCCGCTCGACGGCGCGCGCCATCGACTGCTCGATCCGCCGACGTCCCGCCTCGGCCAGTTCCGCGGACACCTCCACCACGGCAACCCGGAGGCCGCGGGTGGCGCAGACCTCGCTGATCCCGGCGCCCATCTGCCCGGCGCCGGCCACTCCTACCGTCTCGATCTCCACGCCGGCAATTGTCGGAGGCGGGGGCATGGTTTCGCCGGGGCGCGCTCAGACCGCCCCGGGGCGCTCTCCCTCGAGCTGGTCGGCGACGACCGGAGCCTCCAGGTGTCCGGTCACCGGCTGCTCCTGCTCCCCGACCGTCAGCCGGCCGATCGAGTGCCCCGCCGCCTCCAGGGCCGCGGCACCCCGGTCGACGTCGTCGTCGCGGAGCAGCAGGTAATCGGTGTCGTGGGTGGAGATGGCGAAGACCGGGACCCCCTGGTCCCTCAGGGGGATGGTGAGCGAGGCAAGCACCCCGGTCAGGGAGAGCTCGAGCGGCCCCTTGACCCGCATCACGGTGAACCCCCTCTCCGAGGGCGTGCCGCTGGGCACCCGCTGCTCCGGGCACACCACCGAGAGCTCGGAATCGGACCAGGTGACCGAAAGCAGCTCCTGTCCCGCCGGGCTCCGCGCCCAGATGGGCTGCACCTGGTCTGGCTGAAGCCGGCACACGGCGTAACGACCGGGAAGCACTTCCAGTTCCATGAGCCGTCCAAACCTCGTACCCGGATGCCCTTGCACCTGTTGTAGCCGACCGGGGCAATCTGCCGCACCGTCGGTGTCCGCCCTGGCTCCGGCGCGAGGAGGCCGCCCCCCGCCGCGCCTATGCTTACGCTCAATGAGTCAAAGGCCGGCCGCGGTGACCCTGCTCGGGTCCGACCTGATCATGGCCAGCCGCATCCGGTCGGCGCTGTCCCCCCACCGGCTTCAGCTTCTTCAGGTGTCTCGGGGTGACCAGGTCGGGCCTTCGCGACTGGTCTTCGTCGACCTCAATGCCGACGTGGAAGCTCGGATCAGCGCGATCGCCCGGATGAGGCACCGAGAGGATCTCGCGTCCATCGTGGCCTTCTGCGACCACGACCAGGACGGGGTGATGAAGCGGGCGATGGCGGCCGGGGCCAGCCAGGTGGTGGCCAACCGGCACGTCGCCACCGCGGCGGCGCGGCTGGCCGCCGGCATGGCCTACTGATGGGTTTCGATACCGCTTGGCGGCCAGACCCGGGCACACCCGGATGACCGCCGTGGCGCTCGCCGATCGCCTTGCCGTCGAAGTGGGCCGGGTGGCGCCTGACGTGCTGGAGATGCGGCGCGATCTCCATCGCCACCCAGAGCTGGCTCACCAGGAGCACCGGACGGCTCGTGAGGTTGCCCGGCGGTGCCGCGCTCTCGGGTTCACGGTCACGGAGGGAGTGGGGGGGACCGGGGTGCTCGCCGAGATCGCCGGCGCTGGCTCCGGACCGACCGTCCTCTACCGGGCCGACATGGATGCTCTGCCGGTCACGGAGCGGGACGACGGGCGCCCCGTCCGCTCCGAGGTTCCGGGGGTTATGCATGCCTGCGGCCACGATGGGCACATGGCTATCGCAATCGGCGCCGGGGCGGTGATAGCCGCGCTGCGCGACGAGTGGCGGGGCCGGTTGCGCCTCTGCTTCCAACCCGCGGAGGAGACCGCGACCGGCGCCTTGCCGATGATCGAGGCGGGTGCCCTGGCCGGGGTCGACAGGGCACTTGGGATCCATCTCTGGACGGGTATCGAGGTCGGCCGGGTGGCGGTGACCCCCGGTCCGCTCTTCGGCAGTGCGGACGAGTTCCGGCTCGTGATCCGGGGTCGTGCTGGCCATGGAGGCCTTCCCCATCTCAGTGTCGACCCCGTGCTCGCCGCCGCCGAGGTGGTTGTCGCGCTCCAGACGCTGGTCGCCCGGGAGGTCGCTCCCGGCAGCACCGCGGTGGTCACCATCGGCATGATTCGCGGGGGTCAGGCCTTCAACGTGATCGCCGAGGAGGTGGAGCTGCGCGGGACGGTGCGGGCCGCCGACGAGCAGCTGCGCCGCCATCTGCTCCGCCGGGTGGAGGAGGTCGCCGGCGGCGTGGCGGCGGCGCTCCGCGCCGAGGCCGCCTACCAGCTCGTCGCCGGGTGCCCTCCGGTGGTCAGTGATCCCGAAGTGGCGGAGGCGGTGCGCCGGGCGGCCACGGACGCAGTCGGTTCCGACCACGTCGAGGTGGCCCGGCCGCTCACCGTCGGCGACGACATGGCCTACTTCCTGGAGCATGTCCCGGGCTGCTACTTCCTGGTGGGCGCGGGCGACCCGGCCCTCACCGAGCGGCCGCCCCACCACCATCCCGGCTTCGACATCGACGAGCGCGCCCTGGAGGTCGGCCTGTCCACCGTCACCCGCGCCCTCCTCGCCTCGCTGCGATGACCGGCCGCGGGCGGCAGAAGCCGCCGGACAGCTCGTCTGCGGCCGTCGGGCCGGCGCCTCACCGGGAGCCCGCGACCCACCATGGGGGCTTCCCGATCCCCCTGGCCCTGCGAGCGCTGATGGACAGCGAGCCCGACCTCACCCCGCGGCCCGCCTCGGCGTCCGCCACCGAGCTGAGCCAGGTGATGGAGATCGAGCACGCCAACAACGCGGGTTATGTCCACGGCGGCACCATCCTCCGGCTGGTCGACGGCGCCGCCGGGATTGCCGCCATCAAGCACTCGCGCCGGCGGGTGGTGACCGCCGCCATCGATGAGATGAGCTTCCTCGGCCCCGCCTTCATCGGTGACGTCGTCACCGTCAGGGCGATGGTCAACGATGTCCACCGCACCTCGATGGAGGTGGGGGTGAGGGTGGAGGTGGAGAGCCTGCCCCACGGCGAGCGCCGCCACGTTGCCACCGCCCACCTGGTCTTCGTGGCCCTGGATGCCGACGGCAGGCCGACGCCGGCAGCGCCGCTGGTCGCTGAGACGCCCGAGGAGCGGCGCCGCCAGGCGGAGGCGCGAATTCGCCGGGAGCAACGGCTCGTCCGCAGGGCCGCGCTTCGAGAGGCCGGCGGCAGACAGCCCTAGCGATAGGATGCGGTCGATGACCGACACCGTCGCGGCCCCGACGGACCTCGCCGAGCCCGGCTCCGCACCTGCTCCCATCCGCGTCCGTGATGCCAGCCGGCGTGCTCCCGGCGCCCGGCAGTTCGTCCGCTACGCCTTCTACCGGGTGGTCCCGGAGTGGCGGCGCCGCAGTCCGGAGCAGCGCGCTGCCCACCGTGCCGAGCTGATCTCGGTGGTCCGAGACATGGCCGCTCGGGACGGCGTGGTGCTGCGCACCTACAGCCTGGTGGGCACACGGGGCGACGCCGACTTCATGCTCTGGACGGTCAGCGACCGGCTCGATGACCTCCATGAGCTGGCCGCACGGATCAACCGGACCGAGCTGGCCGGCTACCTCGAGCAGCCCCACCACTACCTGGCGATGACCAAGCCCAGCACCTATGTGGAGCGTCACGTGCACGAGGGTGGCGATCCGCAGGAGGGGAGGAGCAGCCGCCTGATCATCTCCCCGACCCAGCGCCGCTACCTCTTCGTCTACCCGTTCGTCAAGACCCGGGCCTGGTACCGGCTGAGCCGCGAGGAGCGCCAGCGCCAGATGGACGAGCACATCGCCATGGGCCACCGCTACCCGGGGGTGAAGATCAACACCACCTACTCGTTCGGATTGGACGACCAGGAGTTCGTGGTCGCTTTCGAGAGCGACTCGGTGAGCGACTTCCTCGACCTGGTCCAGGAGATGCGGGGCAGCGAGGCCTCCACCCACACGGTGCGCGACGTGCCCTCATTCACCTGCGTGGCCACCTCCATCGAGGAGGCGCTCGCCGCGCTGGGCTGAGCCGGGCCGGCACCGGAGGCTCGGTTGCGGCGCTGGACTGTCCCGGGGTGGGGCAGGAGGGGCGCTCGCCGTGCTGGGCTGGTGGGGCCGGGGAGGCTGCTCCCCGGCGTGCACGGGGTGCGTGTCCAGGCCCGAGCCGCGGCGGGGGAGGTGAGGCAGCACCTCTGTGCCGGCGGACCAGTTTTGAAATGCTTTGTCCGAAAGCTGGTCTCGCGATGCGGTGATGCTGGCGGTGCACACCCTGACGCCGTTGCGGCATCTCAGAGACCATCGAGAGGGTGCTGGCCTGGAATGGCCTTGCCTCGGTCGGGCGACGTCGGGTGAGCTGAGGCGAGGGCTCGTTCCCGGCTCAAGCACGAGAATGGGACCGCATGCCGACCACCACCGCGGAGCGGATGGCAACCGAACGAGCCGATGCCGTGGTCATCGGAGCCGGACTCGGCGGGCTGCTCGCTGCGGTGCGCCTGGCGGGCGAGGGCCGGCGGGTCGTCGTCCTGGAGCGGGCCGACCGCGCCGGCGGCCGCTTCACGGCGACGCCGGTCCGCGGCGCCGAGGTGTCCACCGGAGCTCTCCACCTCGTCCCCAGCGGCCCCGGCGGGGCTCTGGCCCGGCTGCTCCGGGAGCTTCGGGTTCCGGTCGCCATCGCCGGCGCCGAGGTCATCTGCTCGATCTGGATGGAGGGCAGGCAGCTGGGCTGCCACCGGCACCGCGATCTCCTCCGCATCCTGCCCTCGACGGAGCGGCGCGCGGCGCTGCGCCTGGCCGCCGAGCTGGTGGGCGGCAGGCGGGGCAGCGCCGAGGCCTGGCTGGGCGGCGCGGTCGGACCGGACGCGCGGCTGTACCAGCTCTGGCGGGCGTTCACCGAGTTCGCCCTCAGCCTCCCCCTCGAGCGCGTGCAGCTGAGCGAGCTCCGCCACGTCGTCTACCGGATGCTGCGCGACGGGCCGCCGGGGATCCCCCGGGGCGGGTGCCGGGGGGTCATCGACGCGCTGGTCGCGGAGCTCGAGCGTCGCGGAGGATGCGTCCTCCTCGAGAGGGCGGCGGAGACGATCCGGACGCAACCTGACTTGGGGAGCCGCCCGGAGCCGGCGGCGCGGGTGACCGCCGTCGAGGCCCGCCATCGCCGGACCGGGGAGAGGCTGGTGGTCGAGGCTCCCCTGGTGGTGAGCGACATCGGCGCCGAGGCGACGCTCGCCATCGCCGCCGGCGGTGAGCCGGCGCCGGGTCTCGGCGACACGGGGGACGCCCTGCCCAGGGCGGCGGCAACCCGCGGCCGGCGGGCGCTGGACCGCGTGCGGCCCGCCACCGGCCTCAAGATCCAGCTGCTGAGCCCGATCTCCGTGGTTCCCCACCGCAGCGTGATGTTCTGCCTGGGCACGGAACGGGTGGCCGGCATCGTCCAGCCCAGCAACGGCGACCCCGGGCTCGCCCCGCCTGGGAAGCACCTGGTGATGTCCCATCAGGTGCTGCGGGGCGATTCCATCGCTGAGGGGCGGGAGGCGGGCCTCGGCGATCTCCGCCGGATCCTCGGAGCCGCCTTCGCCGATTGCGAGATCCTCTCGGTCGCCGGATTTCGGGACGCCTGGCCGGTCAACCGGGTCGCCCAGGGGGAGGACGTCCTCCGCCAGCCGCTCATCAGGGGGCTCCTCTGGGTCGGCGACGGCCACAAACCGCCCGGCTACATCATGGTCGAGGGGGTGGCCGAGAGCGTCCGGCGCCTTCGCCTGCCGCCGGTCACGCCTCGACGGAGATACGCAGCGGCCGCCCGAAGCAGCGCTGGAAGCGACGCTCCACCTCCTCGTCGAGCCGGCCCACGTCCGATGGCACCAGCACGCTGACCCCGCCGCGCCGAGCCTGGACGCTGATCGACTGGCCGGCGAGGAGGCGATGGCTCAGCTCGTCGGCGAGGCGTAGCACCACTGCCAGCGACTCCAGCTGTCCGCGGTCCTGGGTGCTGAGCAAAGCCCGGTAACCCGGCAGGGTCACCCGGTCGTCACCCGACCTCTCCAGGGTGGCGCTGAGCAGCACGATCTCCCGGTGGCCGAAGCCGTAGAGATCGCTGTCGGCAACGATCCGGGCAGCGTGCTCCCATCTCGAGTAGTAGTCAACGCTCCGGCCGATGTCGACCAGGTCGGCGGCGTGGGCCAGGGTCTCCCTGGCGTCCTCAGCCGCGCCGGGGTCGAGTCCCTCGAGGAGCTGGCCCGAGATCCCGGCTCGGAGGCGGGACCGGGCCGGGTCCCAGGTGGCGAAGCGCGCCGCCAGGGCGGCTACCGAGGAGGCTCGCACCTGGGCCGCGGCCGTGATCGGCAAGCCGAGGCGGTCGAGGGCGATCCCCTCGCGCAGTCCCCGACCGGAGACGATGAGCTCGCCCGCGCCGAGGGCGAAGAACAGGGCCTGGGCGCAGAGAGCCCCCCCCACTATGGAGTCGGCGCGATCGTCGCTCAGCCCGCTGACCCGGCGGCGGCGGGCCAGGGACCGCCCCGCCAGGGTGGTGACCGCCCAATCCACGCCGTCCCGGCTCAGCCGGTAGCCGTGGAGCCGGGTGATCGGGTAGGTGCGGCGAGCCCGATCGATCTTGGCCAGGTTGCGCAGCGTGCCGCCGGTGCCGACCAGCTGTTCGCCCGAGCCGAGCCGCGGCACGCCGGCGCGGCCGACCGTGGTCATCACGTGCTCGGCAAGCCGGGCGATCTCCGACGGCCGAGGTGGGTCGGAGGGGACGAACCGATCGCTCAGCAACAGCGCTCCCAGGGGCAGCGTCCACTGACGGAGTGGGCGCCGGCCCCGGAAGTGGCAGATCTCCACGCTGCCGCCTCCGATGTCCACCACCAGGCCGGAGTCGACGGGGAGGCCGTGCACCGCGCCGGAGTAGGCGAAGCCAGCCTCCTGGTCACCGGACAGCACCTCCAGCTCCACCCCCGAGGCGGCGGCCACGCGGCTCACGAAGTCCTCCCGGTTGCTGGCCTCACGAATCGCGGCGGTGGCCACCGCGACCACCGAGTCCGCGTCCGCGCTCCTCGAGATCGCCAGGAAGGCCCGCAGCGCCTCGACGACGCGGCCGACCGCTGCCGCGCCGAGACGGCCACCGCGTGCGGCCGATTCGCGCACCAGGCGGAGGGGGAACCGGGCGTCGGCACCGATCTCGAGGTGGCCTCCCGAGCCTGCCCTCACCACGATCATCCGGCCCGAGTTGGAGCCGATGTCGATGACCGCGAGAGAGCCGTGGGCGGACGGCGACAACGTCCCCGGGGCGGCGGCCGCCAACCCGGGCCTCAGCGGACGGGCATCAGGGGGCGGCGTCGCTGGGCGGCCTCGATCGATGCATCGAGAACCTCCATGAGGTGCATCACCCTGACGCCGGGCGCGTGGCGGCGAGCGCCGGTGCGGAGCTGGACCAGACAGGAGACGTTCTCGGTGACCAGCACTTGAGCCTGGCTGGCGATGACGTGCTCGAACTTCCGAGCCAGGATGGCTTCGCTGCGTTCCGGCTGACCCTGGGCATAGGCGCCCGGACCCCCGCAGCACATGGCCGCTTCCTCCAGGGGGGTGATCCGCAGCTGGGGAACACCGCCCAGCAGGGCGCGGGCCACCCCCCGAGCCGGCCCGTCGACGGGCAGGGAGCAGGGCTCGTCGATGGCGACGGTCCAGCGCAGCGGTCCGAGCGGAGCCCGCCAGCCGGCCCTTTCCAGGTACGCGCTGGCCAGGTCGGTCATCCCGGCCACCCGGCGGGCGTCGGCGGCGAGAAGCCGGTCATCCCCGAGGATCCGGTCGTAGCGCTGGACGTGGCCGGTGCAGCTGGCCACGTCGCCCACCAGGGCGTCCACCCGCAGGCCGGCGGTCGCGGTCACTGTCCTCACCGCCATGTCGACCAGGGCGTGGCGGTCGCCCATGCTCTGGGCGGGCAGCCCGAGACAGCCGGTCTCCGGCACCTCCAGGTCGTACCCGTTGGCGAGGAGCACCCGCATGGCCGCCTCGGTCGCCTCGGGAGCCACCAGGTTCTGGTAGCAGCAGATCAGGAATCCCAGCCGCCCCCGTACCGGAGGGGTGACGGCGGGCAGGTCCCGGACCCGCTGGTCGGCTCGACGGCGGGGCAGCGGCCCGACCCGCTCGGCCATGGCCCCGACGGTGCCCATCCAGCGGGTCAGGCCCAGGCCGCGGGCGGCCGCGTACAGGCCAGTGGTCTGGGTGGCTCGGGCGAGGCGGTGGAGGTTTCTGGTCCCGCTCGGCCGGGGCAGGACGCTTCGGAGCAGCCAGCTCTGGCCCGGCGGGTACCCCTCCTGTTCGTGCAGCTCCTGGCGGGCCCGGCTGACGATCTCGGCGGTGGGCACCCGGGGCGGGCAGACGGCCACGCAGTTGTTGCAGGTCAGGCAGGTGGAGAGCGGACCATCGGCGATGTCGCGCAGCTCCAGCCTGCCCTCGATCGCGTCGCGGACCAGGGCCACTCGGCCTCGGGCGGTCTCCCACTCGACGGGATTGACGACGTAGGTGGGGCAGGCTGCCTGGCAGAGGGAGCACTTGTTGCACCGGCTGGCTGCCTCGTAGACGTCGGCGAGGAAGCGCGGTGCCGGCGCCGCCGGCTCATGCAGGGGAGGCGGCGCTGCCCGCTGGGCGGGTGGAGCCGGCGCTGCCACGTCGGTCATCGCCCCCGAGTCTATTCGGCGGTCGCGAAACGGGGCCGCGGCGGTGTTGGCAGGCCTTTCCGCCCGCCTACACTCGGCGGCGATGCCGGACCCCCGCGACCACTACCACGTCGAGGCCTTCGAGACCGGAGAGCGGGACCGGCTCCGGCCATGGGTGAGCAACCTGGAGTCGCCGGTCTTCGTCCTCCGGGGGCTGCCCCAGGTGACGGCGGCGGCGCTTTTTGCCCGCTACAGCAGGAGCCGGAAGAGCCTGCGCCGGCTGCTCCTCGACGAGTTCCTGGAGGCGGATGGGGGCGTCGTCCCGCCTCCAGACGGCGCCGGCCGGGCCCGGGCGGGACGCCTCTTCGGCAGGGTGCTGGCGGAGTACGGCGACGACTCGGTGGCCCAGCTGGGCGGGGTCCACCTGGCCTGCGAGCAGGTGAGCCAGCCGCTCGCCAAGGCGATCGAGTGGGGCCGCCTGGCCGCCTACCTCGAGCAGTCCACCCGCTACATCGCCTACGACGACCGGCGCGACGGGGAGTATCGCTACCTCAGGGAGCCGGCGCTGATGGCGTCGCGGCACGGCGAGACCTACCGCGGGGCGATGGACCGGCTCTTCGACACTTACGCGGAGCTGCTCCCCGTCCTGCGCGACCATCTCGACCGGGCACTACCCCACGAGGCGGATGCGCGGGCCCGCAGCCGGGCCATCCGGGCGCTGGCCCTGGACCTCCTGCGCGGGCTCCTGCCGGCGGGCACCGTGAGCAACGTCGGGGTGTTCGCCTCGCCCCAGTCGCTCGAGCAGCTGGTCATGCGCCTTCGAGCCCACCCGCTGCCGGAGGCGCGAGCCTACGCGGAGCTCGTCGACCGGGAGCTGCAGGTGGAGATCCCCGACTTCCTGAGCCGGCTGGATCGCGCCGACCGTGGAGGTGTCTGGGTGGACTACCTGCGCGAGACCGCCGAGGGCCTGCGCAGCGAGGCGGAGCGGCTGGATCTCAGAGCGCGCGGTGGGAGACCGCGGTCCCCCGCGGTCCAGCCGGGGCGGCCGGTCAGCCTGGTCCGCTGGGACGCCGATGGCGAGGCCCGGATCATCGCGGCGGCCCTGATGCCTCACGCCTCCCTGCCGCTGGCGGAGCTCGACGCCCGGGTCGCGGCCCTCTCGGGAGAGGAGCGGGACCGTCTCTTCGAGGCAGCGGTCGGCATCCGCGGCAACCGGCGCCACCGGCCGGGAAGGGGGTTCGAGCACGCGGACTACACCTTCGAGCTGGTGTCGGACTACGGGGCGTTCCGCGACCTCCAGCGACACCGGCTGCTGACCGTCCAATGGCAGGACCTGACTCCCGAGCTGGGCTACGAGGTGCCCGAGCAGGTGATCGCCGCGGGACATGAGGGCTCGTGGAGAGGCGCGGTGGAGGCGGCCGAGGAGGCGTTCGAGGCGATCCAGCCCGAGTTCCCGCAGCAGGCCCAGTACCTGGTGACCCTGGGCCATCGCCTCCGCTACCTGCTCAAGCTCAACGCCCGGGAGGCCCTCCACCTCATCGAGCTGCGGACCTCGCCCCAGGGCCACCCCAGCTACCGGCGGATCTGCCAGGAGATGCTTGCCCAGATCGACACGGTTGCCGGGCACCACCGGGTGGCCAGGGCGATGCGATTCGCGGGCAGCGAGGACGTCCACCTGCCCCGCTACGCCGCCGAGGCAGCCCGGGCGGAATAGGCGGTGATCCGATGGCGGCCGGCCCGGGCCTTGGCTGCGCCGGGTTGGGATGGCCGCGGCTGGCCGCTGCCGGGGACGCCGCTGAGGGGTGACGGCCAGCGGTCATGGTGTCCGCGGAGCCGGCCTGTCGTATGATCGAGATCGAACGAGCAGGGGCCAACCTGACCGACCACGAGGGCTCAACCCATGATCAGCGTCTCCGAAGCGGCACTCGGGCAGCTCAAGGGGCTCATCGCCCAGCAGCCCGAGCCCAGGGTCGGCCTTCGCGTCTTCATCCAGTCGGGCGGGTGCAGCGGCTTCTCCTACGGGATGGGGCTGGACGAGAACCCGCCCCGCGACGACGACGAGATCGTCGACGTCGGCGACTTCAGGGTCTACATCGACGAGTACTCGGCCCAGTACCTCGAGGGTGCGGAGATCGACTACGTCGACGCCCTGATGGGCGGCGGTTTCACCATCCACAACCCCAACGCCGTCCGCACCTGCAGCTGCGGGCACAGCTTCCAGACCGCCGACGGGGCGGGGGAGGCGCGCGCCTGCGGCCATTGAGCCGCGGAGCGGGGGAGGGGCGCGCCGGGGCGCGGTATCCTTGAGCGCGACGCGGGAGTAGCTCAGCTGGCAGAGCGCTAGCCTTCCAAGCTGGATGTCGCGGGTTCGAGCCCCGTCTCCCGCTCCAGTCGTGCATCCGGCGAGGATCCCGCCGCCGGGTGCAATCCAGGCTGGCTCCTTTATCGCAGCGTCCGGTCTGCCTCCGCCTTGGGGTAGCGGTCGCCAGCTACAGTGATCTGCGAGAAGGCGCCGTCGATCCTCTCCAGGTCGTCGTGTGTCAACTCGATCGAGGCCGCGGTGATGTTCTCCTCGAGGCGGTTGAGCTTGGTCGTGCCGGGGATGGGCACGATCCACGGCTTCTGGGCTAGCAACCACGCCAGGGCGATCTGTGCCGGCGTCGCGTGCATTCGCGCGCCGAGCGTCTCCAGCAGGTTGACCACCGGGCGGTTTGCCCTGCGGGCCTCCGGCGTGAACCGTGGCAGGTTGGCGCGGTTGTCGTTATCCCCGAACATCGTGGTGTCATCGATCGCGCCGGTGAGAAAGCCTCTGCCAAGAGGACTGAAGGGGACGAAGCCGATCCCCAGTTCCTCGCAAACAGGCAGTACTTCTGTTTCAGAGTTGCGCCACCACAGAGAGTACTCACTTTGGATTGCTGCAACCCGCTGGATCGCATGCGCTCGACGGATGGTCTCGGGTCCTGGCTCTGACAACCCGAAATGCCTGACAGTGCCTTCCCCGATGAGATCCTTCACCGTGCCGGCGACGTCTTCGATTGGAACCTCGGGATCGACACGGTGCTGGTAGAGGAGGTCGATGGCATCGACTCGAAGGCGCTTGCACGATTCCTCGGCAACTTGGCGGATACGTTCCGGCCGGCTGTTGAGGCCTCCTGAGCCGCCCTGAGCCAGATCGAAGCCAAACTTCGTGGCGATGACAACGTGGCCTCGGAACGGCTCCAGCGCCTCGCCGACGAGTTCCTCATTGGTGAATGGACCATAGACTTCGGCAGTGTCGAAAAGGGTGACGCCGCGCTCGACCGCGGCTCGGATCAGCGCCACCATCTCCGACCGGTCTGGGGCGGGGCCGCGATGATAGGTCATACCCATGCAGCCGAGGCCGATGGCCGAAACCTCAAGACCGCCGCCGCCAAGCCTGCGCATCTTCATTCGACCTCCTCCTTGACCCGCGGTTGCGGGCGCCAGAGTGTCCTCCTAGCCTCCGGATCGTCCGTTTGGATTCGAGTCAGACGGCGATCATCTCCAGCCCGGGATCGAGGGCGCGAAGATCGGCGGGATCGGAGGTGACCACCGCCTGCTGAGCTCGGCGAGCGCAGATGACGACATGCGCGTCGGTGATGTCCTGGGTCCGGCTGGCGCCCAGCCCCAGGGGTCACGCGGCGGGGCGTCGGTTTTGCCCCGGAACGCCCAGGGCCTGATCGGCCCACGCGACCTCGCTGGGGGTGGGCTGGCCACCGGTCTCGCTCAGGGCCTGAGCCAATAGGGCACCCCAGCCGGCCACGTCATCCAGCGAGATCCCCACGGCGTGCTGGACGAATCCGGAGACGCTGGAAGCCTGGCCAGATTCCACTAGGGTGTGAATCCGGCGAAGTTGCTCCTCATCCAGAGTGACCGTCACCTTCTTGGTCGCCATACCAAGTACCATACCAGACGACCGGATCTGTGGCGGTGACGGTGAGGAACTCCTTGGATCGTGGTTCCGACTACCTCGGTCCGTCCGGGTGCACCCGTCGCCTTCGTCGTCGTTACCATCTGGCCCCCCGTAGAGCCGCCCCACGCGGGAGCGCCACTCGGCAGGAGACCGGCTGCGGGGGGCCAGCTCGCCTGCTCTGACCCCCGCCAAACCGGCCTACCTGGAGAGCGATCGAGGGTGAGCTTGAAGGCATGGTTTTCAACTCGGTGGGGAACGGAGACCCGGCGGTGGACAGCCGCCGCGGGACATCCCCCCATACAGTAATCGCGTCAATCCGTGCGGCGTGAGGCGACCGCTCCTCAGGCCGGCGCAACCGCAGGCAAACGCTGGCGCTCAACTCAGCGCCGTCGGCTCGCCGTCCGAACTGTGTAGCGACTGCCTTCCAAGCTGGATGTCGCGGGTTCGAGCCCCGTCTCCCGCTCCAGCTCGATCGTCGGCTCTGGCGACGAGGCATGCAACCCGGGTCCCTGGGTTTATTTCACGCC
>DASPQV010000036.1:0-11823 GCA_035624785.1 Binatia bacterium | reverse complement strand
CGGGCTCGCCAGGGAGCTGGAGCTGCCCGACTTCCAGCCGGTCCGTGGGGGGTCCGCAGGGGGGCGTCGCCCCGGGCTCGCCAGGGAGCTGGAGCCGCCCGAGTTCCAGCCGGTCCGCGGGGGGTCCGCAGGGGGGCGTCGCCCCGGGGTCGCCAGGGAGCTGGAGCCGCCCGACTTCCAGCCGGTCCGTGGGGGGTCCTCAGGGGGGCGTCGCCCCGGGCTCGCCAGGGAGCTGGAGCTGCCCGACTTCCAGCCGGTCCGTGGGGGGTCCGCAGGGGGGCGTAGCCCCCTTGCGTGTATACTCACCGCCCGTGGCTGCTCGGCAGCCCGATTCGGCACGCCCGATGACGCGGGCTGACGAGCCGCTGGTGGGGCGGGTGATCGAGCCCCTCCCCGATGCGCTCTACCGGGTCGAGTTGGCGAGCGGGCACAAGGTTCTCTGCCACCCGGCTGGCAAAGCCCGCCTCCAGGCGGTGCGGATCCTCCCGGGTGACAGGGTGCAGGTCGAGCTCTCCGCTGCCGACCCCGGTCGGGGGCGGATCCTCCAACGTCTTGCCTGACCGGGTTGGTGGGGGCGGCAGGCGCAGCAACCCATGAAAGAGATGAGATGAAGGTCCGGACCTCGGTGAAGAAGATCTGCGAGCGCTGCAAGATCATCAAGCGCCATGGCGCCGTCCGGGTCATCTGCGAGAACCCGAAGCACAAGCAGCGGCAGGGATAACTGAGTGGCACGCATCGCCGGAGTCGACGTCCCGCGAGACAAGCGGATCGAGATCGCCCTCACCTACATATACGGGATCGGGCTGACCACCTCCAAGCGCGTGCTCTCGCTCGCCCAGGTGTCGCCCGACACCCGGGCCCGCGACCTCACCGACGCCCAGGTTGGCCGTCTGCGCGACGTCATCGCCAAGCAGCTCCAGGGCCGGGTGGAGGGCGACCTCCGCCGCCAGGTGGCTCTCAACATCAAGCGGCTCATGGAGATCGGCACCTACCGCGGTCTCCGCCACCGCCGCGGGCTGCCGGTGCGTGGGCAGAGGACCCGCACCAACGCGCGCACTCGGCGGGGCCCGAAGAAGACCGTGGGCGTCCGCCGGGCCAAGAAGAAGTAGGGCTATGGCGAAGAAGAAGGTCGTCCGCACCCGCAGGCGGGAGCGCAAGAACATCGCGGTGGGTCACGCCCACGTCCTGGCGACGTTCAACAACACCATCGTCAGCCTGACCGATCCCCAGGGCAACGTGATCGCCTGGGGCTCGGCCGGTGCCCAGGGCTTCAAGGGCTCGCGCAAGTCGACCCCCTACGCTGCCCAGGTGACCGCCGAGGGGGCTGCCCGGCGGGCGATGGAGCACGGGCTGAAGACCGTCGAGATCTTCGTCAAGGGCCCGGGCGCCGGGCGGGAGGCGGCGATCCGCAGTCTCCAGGCCTCCGGGCTTGAGGTGACCGCGATCACCGACGTGACCCCCATCCCTCACAACGGCTGCCGGCCACCCAAGCGGCGCCGGGTCTAGGAGGGAGGGAGATGGCGAATCAAGCCGGGCCGGTCTGCCGCCTCTGCCGTCGGGAGGGCGCCAAGCTCTACCTCAAGGGCGCCAAGTGCATCAGCAACTGCACCTTCGACAAGCGCAACGCGCTGCTGCCGGGGCAGCACGGCATGGCCCGCCGGCGCAAGGCGAGCGACTACGGGATCCAGCTTCGGGCGAAGCAGAGGGCCCGCCGGATCTACGGGGTCATGGAGACCCAGTTCCGCCGCTACTTCGAGCGCGCCGACCGGTCGACCGGGGTCACCGGCACGGTGCTGCTCCAGCACCTGGAGCGCCGCCTCGACAACGTGGTCTACCGGCTCGGCCTTGCCGCCTCCCGCCGGGAGGCCCGTCAGCTGGTCAACCACCGTCACTTCACCCTCAACGGCCGGATCCAGAACGTCCCCTCCGCCCAGGTGCGCCCCGGTGACGTGATCGAGGTCAAGCAGCGCAGCCGCGAGCTGGAGCCGATCCAGAACGCTCTCTCCCTGGTCCAGAACCGCAGCGTGCCCGAGTGGCTGAGCCTCGATGCGGAAGGGCTCCGGGGCACGGTGCTCCGGCTGCCGGAGCGCGAGGAGATGGAGCAGATGATTGATGAGCAGCTGATCGTGGAGTACTACTCCCGATGACGCCTGCGCCTGAGCGCTTTCCCCTGGAGATCTGATGATCGAATCCCCTGCAATGCCCGCCGTCCGAGAGCTCGAGAGCACCGCCACCTACGGCAAGTTCGAGGTGGAGCCGCTCGAGCCCGGGTTCGGCACCACCCTCGGCAACTCGCTGCGCCGGGTCCTGCTCTCCTCGCTGCCCGGCGCGGCGGTGACCTCCGTCGCCATCGACGGGGTCAGCCACGAGTTCAGCGTCATCCCCTTCGTCAAGGAGG
The DNA here is from genome assembly GCA_035624785.1 of Binatia bacterium. GTDB lineage: Bacteria > Chloroflexota > Dormibacteria > Aeolococcales > Aeolococcaceae > JAJZNI01. Next base: position 9,425 of record DASPQV010000036.1, on the reverse strand, counting down.
ACGTCACCGAGGTCCTCCTCAACCTCAAGGCGCTGGCGGTGATCTCGCACAGCAGCGCGCCGGTGCGCTGCGTCCTCGACGTCCGCGGCGCCAAGGTGGTGACCGCCGCCGACATCGAGTGCCCCAGCGACGTCGAGATCAAGAACCCCGACCTCTACATCTGCACTCTGGACGGTCCCAAGGCCCAGCTCCGCATGGACCTCATGGTGGAGCGCGGCAAGGGTTACGTCACCGCCGATCGGAACAAGAAGGAGGGTCAGCCCATCGGGGTGATCCCCGTGGACTCGATCTTCACCCCGGTGCGCAAGGCCAACTTCACAGTCGAGAAGACCCGGGTCGGCCAGGAGACCGAGTGGGACAAGCTGATCGTCGAGGTCTGGACCGACGGCACCATCCAGCCCGTGGAGGCGGTCAGCCAGGCGGCCCAGCTCTTCACCGAGCACCTGGGGCTCTTCGTCCGCTTCGGCGACAGCCTCGCCGCCCCCACGGTGCGGCAGCAGCGGGGCAACGACCTCCCCAGCCGGCTCGCCGAGGTGCCGATCGAGGACCTCGAGCTCTCGGTCAGGGCCCTCAACTGCCTCAAGGCCAATGACGTGACCCGGATCGGTCAGCTGGTGGCGATGCGCCAGGAGGAGCTGCTCACCCTTCGCAACTTCGGCCAGAAGTCTCTCGATGAGATCAAGGAGAAGCTGGTGGAGCGCGGCTTCGTGACCAAGGAGGAGCTGGAGACCCTGTTCCAGCCCACCGGGAGGTAACCGGAGCACCGCCGCCATGCGCCATCGCAAAGCTGGCCGGAAGTTCGGCCGCACCGCCGCCCATCGCGAGGCGTTGACCCGCAACCAGCTCACCGAGCTGCTGCGCCATGGCCGGATCACCACCACCGAGGCCAAGGCCAAGGAGCTGCGCCGCTGGGTCGAGCGGGTGGTCACCGACTGCCAGACCAATGACGTGGCGGCCCGCCGCAAGATCGCGGTCTGGGTCACCGACCGCGAGGTGAGCAACAAGCTCTTCACCACCTACCGCGAGCGCTACTTCACCGGGGCCACGCCCCGACCGGGCGGGTACACCCGGGTCATCAAGCTCGGTCCTCGCACCGGCGACGCGGCTCCCATGGCGATCATCGAGATGGTGGGGGCCGAGGCCTGAGCATGCCCACGTACCGGCTCACCCTGGAGTACGACGGCGGAGCCTTCCACGGCTGGCAGCGACAGCCCGGGCTGCGCACCGTGGAGGGCGAGCTGCGCCAGGCTCTGCGGCCGCTCAGCGGCGCCGAGCCGGAGTTGACCGCGGCCTCACGCACCGACGCCGGGGCTCATGCCCACGGCCAGGTGGTCGGCGTGCGCCTCGACCGTGACTGGCTTCCCGACACCCTCCAGCGCGCCCTCTCCGCGCTGCTCCCCCGCGACATCGCGGTGAGCGAGGTGTCGCGTGCACCCGAGGGGTTCCACGCTCGCCACGACGCCCTGCGCCGCACCTATCGCTACCTGGTGGTGCCCCGGCGCGTCCCCGTCGCCCGGCGCTTCGCCTGGGAAGTCTCGGGTCAGCTGGACCTCGACGCCATGCGCGCCGCCGTCACCCTGTTCCGTGGCCGGCACGACTTCGGGGCCTTTGGACGCTCACCGCGTCCCGCCGGCAGCACGGTCAGGACGGTGCACCAGGTGTCGGTCCGCGTGGTCACCGGTCTGGGTGGCGGACAGCACTTCTCGGCCGTGGTCATCGAGGTGACCGCGGACGCCTTCCTGCACGGGATGATGCGGGCGCTCGCCGGCGCCCTGGTCGAGGTCGGTCGGGGCCGGCTGACCCGGGACGAGCTGGCTGCGGCACTTCGCGGGCCGAGCGGGGCAGCTGACCGGCTGACCATCGCGCCTGCCCATGGGCTGCACCAGTGGTCCGTGGCGTACGCGCCCGCGGTGGAGGCGGAGGGGTGATCACGCAGCGCACCTACATGGCCAAGGCCGGCGAGATCACCGGGACCTGGTACCTCGTCGACGCCCGCGGCCAGACCCTGGGACGCCTGGCTGTCAACGTCGCCCGGGTGCTCCGGGGCAAGCACCGTCCCCAGTTCACCCCCCACCTGCTGACCGGTGACCATGTCGTCGTGATCAACGCCCAGGACATCGTGGTGACCGGCGGCAAGCTGCGCAAGAAGGTCTACGACCGCTACTCCGGCTATCCCGGCGGCCGGCGGACCAGGACCTACGAGCAGGCCGTCACGCGTGATCCCACCTTCCCGCTGCGGCACGCGGTGAAGGGGATGCTCCAGCACAACACACTGGGGGCCGACATGCTCAAGCGACTCCGGGTCTACGCGGGCCCGGAGCACCGGCACGAGGCCCAGCAGCCCACTCCGATAACGTTCGGGCCTCTCGGGGAGATCATCGTTGGCAACAGCTGACGCCACCTACTTCTACGCCACCGGCCGCCGCAAGAGCGCGGTCGCTCGGGTGCGGCTGGTCCTGGGCGACGGGGTACTGCTCATCAACGGCCATCCGCCCAGCGAGTACTTCGGGCGCCGCGACCTGGAGACGGTGGTGACCCAGCCGCTGCGCATCACCGACACCGTCGACCGTTACGCCGGCAACATCAAGGTGGACGGAGGCGGGGTGGCCGGCCAGGCCGGCGCGGTCTGCCACGGCATCGCCCGGGCCCTGGTGGTGGCCGACCCGGAGCTGCGCGCCGTGCTCAAGAAGGCAGGACTGCTGCGCCGCGACGGCCGCGAGAAAGAGCGCAAGAAGTACGGTCTCAAGCGGGCTCGCAAGGCACCCCAGTACACCAAGCGGTAGCCCGCGACCCCAGCCGGCAGCCCTCGCCAGCGAGCATCATCTGGGCGATGACCCGCGCGATGCGGCTCCCGCCACCCCACCGGCGCTGCTCGCCATGACACGCGTTGCTCTGGTGCACGATTGGCTCGATAGGCCGATGGGGGGTGGTGAGCGGGTTCTCCTCGAGCTCGCCGCCATGTACCCGCAGGCGCCCGTCTACACCCTCCTCTTCGACCCCCGCCGTTTCGAGGGTCGCATCGACCGCGACCGGGTGCGCCCCTCCTGGCTGCAGCGGCTGCCCGGCTGGATGCGGGCTCGGCCGCGCAGCCTGCTCCCGCTGATCCCGTCTGCCGTCGAGTCCTGGGACCTGTCGGGCTACGACCTGGTCCTCTCCAGCTCGGTGGCCTTCGTCAAGAACGTGATCACGCCACCCACCGTGCTCCATGTCTGCTACTGCCATTCGCCGATGCGGTTCGCCTGGGACTACTGGCCGCGCTACCTCGACGAGATGCGGGCGGGGCCGCTCCGCCGCCTGGCCATCATCGCGCTGATGTCGCGCATCCGGATCTGGGACCTGGCCGGCTCCGGGCGGGTGGACGCCTGGCTGGCCAACTCCGAGACCACCGCCCGCCGGCTGCGCAAGTACTACCGGGTCGATCCGGTGACCGTGATCCCTCCGCCGGTGGACGTGGCGGGGCTGAGCAGCCGCGGCGCGGCGGCCAAGGGCGATCACTTCGTGACCCTGAGCACGCTCACCGCCTACAAGCGCATCGATCTTGCGGTCCGCGCCTTCACCGCGTCCGGGCGCCCGCTGACCGTGATCGGCGATGGTCCCGACCGGGCCCGCCTGGAGCGCCTCGCCGGGCCCTCGGTCCGTTTCACCGGTCACCTGGCCGACGCCGCCCGTGCCGAGCTGCTCCGCAGCGCCCGGGGATTGGTGTTCCCCGGAGAGGAGGACTTCGGCATCGCTGCCGTGGAGGCGCTCGCCTGCGGCACGCCGGTGGTCGCCTACGGGAGGGGCGGCCTCACCGAGATCCTCACCCCCGATCGCTCCGGTGTCCTCTTCACCGAGCCGACCGTCGATGCCCTCAACCGTGCCGTCGACCATCTGCTGGCCCTGCCCATCGAGACCGGCGACCTGCTTGCCGAGGCGGCGCGGTTCGGGGCGCCGCGCTTCCGGGACCAGGTGCGGCGCTTCGTGGACGCGGCCCTGGAGGCCTGCGCGGCGGGCCCGGCGGCTGGCCGGGCACCCCTGGCGGTCGGGCGGGATCCGTCGGCGCGGTGAGAGTTCGGGTACTGGGAGTTCCCATCGATCCGCTCACCGTCGACGAGGCGGTGGAGCGGATAGCGGAGCGTGCCGGCGACCCGGACAGCCTCCCCGCCTACGTCGTCAAGCCCTACGTCGAGTTCTTCGGGAGGCGGGCCACGGCGGCGGTGCGGTCAGTCTTCGAAGGTGCCTGGCTGTGCCTCGCCGACGGCGTCGCCGTCCAGTGGGCGGCGGCCTACCGGGCGCGACCCCGGCACCGGATCCGGGACCTGGCCTCCAGCCTGGCGGGGATCGTCCTGCGACCGTCGTCGGTGACCGCCGTCGTGCCCGAGCGGGTCGCCGGGGTGAGCTTCACCCTTGCCCTGCTGCGCCGCTGCCGCGAACGCGATCTCGGCGTCTTCCTGGTGGGCTCGCCCAAGCACAACCCGATCACCCGGACAGCCGGCCATCTCGAGGGCCTCTTCCCCGGGCTCCGGGTGGTGGGAACGGCCCCCGGACGGGCCGACCGGGTCGCGCGCGCGGACCTGGCCGACATCCTGATCCGCAGCCGGCCTGACATCGTGCTGGTGGGCATGGGATTCCCGCTCCAGGAGCGGCTGATGGCGTGGCTGGTGCCGAGGCTCCAGCACGGCATCCTGATCGGCGAGGGGGGCAGCTTCGACTTCCGCGAGCTGGGCGGCGGCATCCGCCGCGCCCCCGCGCCTCTCCGCCGGCTCGGCCTCGAGTGGCTGTGGCGCCTTGGCCGCGAGCCGCATCGGCTGGGCCGCCAGCTAGCCATCCCGCGATTCGTCCTTGAGGTGCATCGGGAGGTGCTGAGCGACGATCCGGAGAGGTCTGGTACGAACGAGCCCATGTCAAACTTCCGCGGATGCTGAGCGTCGTCATCCCCGCCTACAACGAGGCGGGGCGCCTGCCCGAGACGTTGCGCGTGCTCCGCGGCGAGTTGGATGAGATGGGGGAGACGTACGAGGTCATCGTCGTCGACGACGGCTCCCGGGACGGGACCGCCGACACGGCCCTCGAGCTGGCCTCCGGCTGGCCCCGGCTGCGCGTTCTCCGGCTGCCCGAGAACCGGGGCAAGGGGTGGGCGGTGAGGGCGGGGATGCTGGCTGCCCGGGGCGACCTCAGGCTTTTCACCGATGCTGACCTCAGCACGCCCTTCGACGAGGTGCGCCGGCTCCGCGCTCGCCTCGGCGGTCCGGTCCAGGTGGTCATCGCCTCACGGGCCCTGCCCGGCTCCAGGATCGAGGTTCACCAGCCGCGCCACCGCGAGACCATGGGCCGCACCTACAACCGCCTGCTCCAGGTGGTCGCCCTGCCCGGGCTCCATGACACCCAGTGCGGCTTCAAGCTGTTCACGGCGGAGGCGGCGGTGGCCTGCTTCGAGCCGCTCCGCACCCCCCGCTTCGGTTTCGACGCGGAGGTCCTGCTCCGCGCCCGCCGCCTGGGCTGGGAGGTCGCCGAGGTGCCGGTGACCTGGCGCCACGCCGAGAACTCCCGGGTCAGTCCGCTGCGCGACTCCGTCGCCACCCTCGCCGACCTCATCAAGCTGCGGCTCCGCCGCTCCTGATCCCGCCCGGCGGCGGGCCCGGCCCCCAGAATCCGTGGGTCCCTCGCGGTGGGAAACGGGAGGTCCGGCTGGCTGCTAGCCTTGTCACTTCCATGGCCACGGTGTCCCCCGCGCCGGTGGGGTCCGCCCCGCTCCGTGACCTGATGGCGGCGCTGGACGACCGCCATCGGGAGATCACCGGCCGGCTGGCGGATCTCGACCGGGATGCGGACGAGGCGGAGGCCGAGCGCGGCCGGGTGCGGCTGGCCCTGGCCCGTTCGGAGGAGGCGCGTTACCTGGCGCTCGAGCACCGCCGGATGGTCCGCGACGAGGTGCTGGCGGCGGGCTTTCGGGAGAGCCGCGATCTCTACGTCAGGCTGTGCATCCTCGAGGCACGCCTCGAGGGCATCGAGGAGCGCCGGCGCAACCTGAGCGGAGCTCTCGCCCAGCTGCTCCAGCTCCACGACCTCGCCTCGCGGTTGGAGGCGGACCCCGAGCTTCGCTCCGTGACCGCGGACGATCCGAGGGTTCTCTGCCACCGCGCCGAGCGCCAGCTGATCCATCTCGTCGAGGAGGATCGCCAGGCGGTGGCCGGGCGCATCCTTGCCGGTCCGATGGAGGACCTGGCGGACGTGGCCCTGGCTGCCGAGCTGATCGGCCATCGGGTCTGCCGGGCTCCGGCGTCCCACGTCGCCGCCGAGATCGCCCAGACCCGCAAGGCCACCCACACCGCCGCGGCCAGGATGGAACGCCTCATCTTCCAGATCAGTCCGCTGGGGATCGAGGACGGGCTGGTGACGGCCGTCCGCCGGGTGGCCGCTGACCTGGCCGGTGAGATCGCGGTCCGGGTCCAGGTGGTTGGCGAGGAGCCGCGCCTCCTGCCGGACGTGGCGCTGACCGCCTTCCGGGTGGCGGTGGAGGCGATCGACAACGCCGTCCGGCACGGCCGCGCCGACGAGGTCGAGGTGGTGCTCAGCTTCGGCCCCGGCCGGGTCCACCTGGTCGTCGCCGATCATGGGGAGGGCTTCGACGTGGCGGCGACCGAGGCACGCCTCGGCCGGACCCGGGCCCTCGGCCTGATCGGGATGCGGGAGCGGGTGGAGAACGCCGGCGGCATCCTCGATGTGCGCAGCGCTCTGGGCGCCGGCACCGAGGTCAGGGTGGTCTTCGACACCGCCTGGCGGTAGCCGCCGTCAGTGGGCGCCCAGGAGGCGCCCCAGCGACCTCAGCCAGCCACCACCGGCTCGACCCGGCCGGAGCGGCCGACGTCGGGGCGGCCGGTGCGCTCCCGCTTCAGCTCGAAGAAGCTCTGGCTGGCGACCAGCCAGGCCACCCGGTCCCAGAGCTCGCCGGCGGCCTCGCCCGTGATCCGGCTGTCGACGATCGGTCCGAACATCGGCCCCGCATCGCCGACCACCAGGGTGGGCACGCCGAAGGCGCCCCGCTCGGCGATCACCCGGTGCTCCTCGAGCACCTCGTCCCGGGTGCTGGCGTCCGCGAGGGCGGAGTCGGCGAGCGCCGGATCCAGGCCGGCTGCGCCCAGCGCGGCCCTGAGCACCTCGGCGGAGTCGAGCGGCTCGCCCCGCTCGTGATGGGCCTCGCCCAGCTCGGTGTAGAGGCGGGCCATGGCCGCCGGGCCGGCGGCCCGGCGCGCCGCGACCATCACCCGGAGCGCGGTCTCGCTGGCGCGATGGGAGCGCCGGTGGCGCTCGTCGGCCTCCCGGTCGCGGTTGACCTCGGCGAGGTCGAAGAGCCGGGTGGTCACCCGGATTCCGCGAACCTTTTCGACCTCGGCGAGCCACCGCGAGGTGAGCCATGCCCAGGGACAGGCGGGATCGACGTGAATGGCGATGTCGGTGATCTCTGTCATCTCCTCACCATACGCGTGCCGGCGGCGGGGCTACCATGCGCGTGTGGCCGCCGCGACCCATCGCCTGGAGACCGCGGACGGGATGGTCGTCGCCGACCACTGCGCTGTCGCCGGCTCCTTTCTCTCACGCTTCCGCGGCCTGATGGGCCGCCGCGAGCTGCCCGCGGGTGAAGCGCTCTGCCTCCAGGACTGCGGCTCGATCCACATGTTCTTCATGCGCTTTCCGATCGACGTCGCCTTCGTCAACGCCGACGGCCGGATCCTGCACGCCTGTCACAGCATCCGGCCCTGGCGGATCTCCCGTCACGTCTTTGGCTCCAAGGCCGCCCTCGAGCTTCCCGCCGGCACCCTGCACCGGCTCGGGTTGGCTCGTGGGTCGGTCCTCAAGCTGGTATAGGTGAACGATATGCGGCTCAATGTGGTCACCAAGCACGCCGTCCCCGCTGACACCCGCGAGTACGCTGAGCAGAAGCTGCACCGCCTGGAGCGGCACGCCAGCGTGCAGGAGGCGAGCCTCACCGTCGACCGGGACCTGGCCCTGGTCCCCGAGGCCTCCGCCGAGATCCTGGTGCACATCCACCACACCGTCCTCACCGCTCGCTGCGAGGCGGCCAACGTGCGCGAGGCCATCGATGGGGCCATCGACAAGGCGGACGAACAGGTCCGGCGGCTCCAGGAGCGGGTGACCGACCGCAAGGGCAGGGTCGGGGCGGACGCCCTCCCACCGCGCAGCTGAACCGTGGGTCAGCCCCGCGGGGGCCGGCCGGCGGCGATCCCCGGCACCCCTCGCGCGTCATCATTGGGAGCCTGATGTCCCTCATCTCCAAGGTCTTCGGCGACCCCCACAAGCGCGAGCTCGGCCGCCACAGCCGCACGGTCGCCGAGATCAACGCGCTCGAGGACGAGATGCGCGCCCTCAGCGACGACCAGCTGGCTGCCAAGACCCAGGAGCTCCGGGAACGGATCGGCTACCAAGGCCCCGACATCAGCTACGGCCAGTCCTACGCCGAGGACCTCGGGGTCCTGGGTGAGAGCGATCGCAAGGCGCAGCGGGAGTTCCAGAGCGGGAGGGTCGGGGCGGAGAGCGACGAGGAGATCGAGCGGGAGCTTGCCCGGCGAGAGCGGGAGGAGCGGGATCGGGAGCGGGCCGAGCAGCTCGACGAGCTGCTGCCCGAGGCCTTCGCCGTGGTCCGCGAGGCCGCCCGCCGCAAGCTGGGGATGCGCCACTTCGACGTCCAGCTGGTCGGGGGGGTGGTGCTCCACGAGGGCAAGATCGCCGAGATGAAGACCGGCGAGGGCAAGACCCTGGTGGCGGTCCTCCCCCTCTATCTCAACGCGCTGGTGGGGAAGGGGGCGCACCTGGTCACCGTCAACGACTACCTGGCCCGGCGTGACGCCGGGTGGAACGCCCCCGTCTACCACTTCCTCGGCCTCAGCACCGGGGTCATCGCCGGCATGGGGATCTCCTTCGTCTACGACCCCGAGTACCTCGACGAGAGCCATCCGGATGTCCGCTTGCAGCACCTGCGCCCCTGCACGCGGCGCGAGGCCTACGCCTGCGACATCACGTACTCCACCAACAACGAGCTCGGCTTCGACTACCTCCGCGACAACATGGCGATGACGGTGGAGCAGTGCGTGCAGCGCCGCCTCCACTACGCCATCGTCGACGAGGTCGACTCGATCCTGATCGACGAGGCCCGCACCCCGCTGATCATCTCCGGTCCCGCCGACGGCGCCTCCAACTGGTACACCGAGTTCGCGCGGTTGGCGCCACTGATGGAAAAGGACACCCACTACGAGGTCGACCTGCGCAAACGCACCGTCGGCGTGCACGAAGTCGGGGTGGAGTTCGTCGAAGACCAGCTGGGCATCGACAATCTCTACGAGGCCGCCAACTCGCCGCTGGTCAGCTACCTCAACAACGCATTGAAGGCCAAGGAGCTGTTCAACCGCGACAAGGACTACATCGTCCGC
>DASPQV010000035.1:0-8083 GCA_035624785.1 Binatia bacterium | reverse complement strand
AGGGCCCCGGTGGTCGAGACCGAGGTGCGCAGACCAGCGGCGAGCTGGGGGAGCAGTCCCACCGGGAGGGTCTCGCCGGTGACGAAGCAGAAGGCGGCGCCGCCCAGGGCGGCGACGCCGGCCATCGCCCCCGCCCGGCTTCCCCTGCGGGGCGCCTTCCCCGTCTCGGGGACGGCACGGGCCGCCCCCTTGCCCAACCTCTCCGCGCCTGCCCTGGTCACGTTCGTCTCCCCCGTTGCGCAACGGACGGAGGGCCGGAGACCCCGCCAAGAAGCTCGGGCAGCTCACCGCGAGACAGCGCCGAGAATCTCCGGGGTGGCGTCCGAGCCGCCGGTGGCCCGACCGCGCAGGGTACCGGAGACACGGCCGGCGAGGCCCGCTGATGATCTCGCCGGCGGAGACGGCGCCGGTCGCCGGCTGTCCCAGGGCCAGGTGTACCCTGCGCGGATGACGCAGACCGCCTCCCCCGCCGCCAGCGACGCCGCCACCCGCCGCGAGCAGTCCTGGGTCTTCTTCGACGGCGAGTTCCGCCGCTACCGCGACGCCAAGATCGGGCTCCTCACCCAGGGCCTCAACTACGGCACCGGCTGCTTCGAGGGTATCCGCGCCTACTGGAGCGCGGAGAGGGGCCAGCTCTACGGCCTGTGGTTCCCCGAGCACTACCGGCGGATGAAGCGCAATGCCCGCGCCCTGCTGATGAGCGTTCCCCACAGCGTCGACGAGCTCTGCGACATCACCGTGGAGCTGCTGCGCCGCAACGAGTACCGGCAGACCACCTACATCCGTCCCCTGGTCTTCAAGTCGGGAGAGGAGATCGGCTTCCGTCTCCACGACATCCCGGACAGCTTCGCCATCCTCACCACCCCCATGGGCGATTACGTGCCGACCAGCGGGATGCGCTGCATGGTGTCGACCTGGCGGCGCATCGACGACACCGTCGCCCCGCCGCGGACCAAGTGCACCGGCATCTACATCAACAGCGCGCTCGCCAAGTCCGAGGCGCTGGAGGCGGGCTTCGACGAGGCGATCATGCTCACCACGGCCGGCCACGTCTGCGAGGGCACCGGGGAAAACATCTTCGTGGTCCGCGACGGAGTGGTGGCCACGCCGCCGCCGTCGGAGAACATCCTGGAGGGGATCACTCGCCAGGGTCTGATGCATCTGTTCCGCGAGGAGATGGGCCTCGATGTCGTCGAGCGGTCGATCGGTCGCAGCGAGCTGTATGCCGCCGACGAGGTGTTCATGTGCGGCACCGGGGCGCAGATCGCGCCGGTGGTCGAGATCGACCGGCGCACCGTGGGTGACGGCGAGCCAGGGCCGCTGACCCTGCGTATCCAGGATCTCTACCGGCACATCGTGGTCGGCGCCATGCCCAAGTACGCGGAGTGGTTGCGGCCGGTCTGGTGAGGGCCGGGCCGCCGCGGTGAGCCGCCTTCAGCTCTCACTCACGGGCAGGTACCGGCGGGTGGCGACCGCCGCCGCCCGGCGAAGCAGCCGGCGCGGCACCAGCCGGGGATCCTCCCCGGTTCGGCCAGCTCCACCGGTGAGAGCACGGCCGCGACGCCATCCGGGACCTCCTCGACGGCGCCGGCCACCGCGACGCAGGGCACCTCCAACCGCGCCGCCCGCCGCGCCACCTCGGCCGGAGCCTTGCCGGCGGCGGTCCGGCCTGCCCTCGCGTGCGCCCGGTCCCGGCTTGACAGGGGTCCGATGGCCCCTCCGATTGACGACCATGGACGGTTACTGAAAGTAATTATCAAAAGCAATATTCATCCTGTGCACACAACTGCGAGCCCTGGGGGTAGCCGCGGGCTCTCGCAGTTCCCGGCACCGGAGCGGCCCGGTGGCGGCGACCCCGAGCTCACCGCCGAAGCGGAGCGCCTGCGGGTCGTGATGATCAAGCTCCGGCGCCAGCTTCACCGCCAGGACAGTCCTGGGCTGAGCGTCGCCCTCTACTCCGCCCTGGCCACGGTGGTCAGCCGCGGTGAGCTGTCGATTGGCGATCTCGCCGAGGCAGAGAATTTGCCACCTTCGGCCATAACAAGGATCGTCGACCGGCTCGAGGAGGCGGGCCTGGTCGAGCGCCGGCCCAACCCCCGGGATCGACGCGGCGTCCACGTCGCCCCCCGGGCTGAGGGGCGGCAGCGCCTCGAGGAGCGGCGCCGGACCGCGAATGCCTGGCTGGCGCGGCGCCTCGCCCGGCTCACCGCCGCGCAGCGGGTCGACCTGGGGCAGGCCCTCGACCTGCTGGAGGAGGTCGTCCTCGGCTGCCCTGCGGCGGAGCCGCCGGCTCCGCGGGAGCTGCCTACGGCGCCCGCAGCGGTCAGCCCATGAGCATGCTCGCCGCGCTCTCCGCGCCGCGCACCCGCGAGGTCGGGCCCCACTACAAGTGGGTCGTCCTCTCCAACACCACCATCGGCGTGGTGCTGGGCGGGATGAACGCCACCAGCATGATGATCGCGCTCCCGGTGATCTTCCGCGGGATCGACCTGAACCCTCTCCAATCGTCGAATTTCCCCTACCTGCTCTGGACCATGATGGGCTACATGCTGGTCATGGCGGCCCTCGTGGTCACCGTTGGCCGCATCGGCGACATCTTCGGCCGCGTGCGCATGTACAACCTCGGCTTCGCGGTCTTCACCCTCACCTCCATCCTGCTCTCGCTGGTCTGGAGCACCGGCTCCAACGGAGCCCTCGAGCTGGTGCTCATCCGCATGGCCCAGGCGGTCGGCGGAGCCCTGCTGATGGCCAACTCGGCGGCCATCATCACCGATGCCTTCCCCAGCGAGCAGCTCGGCCTGGCCCTGGGAACCAACATGGTGGCCATGATCTTCGGCCAGTTCTTCGGCATCCTGGCCGGTGGGCTGCTCTCCCAGGTCGGCTGGCGCTGGGTCTTCCTGGTCAACGTCCCCTTCGGCCTCTTCGGCACCGTCTGGGCCTACACCAAGCTCAAGGAGATTGGGATCCACGTCCATGCTCGCATCGACTGGCTGGGCAACATCGCCTTCGCCGGCGGTCTGGGCATGGTGCTGGTGGGATTCACTTACGCGCTTCAACCCTACGGGACGTCGCTGACCGGCTGGGGCAACCCCTTCGTGCTGGGCATGATCTTCGGCGGCCTGGCTCTGCTGCTGGCCTTCGCGTTCATCGAGGCCAGGGCTCCGGAGCCCATGTTCCGCCTCTCGCTGTTTCGCATCCGCGCCTTCACCGCCGGCAACATGGCCGGCTTCCTGGCGGCGGTCGGCCGGGGTGGCTTCCAGTTCATCCTCATGATCTGGTTCCAGGGGATCTGGCTGCCCATGCACGGCTACGACTTCACGGTCACGCCGCTGTGGGCCGGCATCTACATGATTCCCTTCAGCCTCGGCTTCGTTGTCTCTGGTCCCATCTCCGGGCGTCTCTCCGATCGTTTCGGGGCTCGCCCCTTCGCCACCGCCGGGATGCTGGTCTCCGCCGTCGGCTTCCTGGTGATGCTGGCCTTTCCCGCCAACTTCGACTACGTGCTCTTTGCCCTGGTGATGCTGCTCACGGGCATCGCCCAGGGTCTCTTCGCCTCGCCCAACACCTCATCGATCATGAACTCGGTGCCGGCCCGCGACCGCGGCGCGGCGTCGGGGATGCGGGTCACCTTCGCCAACACCGGCATGCCCATCTCGATGGCGCTGCTCTTCACCATCATGGTGCTCGGCCTCAACTCCACGGTCCCGTCGGCGATGCAGAGCGGCCTGGTCAGCCACGGCGTCTCCGCCACCCTGGCGGCGCAGCTCGCCCACGTTCCCCCGCTCGGCTATCTCTTCGCCGCGTTCCTCGGCTACAACCCGCTGGCCATGCTGCTCGGCCCCCACGTCCTGGGCGCCCTCCCGGCCCACCAGGCCGCGATCATCACCAGCCGCTCGTTCTTCCCCGCGCTCATCGGTCCCGCGTTCAAGGCCTCGCTGGCGCCCATCCTGGTCTTCGCCGCGGCGATGAGCGTGGTCGCGGCGGTGGCGTCGGCGCTGCGAGGCGCGCGCTTCGTCCACGAGGAGGCCGGCTCGACTATCGAGAACGGCGTGGTGACCCACCTGGCCGCCGCCGCCGAGGGGGCGGAGGCGGACGGGGCCTCGTCCGAGGCCGCGGGCCCGCCGGCATCTCCGCCCCCGACCGGCACGCCGGTCGCCCCAGTCCCGGTTGGCGGCAACGGCGCCGCCGCTTCGCCGCCCATCGAGGTCCGACCGCGCTGACGTAGCCGCCCCTACCTGGGCCCGACCAGGCTGAAGTAGGCGGTCGTCTCCTCGTCCGACCAGAGGTGACCGTCACACCGGTCCACGGTGATCAGCCGCCCGCTCGAGCCCTCGGCCCTCTTCGCCTCCGCGTCCGGCGCCAGGAAGGTGAAGAACATGGGGTGCTCGGCGTGCAATCGGAGTCCCCCGACACGGCTCGACCGGCCGACCTTCTTCTCCTCGCGCACGGCCTCCTCCGCCCGGCTCCGGGCCTCACCGGCGGAGAGCGCCGGCTCGCGGTAGCGCTCAGGGACGATCAGGGCGGTGATGCCGTGGCGGTCCAGCGATCGGCGCCGGGAGCGGGCGTCCTCGAGGCTGAGGGACTCACCCATGAACTCGAACTCGAAGCGGAACAGCGAGACCCCGGAGCGGTGCCCCGGCGCCCCGGTCGCGGTGCGGACATGGACCAGGTCGTAGCGCGGGTCCGAGGGAGCGGCCACGTCGAGGCAGGCTCGCAGGACCATGACCGCCGAGTCAACCGGCCATGGCCCAGACCGCTCTGGCTCACCCCGAAGGTTGGACCCGCGAGATCCAGCGAGAGGGGGTCCGCAGCTCGGCCATGGTGGGCATGGTCTGGGGGCCTTCCCAGACGCGGTTGAGCAGGGCGATCCCGCCGGCGGACTCAGCGGCGTCGCAGAAGGCCTCGCCCACCTGGTACTGGCGGAGCTTGACGGCGATCCCCGTCACCGCCAGGACCAGGCGCTCGATCAGGCTGCGCTGGCCCTGGCGCCGGCGGAAGGCGCTCTCCAGCCGGTCGAACTCGGGGATGTGCGTCCGGCCCACGCGGTGCATCACGAAGTTGCTGTAACCCTCGAGCACGCTCATGATCGCCTGGACCCGGCCGATGCTGCGGAGCTGACCGGTGACGGTCGTGCTCAGGCTGCGCAGCGTCTCGAGGTTCACCGACCGCCGGTCCGTCCCGCCCGCCGGTTCGGCCAGGCTGGCCACCACCAGGCCGTGCATCAGCTCCCCGATGTGAGCGGCCAGCCAGGGATGCGCTTCGAACTGCCACGCGTGGGTGGCTTCGTGGAGGATCAGCCAGCGCCGCAGGGGCTCGGCGGGGACCCCCTGCTCGCGCTCGAAGAGCTCGATGTTGGGCTCGACCAGGAAGAGGCTGCTGGCCGGCCTGACCGTCGGGGTCGCCTCGGGCAGCATCAGCACCGGGTCGAACTGCCCCAGCGCCCGCTGCGACATCAGCCCGAACAGCTCACCCATGTACCGGCTGGTGAGCCGGCGGCCCAGGGCGCTTAGGTTGGTCTCGCCGGCACTCGCCCGCAGCCGCTCCACCGGGTCGAGGAGCCGCCGGGCGATCTCCAGGTTGGCGTCGATGAAGGCGTGCCGGTCGAGCACCGCGACCGGGACCAGCTCGGCGGGCACCGCGCCGAACGCCTCGGCCATGTGGGGAAGCATCTCGGCGGCGTAGCCCTGGTACAGGGAGGCGAGGCGGCGGGCCTTGTCGGCGCGGAGCCGGACCCGCTCCCCCGAGCGCGCCCTGGCGATCCTGCGCGCGGCCTCCCAATCGATCAGCCGGTGTTCGGCCCCCGGGCGCGGCCGGACCAGGGCTCGGACCGAGGCGGCCGCCGCCCCGGTGAGCGCCGCGGCGGTCAGCGAGCGCCTGACCAATGGCCGTCTTCCCGGCATTCGCCGATCATAGGCGCTCGCCTGCGACGGCCCCGGGCGGCCCATCGCCTGGCACTCACCCGTCGCGACTTGGCACTCCCGAGCCGGGGTCGCTAGCACTCGCCAGCCCCGAGTGCTAACATGTCCGGCGACGCTGCATCCGATTGGTTCCCGGAGCCCTGCCCAGGCGGCAGGCGGTGGAGGAGGTTCATGGCCAAACAGCTGATCTATGACGTCGACGCGCGAGCCGCCCTGAAGCGCGGCGTCGATGCCGTCGCCAACTCGGTGAAGATCACCCTCGGCCCCAAGGGGCGCAACGTGGTCCTGGACAAGAAGTTCGGGTCGCCGACCATCACCAACGACGGGGTGACCATCGCCAAGGAGATCGAGCTGGAGCAGCCCTTCGAGAACATGGGCGCCCAGCTGGTCAAGGAGGTCGCCTCCAAGACCAATGACATCGCCGGCGACGGCACCACCACCGCGACCGTGCTGGCCCAGGCGCTGATCGAGGCCGGGATGCGCCAGGTGGGCACCGGCGCCAATCCGATCCTGCTCAAGCGGGGCATCGAGAAGGGCGTCGACGGGGTGGTGGAGGCCATCAAGGCCCAGTCCATCCCGGTCACCGAGCGCGAGAAGATCGCTCAGGTCGCCTCGATCTCGGCCGCCGACCCGGCGGTCGGCGAGACCGTCGCCAACGCCATGGAGAAGGTCGGCAAGGACGGGGTCATCACGGTCGAGGAGTCCAAGGGCCTGGAGACCGAGCTCGAGCTGGTCGAGGGGATGCAGTTCGACAAGGGCTACATCTCGGCGTACATGGTGACCAACGCCCAGCGGATGGAGGCGGTCCTGGAGGAGCCCTACATCCTGGTCACCGATCGCAAGGTCTCGGCGGTCGCCGACCTCCTACCCATCCTCGAGAAGGTGGTTCAGATGAGCAAGCCGCTCCTGATCATCGCCGAGGACGTCGAGGGCGAGGCGCTGGCCACCATCATCGTCAACAAGCTGCGGGGAACCTTCACCGCCGTCGCCGTCAAGGCGCCGGGCTTCGGTGATCGGCGCAAGGCGATGCTTCAGGACATCGCCATCCTCGCCGACGGCACTGTGGTCAGCGAGGAGATCGGCCTCAAGCTCGACTCCGCGACCCTAAACCAGCTGGGCCGAGCCCGCCGGGTGACGGTCACCAAGGACGACACCACCATCGTCGAGGGCGCCGGCAGTCAGGACGCCATCAAGGGCCGGATCGAGCAGATCAAGGCGGAGATCGAGAAGTCGACCTCCGACTGGGACAAGGAGAAGCTCCAGGAGCGGCTCGCCAAGCTGTCCGGCGGGGTTGCGGTGATCAAGGTGGGCGCGGCCACCGAAACCGAGCTCAAGGAGAAGAAGCACCGGATGGAGGACGCCGTCTCGGCCACCCGCGCCGCGGTCGAGGAGGGGATCGTTCCCGGAGGCGGGGTGGTCCTCATCAACTCCATCTCGGCCCTCGACTCGGTCAAGACCCAGAACGGGGACGAGGCCGCCGGGGTGAACATCCTGCGCCGGGCGCTCGAGGAGCCGATGCGCCAGATCGCCATCAACGCCGGGCTGGAGGGCTCGGTGGTGGTCGAGAAGGTCAAGACGCTTCCCAAGGGGCAGGGCCTCGACGCTGCCCTCGGTGTCTACGTCGACATGGTCAAGGCGGGGATCATCGACCCGACCAAGGTCACCCGATCGGCGGTGCAGAACGCCGCATCGATCGCCGGCCTGCTCCTCACCACCGAGGCGCTGGTCACCGACATCCCCGAGAAGAACAAGGGGGCGGCCACTCCGCCCATGCCCGAGTACTGAGCTCTCGGGAACCGACGCTGTCAGATCGGCGGCCCGGCCTCTGGCCGGGCCGCTGGCTTGTCTGTACGCCGTCCGGTCCCGGTGCCCACCGCGAGGACCAGCTGGCCCACGGCGCGCCGCCGGTACTCGTCCGAGCCCGATGCGACCCCGTAGAGGCCCTCGACCACCTGGGGCATGAGGAAGGGTGCCAGGGCCACCGCGTGCTCCATCAGGAAGATGAACTCGGGCTCCAGGTCCGAGCCCACTCTGGCTGATCCAGGGTTGCCCCCACGTGGTGGGCCACGGAGTCGGCGAAGGTCGCGTACGCGGCGACGAGGTACGGCTCTCGTTCGGCCGACTCCGCCCGGAGCGCCTGGAGCAGCCCCCGCTTGCCCCCGAAG
>DASPQV010000034.1:0-5628 GCA_035624785.1 Binatia bacterium | reverse complement strand
CTGGCTGAGGGCGCTCGTCGAGGTGGCGGAGAGCGCCCCCCGGATCGGCGCCGTGGGGAGCCGCCTCCTCGATCCCGACGGCACCCTCCAGGAGGCCGGCTCGATCCTCTGGAGCGACGGGAGCACCCAGCCCGTGGGCCGGGGCCTCCCTGCGGGCAACACAAAGTACGAGCGGGTCCGCGACGTCGACTACTGCTCGGCCTGCGGGCTGCTGGTGAAGCGGGAGGCGTGGGAGGCGGTGGGCGGATTCGACGAGCGCTACCACCCCGCCTACTACGAGGACGTCGACCTCTGCCTCTCCCTGCGCGCCCATGGCTATCGCACCGTCTACGCGCCCGAGGCCCGGGTGGTGCATCACGGGGGTGCCAGCAGCAGCGAGGGGCTGCGGCTCGCTGCGGGCATGCGCAGCGGCCGGCTGTTCGCCGCCAAGTGGGCGGCGGAGCTCCACGAGTACTGCCCACCTCCTCGCCCGGCGTCGCATTCCGCCTCCGTGGCGGAAGCGATCCACCGGGCTGAGAGCCGTCCACTGCCCCCTCTCCGGCCACCCGATGGCCCGGCGGCACGGACCCACCCAACCGAGGCCGACCTGCTCCGGGCCGAGGTCCGCGCCCTCCAGGGGGAGGTGGCCCTGCTCCGGTCGGAGCTCGCCCGCCGCGAGCGGGAGCACGCCAAGCTCGAGCGGATCCGCAGCGCCGCCTGGCGGGTCCCCGGGGGCCGACGAGCGACGGAGTGGCTCTCCCGGCGGCTCGGGTCGGGATCGTGAGCGGCGTTCCGACCCGGGGGACGGGGCCGAGCCGGGTCCCGCTGGAGGTGCAGTACCGCCTGTGGCGGCTCCGGATCGAGCCGGGAGCGGCCGGGCTGCGCGAGCTGGCCGCAGCCTCGGCGTCGAGGGGGGGACACGCCTCGCTGGTCTTCGTGATCCCGCCCACCGGCGGCCCCGGTCCGCTGGCGTCCACCCTGGCCTCCCTGCGAGACCAGCCTCACCAGCGCTGGCGGGCCGCGTTCGCCCTGCCCGGGGACGGAGCCTTCCCGGTCGGGGCGCCCGACCCGCGGGCGATCGCGGCCGTCCTCGAACCCGACGGGGACTGGGCCGTCGCGCTCCTCGACGCCGCCTCCCCGGAGGCCGGAGAGTACGTGGCCCTGGTCCCTCCCGGAGCGCGGGTCACCCCGCACGGCCTCGTCCTGGCTGCGGCAACCCTCGCCGGCGACCCGGACTGCGACCTCCTCTACACCGACTGGGACGAGCTGGGCCGTCTCGGCCACCGCGGCAGTCCGCACTTCGCCTACGGCTGGTCACCCGAGCTGCTGCTCGGCAGGGACCAGGACCTGGGCGGCCTGGTGCTGCAGCGCCAGGACCTGCTGTCCGCCAGCGGCGGCTGGCGAGCCTCAGAGGCACCGGTGGAGGCATACGCCCAGCTGCTCCGGGCCGCCGCCCGCGCCCGGCGGCCCCGACACCTCCCGGTGGTCGCGCTCTCGCGCTCTCGCCCCGCCCGTCCGGCTCCCACGGTCGAGGAGCGGCGGCACTGCGTGAAGGCCCTGCTGACAGATCGCGGCACCGCCGCGGAGATAAAGACCCGGCGGGAGCCGGAGGTCACCGACGTGAGGTGGGAGGTGATTGGCTCGCCTCTTGTCGACGTCATCATCCCCACCCGGGACCGCCTCGACCTGCTCCGCCGGTGCCTGGCCGGGCTGGATCGGACCGCGTACCCCGCGCGCCGAATCCTGATCGTGGACAACGACAGTCGCGATGCCGCAACCCTGGAGTTCCTGGCCGCCCAGCCCCACCGGGTGCTCCGCCACCCCGGTGCCTTCAACTACTCGGCGATCGTCAACCACGCCGCCGCCGCTTCCGACGCCCCCTACCTCCTCCTGCTCAACAACGACGTCGAGGTGCTCTCCCCCGGCTGGCTGGGGGCGATGCTGGGCTGGTGCCAGCAGCCCGGGATCGGAGCGGTCGGCGCCCGGCTCCTCTTCGCCGACGGCCGGGTCCAGCATGAGGGGATCGGCATCGGAATCGGCCGCGTCGCCGCCAACCTCGAGCTGGGCTGGTCGGCGACCCGGGCCTGCTCGGCGGTCACGGGCGCCTGCATGCTGATCAGGCGCTCCGCCTTCCAGGCGGTGGGCGGCTTCGACGAGGGCCTCCCGGTCGTGTTCAACGACGTGGACTTCTGCCTGCGGCTCTGGGCCGCCGGCTGGCGGGTGGTGATGACCCCGCTCGCCGAGCTGCGCCACGACGAGGGCTCGAGCCGGGGCGCCCTGGCCCCCGAGGAGGACTACCGCCGCTTCTGCGAGCGATGGGGGGAGGCGGGAAGGCTGCGCGACGCCTTCCTGGGTCCCCACATCGCCTGGCCGCGGCCGCTGACCCTGAGGATCCCGCCCCGCCGGCGGAGGCGGACAGCCTAGCCGGCCTCAGCCCGCGGGCAGGAAGCCCATCAGCCCCTCGAGCGTGTTCTCCGCCGGGTTGAAGGGCACCAGCATGGTCGAGATGTCCCAGCCCTGGTCGCTCCAGTTCATCTGGCTGACGTCGTACGAGCTTCCATCGGCGGCGACCGAGGTGACCACCGCGGTGTGCCCCGCGGAGGAGTCGGCGAGGATGCTCGGCCCATTCCAGATCACCAGCGCGCCGACCGACGGAGTGGCGGCCAGGCCCTGGCCGGTGAGCTTCCGGTAGCTGGTGGGCAGCTGGGCGGCGTTGCCGACGATCCTGCCGTAGTACGGGCTGGCCCAGTTGAGCTCCGCCCAGAAGGTGCACTGGCCCGGCGAGCCATTCTCACCGCAGGCGCGGCCCTGGGACCAGGAACCGTAGCAGCCGTCGATGATGGCGGCGTTGGCCTGGCTCACCAGGTCGCCCTGCAGGGTGGATTCGGGCGGGATGGTGTTGGCCTGCCACTGGTAGGTGGGTTCCGAGACCACGTAGCTCGCGCTCGCATCGCTCTGGAACTCGGTGTCGCTGCTCACCCAGACGGAGAGGTCGTAGGTGCCCACCGTCCAGTAGGTGAAGTCATAGGTGAAGCTGTCGCTCGCGGTCCAGCTCTGCGCCAGGTCCCAGACCGAGCTGTACCACGGCTTGAACCAGTATTCGAAGAGGGGTTGGGCGGCGCCGGGGCAGCTCGCCGTCGCCGAGACGGTGAAGGGGCCCTGGGGATTCTGGTTCGACGGCATGTCCAGGCTTGCCCCGACACAGGGCTCCGCCGGGGCTCCGTACACCGCGACCAGGGGCTGGAAGTACCCGAACACATCGACGAGGGCATCGGCGGTGCCTGACGCGTTGTAGATGGTGGCGCTGCCGCCGGGGCTGAGCGCGGCCATCACCAGGTTGGGCACCACCTGGCCGGCGCGGAAGTTGACGTCGGAGGTCGCGGGATACGACTCCTCCGGAGCCATCGTGAAGAAGCTGCCCTGGGTGGCGTTGACCGAGGTGAGGTTGGCCACCACGGCGTCGGCGGTCGGGCTGATCCCCGCCACCCCGGCGAACTGCTCGTCGAGGTAGCTGCTCGGCCGCAGGGTGCCGGCGTCGGCGCGGGTGTCGAGGAACCGGACCGGGCTCACCGGGTAATACAGGCTGGCGTTTGGCGGCGTGCTGCTGCCGTCACTGAAGTAGCCGTCCACGTCGATCACCAGGTCCACGTTGCCGGTCGCGTTGTAGAAGCTCACCTGCCCGCCCGTGCCCACCGGCACGATCACCCGGTTGGCCACGGTGTCGCCCGGCGACCAGTTGAGGTTGGAGGCGAGCGGTTGGGCCGTCCCGTTCGGGTAGGCGGTGAGGTAGCTGGCGCGGGAGGTGTCGGTGACGGTCACGTTGAGACTGACGGCGGAGACGCCGGCCGCCGGGACCCCGCCGGCACCATCGACCTGGACGTTCAGGGTCCCCCCCTGGGTCAGCCGGTGTCCGGCGTTGGGCTCGCCGCTGCCCTTTCGGGTGTCGGTGATCCGGCCCGGCGTCAGCGCCGAGTAGGTCCCCGCGGAGCCGCCTCCGCTGGCCTCGAAGTAACCCTCGAGGTCGACGACCACCTGCACCGTGCCCGCCGAGTTGTAGAGCTCCACCTGGCCGTTGGCCCCGACCTCGACGACGGCGAGGTTGGGGACGGTCTCCCCACTCGTGAAGTTGAGGTTGGAGATCACCGGGGTGGGCTCGCCGGCGGGATAGACGGAGAGGTAGCTGGCCTGGGTGGGGTCGGTGACGGTCACGTTCAGGACCACGGCGGTGGCGTCCAGCGGCACCGAGTCCACACCGGCCACGGTCAGATCCTGGATGCCGCCCTGCCCCAGCGGGCTGCCGGTGTCGCGCGTGTCCAGGATGCGGAAGGGGCTCAGCGGGGTGTAGGCGCTGGCCTGGCCCTGGGCTCTCACCGTGTGCAGGCCGGACCCCACCATGCCGATGACCACCACCAGGCAGATGGTCACTGGGAGGACGCGGCTCCAGCGGATTCCCGAGCGCCCCAGCATGGCCGGACGACGCTAGCACCAAGCCAGCCGGCGTGCCTCTGCGCTCGCCAGTGCCCAGGGGGCGGTGCGGAGGCGTGCTGGAAGTCGATGACACCGGCACGTGGGATGGCAGAGCTTCCACTGATGAAGCACTTAGAAGCACATTAGTGCTACAATGTGGCCATGAGTGATCGCATCGGCATCCGGGAGCTCAAGCAGAACGCCAGCGCGGTGGTGCGGCGCGCCGCCTCAGGCGAGACCATTCAGATCACCGACCGTGGCCGCCCGGTGGCGCAGATCACACCCCTGGAGGTGGCCGACGGGTACGCGCGGCTGCTGGCCGAGGGCCGTGTCCGGCTGGGTAGTGGCCACCTTCTGGATCACGCGCCGCTGCCGCCGCTGCCCGGGCGCCCTCTCGGGTCGGAGGCCCTGGCGGCCCTTCGGGCTGACGAGCGGTGAGCGCCGCACCGGGGATTCGCCATGCCGGCTCCTCCGGCGGTCTCAGCTACGTCGACAGCTCCGCGTTCATGAAGCTTGTGGTGGAGGAGCCCGAGTCCTCCGCGCTGCGCCGGCACCTGGCCGCCGGCAACGGCCAGACCTCGTCGGCCCTCCTGCTGACCGAGGTGTCTCGGGCCGCGATCCGCGTGTCCCAGGCCCATCTCGCGCATGCCCGGCGACTCTTCACCGAGATCGACCTCATCGACGTCGACCGGTCACTCCTCGAGAGGGCTGGCGACCTGCAGCCGGCGGAGGTCCGCTCGCTCGACGCCATCCACCTGGCCACGGCCATGGCGCTGAGTTCTGACCTCGCGGAGGTCGTGACCTACGACGGGCGCATGGCCGACGCCGCCCTGCAGTGGGGGATGCGGGTGGTTGCCCCCGCCTAGAACCAGTGCGGTTTCGCTTCGCCGGCCACTCAGACATCCGGCTCAGTCCCCGCGCGCGCCGGCGAATCTGCTGCGCAGCCGCCGCAGCACCCGGGATTCCCGAAGTGGCGCCGGGGTGGCCTGGTACACAGCTCGGAGGCAGCGGAAGAAGAGCCCCGGTTTCGGGGGCGTCGTGGCGGCGGCCGGCTTGTCCTCGGGCGTCGGCGTGAAGAGCACCGGCATCCGGCGCATGCCCGGCTCCCGGTCGGCGGCCGGGCGGGGGTCGGCGCAGTAGCGGCGGAGCGGCTCGGCCACCTGGGGCCAGGTCAGCGTCGCG
>DASPQV010000033.1:0-31925 GCA_035624785.1 Binatia bacterium | reverse complement strand
CGTCGAGAGCATGGTCACCTGCCGAACCGTCTTGCCGCGCATGCGAGTCTCCGGGCTGGCTGAATACGTGCAGGTCAAGACTCGCACACAAGCGTTCGCCGCGCCACCCCTCTCAGCCGGCGAATTTCAACGGCCTGCTAGAGCAGAGCAAGCACGGATCGGGCGCGGCGAGGCCGTCTGCCCGCCCCGGCTGGAAGATCTCCGGCTCGCATTTTCGAGACCTGCTCGCGCGACCTCATCTGCTGGTGGTGGTGACGCCGCACGCGGTTCCCGGCCTGGTGGTCCCCGGGGCCGCCCCCGGCGGCGGGATGGGGATGGCCCAGTAGCCGGCGGTTCGAACCCGGGGTCGAGGGCGCCCTTCCCAGCCTCCTCTCAGGCGCCCGTCGCGACCGGTTCCTAACCTGGGGCACGATGAAGCTGCCACGCCCCTCCGGCACGCTGGCCGTGGCAGCCTGCGTGACGGTGGCGACGGGAGCCTGCGCGTCCTCGGCGGCTCCCCCGTCCAGCGCCAACTCCGGCATTCACCGGATCCAGCACGTGATCGTGATCATGCAGGAGAACCGGTCATTCGACTCCTACTTCGGCACCTTCCCGGGCGCCGACGGGATTCCAATGGAAAGCGGAGGCCCGACCGTGTGCGTCCCGGACCCGCAGACGGGCGCGTGCGTCAAGCCCTACGTCGACCACGCCGACGTCAACGGCGGCGGACCTCACGGTGAGTCGAACGCCACCGCGGACATCGACGGGGGCAGGATGGACGGCTTCATCGACCAGTGGCTGGGCGCCAAACAGGGATGCACCGACGTGACTAACCCGGCCTGCGCCAACTCCCCGACCCCTGACGTCATGGGCTACCACACCGACAGCGACATCCCCAACTACTGGACCTACGCCCGCGACTTCGTGCTCCAGGACCACATGTTCGAGCCCAATGCGTCGTGGAGCCTGCCGGCCCACCTCTTCCTGGTCTCTGAATGGTCAGCGCACTGCACCCAGCACGACAACCCGGGAAGCTGCACCAACGCCCTGCAGAACCCGGGGTCGCCGCCCACCTCCAAGTCGCAGAAGGCGCCGATCTACGCGTGGACCGACCTCACCTACCTCCTCTACAAGGACAGGGTCAGCTGGGGGTACTACGTGGTGCCGGGGACGGAGCCCGACTGTGAGGACGATGCCACCCTGAGCTGCGCGCCGGTGAAGCAGAGCAGCACCACGCCGGGGATCTGGAACCCGCTCCCCTATTTCGACACCGTCAAGGCCGACGGCCAGCTCAGCAACATCCAGCCGGTCGACGACTTCTACGCGGCCGCCAAGTCGGGATCGCTCCCCGCGGTGAGCTGGGTGGTGCCCTCCGGAGAGGTCAGCGAGCATCCCCCGAGCCCGGTGAGCTTCGGCCAGTCCTACGTGACCAGCCTGGTCAACGCCGTCATGTCGGGTCCCGATTGGGATTCGAGCGCGATCTTCCTCTCGTGGGACGATTGGGGCGGCTTCTACGACCATGTAACCCCGCCGTCGGTGGACGAGAACGGCTATGGCCTGAGGGTCCCCGGGATCGTCATCAGCCCCTATGCCAAGAGCGGCTACATCGACCACCACATCCTCAGCTTCGACGCCTATGACAAGTTCATCGAGGACGACTTCCTGGGCGGGCAGCGGCTCGACCCGCGGACCGATGGCCGCCCCGACCCGCGGCCGGACGTCAGGGAGGATGTCAGCATCCTGGGCAACCTGACCGCGGACTTCGACTTCAGCCAGGCGCCGAGAGCACCCATCCTGCTTCCGGTGCACCCGACCACGACCCTCACCGGAACACCGTGAGGTAGCCACCCGGTGGACGGGCGCGCGGCAGCAGCGGTGACTCCGGGGAGCCTCTCGCTGTCCCCTTGACAAGTGCTCCTCTTGCTGGATATAGTTCGTCACGAAATGTTCGTGACGACGGATCGGCCGCTGATGGCAGCTCGGGGCGGTGCCACGGATGACCTCTGATCGGCGCCCCGCTCGGGCCGCGGACCGGAGCCGGCAGGCGCCGGTCGCCGCTCGCTCCGCGCCGCCGGACGCGGCCACCCTGAACGACGCCGGCCGCATAGCCCGCCTCTACGGCGAGATGTGGAGCCGGTTCCGTCCCCCCCGCCAGCCGATGGCGGGAGCTGCCATCACCCCGCGAATGCTCGCCTGCCTCCGCCACCTCTCCGGCTCCGGACCGCTTACGGTCGGCGAGCAGGCCCGTCACCTCGACGTCAGCAGGGCCGCCGCCAGCGAGCTGGTCGACCGTTTGGAGGTCAAGGGACTGGTGGAGCGGATGCGTGACCAGCGCGATCAGCGCCGGGTCTTCGTCTGGCTGACACCGGCGGGGCGGGAGCAGATCGAAGCCCTGGCCGGACGGCGGCTCGACGAGCCCTTCGTCCGGGCGGTCGCCGCCCTGGCACCGGAGACGCGGGCTTCCATCATCGACGGCCTGGCGGCCCTGCTTCGGGCCGCCGACGAGACTCAGCCCAGCGCAACGGAGGAGGCATCATGACCATGGCGACGACCTGTGAGAGCTGCGGAATGCCGCTCACCACGGCGGCCGACCACGCCCGCGGCGACGAGACGATCCCCTACTGCGTGCACTGCACCACCGAGAGCGGCGAGCTGCAGAGCTTCGACGAGCGCCTCGAGAGGATGACTCAGTGGGCGATGCGCAGCGACGGGCTGGACCGGCCGACGGCTCACGCCCGCACCCTCCAGCACATGCGCTCCATGCCGGCGTGGAGGGACCATCCCGCGCTCTCCGGGCGCTGACCGACGCACGCCACCGGCGCCGGGGAACTTCCGACACCTCCCTGGCGCCGGGACGGCAACCGGCATATCCTGGCCACGGAGCCAGCGCCGGAGAGCCCATCCGCAGGTTCCGTGCGGTCGGCGCTGGTCGTGAGGAGAGCCGACCATGGTCCGGCATCGCTTACACATGGTCTTTGCCCTGGGCAGGTTCAATGAGGGCGTGCAGTGGGTCCAGGAGCTCAACGACGCGTGCCGGGCGGCGGGGTGCGTCGAGGGCAAGCTCTGGTCCGCCGGCTTCGGCAAGGTCAACGAGTGCGTGGTCGAGTACGACTACCCGGACCTCGCTGCCATGGAACGCGACATCGAGAGGTTCCAGTCGACCGCGGGAACCATGGCAATCTTCCGCCGGGGCGTCGATGTCGGGGCGCCGGAGCACTGGCCCTGGGACGAGCTGCTGATCGAGTCGCCAACCCTCGCCTGAGGCCGCCGAGCCTCCGACCTCGGGCGCCAGGCCGGTGGCTGACCGGCAGCGCCGTCGCGGCAACCTCCCCTGTTCAGCGGAGGAACACAATCCTCGCGTGCTGACCAGCCGGCGGCCGTGGCGAGGGCCCGCACCGCTCGCCGACCAGTACCGCGAGCGTCCCCTCTGGTGGGATGACGCCAGTCTGCCCTCGCCACCGTCGAGAGCGCTGCCGGGTGACGCCGACGCGCTGGTGATCGGTTCCGGATACACCGGCCTCGCCGCCGCGCTGGAGTTGCGAAAGCGAGGGCGCGAGGTGGTCGTTGTCGACAGCGCGTGGCTGGGCAGGGGAGCGAGCGGGCGCAACGCCGGCATGATCCACTCGGGGCTGCACCGGGACATCGGGTGGCTGGAACGCCATCTCGGCGAGGCGGGCCTGCGCCTCCACGAGGCCAGCCGGGAGGCGGTTGACACGGTCGAGCGGCTGGCCGCCGAGGTGGCCCCCGATGCGGGCTTCCGCCGCTGCGGCTGGCTTCACCTGGCTCACCGACGGTCACGGGTGGACGGGCTGCGCCGTGAGGCGAGCGACCGCCGCCGCGCCGGCGAGACCACTCACCTTCTCGCGGCCGGCTCAATCGCCGAGGAGTCCGGCTGCGATGGGTTCTCCGGAGCCCTCCTCACCGACAACGGAGCCAGCATCCATCCGGCCCGCTACCTCGCCGGTCTGGCTCGCGCCGCCCTGACCCGGGGCGTCGAGATCCACGAGGGGGTGACCGTCCTCGGGCTCGACGGGGAGAGCCGGCCGGGCGTGCGGCTGGCGACCTCCGCCGGGACGATCCGCGCCCGCGATGTGCTGGTGGCCACCAACGGCTACACCGGGCCCGCCTTCCCGGAGCTGCGCCGCCGGGTGATCCCGATCGGCAGCTACATCATCGCCACCGAGCCACTCCCGGCCGCGCTCGCCGAGGCGGTCAGCCGCCGGCGCCGGATGATGACCGACACCCGCGAGCTGCTCCACTACTGGCGGCTGTCCCCCGACGGGCGCCTCGTCTTCGGCGGCCGCACCAGCTTCACCCCGATCAGCGTCGAGTGGGCGCGCGACCGCCTCTACGCGGACATGACCCGCTTCTACCCGCAGCTCACCGGCATCCGGGTGAGTCGAGCCTGGACCGGGACGGTGGGGTTCACCGTGGACCGGCTGCCCCACCTCGGACGGCACCGGGGCGTGACCCACGCGCTGGGCTACTGCGGCAGCGGCGTGGCGATGGCCACCTGGCTGGGCACCCGTGCCGGCGCCTGGGTCGCGGGCGGCGACGCCGGTCCCTTCCGGGGACTGCCCTTTCCTACCCTGCCGGGCTACAGGGGACGGCCCTGGTTCCTTCCCCTGGCGGGCTGGTGGTACCAGCTGCGCGACCGGCTCTGAGCCGGTCGTGCCCGCTGGGGCGGCATGACCAGGGGCCGGCCGGACCGCGTGGAGGTCAGGCGGTCAGCCCCTCGGCCAGGGAGTGGAGATGACGCGGTCAGCCGCCCGGCCAGGAAGTGGAGATCAGGCGGTCAGCTCCTCGGCCAGGGAGTGGAAGTTGTCGACGTAGACCCGCACCTCATCGAGCGAGTGCTGCACCGACAGCGTCCAGTTCTCCTCGGCGCCAGGGGCCATGAGCACCCCGCGGTTGGACTGGTAGAGCCAGGCGAGGTAGGCCATCGACCGGTCGATCCCCAGGTAGTCCCGGTAGTTGCGCACCGCTTCGGCTCGGTAGGTGATGCAGCCGCGCGAGCCCGCGGTGACCACGTGGTAGGGCAGCCCGGTATCGGCGATGACGCCGCGCAGCCCGCCGCCCATCTCCTCGGCGAGGGCGTCGAAATGCGCGTAGGCGGACGGCACAAGGACCTCGCAGAGGGTGGCCTGGGCGGCGGCCATGGTCAGAGGGTTGCCGTTGAAGGTGCCGAGCTGGGCCACCCGCCCGTCGCTGATCGTCCGCATGACGTCGGCGCGACCGCCGACCGCTCCGCAGGGCAGACCGCCGCCGATCGCCTTGGCCAGGCAGACCAGGTCGGGCACCACCCCGAAGAGCTGAGTGGCACCGCCCGGGGCGAGGGTCACCCCGGTCTTGACCTCGTCGAAGATGAGCAGGGCGCCGTGGCGGTGAGCCATCTCGAGCACCCCGTCGAGGTAGCCGGGATCCGGGAAGACGATGCCGATGTTCATCATCGTCGGCTCCACGATCACCGCTGCCACGTCGTCGTGGCCGCTGAGCACCCGGTCGAGGGCGCCGAGGTCGTTGAAGGGGACCACGCTGGTGAGGCTGACCGTCGAACGCGGGATCCCGTCCGACATGGGCACGGGAGCCGGAGCTTCGGCGGGCCCCATCAGGTCGGGCGGCGGCTCGACCGACACCAGGACCGCATCGTGGTGGCCGTGGTACGAGGACTCGATCTTGACGATGCGGTCGCGGCCGGTGAACCCGCGAGCGATCCGGATGGCGTCCAGCGTCGACTCCGTGCCGCTGTTGGTGAAGCGCCACTGCGGCTGGCCGAAGCGCCGGGACAGCTCGCGCGCGACCACCGCGTTGGCGGCGACCGGCTGAGCGAAGTGGGTGCCCCGCGCCAGCTGGCCCTGGATGGCCGCCACCACCGCGGGATGGGCGTGGCCGACCACCATCACCCCGAAGCCGTTGTGGAGGTCGACGTACTCGTTGCCATCGACGTCCCACACCCGGCTGCCCTGGCCGTGGTCGATGAACACCGGCTGCGGGGGCGTGTCCTGGAAGGAGCTGGCGACACCGCGCGGGATGGTCTCGGAGGCCTCGCGCCACAGCTCGGCCGAGCGCTGGCGCCGCTCCCGGAAGGATCGTTCCTCGCGCCCGGTCAGCTCAGCGATCCGCTGGGCTGTCGGAGCTGAGGCGGGTGCCCCCGTGTCGAGCATGGCGCGAAACCTCCGGAGTGCGGGCGGCCAGTGCGGGCCCTCGCCATCGGCGGACCCCAGGGAAGCCGGAGCCGGCAGGACTTGTGGAAGCGCTGGAAGGTCAGGGTAGTGGAGCCCCCGCGTCCCGTCAACTTCATTCGCGCCTTGACAGCCCCCCACCGCTGGGCTACGGTGACGCCACTTCTGCACTCGTGCAGCAGGTATTCCGCGGCCTGGGAAAGCTGGCACGGAGAGCCACCAGGGCAGTCCGTTCGGATGCCGCTGAGCCAGCCACCCCTTGTCGCCAGCTCACCCACATCGCCGAGGAGAGTCCCCATGGCGGAGATGGCGCTGCCGGCACCCAGCCTGACCCGGGCACCCGCGGAACAGCTCAAGAGCGGTGAGCTCAGCCTGCTGGACACCACGGCGATCGCCACCGCCAGCGTGGCCCCCGCCTACAGCCTGGGCACCACCCTGTTCCTGGTGGTGGCCGCCACCGGGGTCGGGCTGGCCGCCCCCGCGGCCATCCTGGTGAGCTTCTTCCCGGTCTTCTTCATCGCCCTGGCCTACAGCTACATGAACCGCAAGGACCCCAACTGCGGGGCCTCCTACAGCTGGATCGCGCGCACCCTGAATCCCTTCGTCGGCTGGCTGACCGGCTGGATCCAGCTGGCGGCCAACGTGATCTTCTGCATCTCCGCACCGCTCTTCGCGGGAGCCGTGCTGCTGGCCCTGCTCGGCCCCGGCCAGTTCGGCTGGATCAGCGCCGGCGCCGCCGGCAACACCGCGCTGATCGCCCTGGTCGCCTTCGCCCTGCTCGCCTTCGTGGCCTGGATGGTGGCCCGGGGGATCCGGATCACCGCCAACGCCCAGTGGGTGATGGTCACCATCGAGTACCTGGTGATCCTCGGCTTCTCGGTGCTCGCCTTCATCAAGGTGCTGACCACGCACCCCGCCGGATCGACCGGGGTGGCCGCCTGGTGGTTCAACCCCTTCTCGCTGCAGGGCATCACCGGGCTCTCAGGGGGCGCCGTGCTCGGCGTCTTCTTCTTCTGGGGATGGGACACCGCCGCCAACCTCAACGAGGAGGGCACCGACAATCGCGAGAACCCGGGGAGGGCGGGGCTGATCAGCATGGGCATCCTGCTGGTGCTCTTCCTGCTCGCCGCCGCGGCCATGCAGTCCCTGCTCGGCGAGGCCCAGATCAACAGGCAGGGCGCCAACGCCCTGACCTTCTTCGCCGGTCAGCTGGCGCCGGCGCCGCTCAGCTTCCTGATGGCCGTCGCCATCCTCAGCTCCAGCCTGGCCACCACCCAGACGACCCTGCTGCCGTCGAGCCGCCTCAGCCTCTCGATGGCCCGCGACGGCGTCTTCCCCCGCATCTTCGGGTTCATCCACCGGCGCTGGCAGACCCCGGTGGTGGGCACCCTGGTGACCTTCCTGCTCTGCAGCCTGGGGATCCTGCTCACCACCCTGAGCTCGGACGTCAACAGCACCTTCAGCAACATGATCTCGGACATCGGCATCCTGGTCGCCCTCTACTACGGCGCCACCGGGATCGCCTGCGCGTGGGCCTTCCGCCACGTGCTGCTGCACGACCCGGTGACCCTCGTCCTGGCCGGGATCCTGCCCCTGTTCGGCGGCCTCTTCCTGTTCTGGATCGGCTACCAGGTGATCGCCCAGGGGGTGGGCGCCGCCATCCCGGTGCTGATCACGATCGGCCTCGGCATCCCCCTCGGGATCGTCGCGGTGCTGACCAACCGGAACGGCTTCTTCAGGATGAAGACCGTCGCCTACCGCGAGGTCGGGGTGGCGTTGAACGGCGTCTTCGCCGGCAGGGCACGCAGCCCGGAGGCGGCGGAGGAGACGGCTGCCGTCTAGCGAGGCGGAGCCGGCCGCCCGGGGCGGGGCCGGTCAGGCTGGCTGGGGCGCCGGCTCCGCGATCGGGCTGCCCCGGACGATGCTGAGCTGGCCCCCCACCGCGTCCACCTGGATGGTGTCGCCCTCGACGAAGCGTGCCTCGAGGATGGTCATGGCGATGGGGTCCTGGAGGCGGCGCTGGATCACCCGCTTGAGCGGGCGGGCACCGTAGGTGGGGTCGTAGCCCTCGGCGGCGATCAGGTCGATGGCGGCCTCCGACACCCGCAGGGTGAGCTTGCGCGCCGCCAACCGGTTGCGCAGGCCGCGCAGCTGGATGCCCACGATCTCGCGCAGCTGCGCCCGGTCCAGTCTGGCGAAAAGGATGACCTCGTCCACCCGGTTCAGGAACTCGGGGCGGAACTGCTGGCGCAGCGCGTCCATGACCTGGCCGCGCACCCGCTCCAGGGCGGGCCCCGAGGCATCGTGGGGCAGCTCGGCGATCAGCTCCGAGCCGATGTTGCTGGTCATGATGACCACCGAGTTCTTGAAGTCCACGGTGCGGCCCTGGCCGTCTGTCAAGCGGCCGTCCTCGAGCAGCTGGAGGAGCACGTTCTGGACGTCGTGGTGCGCCTTCTCGATCTCGTCGAGCAGGAGCACGCAGTACGGGCGTCGCCGCACCGCCTCGGTGAGCTGGCCGCCCTCCTCGTAGCCGACGTAGCCGGGGGGCGCCCCGATCAGGCGGGAGACGGTGTGCTTCTCCATGTATTCGGACATGTCGAGGCGGACCATGGCCTGCTCATCGTCGAAGAGGAACTGGGCCAGCGCCCGGGCCAGCTCGGTCTTGCCCACCCCGGTCGGCCCCAGGAAGACGAAGGAGCCGATGGGGCGGTTGGGATCGGCGAGACCGGCCCGGCCCCGGCGCACCGCGTTGGCCACCGCCTCGATGGCCTCGTCCTGACCGACCACGCGGTCGTGGAGACGCTCCTCGATGTGGAGCAGCTTCTGGACCTCGCCCTCCAGCATCCGGCTCACCGGCACGCCCGTCCAGTTCGCGACAACCTCGGCCACATCCTCGGCGTCGACCTCCTCCTTGAGCAGGGGATGGTCGCCCTGGACGTCGCGGAGCCGCTGCTCCCCGGCCGCCTGCTGGCGCTGCAGATCGCCGAGCTGGCCGTAGCGGAGCTCGGCGGCCTTGGCGAAGTCGGCGGCCCGCTCGGCGCGCTCGGCATCGTGCTTGACCTGCTCGGTCCGCTCCTTGATGTCGCGGATCCGGTTCATCGCCCCCTTCTCCTGCTCCCAGCGCTCGCGCAGGCCGCGAGCCTGCTCCTGGAGATCGGCGAGCTCCTTCTCCAGGGAGCGGAGCCGCTCCTGGGATCCTGGGTCAGATTCCTTGCGGAGCGCCTCGCGCTCGATCTCCAGCTGGCGGATCTCGCGCTCCACCACATCGAGCTCGGTGGGCAGCGAGTCGATCTCGATGCGCAGCCGGGATGCCGCCTCGTCGATGAGGTCGATCGCCTTGTCGGGCAGGAAACGGTCGGTGATGTAGCGCTGCGACAGCGTGGCCGCGGCGACGATCGCCGAATCGGTGATGCGCACCCCGTGGTGGACCTCGTAGCGCTCCTTGAGCCCGCGCAGGATGGAGACGGTGTCCTCCACCGACGGCTGCTCCACCAGCACCGGCTGGAAGCGGCGCTCCAGGGCGGCGTCCTTCTCGATGTGCTTGCGGTACTCGTCGAGGGTGGTGGCACCGATGCAGCGCAGCTCGCCTCGAGCCAGGGCGGGCTTGAGCATGTTGCCGGCGTCCATCGCCCCCTCCGCGGCTCCGGCGCCGACCAGCGTGTGGAGCTCGTCGATGAAGAGGACGATGCTGCCCTCCGAGGAGGTGACCTCCTTGAGCACCGCCTTGAGGCGGTCCTCGAACTCGCCGCGGTACTTGGAACCCGCGACCATGGCCCCCAGGTCGAGGGCGACCACCCGGCGGTCCTTGAGACCCTCGGGAACGTCGCCGCTGGCGATCCGCTGGGCCAGCCCCTCGGCGATCGCGGTCTTGCCGACCCCCGGCTCGCCGATCAGCACCGGATTGTTCTTGGTACGGCGGGAGAGAACCTGGATGACCCGGCGGATCTCGCCATCGCGGCCGATGACGGGATCCAGCTTGCCGCGCCGGGCGGCCTCGGTCAGGTCGCGCCCGTACTTGGTGAGGGCGTCGTACTTGGCCTCGGGGTTGGGGTCGGTGACCCGCTGGGCGCCGCGCACCGCCTCCAGCGTCGAGTACACCTTCTCCGGGGTGACCCCGGCCTGCTGGAGCATCCGGGCCGCCTCACCCTGCGGCTGGCGGGCGATCGCCAGCAGGAGGTGCTCGGTGGAGACGTACTCGTCCTTGAGCCGGGCCATCTCGTCGAAGGCGCCCATGAGCACGGCACGCAGGGCGGCGCCGATGGCGGGCTCGGCGACCCCCACCTGCTTGGGCCGCCCCTCGAGGGTGGACTGGAGACGGGCGGCCATGGTCTCGGGCTGAACCTCGAGGCGGCGGAGCAGGGCGGGGACCAGCCCCTCCTCCTGGTTGAGCAGGGCGAGCAGCAGGTGCTCCGGCTCGATGGTCGGGTGCTGCAGGCTCTGGGCCGCAGTCTGAGCGGCCTGGAGAGCCTCCTGGGAACGTTCGGTGAAGCGGTCTAAACGCATGGCGGGTGACTAACCTCTCGGTCTCCGGGAGCTTGGGGCGTCATCAAACGGTGGCCTTCTTCCCGGATAGGCATGGGGGTCATCTAGCCTCGTAGGTCCCTGCAAGAAGGGGCGTTATCAAACGCTGGCTCCTCAAGGCTGGGCATTGGGGGTCATCGGTTGGGAGAGCGCACGCCGGAGCCGGCGCGCGCCGGGATTGCTGGGATGACACAGAGCATGGACTCTCCGTACCACGGCGCCGCCGCCACCAATCCCCGAAACACCTCCACCGGCGCACCTCAAACGGGAGTCCGCGGACTACGATCTCGGCACTCGCCGATGAGCCCTCGCCCCCGCGTCCTGCTGGCCGTGCTGCTGGCGTCAGCCGCGGTCTCGGCGGCCGGTGCGGCAGCGCCGGCGGGAACGGCGCTTCGAGGTGGCGTCCATGCCGCTGAGGCGGCGATCCGCTCGACTCCCAGCCCCGGTCCGGCCGTGGAGACGCCACCACCGACTCCGTGGTTCGACATGGCGTTGGCGCACTGGGCGCCCGGCTTCTGGGAGCCGGCGGCGCCCCCGGCGGGGGCACCGCCCACGCAGGCCAAGGCGGGCATCCTGGTCGACCTCGACACTGGCGAGATCCTCTGGGAGCTCCAGCCGCATCTGGCGCTGCCGCCGGCCAGCACCACCAAGGTCCTGGCCGCCCTGATCGCCCTCGAGAACCTCAACCTCGACCAGGAGGTGACCGTCACCCCTGATGCCCTGGGCCAGGCTCCCGACGACACCGTCATGGGCCTGAAGCCGGGCGAGACCCTGAGCGTCGAGGAGCTGCTCGAGGGGATGCTGCTGCCCAGCGGCGACGACGCGGCGTCGGCGATCGCCGTCGACACCGTCGGCGAGGCGCGGTTCGTTGCCGCCATGAACGCCCAGGTGGAGGACCTCGGCCTCGCCGACTCCCACTTCACCAACACCGCGGGTCTCGACGATCCCGGGCTGTACGCCTCCGCCTACGACCTGGCTGCGATCGCTGACTACACCTACCGGCAGTACCCGATCTTCGACAGCATCGTGGACACCCGGTCGATGGTGCTGCCGGCCAGCGAGCTGCACCCTGCCTTTTACCTCACCAGCGTCGACGCCCTGCTCAGGGACTATCCGGCGGCGGTTGGGATCAAGCCGGGCTGGACCGGTGACGCCGGCGCCTGCCTGATCGGCATGGCGGTGCGCGACGGGCACAGCCTGCTGGCGGTGCTGATGAACGGCGACTACCCATCGCGCGAGGAGGGCCGCCTCTTCGACTGGGGTTTCGCGGTCGAGGATGGCCTGCCGCCATTGCTGCCGCCGACGCCGACCCCCAAACCGTCGCCGGCCGTCCGCAGCTAGGCCGGCTCCCCGTCGCGCCGGCGATACTGGCCGCGGCCGGAGGCCGCCGCGCAGCGATTAGGCTTGAGCGATGCCGGTCAGGCTTTCGGTGCTCGGCAGCGGCAGCGCCTTCAGCGGCTGCGGCGGCAACGCCTGCTCGCTGCTCGACGAGCGGATCATGGTCGACTGCGGCTCACCGCCCCACGTGCTGCTGCCCCGGCTGGGCGTCGGCCTCCAGGACATCGAGCTGATCCTGCTCACCCACTTCCACTACGACCACACCGCCATGCTTCCCTTCCTGCTCGGCGCCCTCGCCTACGCCGACGAGCCGCCGCAGCCGGGAAGCCTCACCATCGCGGGACCGGTTGGCACCGAGGAGATGGTCCGCCGACTGCTCTCAGCGGGGTTCGGCACGTCCACCCAGCGCCGCGTCGACGAGCTGGTCGCCCCCCGCTTCGCGATCCTCCAGGACGGCAGCGACACCGAGATCGCCGGGGTCCGGATCCGCAGCCATGCGGTGGTCCACAGCACCGGCCCTTCGCTCGCCTACGCGATCGCCCAGGACGGGGTGCGAGTCGGCTTCAGCGGGGACACCACCCTCTGCGCCGGGCTGCGCCGGCTCGCCCGGGAGGTCGACGTGATGGTCTGCGAGTGCTCGGGGATGGAGCGGCCGGCGGCCGGGGGGCACCTCTGGCGGGGCGAGGTCGAGCAGCTGGCCCGGGAGCACCAGGAGGTGAGATTCGTCCTCAATCACCTGGGGGGCCGCGGGACGGTCGCCGGAGCCCTGGTTGCCCACGACCTCCTCACCCTGGAGCTGGCGGCCACGACCGCCCCGAAGCCTCCCGATCCGGATCGCGGGGGCCCGGCAGCGGCGTCAGACGGCAGGCGGCCGGCGGAGGAGCCGGCGCCGGAGGAGGCGCGCCAGCCGGCGGGCGATCACGCTCCAGGCGCCTGACCAGAGGGCGAGGTCGGACGGCTCGAGGCCCCGGGCGGCGAACTCCGCCTTGCCGGTCACCGCTGCCACGGTCGCCAGCTCGGCTGCGAGCAGGGGTGGACCGGCGCCCCCCAAGGCGGCAGAGAGCCGGGTGGTGAAGCCGGCTCGGGTCTCCGAGGGAACGCGACGGACCCCCACCAGCCGCCCCGCCAGGGCCAGGCGGCGCCAGGCACCCGAGAGAGCGCGCGGTCTTCGCCACCACCTGGTCGCCAGGATCCCGAACACGCCCAGGAGCAGGACCACCCCGGGGAAGGCCAGCGGCCACGCCGGAGGGCCGCCAGCGTGGCCGCCGCCGCCGCCCGAGGTGGCCCCCGCGGAGGGCCTGGGGGTGCGGTTGTGGGGGGCGGTTTCGGGCCCGGTCGCGGTCGCCGGCGGCGGGGTGGACCCGCCGCGGGGGATGGGCAGGTAGACGCCGAATTGGGAGGTCGCCGGGGTCGGCTCGAAGGCGATCCAGCCGTAGCTGGGGAAGTAAGCCTCCACCCACACGTGGGCGTCGGTGCTGGTCACCTGGAAGATGTGCTGGCCGGAGCGGGTGACCGCGCCGGCACTGGAGGAGCCGGGGCCGTAGCCGGAGACCAGCCGGGCCGGGATGCCCAGGCTGCGCAGCATCGCCCCCATGGCGTCGGCGAAGTACTGGCAGTAGCCCTGGTGGCTGCTGGTCAGGAAGTAGGTGACCGGCCACTCCCCGCTCGGGGGCTGGGGCGGAGTGATGGTGTAGGAGAAGCTCGCGCCGCGGAGGTTGCTCTCGATCGCGGTGGCCTCGTCGTAGGGATCGTGGGGGACGCCCGCCACCCACTGGTCGGCGAGCCGGGCGATCTCCTGGGCCTGCACCCTTTCCGGGTTTCCGGCGTTGCTGGGGACCAGCGGCGAGGCGAACTCCTCGCGCAGCCAGGCCGGATAGTCGGTGCCCGCCTGCTCGAGCTGGGCCACGGTCGCATCGCTGGCCAGGCCCGCGGTGGTCAGGCTGGTCAAGCCACCGCCCAGGGCGAGCTGGTCGAGGTCGACCAGACCGATCGCGCTCCCGCTCTGCGAGGGGGGGCTGGAGGACCCACTGACGATCGAGCCCCCCACCAGCGCCTCCTGGAGGGTCTGGCCGCTGACCGTTCCGCCGTGATCCGCGGACGAGGGCTCGCCCGGGAAGAGCGCCAGGTTGCTCCGGCCGGTGGCCGGCGCCGCGTAGGTGATGTGGACGGTGACGGTCGAGGTGGCGGCGGCATGCACCGAGGGATCCTCGGGGATGGTGCTTCCCGCCACGTACGGGATCTCGTCCTCCTGGCCCTCGAAGCCGGGCAGCCAGTTGCCGTTGGTGAAGATGTTGTCGGCCACCGCCGCCAGGTAGGTGCCGCCGCCCTGGTCGGTGTAGTAGCTGAGCACCGGCTGGTGGAGGTTGGTCAGGGCGCCTCCCGGAACGACGTCCTGGCTGAACCCGATCGGCGCCGGTCCTCCCGCCCCGGCGCCCGCCCCGGAGCCCTTGCCCCCCAGCCCGCTGAACACGTTGAAGATGTCGGCGCTGCTCAGCGGCGGCAGCAGCAGGCTCACGACCACCACCAGGATGCCGGCCAGCGACAGGGAGACGATGAACCGCTCGCGGAGTCCCTCCATAGCCGGGACCCGGCGCCAGCGCCACCCGGCGGCGAGCCCGCCCAGCTCGGCGATCCCGATCAGCAGCAGGACGCCGAACAGCGCCAGGGTCTCGGCTATGCCGACCGGGGATCCCGCCCCCGAGGTGCTGGTGAGCGAGGGAGCGTTGAGCGAGTTGACGGCGAGGATCACGACCACAGGGAGGACCGCGAGGATGCCGCGGCGCTCCCGGAAGGCCACCCAGCCGAGCCAGTAGCCGCTGGCCCAGACCACCGTCGCCAGGCCCACCTTGAAGGCCCAGTTCACGAAGTCCCCGGAGCCGGTCGCGAGCAGGCCGGCCAAGGCCTGGATGATGTATTCGCCGACCGCGTGATACCAGCCCAGCTTGCTCACCGAGACCGGCAGCAGGCCGATGGTGATCGGGACCACGACGGCGGCGCAGAGGGGGAGGGCGAGCAGGGTGGCACCGATCCGGCCGATCCCGGCCCGGGCCAGCAGGACGGCCTCCAGGACCGCCACCACCGCGACCAGAAGGGTGGCCTCGGCGCCCTGGATCCACCCCCCGGCCAGGATGGCCGCGGTCATGGCCAGGATCAGCAGGAGGGCGACGATGTAGGCGCCCACCCCGGGGAGCTGGACCGGCGCCGACCTCAGCTCGTAGCCGGTGAGAATCCGAAGCGGGGGTCGAGCCGAGGGTCGGGGTGAGACCACCCGCGGGCCGTAGGTGAGGCTGGGCGTCGCGACCGCGGACAGCGGCGGCCGCGGGGCGGGCGCGAGCGCGGGCGCCCAGGGCCCTCGCGGGGGCGGGCTGCCCGGCTTCAGCGCCATGGCGTGCTCGGCTCAGAGCCCGGCGACGCGGCCCTGGCGGGGAGCCGATAGCACATCGCCGCGGCGCACCACCCACCAATCCAGGGCCAGCCGCCAGGCGGCGCTGATCCGCAGCGCCGACCCGGGAGCCCCGAAGCTGGTCGGCTCCACGAAGACGGCGAGATGGCGCCGTCCCTTGGTCCCCACCTCGACCAGCGCCTCGACCCAGCCGGGGTCGCGGTCGCTGGTCACCACGATGAGACCGCCCCGACCCTGCCAGCCCAGCCCGTGGCGGGCGATGGTGCGGGCGACCGGCTGCCGGCCGTTGTCCTGGGCGATCGCCAGGAACTCCATGATCCGGAGCCGCTGGCTGTCGCCTCGCCCCGGACCGATGGCGGTGCCGGCCCGATCGTTGGCCACCAGGCCGACGGCCTGGCCCCGCGAGAGCGCCGCGTGGGCGATCGAGGCAGCCAGCGAGACCGCGTACTCCAGGCTGGACTCCGGCTCGTCCCCGTAGTGGGTGCCGCCGCAGAGGTCGAGGACCACCAGGATGTCGGTGCTCTGGCGGGTCTCGTAGAGGCGGCTGATCAGGCGGCCGGCCCGGGCTGTCGAGGCCCAGTGGATGCGGTTCAGGCCGTCTTCGGGCGCGTACTCCCGCACCGAGGAGACGTCGGGAGCGATGTCGAGGGGACGGCCGCGGCTGAACTCCCCGAGCGAGCCGCCGATCCAGACCGGGCCGAGCAGGGCGTCGACCGGGTGGATGGCGGGGTAGACGGTGACCAGGCCGGTCTCCTTGATCCGCAGCGTCCGGGGAAACAGGCCGAAGGGGTCGCCGAGCCGTACCTCCAGGGGACCGAAGCTGATCTTGCCCCGGCGGGTGAAGATGCCCCGGGCGGTCCAGGTCACCGAGCCGTTGGGATTGAGCGAGCAGGCCCGACCG
This sequence comes from Binatia bacterium, assembly GCA_035624785.1. Lineage (GTDB taxonomy): Bacteria > Chloroflexota > Dormibacteria > Aeolococcales > Aeolococcaceae > JAJZNI01. The sequence goes on along the minus strand of DASPQV010000033.1, from coordinate 15,601 downwards.
GGCATGTAGCCGGGTATCCGGGTCCGGTCGTGCACCTCGCAGTAGGGGAGGGTGAGCATGCTCCGGTTGCGGACCGTGAAGCGCTCGACGAAGGCCTCCCCCACCATGTGGGCGCCCTGAGGCGTCTCCCGGCGGACCTCGATCCGACGGGTCAGCCGCCACGACCAGACCCAGGCAACGATGAGCAGGAGCAGGAGGGCGTAGGCCAGGGTGTAGGCGAGGTGGACGCCGGTGAAGGCGGCGAAGAAGCTGAGGACGAGGATGACGGCGAGCAGCGGGGCTTTGCTGCTCATGCCAGCCGCCGCGAGGCCGTGGGGACGGCCTCGGCCGCGAGGACCTCTTCGATGACGGTGGCGCCGGTGAGGCCGCGCAGCTCGGCGTTGGGTCGCAGGATCACCCGGTGGGTGAGAACCCCGATCGCCAGCTCCTTGATGTCATCAGGGAGGACGAAGTCGCGGCCCTGGGCGGCGGCCCGGGCCTGGGCGGCATGGAGAAGGCCGAGGCTCCCCCGCGGCGAGGCGCCGAGAGCGACGTCCGGATGCTCGCGGGTCCGCTGCACCAGCCGGACGCAGTACTCCTTGAGGACGGGGTCGCAGTAGGTGGCCACGCAGGCCGCCTGGCACTGGGCCAGCTCCTCGGAGCTGGTCGCGGGAAGCAGGTCGTCCAGCGGGGAAGCAACCTGGAACCTGTCGAGCATCGCGACCTCCTCCTCGAGGGGAAGGTAGCCGAGATCCACCTTGAAGAGGAAGCGGTCCACCTGGGCCTCGGGGAGAGGAAAGGTGCCACCCAGCTCGATGGGGTTCTGGGTGGCCAGGACGATGAAGGGTTCGGGCAGCAGATGGCTCTGGCCGTCGACGGTGACCTGCTTCTCCTCCATCGCTTCGAGGAGCGCCGACTGGGTCTTGGGGGTGGCCCGGTTGATCTCGTCAGCGAGGAGCACCTGGGCGAAGACCGGTCCGCGACGGAACTCGAAGGTCGTGGTCCTGGGATCGAAGACCGAGACCCCGGTCACGTCCCCCGGGAGCAGGTCGGGAGTGAACTGGACCCGCTCGAAGGAGCAGCCGCTGGCCCGGGCCAGGGCCTTGGCGAGCATCGTCTTCCCCACCCCCGGGACGTCCTCGATCAGGATGTGGCCGCGGCAGAGCAGCGCGAGCACGCAGAGCTCGATCTGGGCGTCCTTGCCCACGATCACGGTGCCGACGCTCTCCACCAGCCGGTTCACCAGCTCCCGCACCCTTGCGGTCATGCCCTACGCCTCCGAGGCCCAGCGGGGGCCGAAACACTGCGGTTCGGCCAGTATACGAGCGGCCTCCCGGCTCCCCGGCTGGAAGGCTGCGGAGACTTCTCCCGAAGGGAACGAGACAAGCGCATCAAAGTCCCTGTACACTGGTAAACGCCCGACGAAGCCAAGACGCGGGGTCGCAATCGGGCTGACGTGGAAAGGGAGGAAATGGCGATGGCTCAGAACGAGGAGCAGATCCTCACCACCGGGGAGGCGGCAGCGCTCTGCGGCGTCTCGCGGTCGACGCTGCGTCGTGCGGTGGCTCAGGGTCACCTGCAGGCCTGGCACACCCCGGGCAAGCACCTCCGGTTCACCCGGTCGGCATGCCTGGACTTCGCCAGGTCGCTGGGACGCGTCGACCTGGTCGGCCAGGCGTACTCGAGCGCCCAGGAGCCGGTCACCCGGTAGAGAGCCGGTCCACGCCGTCTGGTGGCCCGTGAGGACGGGCCGGCGGGCCAGCCGCGAGACCCGCGGTGAAGGCTGGTCGTGCCGCCTCAGCGCGAGGGCGATGAGTTGGGTCGGCGGCGGGCCAGCAGGCCGCCCACCGATCCGCCCAGAAGCGCCAGCAGGTCGCCGCTGATCAGGCTGCCCATGTCCATGGAGCCCAGGTCCACCGGGCTGTGGCTGCCGCTCGCGAGCGCGCCCTGGACTGCCGACGCCTCCTGGATGAAGGTGAACACGGCGGCCACCACGATGAAGCCGATGGCCACCACGATCCCCTGGTAGAGTTCCCAGCGCCGGGCCAGTCGAGCCGCCAGGAAGGCGCCCGCGATCACGGCGACGAAGCTGGTGACCCCGGTCACCCCCCCGTCCACGTTGTTGACCCCCGCAGTCCCGAACCAGAAGTCGGTCAGGTCCAGGGCCACGTTGCTGACCACGAACAGGATCAGCTCGCCGACCACCAGCCCGATCAGGCAGTGCCGCCAGGAGATGGTGCGCTGCCTGCGCTCCGCGACCGGCCGGGGCTGGGCCGGGAGCGCTGCGGGGAGGCGGTCGGCAATTGCTCGCCGGCGGTTGGCACGGGACATCGGTGCTTCGAGTATAGGCAGGGCAGGTCTCAGGACCATGCCAGGGAAGGGACGTTCAGCCCGGGCGCACCAGCCGGGACCGATGCTCGGCGAGGCATCATCCGGCGGTGCGGATCATCGGCCTGACCGGGGGGATCGCGACCGGAAAGTCGACGGTGGCGGCGATGCTCGCGGAACGCGGCGCCGCGGTGGTCGACTCGGATCGGGTGGCCAGGGAGGTGGTCGAGCCCGGCACCGCCGGGCTGGCGGCGGTGGTCAGCGCCTTTGGAGACGGCGTCGTCGACGGCACCGGGCGGCTCGACCGCGCCCGCCTGGCGGCCCTGATCTTCGCCGACCCGGGGCGCCGGCGGCGCCTCGAGGAGATCCTGCATCCGCTGATCAGGACCCGGACGCTCGAGCTGGCGGCTGCCGCCACGGCCGCCGGCCCTCCGTTGATCGCGGTCGACGTGCCACTCCTCTTCGAGGTCGGGCGGCAGCGGGACTTCCCCGACGGCGTCATGCTGGTCTACGCGGATGCGGCGACCCAGCTGCAGCGGCTGCGGGAGCGCGAGGGATTGGATGCCGAGGCCGCCGCCCGGCGCCTGGCGGCCCAGCTTCCCATCGACGGCAAACGGTCGCTGGCCACCTGGGTGATCGACAACCGCGGCAGCCTGGCCGTCACCTGTGACCAGGTTGCCCGCTGGTGGGCGGAGAACGCGGGCTGAACCCCGGTGGGGTGGGACCTCCGGCCCTAGCCCTCCCAGCCCCGGATCGGGCATGGTTGGCACGGTGCGGATGACTGAGGAGGCTCTGCCGGACGTCGAACGGTCCGCCGGGTCCGCTGTGGGCGCCTGGGCCCTGGCCGTCATGGCGCTCATCGGACTGGGCATCTCCGCCTACCTCACCGCCGTCCATTACGCCGGCGGGTCGCCGATCTGCGCCGGCGGCGGGCCGATCAACTGCGGGGCCGTGACCAGCAGCAAGTACTCGGTCATCCCGGGCACCGGCGTGCCCGTCACCGTGCCCGGGATGCTGTGGTTCATCGCCAGCGGCGCGCTCGCCTGGATCGGTCTCTCCAGGGCTCGCCGCGGCCTCGCCGAGCCGTCCTGGCTCCGGCCCGTCCAGGCCGGCTGGGGCGTGGTCGGCCTGCTCTCCGTCCTCTACTTCGTGTACGCGGAGCTGGTCCTGCTCCACGAGATCTGCGAATGGTGCACCGGGGTGCACATCCTGGTCTTCCTCAGCCTGCTGGTGGCGGTCATCCGGCTCCGGCCCAGCGCCGCCCCCGGCTGAGCCGGGCCTCCCCGGGAGACCCCACCGCCCCGAGGACGGGGTCCGGGCTGCCGAGCGGCGCCCGGTTCCATGCTAGATTGGCCTCTGGGAGCCGGCAGCCCCAGGCGGCCGGCAGCACCAGTCCAGCGATGGCCCCAGCCCCCAGCCCAGCCTCCCCGCCGGCGAACCGGGGGAGCGTCCGCGATCCCGGGGGCTCCGGCGCACCCGTCACCATCTCCAACCGGGACGTGGTGCGAACCCTGGAGCGCATCGCCGGGCTGCTCGAGATCCGCGGTGACAATCCCTTCAAGGTCCGGGCGTACCGGCAGGCCGCGGTCCAGGTCGAGAACCTGGAGACGCCGCTCCCGGAGATCGCCGCGCAGGAGGGCGGCCTGCGCGCCATCGAGGGATTCGGCGCCGCCATCGCCGAGAAGGTCCAGGAGCTGCTCCGGACCGGGCGGCTCGGCTTTCTCGAGGACCTGGAGGGTGAGGTGCCGCCGACCCTGCTCACCATCTGCGAGCTCCCCGGCGTGGGGCCGCGCACCGCGGCGGCGCTGTGGCACGAGGCGGGGATCTCCACCATCGACCAGCTCGACCACGCCGCTCGCAGCGGCGGCCTTGCCGGGATCCCCCGCCTGGGGGCGAGGAGCCTGGAAAACCTGGTGGCGGCCCTGGACCGCCGAGTGGCGCGAGGCGGGCGCCGGCGCCGGCCCAGGGAGGAGGTCACCGGGCTGGCCGAGACGCTCAGGGACGAGCTTCGGGCCCTGCCCGCCGCCCAGCGCGTCGAGCTGGCGGGATCCTATCGCCGGGGTGAGGCGACCGTCGGCGACCTCGACATCGTGGTGGCGACCCGGCATCCCGTCGAGGTGCTCACCTGCTTCGCCGCGCTGCCCCAGGTGGAGCGGGTGATCCTCCGCGGCGACACCAAGTGCTCGATCGAGGCGGGCGGGGGACTCCAGGTCGATTGCCGGGCCATCCCTCCCGAATCCTTCGGTGCCGCCTGGCAGTACTTCACCGGCTCGGCGGCCCACAACGTGCGCCTCCGCGGCCGGGCGCTGCGCCTCGGCCTGACCCTCAACGAGTACGGCGTCTACCGGGTGGAGGGCGGCGGGCGGGTGGCCGGCGCCGAGGAGGCCGAGGTCTACGCGGCTCTGGGCCTGGACTGGATCCCACCCGAGCGCCGGCTCGACCGCGGCGAGATCGACGCCGCGTCGAGGGGCGTCAGCGCACCCATGGCTGGGGAGTGACCAGATGGATGAACTGATCCTCAAGGTCCCAGCCCCCTTCCCCGGCGTCGAGGACCTGGGGTTCACGGCCCGGTACCCCGCCCAGGATCTCGGTTGCCGCCGGCGTCGAGGCGGCCGGCCCGATCCTAGGGGCTGGCTGAGGCGGTCGGCGAGGCGCTCGCCGAGGCGGTGGGGCTGGGGCTCGACGACGCCACCGGGCCGACCGGCGTGGCCGTGGGGGTCGGCGTGGGGCTCGGGGTCGGTGTCGGGGTGACGCTGGCGCTGGGTGGAGGCGCGGTGGGAGGCGGCGAGCAGTAGGGGATCAGCGACGGGCTGGGGCTGGCGGTGAAGCTGCCCACCGGCGTCGGGGTCACCACGTAGGGGGTGTAGGTCGGGCACGGAGGAGGGGTGGCGCTGCTTCCCGACCGGCCCGATGCCACGACGAAGGAGACCGCCACCGCGATCGCTCCGATGAGCACGGTGAGGACGAAGAGGACGGCGCCCCACTCGCGGCGGAACAGGTTCACGACACAGCCTCCCGAGCCCGATCCAGGCTCCGCTCGCGGGCCAGCCGCACATTGGTGTCCAGCCAGCCGTCCGGGGTGCCGACGTCGAGGAGCTCACCCTCGAACTCCAGGCCCCAGACCGGCCCCTGGTGGAGCAGGGCCGCGATGCCGTCGGTGAGCTGGAGCTCGCCGCCTGCACCCGGGGTGATCCGGCGGAGGGCCTCGAAGGTCGCGCCGGGGAGCACGTAGCGACCCATGATCGCCAGGTCGGAACGCGCCTCCTCGGCTTTGGGCTTCTCGACCAGATCGGTGACCCGGTGGAACCGCCCTCTCGACTCCGCCACCGTGGCGCAGCCGTAGCGGGAGATCTGGTCAGGGGCGACCCGCATCAGAGCCAGCACCGGCGCCTGCACCTCATCCCAGGCCTGGCGGAGCTGGGCGAGGATGGGCACCTGAGCGTGGGAGAGATCGTCGGGCAGCATGCAGAGGAAGGGATTGTCGCCCACCACGTCGGCGGCGCACAGCACCGCGTGACCCAGGCCCAGGGGCTTCTCCTGGAGAACGTAGGTGATGTGGGCCAGCTCCTGGGAGTGCCGCACCGCGGCCAGCTCGGCCCGCTTGCCCCGGCGCTCGAGCACCTCCTCGAGCTCCGGCTGGCGCTCGAAATGGGCCTGGATCAGCTCCTTGCCGCTGGCGATCACCAGGGCGATCTCGCCCGCCCCCGCGGCCATGGCCTCCTCGATCGCCCACTCGATCACCGGGCGGTCCACCACCGGGAGCATCTCCTTGGGGAGCACCTTGGTCACGGGGAGAAAGCGGGTGCCCAGGCCGGCGGCCGGGATCACGCAGTAGCGGATCGTGCCCATGGGGCGGCATTGTCGCGACTCCGAGCATCCGAGCGCACTGCGGGCGCCTCGCCGGGGCCGGCAGCCCCTCGGGGTCGCCCGCTACGATCCGAACCCATGCTCGACGTCCGGGGGGAGCTGTCGGCGGCGCTTGGCGCCGTCCTCGCCGACTGGGGCATCGCCGACCGCGTCGAGGCGCTGGTGGAACGCTCCGCCCGCCCGGAGTTCGGCGACCTCTCCACACCGGCGGCGCTCCGCGCCGCCCCGGTCCTGCGGCGATCACCGCTCGCCATCGCGGCTGAGCTTCGAGATCGGCTGGCGGGGAGCCAGCTCGGCTTCGTCCGCGAGTGGACGGTCACCCCACCCGGCTACGTGAACTGCCGGCTCGAGGACCAGGTGTGGGCGGCGGCGGTCGTCGAGCAGGCCCAGGCGCTGGATGCCGCTGTGCCCCTCTGCCGGCCCGGCGACCCTCGGCCCGGCGGGCGGACGCTGGTCGAGCACACCGCAACCAACCCCAACAAGGCCGCCCACGTGGGACACCTGCGCAACGCCTGCATCGGGGACAGCGTGGCCCGGATCCTGCGCCGGCTCGGTCATGAGGTGGAGGTCCAGAACTACATCGACGACACCGGCGTGCAGGTGGCGGATGTCGCCATCGGCGTCCGCGACCTGGGGATCGCCGAGGAGCCGGGGGAGCCATTCGACCGCTACTGCTCGCGAGTGTACGTGGAGGTCGGCCGCCGCTACGAGCGCGACGCCTCGCTGCTCGAGGCCCGGGCGCGCACCCTGCGTGAGATCGAGGAGGGCGGCAGCGAGACCTCACGCTTCGTCAAGCGTCTCGCCGCCCGGGTCGTCGACTGCCATCTCGCCACCATGCGTCGGTTCGACATCGGCTACGACCTGCTCACCTGGGAGTCGGACATCATCGCCCTGGGGTTCTGGCGCCGCGCCTTCGACCTGCTCCGCGAATCGGGGGCGATCGTGCTGGCCACGGAGGGCCGGCATGCCGGCTGCTGGGTGATGCCGGCCGATTCCGGGGAGGGGGACGACGACGACGCCAAGGTGCTGGTCAAGTCGGACAGGGTGGCCACCTACACGGCCAAGGACATCGCCTATCAGCTCTGGAAGTTCGGGCTGCTCGGGCGGGACTTCCGCTACCGGCCCTGGCGGGAGAAGGAGGAGGAGCGCTCCCCGGCGACGACCACCACCGAAGCGGGGACGCTGCCGGCGGCCCGCTTCGGCCGCGCCTGGAGGGTGATCAACGTCATCGACGCCCGCCAGGCCTACCCCCAGCAGGTGGTCAAGCAGGGCCTGGTCCGGACCGGCCATGCCGAGGAGGCGGAGCGGTCCATCCACCTCGCCTACGAGGTGGTCGCGCTCTCCCCGGCGGCGGCCGAGGCCCTCGGCGTTCCTGTCGAAGATGGCAAGAACATTTACGCTTTCTCGGGCCGGCGAGGCATCGAGGTGCGCGCCGACGATCTCCTCGACCGGGCCGTCGAGCGGGTCGCCGGCAAGTCGGCCAGCCCGGCGAGCGCCCGGCAGCTCGCCGCCGGGGCGGTCCGCTACTACCTCGAGAAGTTCTCGCTCAACCAGGTCATCGGCTTCGACTTCGACGAGGCGCTCCGGGTGACCGGCGACACCGGCATCTACCTGATGTACAGCCACGCCCGGGCTGCCGGCATCCTCCGCAAGGTGGAGCCGGTTCCGGGCCCCCCGGCGGTGCCACCCCTCGAGGCGGTGGAGCGCAACCTGCTCCACTGCCTGGACGGCTACCGTCATGCCCTGACCGAGGCCGGCCAGGGGCTGTCGCCATCCACCCTCTGCACCTACGCTTTCGAGCTGGCGGCGACGCTGACCGACTTCTACGAGCACACCGAGGCGGTGGTACGGGAGCGGGATCCGTCGCGCCGGGCCTTTAGACGTGAGCTGGTCGCGGCCACCCGGGCAACGCTCGCCGACTGCCTGGGCTGCCTGGGGATGTCCGCGCCGGAGAGGGTGTAGCCGCCCGGGAGGCGGCGACGCGCACCCCGCCCATGGTTGCGATGGGGGGCTGGAGAAGGCTCCGTATAATCCGACGGGTCGGGCGAGCCCCGTTCGTCTAGTGGCCCAGGACACCGCCCTCTCAAGGCGGAGATCGGCGGTTCGAATCCGCCACGGGGTACGCCGCCGTTGAGGGCGGCTCGCATGTAACCGTGAGGGCGGTGTCCCCGGCGCGGAGTCGCGCCGGCTGGGGGGGTGAGCAGCGTGCGGCTCTGCCGTCCGCTGCGAGGGGGGCCGCAGTGCCCCCCTGAACCGGCGGGGGTCCCCACGCGACCTGTCGCGTGGGGTCACCGCCCTCTCAAGGCGGAGATCGGCGGTTCGAATCCGCCACGGGGTACGCCACCCCCGCATCCTCGGGGCTGTCCCCCGCGGACGCCTCGGGCGCCCGGGCCGGGGGGCGCACCGCCTGCCAGCGGACCGCCAGCCGGCGCCCCCATGAGGTGCGCCGGAGGCCGTGCTCCACCTGCTCGTAGCCGAGCTCGCGGAGCCGGAGACCATCGACCGTCACCATCCGCGGGCTGCGGTAGATCCGCTCCACCTCCTCCGGAAACCGCTTGGAGCTCGCCCAGCCGCGCTCCTCGGCAGAAAAGGCCTGCTCGTCGCGAACCGCGCGCAGCGGCCCGACCAGCATCAGCGCCAGGCAGGCGAGCAGCGCCAGCACCAGAAGCGCGGTGGCGAGCCCCGGGTTCATCGGCCACATCATGCGCGCGGGTGCGAGCCGCGGCCCAGCCGAGCCCGGCTGACCCCTGATGCTGGCGGCGCCACCTGGGCCCGCTGGCGAATGCGCACGCGGGGCCCCGCCGGCCCGCGGCGCTACACTCGGCTCATGCTCGGCGTTGTGGCCCAGGCACCCGACCTCATCTGGGTGCTGCTGGTGCCCGTGCTCGGCCTCGCCGCCTGCATCGTCATCGGCACTGCCATATTCGCCAGCTGGATGCGCTTCCGGCGCCGCTGAAGCCGGCCCCGGCGGCCGCTCCTTCCATCTCGAAGGCGGCGGCCCGCACCGGCGCGTCACCTAGAATCCTCTGATCCCCGCCTCCGCAGGAGCTTGCCCACATGGCCAACACCATCAAGGAATCCAAAGGTGTCTTCTCCCAGAAGGACATCGTGACCAGCCTTCGCTGCCCGGTCTGCCATCAGCTCATGCGGCAGAACGAGATCAGCGTGGAGATCGCCTTCCGCCACTCCCGCAAGCCAGGCGAGCCGAAGCGCGAGCGGATCCTGAAGCACACCAAGAACTGCAAGGCGGCCTGAGCCAAGTCCGGTCAGGCCCCACCGGGCCCGGAACCGTCTCCCGCGGGCGCGAGTGGCGTCCCCGAGCGGCGAAGGCGAGCGCCGTAGAGGTCGGCGTCCGCCCGGGCGATGAGGTCGTCGAGGCTGTCAACCGGGCGCAGCTCCGCGAGCCCTACGCTGACCGAGATTCCCTCCCGGGTCAGCCTGGATCGGACAGCGCTGATCCTCCGTCTGGCCGTTGCCCTGGGGACCCCTCCGATCACCGCGACGAACTCGTCTCCGCCGAACCGGATGAGCACGTCGTAGCCGCGCATCCCCGCCGAGAGCCGCTCCGAGACCTGGCGGAGCAATCTGTCGCCAGCGAGGTGCCCGGCTGAATCGTTCACGTGCTTGAGCCGGTCGACGTCGACGATGACCAGGGTCAATGGGGTGCCGGACCGGCGGGCCCGCTCGATCTCAGCCCGAGCCGCCGCGTAACCGGCCCCGCGGCGCAGGGCTCCAGTGAGCTCGTCGGTGGCCGCCTGGCTGGCCAGACGCTGCACGAGCTCGCTGAGACGACCGAGGGCGGTGGTCGCGGCCGCCGGGGAGAGCCCGCGCAGCTCCGCAAGGTCGATGCCGAGGGATGCCGCCAGCACCGCTCGAGCCTCTTCGGAGCTCGGTGGGCGGTCAGCGTGTCGGGGTTCCGTCCCCACGCCGGTCCACTCTCCCCGCGGTCCCGGCAGTACCCTGTCGCGCTCGGGCGCTGAGATCTCCGAGCCTGACGGATCGGGCGACCTGATCAGCGGCCCGGCTCGATTCCGCCCTGGACCCCCGCGACGACGTGGGGGGCTGCTGCTCATCGAGATGCCCCTCGCAACCCACCTACCCATCAGACACGGTAACGCGGCGGAGGCTGTCCGAGCGACCGTCGCAGAGCTGCGACATGGGGCTCCGAAACCGCGGGACCGCACCGCCTCCGGTGGATGCCAGGGCCGCGGCGGCGCCCAGCTGGGCGGGGAGACCGGTCAGCCGATGTCGAAGTACATCAGGGGGGACGGGGTCGAGGCGTCACCGCGGGCCAGGTAGTCCCAATCCTTGACGGTCGCGCCGGCCTTGACCAGGGTGAACCGGAAGACCGCCGCCGAACCGGTGGGGGGCACCATCTCGGCGATCACGCCCCCACTCTCGGTGGCCAGCGGCGCACCCGGGCTCGCCCCCGTGAAGCTGATGAGCATGGTGGTGGGATTGGGGAAGCTGATCGAGGCGGCCGGTGACGAGCCGGAGGATCCAGTGAGCTCGAAGACCACCCGGGTGTAGCCGGTGCCCGCCTGGGCGTAGCAGCAGCGCACCGATTGGATCGTCCAGCCCGATCCGCCGCCCCCATAGGTCTGGGCAGCCGGACCTGTCGAGGTGGGGCTGGCGGTCGGCGCGCTGGTCGCCGAGACGGCTGGGGATGAAGCGGCCGGTGGTGAGGAGGCGGGGGTCAGCGACGGCCGGGCGGGGCTCGGTGCCGACGACGCCGGCGCGCCGCTGGGGTGGGTCGCGGAGCCGGGGGAGGCGACCGGAGACGGCCCGCCGGCCGCATGGGCGATCAGGAGGACGATGACCAGCAGCAGGACGGCCAGGGCGGCTACGGCGGTCCAGCGGCGCGGCACCCCGGCCAGCGAGCGGCCCAGCCCGTGCCACGACCGCGGCCATGGGCGGCCGCCGGCGGCGAGGGCGCGGGCGTGCCGTCCCGGGACGGGGCTGTCTCCGAGGTCAGCGGCGGTGCGGCGATCGTCCCTGTAGCTGGGGCGGAGGGGTGCCGGCAGCTCCTCCGCGATGGTCGGCGGGCGGGTCGACCCCGGCCGGCCCGCGGCGGAGGCCGGAGGTCCGAGCGCCGCCGCTGGCCCGCCAGCGCCGCCGCCGAACCAGGGCGGGTAAACGGGAGGTCCAGGCACCACCGGGGGCTCATCGGGGCCGCTCTCCGACTGAGCCGGCTGAGCAGCGGACCGGAGCTGGGGGGGGCCAGGCTCCGGCTGCCGGTCGGCGGTCAGGGTGGGATCGCGCCGCCGGCCGCGAGGCGGGGGGCTAGTTCCCGTGCTCCGGTCGGCCGCCAGCTCGGCGGCGCCGGCGCCGCGCATAAGGGCGAAACGGACGCCCAGCTGGTCCCGGACCCGAGCCAGGAGGCCAGCGCGGACTCGACGCGGCGGGCGGACCACCCGGGCGATCAGCGGGTCGATCAGTGGATCGGGGGCGTCGTCCCGGTCCGGCGGCGCCGGCTCTCCGGCGCCGTCCTCGCTGACCAACGGTCCCTCCGGCTGTTCTCTGCCCTGCGGACCCAGGATGCCCGTCCCGCCGGAAAGGGCGGATCGGATGGGCGGTGGCCCGGGTGGCTCATCGCCGGGGATCGGGTCGCGAGGAGCCCAGCTCCAGGGATCGTCGGCGGCGCGGCCGATGGCGGGTTCGGGGAGGACGCCACGCCCCGAGCTCGGCTGCTGGTCCCCGGAGCCGGGTGGCCCGGCTCCGACGCGGGCATCAGGCCCGAGCCCGGCCCGACCTTCCAGCTCGAGGCCGGTGGACGCCCGCGGCTCGGGGCCTGGCGGAAAGCGAGCCGGGGCACGGGGTGCTTCGATGGGCGAGCGCTCCGGTGGCTCCAGCGCGGGCGAACCGTGGCCGCCCGCCATCGGCGGGGCCCAGACCGGGCGCTCAGCCGCGCTGATCAGCGATGGAGGCGGCCCGGCGGGAGCCGAGATCGGCAGGCCCGGGAACGCCTGCCCCGCCACGTGCACCTCGGGATCCGCTTCGGACGCGTCGGCGGCCCCGGGCGCGGTCACGTCGGCGGAGGCATCCGGGGCATTCTCGACCGGGGCCGCAGGGACGGATAGGGACACATCGGAAGGCGGCTGCGATCTCCCCCTCAGGTGCAGCTCGGTGTCGAGATGAAGGCTGTCCACAGGCGGAGAGGGCGGCTCCATGGCCATCTCGTCGAGGAGGACCTCGTCGGGGAAGGGCAGGACCGGCTGGTCCGCGTCCGGGTCCGGCTCGATCCGAGGCGACCACGGAAGGGCGCTCCCCGGCGGACGCCCGGCCAGCCAGGGCGGCGGGTCCCCCGAAGGCGGGCGCGGACGCGGCGGGCGCGGCGGCAGATCGTCGTCGGGGCCGATCAATCCCAGCTGCTCCAGGAACGCTCGCGCACCGGCATCGGGGACATGGACCCTGGCCAGGTCGCTGATCCGGGACACCTCCTCGCGAAGGTATTCGAGAGCGTTGCGACAGCGGTCACAGCCGACCAGGTGGGCCTCGGTCTCGGCCCGCCGCGTGGTGTCGAGCTCCCCGTCGAGATGGCTGCTCAGGGTGAGCAGGCTGCACCTCATAGAGCGATCTCGCGGTAGATGGTGTCGAACTCGCGCCGGGCCGCCGCGATGAGGCGCGCCGCCGCCTCCGGCGAGCACTCGAGAGCGCGGGCGATCTCCGCGTAGCGAAGCTGGGCCACGCCGCGAAGCAGCAGCGCGGCGCGGCGTTCAAAGGGCAGCGTCATGAGGGCCCGCTTGACCGTGTTCATCCGGCTGGCGACGTCGCCGCCGCGAAACTCGATCTCGAAGGGTGGGTGGTTGCGGTGCCACAGCCGGGCAGGGCCACGGGGACGCGGAGGAAAGCGCTGGCCAGCCCGGCAGGCCCTGGTCACCGCCCGGTAAAGGGCCGCCCTGCCGTCGGCCTGCAGGCGCACCGGGGGATAGCGGGCCGCGTGGTGGACCCCCCCCGCAGTCAGCTCGACGGCGGACTCAGCATCGCCGACGAGGTGAGCGGCATAGGTGACCAAATCGTCGAGATGCTCGGCGACTAGCTCGGCGAACTCGCCACTCATAGCTGGGACGTTGACTGCGGCGGTGATCATGGCTCCACCCGGAGGGCGGCCGGTGGCGTACCGGCCAGGATACACGGGCGTGTTTCCAGGGTCAAGGCGCCGCCGGCGACTCACGTTTCTGCCGCGGGCGTCATGAACTCGTCGGGGACGCGGAGCAGCGCTCCGCCTCTCACCAGCCGCGGAGGCTCCAGCCCGGCGGACCGCCACGCCCGTGCCGGCATGCCGATGTCGGCCACCGTGATCTCGCCCGCGCGCAGCCCGCCCGGCTCGCCCCACAGACCGGTTTTCATGGCGGTGAGGGTGCAGGTCCGCAGAGCCCGGACGGTCGGCTGGCCGGCGGTCCCGGCTGTCGCATCCAGGCCGCTCGGAATGTCGATGGAGACGGTTCGCTCGGGCGGCATGCGCCGGATGGCGGCCGCCTGCTGCGGGCGTGGGTCGCCGCGCACACCGGTGCCGAGCAGCGCGTCGACTACCAGGTGGGCGCGCTGCACCATCTCGAGGGGCAGCTCGCCGCCGGGAACCTCGACGACCGGCAACCCGATGGCCTGAACCGCGCGCAGCTGCTTGGCGACCACGGCGCCGAGCGAGCCGGCCTCCGCGACCAGGGCGACCTCGACCGCGAAGCCCCAGCTCCAGAGGTGCCGGGCGGCAACCAGGCCGTCTCCGCCATTGTTGCCGTGGCCGCTGACCACCAGGATCGGGATCGGCACCCCGGATGTGCTCAGGAAGATCCAGCGCGCGACCTGCCAGCCGGCGACCTCCATGAGCTGGATGACATCGACGCCGAGCTCCCCGGCGGCGCGGTCCAGAGCCGTCTGCTGGGGGCCGGTGAGATCGCCGTAATCCAGCCGCAGGCGATCGGCAGCCGCGCTCATTCCAGGACGACCTCGACCGGCGCGCCCACATCGACGCCGGCGATCCGGGCCGCCGAGGTCCCGCGCGCGGCAAGCTCGAGGTGGCCGGCGCTGTTCCACAGCACGGCGAGCCCGCTGTCGATCTCGGAGTACGTCCTGACCGTGCGGCGGGTGCCACCGCCCGGCCAGCGCACCTCGGCGATCGTCGCGGCGACGTCGCCGGTCCGTATGCCGGTGACGCAGTTGCCGAAGTGATCGACGCTCACCATCACGGAGCGGAGGGTGGCTCCGTCCCGCTTGGGAACCAGCTCGGGCAGGATCCTCGGAGCTTCGAGCGTCTCGCCGCAGCGGGCCAGATCCTCGCCGCTGGCGAGCGCCGCGGCCACCGGAGCGAGGACATCGCGGCCGTGGAAGGTCGCCGAGGCCGACCCCGGAACCTCCAGGCGCACCGCCCGCCGCCGCCGCGCGTCCAGCCAGAGGTAGGAGAGGATCCCGGTGTCGGGGGCGACGGCGAGGACCCCGTCGCACTCCACGCCTACCAGCGGCCGTGGGCTTCCGACGCCCGGGTCGATGACCGCGCAGAGCGCGGTCCCCCCGCCGAAGGCGCGGGCCAGCCGCTCGCAGGCATAGGCCCCGGAGAGGACGTCGCCGGCCCTGACCAGGTGGGTGCCGTCGACGCAGCGGACCGCGGGCGCGGCCGCCCACACCGCCGCCCGGAGCTCGGCTGCGTAGGCGTCCTCGAGCCCGAAATCGGTGATCAGGACCACGGTGCCGGTCACGCGGTCAGGTAGGTTAGCAGGCAGTGGCCGATGTTCCCGAACTCCTGCCCGCCAAGCGCAACCCGCTGAGGTCGCGCTGGGGCATGTCGCTCATGCCAATCGCGGCCGCGGTGGTCATCGCCGGCGCGGTCCTCGGCGTGCGGGGGCTGCTGGCCAACCCCATCGTCTCGGTCGGTGCCAACGGCGTGACCACGATCTCCGGGAGCTTCGCGCCCGTCTCCTGCAGCGCCGGCTGCGTCCAGGGGTACGTGCAGGCCGGGGCCAGGTCGGTCTTCGTGCGCTTTCCCAACGGATGCGCGGCACCGGCATCCGAGCAGCAGGTCACCGTCACCGGGCGGCGCGACCGGAGCCTTGGCACCGACGCCTACCTGACCACCGGCTGCGCCGCGCCCTGACCGGGCGCCCTCGCCCGGCAGCTGCGGCTGGCCGGGGGACCCATCGGGAGCACTAGCATTTGCGGCAGCCATATTCATTCATTCAATTGATTGAAACGCCCCAGCCCTGGCGGAGTTCGGGGCGGTGGGCTATGCGGGGGCGCGAACCGCGTCCATCGCCGCTCGGGCAGGCGTCAGCCAGCAGCTCATCCTCTACTACTTCGGGGGCAAGCGGGGGCTGCTCCAGGCGCTCCGGGCGGAGTCGGCCGAACGAGAGCCGTACCTCGTCGCCGCGTACGCGACCTTCGCCGACTCCGTGGCCCACCACGTGGGGGCAACCCTGGATCAGCCAGAGTGGGC
>DASPQV010000032.1:0-3611 GCA_035624785.1 Binatia bacterium | reverse complement strand
CACGTGTCCAGGATGCGGAAGGGGCTCAGCGGGGTGTAGGCGCTGGCCTGGCCCTGGGCTCTCACCGTGTGCAGGCCGGGAAGAAGCATGCCGATGAGCACCGCGAGGCAGATGGTCACCGGGAGGACGCGGCTCCAGCGGATTCCCGAGCGCCCCAGCATGGCCGGACGACGCTAGCACCAAGCCAGCCGGCGTGCCTCTGCGCTCGCCAGTGCCCAGGGGGCGGTGCGGAGGCGTGCCGGAGGTCGATGGCACCGCGACGCCGGAGCGGGCCCTCGGGAAGGATGTGGCGATGCGAGTGATCGCGCGCAGGTCCGGGTGGTAGTCGTCTGGATTCCCAGGCCGAGGGCTGCAGCGCCGCGGTCTCGACGCACCCGAGCACGCAGCGGCTACCTTGTGGTCATGACTGATCGAATCGGCATGAAGGAGCTCAAGCGGCACACCAGCGCGGTGGTGCGGCGGGCCGCCTCGGGTGAGACCATCCAAATCACCGATCGCGGCCGTCCGGTGGCGCAGATCACAGCTCTGGAGGTGGCCGACGGGTACACACGGCTGCTTGCCGAGGGCCGCGTCCGGCTGGGGGGCCGGCACCTGCTTGACCACGAGCCGCTGCCGCCTCCGCCCGGCCGCCCTCTTGGGTCGGAGGCTCTGGCCGCCCTTCGGGCTGACGAGCGGTGAGGCCCGCACCGGGCCTCTCGGATGGTTGCCTTCCCGGTAGCCCCCGTGGGATTGCTGCGCCAGCGGCCTCGGACCTGGCTCAGTCCCCGCGCGCGTCGGCGAATCTGCTGCGCAGCCGCCGCAGCACCCGGGATTCCCGAAGTGGCGCCGGGGTGGCCTGGTACACAGCTCGGAGGCAGCGGAAGAAGAGCCCCGGTTTCGGGGGCGTCGTGGCTGCGGCCTGCTTGTCCTCGGGCGTCGGAGTGAAGGGCACCGGCATCCGGCGCATACCCGGCTCCCGGTCGGCGGCGGGGCGGGGGTCGGCGCAGTAGCGACGGAGCGGCTCGGCGACCTGCGGCCAGGTCAGCGTCGCGGCCAGCTCGGTGGCCCGCGCCGCGCAGGCGCGCCGGTGGGCAGGGTCGCCGCCGAGCTGGAGCAGCGCCGCCGCCACCGCCTCGGGGCTCTCCGGGGCGACGGTCACCCCGATCCCCCGGCGCTCGATGTCGTCTGCCAGCGTGTCCCCGGCGGTGCAGATCACCGGCAGGGCGGCCCAGAGGTAGTCGAGGATCCTGGTCCTGAACGAGAACCGTGTCTCCACATGGTCGAAGTGGGTGGAGACCCCGATGTCGGCGTCGAGCAGCCAGCTGGTCCGGTCCTCGTAGGCGACCCAGGTGTCGTTGAAGAAGACATGGCGGCCGGTCAGGCCCAGCTGGTCGGCGGCCCGGCGGGCCTCGACCTGGGTCCACATCCGCTGGATCTCGGGGTTGGGATGGCCGGTGGACATGAAGACGAGGCGGAGCTGAGGCAGCTGGGGGGCGGCCAGGGCCACCCCCTGGATCAGGGTCACCGGGTCGAACCAGTTGTAGATGCCGCCGCCCCAGAGGGCGACGACGTCGCCGTCACCGATGCCCTCGATCGCGCCCCGGATGCCGTGGCCGGCCGCCTGCGGTGGCTCGGCGGGAACGCCGAAGGGGACGACGTCGATCAGCGAGCGCAGGCTGGGGTCCCGCTCGTGGGTGCGGGGGTTGACCCGGCCGGCGGCGGTCAGCCAGCCCAGCCAGTAGTCGCGCTGCTTCTCGCTGGCGCAGAGGAAGAAGTCGCCGTCCCGGACCTGGTCGGTGACCGCGCGGATCGAATCCCTCTGGGTCTCCAGGCGCTTCTCGAGTTCCTCGTGGTCGAAGAGGATCAGCACCTCCAGGGGGAAGGGGTCGTAGAGGTCGACCACGAGGCGGGCCTGCGCGTCGCGGAGGAAGGGGAAGCGCTCCATCACCCAGCCCTGGAGGATGACGACCCCGTGCTCCGCCACCAGACCGGGGAGGCTGGACGCGTCGTACTGGGTGAGCGCGAAGGGCTGCGGGGGCAGGTCGCTGGTGAAGGGGGAGGCCAGGGTCACCCGGTGGCCGTCGGCGCTCAGCACCCGGGCCAGCTCGAAGCACCGGATCGAGGGTCCCGCCATCCGCCGGTTCACGTGCTCGTTGGCGAGCACCAGGATGCCGGCTGCCATTGCGGGCAGGAGGATAGCCGAAGGCAGGTCTCAGCGGGCCCCCTGGCTGGATGGCGCGTAACCTGGCCGCGCCGGGCAGGCGTTGAATACCTTGGTGACAAAGGCAACAAGGTTGCCTTAGCCGTCCTGCCCCGATCGAGACCCCTGGCGCGAGATGCACCGGAAATCACCTCCATCCGACCGCGAGGACCGAATCACCCGCCCGGTATTCGGGGAACGACGCAGGAGGCGGCTGGTTGCTGTCCTTGGCACGATGGCCCTGGTGGCTGCTGGTGCTCTGACGGCGGGACTCCTCGCGCTGGCGCTCCACGGAGGGCACCTGCGCAGCGGAGCCCCATCAGGAGAGCCGACGGCCGTGTCGCAGCCCGGCAGGACGCAGAGCTCGGCCCCGACGGTCACTTCTCAGTCGCCCGGCGCGACGTCGAGCCCGAACCCGACCCCTGCTGGCGGTGTCACCGAGAGCCAGCTCGTCGCCGTAGCAGAGGCGGCCATCTCTCCGGCTGGTGCGGTGTGCGACACGCTGCATCCGGCGCAGGGGCCGGCGACCGTCGACGGCTGCCCCTACACCGAGAGGCTGAAGCATCTCATCGATGCGAAGTACCAGGCCGCTGCTGAGATGCGCTGGAATCCCAACCCCGTGCTCTCTGCGGATCCACCGTGCGACAACGGACGAATGGAGGTGTCCTACTACCCGACCGTCACCGCCTCCGGCGGCGTGGTCGCGCTGACGACGTGCGGGGCACCGGTCCATGCGTCGTACCAGAAGCTGGTCATCGTCCGCCAGGGGTCGGAACTCGTTGTTGACGACCTCCTCCTGGACGCGCGCCACACGGGGACGTTCGTCTCGGTCTACTACGAACCCGCCCCCGTCCCGCCTGTCGCGGCGGTTTCCTGGTGCTCGGTTGCGCTCTACGACGATGCGGACGGGAACGTGACACCGCTGTTCTGCTCCGGCGGGAGCATCAACAGCCTGGCGTGGCAGTACTACTCCGTGATCAGCACCTCAGTGATGGGGCTCGGCTACGACCAGTCCGCGGCGCAGGTGGAAGCCGCGATGTGCCGGGACATCAACCGGCTTCATGCCACGCAGCCGATCGAGGACAGCGGGGAGCGGCTGGCCGCCGTGTACTACGGCTGGAACCTCGGCGCGGCCGCTCCCAACCCCTATCTCATCAACTGCTCTTGACGCTGGCCGCGGGGGGCGTCGGCCGGTCAGCCGGGCGCCGGTCTGATACCGAGCTCGAGGAGCAGCTGGGCTGCGCTGAGTATCTGGCAGCCCTGCCAACCGCCGAGCCTGAGGAGATGGTGATCGCCGGACACGATGATCTCCGCGGCCCCGGCCGCGGCCGCCTCGAGGAAGCGGTTGTCCGCCGGGTCATCCCGCACCACGTCGACAGCGCCCTCCGGCTCGACCAGCACGCCCACCCGAGCGAGCTGTCGCACGACCTCG
>DASPQV010000031.1:0-49924 GCA_035624785.1 Binatia bacterium | reverse complement strand
AGGAAGTCGGCGACGGCCCGGTGGAGGGCGTCCTCCGGGGTGGGCCTGACGATGGTCAGCTCGGCCACGCTGGTCGCCCTCCAGAGGCTAGCCGGCCGGCCTCACGATGTCGGCGTACTGCACCGGCTAACCCTGCGCAGTTTACCCCCAATATCAGCCGGTGCCAAGCCCCGTTCACGCAGGGTTAACCGGTGTTACTGAATTGGGCCGGGTGGCCGGAGGGATTCGAACCCTCGACCTGCTGATCCACAGTCAGCCACTCTAACCAGCTGAGCTACGGCCACCGCGGGGCTGTCCTTGAGAGGACGCCCGCCGATTATAGGGTCGGCGCCCAATCCGGCCGGCCATCCTCGCGTCGCCATGGGAGGCACCGCTCAGAGGTCGGAGCCGGCGAGCGCGTATACACTGACCCGCGGGCCCCCTTAGCTCAGCGGAATAGAGCGGCCGCCTTCTAAGCGGCGGGTCGCAGGTTCGAGTCCTGCAGGGGGCGCCACCACCACCAGCAGAATGGTGGCCAGACTTCCCAGACCTGCCTGGGGGCCGGCGTGGCAGGCGCAGTCGACTGGTCAGACCACGGCTTTTGTCCAGTCGCGCCATTTGATTCAGGACAACCCTCGACGGTCAGGACCGGAATGATTACCTGAGCACCTCCTCGCCAGCTCCCGCCAGGCACCGCCAGGGTCGCTCCCCCGGCGCCAGGACCCCGCCACCGACGGCCGCCGCTGTCATCCAGTCCTGTCCGAGTGCCCGGCACCGCCGTCGGCTCTCAGACCACGGCGGGGCATAGGTCGTTGCCCTCATACGCCAGCGCTGCGCAAGCGACTCGCCGCCTCACAGATGCGATCGCTGTTGGGAAGCGCAGCTACCTCGAGATGCCGAGCGTACGGAAGCGTACCCTCACATGCGACGCGCGCGTACCGGCAAGGCGTCCCCGCCTCGGCCACGACTGCCGCGAGCTCGCCGGAGAGCCCGAACTGCCGGTAGTCCTCGTCAACGACTAGAAGACGTCCAGTCTTCTGGACGCTGCGCAGAACCAGGTCGCGGTCCAGCGGTGCGATCGTGCGCAGGTCGATGACCTCCGCGTCGATTCCTTTCGCCACCAGGGCGCTGGCGGCTTCCAGTGCTCGATGGACGCCCACCGCAACGCTGACAATGGTGAGATCATCTCCTTTCCGGCGAACCACGGCCTCACCGAGCGGCACGGGTCGTGGTGGCTCCTCGACATCGCCGAAGGCTCCCGCCGACGGCACGTCGAATCGCACGCTGTCGCGAGTGGCGCCACCCATGTAGTCGAGCCAGTAGTCGGAGAGCAGCTTGTGCTCGAGGTAGACGACCGGACGGTCGTCGGCGATGGACGACAGCATCAGGCCGGCCGCGTCGGCGGGCGTCGAGGGGGCACAGACGACGAGCCCCGGAATGCCGGCGAGCAGCCCCCACAAAGACTGTTCGTGCTGCCCGCCGTCGCCGTACCAACCACCACAAGCAGCGCGCACCACGAGAGGAACGTCCCAGCGTGATCCGGAGAACGACGCGATCTTGGAGGCCTGGTTGAGGAGAGCGTCGAGAGCGACCCCGACGAAATCGACGAGCATCAGCTCGACCACCGGACGCAGACCGCCCATGGCTGCGCCGACGGCGGCGCCGAGGAAGGCAGCCTCGCTGATCGGACAGCTGCGCACACGGGCCGGTCCGAACCGGGCGCGCAACCCGCGTCGCAGCATGTGTACGTCCTCGCCCATGACGATGATCCGGCGGTCAGCCGCCATGGCCTCCTCGAGGGCGGATTCGATGGCTGCAGCGTAGCTGCTACGGGACACGGCGCTGGTCAACCTCAGCGATTACCGTGGCGAAAGCGCTGTCGACCTCACGCTGCACCGACGCCTCGATCCTGGAGGCGACAGCTCCTGGAATCCGTGAACGCGCCGAGCTGATGGGATCACCCCGACCCCGCATCCGTTCGAAGGCGGCGACCGCGAGAGGCGCCTCGATCCCTGCCATACCCCGAAGTCGCGCCATGGCGGTGGCGCCCGGTCTGCCGAGCAGTCCCCGGGTCAGCTCCGGCACCAGCCCGCGCGCCTCCGACAGAGGGTGGTCTAGCACGCGCAGCAGAGGGTCGCCACAGAAGTGGCCGGCAGGCCGCGCCACCCGCGCATGGAGTAGCGTCGGCCCGCCTCCCGAACGAGCCCGACAGATCGCCCCGCGGGCAGCCCTCCACACGGCGTCGACATCTGCGCCGTTGAGTCTCGCCGCCGCCATACCGAAGCCACGGGCCCGCTGCCGTGGATCGCCGGAGGTAACCGTGCGGCTCCGCGTGGTGATTGCCCATCCGTTGTCCTTGCAGACAAAGACCAAGGGCAGATTCCAGATGCTTGCAAGGTTGAAGGACTCGAGAAGCATCCCCTGGTTCAGGGCACCCTCGCCGAAGAACGCCACGGCTACCGATCCCGGCCGGAGGTGCTGGGCAGCAAGCGCGAAGCCCGCGCCAAGGGGACCCGAGGCACCGACGATCCCCGATGAAGCCGCGAGGTGCTCGGGAGAGAAGAGATGCATGTGGCCGCCGCGGCCGTGACAGAGACCTTGCTCGCTGCCCACTGCCTCGAACAGGATCGCCGTGACGTCGACTCCGCGGGCGATCAAGGGCGGTGTGGATCGGTGATCGATGGCTAAGGCGTCGCCCTCGCGAAGGTGCGCGCAAACGCCGGCCGCGACTGCCTCCTCCCCGAGACCGAGGTGGAGTTCGCCCGAGACGTAGCCGCGGCGCCAGAGCTCCGCTAGCGCCTCTTCGACCCGGTTGATCCGCACTAACGTTCGATACAGCGCGACACGGTCGAAGCCTGCATCCCGATCTGTCCTGGCCACGGGTCGGCTCCACTCAGGCTGTCTCTGGGCCGATGGTCAAGCTCTGCTGGCGTCCGTGAAAGGGCTCTTTGTCACTTCCTCGGACGTGAGGCAAGAACCTGTTGGCGCGAACTCGCCGCGCGGTGTCACTGCCGATCCACCACACCTGTTGTCCGGCGGGGGCGGTCAGGGTTCCGGCGATGCGCCGCCTGGCGCCAGGGGATCGCATGGGGTTGCTCCGATTGATCGAGCTGCGGTCACGCCAATCTGGGCCGAGGCACAAGGACCTCTGGTGGATGGTCCCCCGCCATCACGGCGAAGCCGACGGCCCCAGTCAGCTGATTAGGCGATCGCCATAGTCGGCCAAGCTCGCGAGGCGCAGCCCGAGACGGAGCCTCCGCAGCAGCAAGTTGGCAAGGAATCTGGTACGAGCGAGCTCAGCCAACCCCTCGACTTGGCCAGGTTCAGACGGACCAGACCACCACCATCGCGAGCATCCGACGCCGCAGACCTTCGTAGTAGAAGCCCTGCACGGCCACCGTCCCACAACCGTCGGCTGGTTGGCGCACCAGTCAGCCTCCCCGCCCTGGAGCGGAACCACAGCGGGGGACGCGCGTTTTACCCATGGAGCCCGGAGGCTGGTTGGTGCATGCCGGGACACTTCGTGAGACCCGCCGGCGGCTGGGGGAAGCGGCCCTCGCCGCGTTGATCTGCACGATCACGGCCTGCGGCGGCGTCACGGCCCCCGGGGGGCGGAGCCCCGCGGCAGGCTCACCGCCGCCGAGCGGGTCTCCGCCACCGGCCGCTCTCCCAAGCTACGCACCCAAGCCGGCCAGCCTGCCGGCCCTGCCGGCCCCAGGCTCGCCGTCACCCTCGGCATCGGCGCCTCCGTCACCGAGCCTGGCGAGGGCGGCCACCGGGTCCACAGGGCTCTCGCCCGACCCGGAGATCTTCCTCGGACCGGCGACCGGCGGCGCCTTCTACATAACCATCGACGACGGCTGGTATCCGGACGCCAATGTCCTGGCCCTGATGCAGCGCACGCATCTGCCGGTCACCGCATTTCTAATCTCGCAGGCCGCGGCGGAGCACCTCGCCTACTGGCGAAGCTTCATGGCCGCCGGCGGCGAGATCGAAGACCACACGATCTCGCACCCGAACCTGACCAGGCTTAGCGAGGCGGCCGCCGAGGCTCAGTGGGCAGGCGCGGCGACCGCGTTGTCTCACTGGTTCGGATTGGCACCGCTGCTGGGCCGCCCGCCTTACGGCGACGTCGACCGCATGGTGCTCCAGGCTGCCGGCCAGGCAGGGCTGCGTGACGTGGTCATGTGGACCGCCACCATGTCCGGGGGCCGGCTGGTCACCTACGACCATCGGCCCCTGAGAGCCGGTGAGATCGTCCTGCTGCACTGGGTCCCCGGCCTGTACTCCAACCTTGCGCAACTGCTGGCGATCGCAGCCGCCGCCGGCCTGCACGCGGCGCCCCTCGCCCCCGCCCTGGGAGCCTGAGCCCGGGCGCTCCATGAGCTCCGTCGCCTGGGCTGCGACACGATAGTGGCTCTGCCACATTTCGCCAGCCGGAGCAGTGGCTTGACATCACACCCCGGCTATACCAAAATCCTGACATCACGAGCAGGTTTCGGGGCCGCCGCGCAAGCTGAGGCCCCGGGAGGCCACGTGGACATGGCGAGACCTCCCGACACCCGATTCACCCGCTCCGGCGACGTCGATATCGCCTACCAGGTGATCGGCGCCGGGGCGCGGGACATCGTCATGACCATGGGCTGGGTCTCGCACCTCGAGGTGATGTGGGAGCTGCCCGAGCTGGCCGACTTCCTCGAACGCCTGTCCAGGCTGGGGCGCCTCATCATCTTCGACAAGCGCGGAACCGGCTTGTCCGACCGCATCGCCGGGCTGGCCACGCTCGAGCAGCGCGCCGACGACGTCGGTGCCGTTATGGACGCCGCCGGCTCCCAGCAGGCCGCGTTCGTGGGATGGGGCGATGGGGCGGCGATCGGCGCCATGTTCGCAGCGACCCACCCGGAGCGCATCACGGCGCTGGTGATGTCCTCCATGACCGTCCTCAGGGCGAAGGAGACCATCGGCCCCGACCCCGCCATCTTGCAGGCCATGTGGGAGGTGGTGGAGAAGGGATGGGGCGAGGGCAACCAGCTCGACTTCGCCGCTCCGAACCACGCCGATGATCCCCGCCTGCGCACCTGGTGGCGGCGCTGGGAGCGGCAATCCTCGACCCCGAACGCCGCGGCCACCCTGCTCCGGTGGGGGGCTGAGATCGAGCTCGAGCCGGTGCTGCGCGCCGTCCAGGCGCCGACCCTGATCCTCGAGCGCGCCGGCGCCCACATGATCGACCACCAGTCTCTGACCGAGGCCGCCCGGATCATGCCTGCCGGGCGTCACGTGCAGGTTCCGGGTGATGACCTCCTCATGTTCCTGGGGGACACGGACCCCGTGCTCGGAGAGATCGCCGAGTTTCTGACCGGTGCACCTGGCACGTTCGATCCGGATCGCACCCTCTCGACCGTCCTCTTCACGGATCTGGTCGCGTCGACCGAGACCGCGGGCAGGCTCGGCGACCACCGATGGCAGAACGTCCTGCGGAGTCACCACGCGGCGGTGCGCTCGGTGCTGGCTCGGTACGAAGGGATCGAGATCGACACCGCCGGCGATGGATTCCTGGCGTCCTTCAGTGGACCGGCGCGGGCGGTCCGGTGCGCGTGCGACATCCGTGACGCCATCGCCGATCTCGGCCTCCAGGTGCGGGCGGGGCTGCACACCGGGGAGGTCGAGCGCATCGGGAGCTCCATAGCGGGGCTGACGGTGCACATCGGCGCCCGGGTGGCGTCGCTGGCCGCGGCCAGCGAGGTCCTGGTGACCAGCGTCGTCAAGGCGCTGGTGCTCGGCTCCGGCATCGTCTTCGCCGATCGGGGCGTGCACTCCCTCAAGGGCGTGCCCGACACCTGGCAACTGTTCGCCGTGGTCTGAGCCGCTGGGATGGGCCGCCCTGTTCCTGAGGCGCCGCGGCCGCGGACGGCCGAGGCCTGCCGAACGCCGGCTGGCTGTGCGCAATTGGATTGCAATCGGGCTGGGTCACCATCGGTCACGCTGGTACCCACACCGCGAGGAGCCCTCGCCATGACCGACGCCATCGACCGATACATCGACGCGATTCGCACCGCCACCATCCCGGCCGCTGACAGCCTCGACCCGGACGTGGTCCTCGACGCCACGGTCCCCAACTGGCGCTTCACGGTCCGGGGGGCTGATGCCGTCAGGGCGGAGCTGGCCCGCTGGTATGCGGACCCGGGTCAGTTCGAGGAGATCAAGCGGACCGAGCTGCCCGGCGGCGCGCTGGTCGAGTTCGTGCTCTCCTGGGAGGAGAGGGGCGAGCCCCATCTCTGCCACCAGGCGCATGTCATCCGGGTGAGCGACGGCATGATCGTCCGCGACACCGCCTGGTGCGGCGGCCGGTGGGGCGCGGCCCTGATGGCCGAGATGGCGGAGGCGGAAGCGGGCGGTGGCTGAAGCGTCGGTGCAGCCTTCCCCCCGGCCCCGTCGCGTCACCGTCCAGCCCTCGGTCGGGGCGCTGCTCGAGGACGCCGACCGGCGCGAACCGTGGAAGACCGCGGACTCGCTGTCGGGGAGCCGCTTCGAACGGGTGACCATCCACGGGGAGCCCTTCGTGGTCAAGTACGTCTGTGTCGATGACGATTGGATCCTGAGGGCGACCGGCGATCTCCACTGCCGGCAGCTCCAGCTCTTCGGTTCGGCCGTGCTCCAGCGCCTCCCCGAGGAGATCGACCACGCCGTCCTGGCCTGCGCGCCGTACACCTCGGCGCGGGGTCACCGGGGAGCTGCCCTCCTCATGCGTGAGGTCGGCAGCAGGCTGGTGCCGCCCGGGAGCACCCGGATACCCCTGCAGGCGCAGCGGCTGTTCATCTCCCACATGGCGAGGTTGCACGCGACCTACTGGGGTTTCAGGGATGACCCCGGCCTGTTCCCGCTCACCCACCACTACGTCTTCCTGACCCCGACCATGGCCGGGCTGGAGCTGGCCGGGGGCGGCCATGACCCGGTGCCGCCGGCGGTCGCCGCGGGCTGGCGGGAGCTCGCCGCCCGTCACCCCGCCGAGGCGCGGCTGCTCAGCGGACTGGCCGATGACCCCTCTCCCCTGCTCGCAATCCTCGGCCGCGGCCCCAGCACCCTCATCCACGGTGACTGGAAGCTGGGCAACCTGGGCAGTCACCCCGATGGCCGGACCATCCTCCTCGACTGGGACCGCTGCGGCGCCGCACCGCCCCTGGTCGATCTCGCCTGGTATCTCGCGGTCAACTGCGACCGCATCCCGGAATCCAAAGAGGCGACCATCGCCCGCTACCGAGCCGCACTCGAGGGCAGCGGGATCCCCACCTCCGGTTGGTGGGACGAGCAGCTCGCGGCCGCCCTGGTGGGGGCGTTCCTCCAGCTCGGCTGGTCGAAGAACGGGGACCAGAGGGAGTTCCAATGGTGGGCCGACCGGGCCGCGGAAGCCGGCTGGCTGAGCTGAACCGCCCGGGGGAAGCCGATGCTGCTCCAGAGGTGACCAGCCTCCGAGACGCGTATCGAGCGGCGGGGTCGGCCTGGGACCGCGGACCGTCCCGCCTCTACGACGAGCTCGCGCGGCTGATCGTGGAACCGCTGGCCGGCGAGCTCGCCGGGCATCTCGTGCTGGATGCGGGCGCCGGCACCGGAGCCCTGAGCAGGGTGCTCCGCTCCGTCGGTGCCACCGCGGTGGCGCTCGACACCTCCGCGGACATGCTGGCCCGCACTCGAGGTGCGGCGACCCTGGCGGTCGTCGGCGACATGCTCGCGCTGCCCTTCCTCGACGGGTCCTTCGATGCCGCGCTGGCGGGCTTCTCCATCTCGCACCTCGAGGCTCCCGAGCTGGCTCTCGCCGAGATGCGGCGGGTGGTGGCACCCGGCGGTCTGGTGGTCGCGGCGGTGTTCGCCGCCTCGCCCCCCAACCCCGCCAAGGAGGCCATCGAGGAGGTGGCGGCACGCTACGGCTTCCGGCGCCCGGGCTGGTACGTCACCTTCAAGCAGGTGACCGAGCCCCGGTCCAACACCCCGGCTCTCCTCCGGGCCTGCGCGGAGAAGGCGGGGCTGACCCGGATCGTCATCGAGGACGTGGTCGCCGATGCTCGCCTCGAAACCCCCCGGGCGGTCGTGGAATGCCGGCTCGGCATGGCCCATATGGCCCCGTTCGTGGAATCCCTTCAGGGCAGGCGCCGCGCCGCCCTCACCACCAGCGCCGTCGCCGAGGTGCGCCGCCGAGGTCAGCCGCTCACGCCCAGGGTGCTCATCCTCTCCAGCCGCGCGCCCGATTGACGGACGAAACGCTCTCGCGCCTCGCCCTCGAGGCTGGCGGCGAGCCGCACCCGCTGCGCCTCCGCCAGTGACCAGCAGAGCGGCGATGCCAGCCCGGCGGCGAGCTCCGCCATCACCCACCACGCCTCCATCCCGGCGACCAGCGCCAACCCGTCGCTCAGCCGGCGCAGTCGCGGCTCGTCGGCGCCGTGCCCGTCGAGCGCCGCCTCAGCCCGAAGCTGCAGCGCCTCCCCCAGCCACCGGTAGCGCGGCGCGAGGTACCGCTCGGCTCCTCGGATCAGCTCCTCGGCTTTCCGCAGCGCCGGCTCAGCGCCGCCCTCGAGCAGCGCCAGCCGCGCCTCGATCACTTGGAGGCGGAGCCGGTGGCGCCAGTCGTACGCGTAAGGGATCAGCATGAGCGCCGCGGCCTCATCGAGGCACCGCCTCGCCGCGGCGACGTCCCCCTCACGGACCGCCGCCTCGGCGAGGTCGAGCACCGCGTACACCTCGCACTCCCGGTACTCCGAGGCGCTCGCGCCCGCCCGGGCTGTCCGGTTGCCCTCGTCCGCCAGCGCCCGCTCCTCGCAGTTGCGGTGAACCCAGGCCCGGAGGTTGGCGGCAAGGGACATGTAACGGATCAGTCCGCGCCGGCTCGCCTCCTCGGCCGCCCGGCCGAGGACCCGCAGCGCGTCACCGGCCCGGCCGCAGGTTGCCAGGGCGTAGCCCATGGCGAGGTCGGCGTGGACCGGGGTGTAGATGGTCGAGAGGGCCTCGGCGGAGGCGTCCGGGCTCGCCGAGATGGCCCGGATGGCGCGGAGCGGGTCGCCCGTGTGCACCTTGAGGAAGCCGTAGATGGGAGCGGGCCGGCGCAGTCCTCGCTGCCGGCACAGCTCCATGGCGGCCTCCAGGCTCTCCTCGGCCGCCGCCAGCTCGCCCGCCGCATGGAGGGCGCGGCCCCTGATCACCAGCCCCTGGGCGCGCTGGCGGGGATCCCGGGCGTTCTCGCAGACGGCCTCACCGAAGGCCTGGGCGGCGGGGAAGTCCCGGCAGTAATAGGCGATCGCGCCGGCGACCTCCCAGGCATGTGGATCTGCCCCCCGGTGAGCCGCCTCCTCGGCGTCGGCGCGGGCCTCCGCGTATCGCGCCTGGCGGAGGTGGACGATCGCCCGCTGGGTCCGGGCGGCCGGCGTGTCCTCCGCCGCGATGGCCTCGTCGCTCAGGGCGAGCGCCGTCCCGTAGTCGAACCGTTCCGCTGCCATCCGGCTCGCCGCGGTGAGCGCCATCGACTCCAGCGCCCGGGCGCCGCTCAGCCGGGCGTGATGCGCGATCGCGAAGGGGTCAGCGCCCTGCCGGGCGACCAGGGCCCGCACCGCCTCACGGTGCAGCAGCGCCCGGCGCGTCGACTTCGTCGCGCCCTCGAGCGCTTCTCGGACGATGGCGTGCCGGAAGGCATAGCTGCCTCCCCGGTCGTCGAGCAGCCCGAGGCGGACACCCCGGTCCAGGTGGTCGAGGAGTCGGATCGGATCAGTGCGGAGAACCGCGGCGAGCAGGTCGACGTCCACGTCCATCCCCAGGGCGGCCGCACTGTGCAGGACGCCGGCCGCCTCGGGGGCCTCGGCGCAGCGCGCCAGCACCGCGCTCTGCACCGTCTCGGGAAGCAGGTCTCCCTCTTCGCTCCGAGCCAGAAGGGTCAGGAAGAGAGGGTTGCCGCCACTCCGCCGGTGCAGCTCCTCGGCGCGCCGGGCGCCGGCGAGGACCACTGCGTCGGCGATGGAGAGGGGCCCCAGCCGGAGGGTGCTGGTCGCCCCGATCCCGACGCTCTCCCCGGCGCGATGGGTGACCACCACCAGCAGGGGAAGCGGCCCCGCCGCCGCCAGATCGGCGATCCATGCCAGGGTCAGGCCGTCAGCTCGGTGGATGTCGTCGATGAAGACCACCCCGGGGCGGGCGAAAACCCGGCAGACGACCCGGCGAAGGGCGGCGCAGAGCATGGCCACTCCCGCCGGGGAGGACGCCGAATCCAGCGACCAGTCGGGCTCGGGCACCGTCCCCCGGGCCTCCGGCTCGAGGAGCGGGGTCAGGATCTGGCGGTCGCCACCCAGAAGCCGCGACCGGGCCTGCGGGCCGGCGCGCCGGAGAGCCGAGCGGACCAGCCCCAACACCGGCTGGAGGGGGAGCGTCCGGGTGACCTGCTCGCATCTCGTCCAGAGGACGGGCGTCGCCGGCCCGAGCCGGTCCAGCCACGCGGTGATCAGCGCCGTCTTGCCGGCTCCGGGTTCGCCGACGACGGCCACCACCTCGGGCCCGCCACTGGCCGCCGAGCTGAAGAGGCCGTCGAGAGCAGCCATCTCCTCGTCACGCCCCACCAGGGCACGCTCGCCAGGCTTCTCCGGCAGCCGGCCGACGGCGATCCCCGGCACCGGGAGGCCCTTGAGGACGGCGCGATGGGCGGCATCGGTCTCCGGAGAAGGCGAGGCCCCCAGGTCTTCGGCAAGGCGAAGACGCACTCGCTCATGGAGCGCCAGCGCCGAGGATGCCCGTCCTGACGCCGACAGCCCGGCCATGGCGAGACGGAGGGCCTCTTCATCGTAGGGCTCGATGTCGAGCAGCACGTGAGCCGCTTCGATTCCCATGGCCAGATCGCCGGCTGCGAGCGCAGCTTCGGCGACGAGCCTGTGGACACGCGCCTGGACGCGCTCCATCGATGGTCGCTCATCGGCGGACAGAGCCTCGGAGTCCAGCGGCTGCGGAGGCAGGAGCGATCGCGCCGCCACCGCTGCGCTGAGGGCGGTCGCCGGGCTTCCCGCCCCCAGCCTCTGACCAGCCTCGCCAGCAAGCTCCTCGAGGGACGTGAGGTCCAGCCAGTCGCAGTCGAGGCTGTAGCCGCCATCGCCGCGGTGGATCCGATCTGGCCCGAGAACCCCGCGCAGCCGGCTCATCAGCACGGCCACCTGGGCTGCGGGGTCGCGCGGCCGGCGGTCCGGCCACAGCGCCTCCACCAGCCGGTCCACCGGGACAGGGGAGCCGCCGGCGACGGCGAGCATCCGGAGCGCCAGTCGCGCCTTGCGACTGCCCAAGGCGGGTTCGGCTAGGCCCTCGACGCTCAGGCCGCCGAGAACGTGAACGCGAAGCGGGGACCGGGCCTCTCCGGCTCCCGCGCTCCTCGCCGGCCAACCGGCGGGCATCGCCGCCGCCCGCCTCCCCGATCCCACCTGCCCAAGCATAGGGGCGGGGTGGTCACGGCGGCGCGAGCGGCGGCGCCGCGCTCACGGGGCCGCGTAGTTGCTGGCGCCCTGCCAGTCGATGACGACGACCGGCTGGTCACCGACGACCCAGGCGTCGTGTCCCGCGGGCAGCGAGGTGATGTCACCCGGCCGGGCCTCGAACTCCTTGCCGTCGGCCATGACGATGTGAAGGGTGCCCGCCACGTGGTACTGGAAGTGCGGAGCCTCGCAGAGATCGGTGCCCGCGATCGGCTTCACGTGCTCTGACCACCGCCATCCCGGCTGGAGGGTGAGCCGGCCGACGGTGCCGCCGCCGATCTGCACGATGTCCAGCCGGCCCCGTTCGAACTCCCGGACCTCGTCAGGAATGGCGAGCCTCTTGTGCTCAGCCGTCTGCGTCCTCTCGCTCGTGACCTGTTCCATGTCATGTCTCCCGTCCACGGCTGTGTGCCGGCCAGGCGCGGCATCGTCCCGGATGTTGGCGGCGCCGGGTTGCAGAACGCTTGCATCCTGGAAGGTCGGCGCGCCGGGGCGGCGCCTGCTGATCAACCAGAGCACCGCCGCGGCCGGCCGGCGGTCGGCGCTCCGCCCCGGATCTGCGCGGTGAGGCAGGACGCCCCCGGGGCTCGGCCGGCGGGGAGCCGGGGCCCGGGAGTCAGTCGGGCACGGCGGCGCGGACGGCCGGCGCCGTCCGGCGGCCGACGCGCACCCGCATGGCGAGCGTGCCGAACATGATGGCCAGCATCGGCAGGAGAGCCAGACCGAGCTGGTCGGTGCTCAGGCCGACGTACTTGAGCCCGGAGGCGAGGATGACGACGGTGATGACCGGTCGGAGATAGCCGTCCGGCACCCGGGAGGAGAGCAGGGCTCCGACGAGCACGCCGGGCACACCCCCCGCGATGATCGAGCCGGTGACCGGCAGCGCCACCTGCCCGAAGAGGAGCGCCCCGAGAGCCGCGGCAGCCGTGAGAGGGATGGCCTGGGTCAGATCGGTCCCCACCAGCTGGTTCGCGCCGATCGACGGGTAGAGGAAGAGCAGGAGCACGATCATCAGCGAACCCGCGCCCACCGAGGTCATGCCCACCACCAGGCCGCCGATCACGCCGATGGCGAGGGTCGGAAGGCGCCGCACCGCGACCTCGCCAACTCGGCCGCCGCGCTTGCGGCCGAGGCGGGCGTCGAGGACCCGGTTCGCGACCATGGCGAGAGCCCCGACCAGCAGGGCGGCGCCGAGAGCCCTCTCGACGTTCTGCTCCGCGGTGGCAGTGTGGCCCAGCAGGCGGAGCAGGTAGGAGCCGGCGAAGGCGGCCGGGATCGACCCCGCTGACATCCAGGCGACCAGGCGGAGGTTGACGGTTCGCCGCCCGAGATGCAGGGCGGCGCCGACCGGGCGCATGACCAGGGTGGCCACCAGATCCGAGGAGATCGCAGTCGACGGCCTGACGCTGAACAGGAGGATCAGCATCGGGGTCATCAGCGCTCCGCCCCCGGCGCCGGTGAGCCCAACCAGCAGGCCCACCACGGCGCTGCCCAGCACGATGTATCCGTTCATCCATCACCCCGGGCTGGCACCGGCTCTGGGCTGTGACCATCCGGCGGCGTTGCCGCCGGCTCCGTCGCGTGACCATCCGGCGGCGTTGCCGCCGACGCGGTGGTGTGGCCGTTCGACGGCGCTGCCGCCGGCTCGGTTGTGTGGCCATTCGACAGCGCTGCCACCGGCGCGCTCGCGTGACCATCGATCGCCGCAGCCCGGCGCGCCAGGATATCGCCGACCTCGGGGCGGGTGAACTCCTCGGGCAGAGAATGGCCCAGGGCCAGGAGCTCGCGCACCCGGGTGCCGCTCAGGGCGGCGTGGTGCGCGGCGGGGTGCGGACAGGTGCGCGTCGAAGCCATCCCGCCGCAGGTCCGGCACCAGAAGCTGTGCTCGAAGCGAAGGATCTCGATGCCCAGCTCCTCGGGGCGGTATTCATCGAAGATGCGGTGGGCGGCGTAGGTGTCGTAGTAGGAGCCGACCCCGGCGTGGTCCCGCCCGACGATGAAGTGGGTGCAGCCGTAGTTGCGGCGGATGACGGCGTGGAAGACGGCCTCACGAGGTCCCGCGTAGCGCATCCAGGCTGGGTTGGTGGCGAGCAGCACGCGCTCTGGCGGGTAATAGCCGGCGAGCAGGGCCTCGTAGCAGGCCATGCGCGTCGCGGCCGGGATGTCGTCGCTCTTGGTCTCCCCCACGAGTGGGTGGAGAAGGAGGCCGTCGATGTTCTCCAGGGCCACCTTCTGGAGGTACTCGTGAGCCCGGTGCACCGGGTTTCGAGTTTGGAATCCGACCATGGTCCGCCAGCCGCGCTCCTGCTTCGCCTGCCGCACCTCGAGGGGAGTGAGGTCATGGGCGGCGAAGCCAGTGCTGGGACGGGCCAGCGCCGTCACCGTTCCACCCACCGCCCAGGTGCCGGAGCCGCGCAGCAGGCGGACTCCGGGATGGGCGGTCTCGTCGGTGGCGTAGACGGCGAGAGCCTCGCGCTCCGGGTCGGTGCGGTAGATCTCCTCGATGTCCACCAGGGCGATGGCCTCGCCGTACCGGCGCAGGGCGATCCGGGGGGCGCTGCGGAACCGTCGCGCCGCCTCCCCATCGATGCGGAGCAGGACCGGGATGGGGAAGGGATGCCCCCCGGAGAGCCGGCCCTCAGTGATCACGGAGCGGTAGTCGGCAGCGCCCATGAAGCCCGAGAGCGGGGACAGCGCCCCGGTGCCGAGCATCAGGGCATCCGCGGTCTCGTGAGGCCCGATCTCCACGCCGGGGAGGTCACGGGATGCGTGGCGGAGCGCCGCAGCCTCCTCGCCGAGCAGCAGGCGCTCCCGCGGGCCGCGCCAGACATGGCCGAGGCGCTCGAGCGCGGTGAGGATCAGTGACACCGAGTCGTCCGCCGCCTCGCGGCCGGTGTCGACGACTACCTCGGGGTGAAGCGGTTCCTCATAGGGATCATTGACCCCCGTGAAGTTGCTGATCTCGCCAGCGAGAGCACGGGCGTAGAGGCCCTTGGCGTCGCGCCGGATCAGCTCCTCGAGGGGGCAGCGGACGTAGACCTCGACGAAGTTGGGGATGGCCGCTCGGAGCTCGTCACGGACCTCCCGATAGGGAGAGATCGCGGCGGTGATGGCGACCCCTCCATGCCGCGCCACCAGCCCAGCCACGTAGCCGATACGCCGGATGTTGGTGTCGCGATCCTCCTTCGAAAAGCCCAGACCCTTGGAGAGATGGGTGCGGACCTCGTCACCGTCGAGGATGGACACGGTGCGGCCAAGGCCCCTCAGCTCCAGATCCAGCCGGTTGGCGATTGTCGACTTGCCGGCGCCGGAGAGGCCGGTCAACCAGATCACGAAGCCTCTGCTCATGCCTGTGCCCCAGCCTCAGACGGTGATGCGGCAGCGCTGACGGACCCGTCCGCGGACGGACGCGGGGTCGGCAGGTGCAGCCCGCACTCCTTGACCGAGTCGCCCTCCCACCACCACCGACCAGCGCGCTCCTCCTCGCCCGAGCGTGTCGCCCGGGTGCACGGTGCACAGCCGATCGACGCGTATCCCCGACCGTACAGGGCATGCGCGGGCAGAGACCTCTGCTGGACGTACGCCCACACGTCGTCGCGGTCCCACCCCGCCAGCGGGGCCACCTTGGCGATCCCGCCGTGGGCATCATCCCTGGCAACGACGGGGATCCCACTTCTGCTCGCCGCCTGGGTGCGCCGCAGCCCGGTCACCCACGCGTCGCGACCGAGCAGTGCCCTGGCCAGCGGACGCGTCTTGCGCGTGTCGCAGCAGGCGTGGCGCAACTCGGGAGACCGGTAGAAGAGATTGACGCCGTGATCGGCAACCATGGTCTCGACTTCTCGAGGCTCCGGAGCGATGACCCGCAGGGTGATCGGGAATCTCCTCTGGACGACCTCGATGATGTCGTACGTCTCCTCCGGAAGGCGCCCGGTGTCCAGGGTGATCACCTCGACGCCCGGGCGGAACCGGCTTGCCATGTCGATCAGGACGATGGACTCCGCCTGGAAGCTGGCGACCAGGGCGACCCGCTCGTAGCGCTTGAAGGCCCAGGCGACGATCGCTTCCGCGGCAGCGCCGTCGAGCTCGGCCGCGACCGCGACCAGCTCGTCCACAGCCCGCTGGTGGCCGACCGCGGTTGCCAACCGCTCAGCCGGCATGCCCGGCCACATCGCCGCGGGATGGCCCCATGCCCGGCCCGGCGCAGGATCCTGGTGGGTCTTCCTGCGCGTCAGGAAGTGCGCCCATCCGGGCGAGCCGCTGGGTGCCCATGCCTGCGCTTCCTCCACTGGTGCAGGGCGTCACGACCCTGGCTGGTCGTGGTGGGGTGGGGAATCGGATCGACGCGCGGGAACGCCGCGAGACGGTGTCATGCGCCGATCACCGACGACTCTCGCACGCCGGACTTTGATAAAGCAAGAAGATTGATACTATGATTCAATTCGCCTTATACGAATGATCGACGCCACTCTGCAAGCCCCCACCACCGTCCATGGGCGGCCGCGGCCCCCCGCGCACCTGCGCACTCGGCCCCGCCCCCGGGTCACCCTGGACCAGCTGCACACCTTCGTCGCCGTGGCGGAGCGTCAGCACATCAGCCGAGCTGCAGCCGCCCTCGGCCTCTCCCAGAGCTCGGTCAGCACGGTGGTCAGGCGCCTGGAGAGAACCCTGGACCTACCCCTCTTCCAGAGGATCGGCCGCAACGTCAGGCTCACCGACGCCGGCCGCGCGTTGCGGCCGATCGCCCTGCGCATCCTCGATGACGCCACCCTGGTCGACCAGCTTCAGGCCAGCTTCACCCAGGCAGAGAGAGGTGAGATCACCGTCGCCACCGGTCACGTGGTGGGCACCCACCGTGTGCCGGCCTGGCTCGCCGGGTTCGTGGCGGCGCACCCCTCCATCCAGCTCCACATGAAGGTGACGTCGTTTCGAGCGGCGATCGCGATGCTCGCCGATGGCGAGGCGGACGTGATCTTCACCGGCTCGGCATTTGAAACCCCCGGGATCGACATCATCACCATGGAGCGCCACGAGATGGTGCTCGTCGCTGCGCCCAGCCACCCTCTCAGCCGATCCAGGGCGCCGATGCGTGAGCTCAGCAGGTACCGCAACCTCGAGCACGAGGCCGGCACCGCGACCAGCTCACTGGCCGCCCAATTCCTCGGCAAGCATGCCCGCGGCGCGGACGCGGTCGAGCTCGAGGAGGGAGCCCTCGTGCCGGCGCTGCTGGCCGGCCTCGGCTTTGCCGTCATGCCCCGCGGTGTCGTGGAGGCCGACGTCGCGGCAGGACGGTTGACGATACTTCCGTGCTCTCGCCCGAGGGTGCTGCAATCCTTCACCGCGGCACGGCGGCACGGCGCTCAAACACCCGCCGTCGAGCTCCTGTGGGGACATCTCGGGGCGATCGCCCAACCCCACTGAGCCGGGATCGTCGACCGCCCTACTATCGGGCAGCTTTGCCCCCTCCACGCGCGTGACCGACAGCCGATTCCCATGACCACCGCGGCGCCAGCTCCCCGGTGCTGCGTCTGGCTGGTGGTCGCCGGACGGCCCGAGGGCTCAGTCCCCCGAGGCGGGCGGGGAGTACAGCTCGGTGCTCAGGTACTTGAGGCCGGAGTCGACGGCGACGGTCACCACCACCGCGTCCTCGGGCAGCTGCGCGGCTACCCGCAGAGCGGCAACCACGTTGGCGCCAGTGGACGTGCCCGCGAAGAGGCCCTCGTCGATGGCCAGGCGGCGGGCCATCGCCATGGCCTGGTCGGAGCTGACGCCGACGATCTCGTCGACCTCGCCGGGACGCCACAGCGGCGGCACGAAGCCGATCCCGATGCCCTCGATCCGGTGGCCTCCGCTGCGCCCCTCGGAGAGCACCGGAGACTCGGCGGGCTCGACGGCTACGACCCGGATGCCGGGGCGGTGGGCGCGCAGGGCGTCGGCGGTGCCGAACAGGGAGTGGGCGGTTCCCACTGATTGGACGAATGCAGCCACCCGGCCACCGGTCTGCGCCCAGATCTCCTCCCCCATCGGGTGGTACCCGGCCTCACCGTCCCGATTGTTCAGCTGGTCGGTCCAGAAGCTGCCCGGCTCGGCGGCCAGCCGGCGCGCCGTCTCGATCATCCGGTGGATCAGGCCC
Organism: Binatia bacterium; assembly: GCA_035624785.1. Lineage (GTDB taxonomy): Bacteria > Chloroflexota > Dormibacteria > Aeolococcales > Aeolococcaceae > JAJZNI01. Next base: position 32,329 of record DASPQV010000031.1, on the reverse strand, counting down.
TCGGTGATCCGCTTGCGGTCACTGGGCACGAGCACCACCTCGGCGCCGAGGGCCGCCATCCCGGTGCGCTTCTCCGCACTGAAAGCGTCGCTGCTCACCAGGGTGCAGCGATATCCGGATGCGGCGCAGACGAAGGCGAGCGCCATGCCGGTGCTGCCACCCGTGTACTCGACCACGCGCCCTCCCCTGGGGAGACGCCCATCCTGGGCGGCACGGCCCACCATCGCCAGGGCGATCCGATCCTTCATGCTCCCGGTCGGGTTGGCGGACTCCAGCTTGAGGAGAAGCCGCGCGCCGCGCCCGGGCTGGATCTGACGCAGCTCCACCATCGGAGTGCGGCCCACCGCGTCCAGCATCCCGGTCACGCCGGACATGATGGGCCAGCCGCGGGACCGGCGGACGCGCACGGGGGATGGCCATCGGGCTCCACGGCCTGCCGCGGCCGGTTCGGCTCGCGCAGACTTGGGAGGTGACGACCGTCGAGGAGCGGCTCGCCGAGCTCCTGGCCGGGGGCGAGGAGGTGGTCAGCGCCACCGTCATCCGGACCGACGGCGCGCCACCGTCCCGGCAGGGCGCAAAGCTGCTGCTCCGCCGGTCCAGCCCCGTGGTGGGAACCCTCGGCTGCTCTGAGTTCGACGCCGCGGCCCTCGCCGACGCACCGGCAGCACTCGAAGACGGGACCCCGATGCTCCGCACCTACGCCCACGAGCTGGGCACCATCGAGGTGTACCTGGAGCCGTACCCGCAGCCCCCCACCCTGGTGGTCGGCAGCGCCACCCCGGTCGCGGCGGGCGTGCTCGAGGCGGCTCGTGCCGTCGGCTTCCGCACCATCCTGGTCGAGACCAGAGCCGAGCGGCTCAAGGAGGGTCGGTGGTCGGCCGACACCGTCCTCACCCGCCTCGACGGCCTCGAGGAGCCACTCGAGCGGGGAGGCGCCCTCTACGCGGTGCTCACCGATCACGACGCTCCCGACGTCGTGAACCTGTGCGCCGCGCTTCTCCCCCGCCACCCTCGCTTTCTCGGGCTGGTCGGCAGCCGGCGGCATACCGCGCCGCACCGGGGGGCGCTGCGAGCACGGGGTTTCAGCGACACCGAGCTGGCCGTGATCCGCACCCCGGTGGGCCTGGACCTCGGCGGGCGCACCGCTCCCGAGATCAGCCTGTCCATCGTCGCCGGCCTGGTGGCCGCCCGCCGGGGCGGGTCAGCCGGGTGGCTGGACGCCCCCCGCCCCGGCTGATCGGACCCGATCGCTACCGGAAGGCCGGCGGCAACGCGCCTGCCAACCTCGGACTCGCCGAGGTTCAGCGCGCCTCGCGCCGGATGTCCGGGTGGAGGATCGGTGGCAGCTCCGGGCGGATTCGGACCGGGCGGCGGCTCGGCCCGGGGCCGCCCCTGAAGGTCCGGCTCAGCCAGGCGCCCACGGCGTCCCGCCGCCGCTCCCGCCGCAGCTCGCGCAGCGCTTGGCGCCGCATCCCGGCGCGCATCGCCTCCTGCTCGCGCACCTGGGCCAGCTCCCAGATCACATAGGGGTTCATCGAGCTCTCCTCAATTACCATCTAAACTGTTTCACTGGTGATGATCGTACCAGAGGGTGGCGTCACCTGTCAAGTGTGGTTGCCGGTGACGGCTGGTATGCTTGGGGAATGGAACAGGTCACCATCACGGCCAAGCAGCCGGCGCCGGGGCGGCTCAGCGAGGTCCAGGACTTCCTCAACACCCGAGACGTCGAGGAGGGCACTGACGACCTGGGCACAGAGGCCTCGGCGGTCGCCTGGCTGAGGGCCCGTGGCCTGCGCCTGACCCGCTTCGCCGAGGCTGATCGACGGCGGCTCGTGGAGGTGCGGGAGGCTCTGCGCGAGCTGCTCCAGGGACATCACCGCGACGGCGCCCCCGCCGGCGCCGAACCCCGTCTCGACGCCCTGTTCGCCGGCGTCCGGCTCCGCCCGCGCCTCTCCACGGACGGCGCCACCCTGGCCCCCCAGGCGGGAGGGGCCGAGGGCTACCTGGGGATGCTCTCGATCGCGATCGTCGAGGCCACCCTGGCCGGGACCTGGCAGCGGCTCAAGGTCTGCCGGCAGAGCTCCTGTCGCTGGGCCTTCTACGACCACACCAAGAACGGCCGGGGCTCCTGGTGCAGCATGCGGGTGTGCGGGAGCCGGGCCAAGGCCAGGGCCTATCGGGCCCGGCAGGCTGCTTCGCGGGGCGCCGGTTCATCCGGCTGACACTGCCGGAGCGGTGGTCGAGGGCGACCCGCCGCCTTCCATGGGCCTGTGACCATCACGTCACGGCGCCGGCGCCGGCGCTGCACCACGCTTTTGACGTGGGGGCGCAGATGACCAACCGCCATCTCGAGGCGCTCACCCGCCTCGGTCACCGGCTGCCGGCGGTGACCAGCTCTCAGAAGGCGGCGGTCGAGGTCGCACGTGAGCTGTCCAGGCTCGGTGTCGGCGTGTTGGTCAGCGCCATCGAGGCCGACCAGGCAGTCGTCCTGGCCTGGCACCCCGCACCGCACGGCGGCCCTCCGCGATCCTCCCCTCTCGGTCCCCACATCATCGGGGCTCGGGTCCCGATCGACCTGTTCCCGTGGCTGAGCCGGCCCGCCCGGCTTCGCCGCCCGTACAGCGGGATCGCCACTGGCATGGAGGTCCTGGCCGACCTCGAGGAGCACGGCAACCTGCCGTTGAGACCGACCGGCTTGAGCCCGGCCATCAGCATGGTGGGCGTCCCCGCCATGGTCCGCGACCAGGTGGTCGCTGTCATCCACGCCTGGGGCGGCGACCAGCTTGACGAGCTCACCCCCACCCTCGAGGCGGCCGCGGCCATGCTGGCCGCCTTCTGGGAATCCGGGACCACTGCGGGGGCCCGGCGTTTCCCCGGAAGCGGCGCGGTGCGGGCCGGTCCCCAACTCCGCTCGGAGCTCACCTCCTTCCTGGCCGAGGACCACATCGCCACCGCTCTGCAGCCGGTGCTGCGCCTCCGTGACCTCTCGGTGGTCGGCTACGAGGCGCTCACCCGGTTCGCTCCCCGGGCCTTCTTCTCCGGGCCCGACGAGCTCTTCACGGCTGCGTCCAGCCTGCGCAAGGAGAGCGCGGTCGACCTCGCCTGCCTGCGGGCCGCACTGCGAGAGGCGGGCAACATCGGCAGCACCGACCTCTTCGTCAATGTCCTGGTGGGCACCCTGTTCAACGAGCGGCAGGGCCTCAATGCCCTCGACAACGCGGTGACCGCGGCCGGCCTCGATCCGTCATCCATCGTGCTCGAGTTCAGCGAGCGCGACCCCGTCCCGAACCTTCCGAGCCTGCAGAGGATAGCGGCGCAGCTCCGGGCCAGGGGCTACCGCATCGCGGTCGACGACGCCGGAGCCGGCCACGCCAGCATGCAGGTCATCGCCGAGCTCCGTCCCGAGTTCATCAAGGTCGACCGGGTGCTGATCCATGCCATCGACTCCCATCGCGCCCGGCGGGGTCTGCTCATCTCCCTGCTCTCCTTCAGCGGACACATCGGGGCGAAGCTGATCGCCGAGGGGGTCGAGACCCACCGAGAGCTCGACACCCTGCTCTCCATCGGTGTGCAGTACGGACAGGGCTGGCTGCTCGGCCGGCCAGTGCTGCGCCAGGCGGTTCCCGGTCTCTCCGACGACAGCGTGGTGGATCCGGGATGGTTCACCCGCCACCGGGTCTGGCGGAGCCGAGCCCCAGCTCGGCCCGCCGCCGTCCTCAATCCCCTCGAGGAGCCGCTCGAGGACGGCGCCACGCCCGACCTTCCGCGGGCGCTCAGTGACGCCGCCCTGGCCCTCCAGAACGAGCATGACCCGATGCGGATCCTCGGTGTCATGGCCGCCCAGATGAACCGCGTGGTGCCCACCGCGGAGACCGCCTTCTACGTGGCCGACTACGAGACCCAGCGCTTCGTACCCGTGCTCGCCACCGGCCCGGACCGCGATGCGGTGCTCGCCGAGAGCTTCGCCATGGAGTCGGGGATCACCGGCTGGGTCTTCGCCAGGGGCGTGCCCGAGTACATCCCCGACACCTGGGCCCATCCCCGGGCCCGGCAGGTGCCCGGGACCTCGGTGATCCAGGAGTCGCTGCTCTCGGTCCCGCTGATCGCCGGCGAGCGGCGGCTCGGCATCATCAACTGCTACCGGCTCGGTGTCGGCCGCTTCACCCTCGAGGAGCTGAGGGCAGCGTCGCTCTTCGCCCACATCGCCGCGGCGGCGTGGCGCAACGCCCAGCTCTACGCGGAGCTCAACGACGCGGCGGTCACCGACCCGCTGACCGGCCTCTACAACAACCGCTGGCTCCGCGACATCGCCGAGCGCGACCTGGCGTCGTGCATTCGCGACCACACCAGCCTGGCCATCCTCCTTCTCGATACCGACCATTTCAAGACGGTGAACGACACGACCGGGCACGCGGCCGGGGACCTGGTGCTCCAGAACCTCGCCACCCGGCTGCGAGCTGCGATCCGAGCTGAGGACGCCGTGGTTCGCTACGGGGGTGAGGAGTTCGTGGTCCTGCTGCGCCGCTGCGACGCGGTGGGCGCAACCGGGGTCGCCGAGTCGCTGCGTGCCGCCGTGCGCCAGGTCAGCCTCCCCGACGGCTGTCCGCTGTCGCAGCTGACCGCGTCGATCGGCATCGCCGTCTACCCCCAGGATGGTGACAACCTGGATCGGCTCCTGGCCGCCGCGGACCGTGCCATGTATGCCGCCAAGCACGCCGGACGCGACGCGGTGGCGCGAGCGTCCGACACCGAATCCTCCCTCAAGGTCCTGCCCCTCAGGGCAGCGCGCGGGTCACGGCATCGCCGGGCCGGCGGCCCGAGCTGACACCCCATCGCCTCCCCCCCGGAGGCGGGACGACCGCGGGCATCTCCCAGCCGGCCGCGAGCCTTGCAGCAGCACTATGGTTTGTCCGCTCTCCCCGTCCCGGTGAGGGCTCTCCCGCCGGGACCCGGCGCTGTGTTCCAGCGGTCACGAGGCGGTCCCAGCCCGGTGATACCAGCCCAGGCCGGGCCGGACCCGGAGACGATTCCGGAGAACAGGCAGCTCCATGCACATGCGTCCGCTGATCCGTGGCCACTGAGCGGCAGGGGGAACGCCTGACGATAGGGGTGCTCGCACCCCTGCTTGCCGGCGCCTACATGACCCGGGTGATGGCGGGCTGCGACGAGGTCGCTCAGCGCTCAGGCGCCCGTCTCATCGCCATCCAGACCCTCGACCCCGACAGCTGGGGGACCGAGTCGGTGGTGCCCTGGTCGGTCCTCCAGGAGGGCGTCCGCAGCGACCTGTTCGGATGGACGCCCGAAGCGGCCGCCCCGCGCTTCTCCCTGCGTGTCTCGTGGAACCGGATCGCCGGCTTCCTGGTGGTGCTCAACGCGGTGCAGCCCTGGTACCTGCAGGCGCTTCGCGACGCCGGCAAGCCGGTCGTGGTCGTCAGCGACGAGGTCGAGGGATTCCCCTGTCCGGTGGTCCGGGCCGACAACCGGACCGGCATCATCGAGGCGGTCTCACATCTCGTCGCCCACGGGCACCGGCGCATCGCCTTTGCCGGAGCCCCGGCCCAGGCCGACATCCGCGACCGGCTCGACGCCTACCGAGAGGCGCTTGCTCTGCATGACATCCGGGAGGATTTCCTCTACGAGGCCGCCGACAACCTGGAGGCCGGAGGCGAGGTGGCGGCGCGGCGGATGCTGGCCGCCGGCGTGCCCTCCACCGCCGTCGTCGCGGCCACCGATTACAACGCGCTGGGGATCATGAAGGCGCTGGGCGAGGCGGGCCTCCGGCTGCCCCGAGATCAGGCGATCGTCGGCTTCGACGACGTCGAGGCGGCGTCCTCGGTGCACCCCACCCTGTCCACCGTCCATCAGAGCTTCGAGGAGATCGGCCGCTCCGCCGCCCACCTGCTGCTCGACATGCTGCACGGCCGCCGGGTCGCCGCCACCACCCACCTGATCCCGACGCGCTTCATCGCCCGGGCATCGTGCGGCTGCGGCGCGGCGGTGGCGGTTGGCAGCCAGAGTGCCGGCGCGACGCCCCGGGGGTCGCCCCCAGACCGGCTGCGCTCCCGGCTGGAATACCTGCTGACCACCGGGGAGCCGGCGACCGCCGATCAGGCTTCGCGGCTGGACCTGGCGGTCGGGCTGCTGGTCGCCGCGCTCACCCCGGGGGCACCCGAACCGGAGGACTTCCACCGGGAGGTGGCGTGCGCCCTCCACGCGATCAGCCCGCGCTGGACGACCGTCCCGGCCACCATCGCCTGCCTCCGCGAGTACGGGCGCGAGGTGCAGGAATCGGAGCAGCCCCACCTGGACGCCGCCGCTTTCGAGATGAGACTCAATCAGTTCGTGGTGGAGCTCTCCCACGTCATGGCGGAGGCGGAGGCCAACGGGCGCACCGTCCAGCAACTCGCCGTGGACATGGAGCACGACGTCACCAGCTCGCTCATCCGGGGCAGCACCGGCGACCCGCGGGCCCTGGCCTGGCTCGGATACACGACGGCTCAAGCCGGCTGCCTGGGCATGTGGTCCGCGGAGGGATCGCCGGGGGGTGGCGAGAGCCCGTGGCTGGAGATCGCCGGCTCCTTCGTGAAGAAGGGGCCGACGCTGGTCCTGCCGGGGCGGTGCCGGGTCGAGGACTTCCCGCCGGCCATCCCCCTCGAGGCCATCGACTTCCATCCCGGTGACATCACCGTCGTGCTGCCCACCAAGACCACCACCATGGACATCGGCCTCCTGGCCATCGCCATCCCGGTGCATACCACTGAGCTTCGCGGCCGCGACCGCCTCTACGACATGGGCGCCCTGCTCGGCGTGGCGGTCGAGCACGAGCTCATCACCGAGCGTCTTCGCCGCTCCAACGCCGACCTGGCCACCTTCAGCCATGCCATGGCCCACGATCTGCGCAACCCCCTGGCCACCATCGCGATGTGGGCCTCGGTGGCGCAGACCCAGGCGGGCGCCAGTGACGGGGAGTCGCTGCTCCGCGTGGTGAGCCAGATTCGCGAGGTGGCCGGTTACGCCGACGAGCTGGTCACCGACCTGCTCCGATTCGCCGAGCTGGACCGCGGAACGGTGCCCCCCGAGCCGGTCGACCTGGGCGACGCCGCGTCGAGGGCGGTGACGACCCTGGAATCGACGATCAGCGAACACCATGCGGAGGTGGAGCTCTCGGAGCTGCCCACCGTGCTCGGCAACTTCGCCGAGCTCGAGCTGGTCTTCCAGAACCTGATCGCCAACGCCGTCAAGCACGGCGGCGCCAGGAAGCCGCAGGTGCGGCTGCTCGCCAGCCTGCGCCGGGGCACCTGGACGGTGCGCTGCCGCGACAACGGCGGAGGCATCCCCGAGCGGCTCCGGGAGCACGTCTTCGAACCCTTTGTGCGGGGTGACCACCACGGAATCGGAAGCGGTCTGGGGCTGGCCACCTGCCGCCGGGTCGTGGAAGCTCACGGCGGCCGCATCTGGATCGAAGCCAGCAGCACCCGCGGGACCACGATCGCCTTCACCCTGCCGGCGCTGGAGGTGCCGTCATCCATCGCGGCGACGCCGCGGCGCGCGGCGCTCCAGCGTCCGGGCGCCGCGTCCACCCCTCCGGCCCCGCGGCCCGAGCCGCGGACAGGCAATCACGGGGTGGCCGCCCAGGGGCTGCCCGGAACCGCGGCGCCGGGCTAGCGCCGCCGGGCGACCAGCACCGGGATGCGCCGCTCCGTCCTCGCCTGGTACTCCGCGTAGGAGGGGTAGGCGGCGACGGCGCGCTGCCACCATGCGGCCCGCTCGTCGCCCTCAGCCTCGCGGACCTCGACGTCGAAGGGCACCGCGCCATCCTGGAGCATGACCTCACGGGGGCTGGCCTTCAGGTTGCCGTACCAGGTGGGATTGTCTGGCGCGCCTCCCTTGGAAGCCACCAGCGCGTATTCACCACCGTGTTCGACACGCATCACCGGGAACTTGCGGATCTTGCCGCTGCCGCGGCCCCGGCAGGTCACGATCACGACGGGCAGCCCGGTGTCGCCGAGGGTGTTGGCCCGGGCGCCGCCCGAGCTCTCGTACTCGGCCACCTGGTCGCGGACCCATCGAGCCGGGCTGGGCTCGTACTGGCCCTGAAGCGGCATCGGATGTCCTCCACGATGCCGGCGCCGACGCCGTCGGAGCTGTCGGCGATTCCGGCTCTCGGACGCGAGTCTAGGGTTCTGGGGCCGGCCGGCAGGCCGGCCGCCGCCGGGAGCCCGCGGTCCTTCAGCGTCCCTTCAGTAGCCGGCCAGTGGCGGTCCAGGGCAGCCCGTATCCTTGCCGACAGGGTCAATCGACCGAGACGGGAAACCAAGGAGGCCTGACATGGATGACGACATCCTGTTCACCGACGATCCACTGGCTGCGGACGAGTTCAGCATCGACGCCCAGGACGCCAACGAAGACTTCGCGATGGGCGACTTCGGCGGCGAGTCCGCCATGGAGCTCTCCGAGGACACCGTCGCCAACGAGGCGGCGTTCGACGATCAGGTGCAGAGCTTCGACGACACCCTGACCGGCGACTACTCCGATCCCGGCGACATCTACGCCTCCGACGCCTCGGGCGTCGACGACATCTCGGACGTCGCCGACGTCTCCGGCTTCGACGATGCCCTGACCGGGGACTGAGCTTCGGGCACCGGCTCGCAGTGCATGGTGATGTGCCGGACACGAAGCCGAGCTTCGATCGCAGAGGCATCCGGGACGCCTGAGGGTGCGGGGCGGGTTGAGGGTCCGGCGGGCGCCGCTCTCGCGGCATCGCCGGACCCGCCTGCTCTCCCCTGACCGCCGCCCCGGCTCCTGCCCGATACTGCGATCCGATGAACACCCAGAACCTCGCCGAGCGCGTGCTGGCCCTCGCCGACGAAACCGCCGCGTCACCGCTGGGGACCACCCGGCGCGAGGAGCTGGACACGGTCCGCGAAGCCCTTCGCGAACCGCTGCGAGTCGCTGTCGTGGGCCGCGTCAAGGCGGGCAAGTCCACCCTGGTCAACGCCCTGCTGGGGCAGCGGGTCGCCCCCACCGACGTCGGCGAGTGCACCCGGGTGGTGACCTGGTTCCGCTATGGCCATCCCGAGAGGGTCGAGGTGCTGCTGAAGGATGGCGGCCGCCGCGACGTGCAGCTGGAGCAGGACGGCATGCTGCCCGCGACCCTGGGGATCGACCCCGGCATGGTGCGGTCGCTCCAGGTCTGGCTCTCCAACTCCACGCTCAGGGGGATGACCCTCATCGACACCCCCGGGCTCGGCTCGCTCAACCAGGAGGTGAGCGCCGCCACCGAGGAGTTCCTGGCTCTCGACCAGGCGTCGGCCGAGGCCGCGGGAAGCGCCCAGGCACTCGCCTTCGTCCTCAACGAGACGATCCGCGCCGATGAGGTCGACGTCCTCCGGCGATTCCGCTCCAGCGCCGGCGAGGTGTCCACCTCGGCGGTCAACGCGGTCGGGGTGCTGACCAAGGCGGACAAGGTGGGAGGCGGCGGAGCCGAGGCCTGGAACGCGGCCACCGTGCTGGCCGGCCGGATGGCCGAGCGTCTGCGCAACGAGGTCTCAGCGGTGGTCCCGGTCATCGGCCTGATCGGCGAGACGGTCGAGGCCGCCCTGCTGACCGAGAGCGACGCGGCTCACCTGGCCGCCCTCGCGGGGCTCGAAGCGGCCACCCGGACCCGGTTGCTGATCTCTCCCGACCGTTTCCTCGAAGTCGAGGTCCCGGTACCCCGCCAGGCGCGGGAGAGGCTGCTCACCCTCCTCGACCTCTATGGCGTGGAACGTGCCCTCGAGCTGCTGGATCGGGGGCTGCACGGAGCGGACGCGCTCCGGACCGAGCTCCGCCGCCGGTCCGGGATCGAGGCCCTCCGCGCCACCCTGGTCGACGCCTTCCGGCGGCGTGACGACGCCCTCCGCGCCCGCTGGGGGCTGGGCTCCCTGTTTGCCCTGAGCTTCGCCCGGAGCCGCGACGGAGACGCCGCTGCCCTCGGCCACCTCCGGGACAGCGTCGAGGCGATGAGGATGGATCCGGCGATGCACGCCGTCGCCGAGCTCGAGGCGCTGCACGCATGCTGCTCGGGCGAGGTGACCCTGCCCGAGGAGCTCCTCGAGGAGCTCCGGCGCATCGCCGGGAACCCGGATCTGCACGTGCGGCTCGGCGACGGCGAGGCCGACCAGCTCGCCCGGCTCGCCGCTCAGGGGGCGGCTCGCTGGCGGCGCTTCCGTTTCTCCGGAGCCACGCCCCGGCAGGGGCAGGTCGCCCAGGTGATGGTCCGCTCCTATGAGCTCGCCTGGGAGGAGCTCAGCGCGGGTGCCGCCGCGGAATGAGCGTGTTGCACGAGGCTCCATGACCGGGGCATGGACGCCGTGAGCGATGCGGCCACTCTCACCCCGGACCCCAGGCGCCAGCAGCGCTTGGAGGCGCTGGCGGGAGGCGCCATCGGGGTGCTCTCGCGCTGCCGCCGCAGCGACCTGGCCAGCCTGGTTGCCGGGCTGCGCGAGCCCCCGGGGACGGCGGCGGCGGGCCTGCCCACCGTGGTCGTGGTCGGCGAGGCCAAGCGGGGCAAGAGCTCGCTGATCAACGCCCTGCTGGGACGTCCCGGTCTCGCCCCGGTCGACATGGACGTGGCCACGTCGACCTACATCGTCTTCCGGTACGCCGGCCAGGAGCAGGCCCGGATCCACCTCGCCGGCGACGAGCCGCCGCGGGCGGTTCCGCTCGACGAGCTTGCTGATTGGACGACGGTGGAGGGCAACCCCGCCAACCTGCGCAACGTCGCCTGGGCGGAGGTCGGCATCGATGAGCCGCTGCTCCGCCGGGTGACCCTGGTCGACACCCCGGGGGTGGGCGGGCTGGAGGCGGGCCACGCCGAGGGGACCCTCCGCGCCCTGGCCGGCGCCGACGCGCTCCTGTTCACCGTCGACGCCAGCGCGCCCCTCACCATCGCCGAGCTTCACTTCCTGCAGCGAGCCTCGGAACGCATCGAGACGGTGATCATCGCGCTCACCAAGACCGACCTCTTTCGCGGTTGGAACCGCATCGAGCAGGACGACCGCCTGCTCCTCGAGATGCACGCCCGGCGATTCGCCCGCGCCCCGATCCTGGCGGTGAGCAGCACCGTGGCCCAGAAGGCCGGGGCCATCGCAGACCCGGCCCTGAGCGCGGAGCTGCGTCGCGAGTCGGGTCTGGACAGCCTCCACGCCGCCCTGCGCGGCGAGGTGGTGCAGCGGGCGGGTACGCTCCGGCTCGCCAACCGCGTTCGGGCTCTGCGCCAGGTGCTGGAGCAGGCGGACCGCTCCGTCGTCGACCTGGTCAACGCCGCCGACGGCGACCCCGCGGCCCTGGCCGCCATCGAGGGGTCCAAGACCCGCTGGGGCCAGCTGAGCCGTCAGAGAGCCGAGTGGTCGCGCCAGATCGACACCGAGATCAAGCGGATCAATGCCGACCGCAGCGATCAGCTGGCCGCAGGCATGGCCCGGATCCGCAACCGCTACACCGAGATGGCGGGAACCCTGGACGGGGCGGAGCTCGAGGCGCTCCCCCAGCAGTTGCTCGCCGAGCTGTCGGCGTTCGCCGACAGCCTCAACGAGAAGAGCCAGGAGCGGCTCACCGGGGTCGTGGAGCGCATCCTCGGCGACGCCGAGAGCCAGGCGTCGCTGGCCTCGGTGATCCGCGAGCTCGCCATCTCGGCCCATCGCGAGGAGGGGGTGCTGCCCCTGCTCAGTGGCCGCATCGACTCCACCCAGGACAAGATCATGGCGCTGAGCCGGATGAGCACCGGGCACGCCGCCCTCTCCTACACCCTGGGGTCGATCTGGGGCGGTCCGATCATGATCATCCCGGGACTCGCCCTGGGCATGCTGACCGCGCTCGTCGACCGCAAGAGCCGGGCGCGGCAGGCCAAGCAGACCGCGGTCAAGACCTGGATCGCCCAGCAGCTGGGCGATGCCCAGGCGTACCTCAACAGCCAGTTCAACCTGCGGATGATCGAGGTCGCCGAAAGGCTCGGAGACGCCATCCGCGACTACGCCGAGCAGCGCGAGAAGGAGCTTGAGGAGGCTCTCGACGAGCAGCGGCGGATCGCCGCCCAGGACCGGGAGACCCGCCGCCTCCGCAAGCAGGAGCTGAGCCAGGAGCTGGCCCGGCTCCGCGACCTCCAACGCGGCGCCGAAGAGCTCCTCACCTCCCTGCGCGGCGGGCGAGCCAGCGCCCCCGAGGGCTGAGCCACGCCGTGCCGGGTGCGTCCCCTTGTCCCGCGTGACCGTCCCTCCCGCCCAGGGACATCCCTTCCGGTCTATGGAAGAATTGCCTCCACGCCACCCCTCTCCCGGCGGCAGCACGGTCGCCCGGGAACGGCGGCTCGGACGCATCAGCGCTCAGATGGTGGGTAGGGGACGCGGATGACGGGTCAGGGGTACGTCCCAGGCGGGAGCGCACCTCCGTACCCACCCGTGGAGCTGGGCATCCCCGGCATCACCGGCGCGGTCGAGATCGGCCGGGGAGGATTCGGGGTCGTCTACCGGGCCCAGCGCCCCGGCTACGACCAGTCGGTGGCGGTCAAGGTGCTGGCCTCTGTGACCCTCGATCCCGAGGCGAAAATGCGCTTCGAGCGAGAGGTGCGGGCCATGGGCGCCCTCTTCGGCCACCCTCACATCGTCGGCATCATCACCGCCGGCTACACCTCGGCCGACAACCCCTACATCGTCATGGAGGACATGTCGGGAGGCAGCCTGGCAGACGCCCTCCGGGCCCAGGGACGGCTCTCCTGGCAGGACGCGGTGGCGATTGGCTTCGCCCTCGCCGACGCCCTGGAGGCCGCCCATGCCGCCCACGTGCTCCACCGCGACGTCAAGCCCGAGAACGTCCTCTACTCTCGCTACGGCACCCCCAAGCTGGGCGACTTCGGGATCGCCTCGCTCGGCGAGGGCGCCGAGACGAGGAGCAGCACGCTCCTGGTCAGCCTGCCGCACACCGCCCCCGAGGTCCTGGAGGGACAGCCCCGGACCCCCAGCTCCGACCTCTACGCGGTGGGTTCCACGGTGATGACCCTGATCCTGGGCAGGCCCCCGTTTGCGCGCGGCCCCAACGAGAGCGCGCAGAGCGTCTTCCGCCGGATCTCGGCCGATCCGCCGCCCGACCTTCGCGACCTGAGCGTGCCCGACCCGGTCTGCCGGGTGATCGAGAAGGCAATGGCCAAGGCGCCGGAGCTTCGCTACGTGACCGCGGCCCGCTTCCGCACCGATCTGGACGAGGCCGTGAAGCAGACGGAGACGCCCGGCGGGCGGGCGGCCAAGCGCCCGGCCGCGATCACCTGGCGGCTGGGCATCGACTTCGGCACCACCTACACCGCGGCGGCGGTCGCCGACGACCAGCGCACCACCGTGCTCACCCTGGAGGGCGACGGCAGCCAGCGGGTTCGCTCCGCGGTCTGGCTGGACGATGCCGGCAAGCTGATCGTCGGCGAGGCCGCGATCAACCAGTACTGGCTGGCCCCGGAGCGGTTCGAGCCGACCCCCAAGCGGCTGATCGGCCAGCCCCGGGTGCTCCTCGGCGAGACCGCGGTCCCGGTGGTCGAGATGGTGGCAGCGGTGCTCCGTCGCGTGGTCGAGGAGGCCACCCGGCAGCACGGCGGCGAGCCTCCCAGCGAGGCGCGCCTCACCCACCCCGCCGGCTGGGCGGCGACCCGCAGCGCCGTCCTGGTCGAGGCAGCCCGGCTGGCTGGGCTCGACAAGCTCAAGCTCATCCCCGAGCCTGTGGCCGCCGCCGCCCACGTCAGCCGGGCCCGGCGCATCGAGGTAGACCAGCACGTCGCCGTCTACGACTTCGGAGGTGGGACCTTCGACGCCGCGGTGCTCCGCCGGACCGAGGACGGCTTCGAGGTGGCCGGGCCCCCGGGGGGCAAGGACCCGATGGGCGGGGAGGACATCGACCGCAAGATCATCGACCACCTTGGCGAGGGTCCGGTGGGGCGCAACCCCGACTGGGCCAAGCTGATGGAGCCGCCGGACACCCGCTGGCGGCAGCGCCAGGCTGACCTCTACGCCTGGGTGCGCCGGGCCAAGGAGGCGCTCTCCAGCGAGATGGCCTTCACCCTCATGGTCCCCGGGCTCGACCAGAGCGTCCAGGTCACCCGCGGAGAGCTGGAGGACCTGATCCGGGCCGACGTCGAGGAGACCGTCGAGATCCTCCGGGCCACCATCGTGGCCGCCGGGATTTCCGCCGAGGAGAGGGACCTCGCCGGCATCTTCCTGGTCGGGGGGAGCAGCCGGATGCCGATCGTTGCCGAGACCGTGTGGCGCCGCCTGGGGCGCCGCCCCGACACCCAGGACGATCCCAAGTCGGTGGTCGCCCTGGGCGGGGCAGAGTGGGGCTCGTCGGCCCGGCGGGACCAGGCGAAGCCGGGCGGCACCGTGGTGGCCGCCCCCGGGCTCGTCGGGTATCCCGCATCGCCGATCACGCCGTACGGAGCCGCCCAGCCGGCCGGAGCGCCGCCGCCGCCCGCCTCGCCGCCACCCGGCGCCTGGCAGGACGCCGGAACGTATGCGCCGTCCGGCTACTCTGGAGCGGCGCCCACCGGAGCGGCGATGCCGCCGCCCCCCGCTGGGCCACCGCCCGGGTACCCGTCTTCAGCGGGTCCGCCGAGCCCCGGTGGCACCGCCACGGTCGTGGTTCCACCCGGCTGGGCGGCCCAGACCCCGGCGGCTCCGCCGGGGATGCCGGCGTGGGCCTCGGCGGGCACAGCTGGAACCGGCTCGGGAGGCGGTGGCAGGCCGAGCTCGCTGCCCCCCTGGCTGCGCGGGCCCCGGGGCCTGGCAGTTGGGGCCGCAGCCCTGGCAGTGGTGCTCATCATCGTCATCGTGCTGGCCACCCGGGGCTCGGGGCCGGGGACGAACGGTGGCGCCCTGGGCGACGCCTGCCTGGCCGGCACCTGGGTGGCCCAGGACAGCAGCAACGTCAACCTCAACATCCAGGGCGAGCAGGTCAGCCTGAGCGGCGGGGGCGGCGAGGTGCTCACCTTCAGCTCGAGCGGTACCCTCACCGACAAGCTGACCGGCAGCCAACCCTACCAGGGGACGGACACCGCGGGTGACACCATCTCGATCCAGCTCACCGGACAGCTCACCTACACGGCCCTCGCCTCCTCCCCCACCCTGACGCTCTCCAACCCCTCGGGCAACGAGACCGCCACCACCTTCGAGAACGGTAGCCAGGTCAGCCAGAGCGCGGTACCCCCCAGCGGCGCCAGCGAGACCTACACCTGCAGCGGGACCAGCCTCACCCTCCACGAGAGCGGCTCGAGCAGCGGCGAGAGCCTCACCGGCACCATCAACTACACCAAGGGCTGACATGCGGGGGCGCTGCCCCCGCAGGCCCGGGAAGACGCCGACATGCGGGGGCGCTGCCCCGCAGGCCCCGGGAAAACGCTGACATGCGCGGGCGCTGCCCCGCAGGCCCCCGGGAAGACGCTGACATGCGCGGGCGCTGCCCCCGCAGGCCCCCGGGAAGACGCTGACATGCGCGGGCGATGCCCCCGCGAGCTCAGCGGGCGGCGGCGGGCTGGACCTGGGCGGCGGCCGGCCGGACCGCCTGGGGCGGCGCGGTGAGCAGGGTCGGGTCCTGGCGGCGGAGCAGCCACATCGCGGCGCCGATGAAGGCGGCGGTGAGCCCGATCAGCATCAGGATCTCTCCCGACCACGGCCAGAACCCGTGGGCCCACTCCGGGGTCGGCGCGGGCGGGAAGCCCATCGGCTGGAGCGCGTTGAGGTTGACGGTCGACGCCACCGCGTCAACCCCCCAGCGCGCGCTGAACAGCCAGCTGAGCTGCCCGACCACCGCCTTGTGGGCCAGGTCGAGGATGGGCATGGCCATCACCAGCTGGGCGACCAGGACCAGGAGCAGAACGTAGATCGCCTTGTCGGTCGAGCGCATCCAGGCAGAGATCATCAGCCCCAGGGCGACCGCCGCCAGCCCGGACAGGATCGCGTCGATGATCAGCCCGACCCTGTCGGGGCCGCTCTGGTCGGCGAACCCGATGAGGACCACGATGATCGCCTGGATCACGGTGAGAGGACCGAGGACGGCGAGCTTGGAGAGGATGTAGGCGGGGATGGACAGGCCGATGAAGCGCTCCCGGCGGTAGGTCGGGGCCTCCTTGACCACCTCGCGGATGGCGTTGATCAGCCCGGTCATGGTCATCACCAGGACCAGGATGGTCACCCCGGTCTGGGCCAGTGCGTGCCGGCGGACGGTGGGGTCGAAGGTGCCCGAGCTGATCGCCAGCAGCATGATCAGGCCGAGCGCCGGCGCCTCCCCGAGGAGCAGCAACAGGGTGCTCCGGTCGGAGACCAGGGTGGCGACGTAGCGGCGCAGCAGGATCCAGGTCTGCCGTGGCCAGTCCCGCGGCGGCTGGGGGGCGTTGGGGGCGCGCGGGGCCCGGGGCGGCGGGGCCTGGAGCGCGGCGAGGGGCCTGGCGACATAGGTCGCGTACTCGTGGCTGGCCCAGAAGCGCTGGTCCCAAGGGGCATCGGGGGCGGTCTCCAGGGCCTCGAACACCTCCACGAACCCCGGCTTGCCGAAGTAGCTGAGGGCGGCATCGGGCGGGCCATAGAAGGCGACCCGGCCGCCGGTGGCGAGCACCAGCACCCGGTCGCAGAGATTGAGGCTCTGGACGGCGTGGGTGACCACGATCACGGTCCGGCCGCCCCGGGCCAGATCACGGAGCAGTGTCATCATGCCGCGCTCCAGCCCGGGGTCGAGCCCCGAGGTGGGTTCGTCGAGGAAGAGTGGGGATGGCTTGGTGAGCAGTTCGACCCCGATGTTGACCCGCTTCCGCTGCCCTCCGGAGAGCTTCTCGATGACCAGGTCGGCCCGCTCCGCCAGGGCGAGCTCCCTCATCACCTCCTCGACCCGCCGCTCCCGCTCGGCGTTGGCCACGTCCCGGGGGAAGCGCAGCTCGGCCGCGTAGCCCAGCGCCCGGCGCACGGTCAGTTGGGAGTGGACGATGTCGTCCTGGGGCACGTAGCCGATGCGACGGCGCATCTCCTCGTACTCGGCGTAGAGGTTGCGGCCGCCATAGAGGACGGTGCCTTGGTCGGCGGGCCGGAAGCCGGTGAGGGCATTGAGCAGAGTGGTCTTGCCGGCACCGCTGGGGCCGACGACACCGACGAAGGCTCCCTTCTCGACTGTCAGCGACACGTGCTGGAGGAGCGCCTTGCCTTCCGGGGTGACCACCGACAGGTCGATGGCGTCGAGCCGGACGTCGCCGCTCTCGTGTTCCTCGAGGGCACCGCGCAGCATCCGGAGGTGCCGGCGCCCGACGGTGATGACGTCCCCCTCTCGCAGCGGGGCGGTGGCCACCCGGTGACCGTTGACGTAGGTGCCGTTGTGGCTGCCCAGGTCGGTGACCAGCCACCCCTGCCGGTCGTCCCAGCGCAGCTCGGCATGGACCCGGGAGACATGGGGGTCGGCGAGCACGATCTCGTTGCCCGGCGCCCGGCCCATCCGCACCATCGCGCTGCGGAGTGGGTGGACGGCGACGGTGGTGCCGAGGTCGGCTCCCTCCTCAGCGCCGCCCGGGGCGCGGTCCAGGGCCGCGGTCATCTCCGCCGGCGGGGGCGCGGGCGCGGCTGGACCGGTCGGCGCCGGCGCGCCGGCGCCCGCCAGGGGTCCCGATGGTGGCCCGCCCCCCCAGGGGGATCCTGGCGGGGTGGCCGCCACGAGCGGGCTGGGCGGCGCCACGGGGGGCGCGGGGATGGCGCGGCCCGCCGGGGGCGGCACCGCCCCAGCGGTGGCCAGCGGTTCCAGCTCGACCTCGGGCCCGTCGAAGGGGTCGCCGAGCCGCAGCACCAGGGGGCCGGTGACCGGCTGGCTGGCGATCCGAGCCCCGTTCAGATAGGTGCCGTTGCTGCTGCCCAGGTCCTCGAGCACCCAGCGCTGGCCATCGAAGCGGATCGCGGCGTGGCGGCGCGAAACCCGATGGTCCTGGTAGCGGAGGTCGGCCGACTGGTCCCGGCCGAGAAGCAGGGAGCGGGTATCGCTGAGCACCAGCTCGCGACCATTGGTCCGCACCTTCAGCTCCGGCATGGTGATGTCACCTCAGCCACCCGATCCAGCCCAGGACGGCCGTCCAATCAGCGGCCGCCCCGTCCCACCCGCGTGGATTCTGAGGGATGCGAGGGGAGGCGGGCGAGATCACACTCTGAGTGGTGTCCTGGGCGACCGCGGCGGCGCGGGACGCGGGAGCCATGGCCCCTCGCCGCGGCAGGAGGTCGAGCCGATGCCCAGGCCAGCTCGCGAGCCGAAGACGGTGAGGAAAGTGGCGCGCGCGCTGCTGGTGGATGACCTCGGCCGGGTCCTGCTCTTCCGGGCCCGCGCATCGCCGCCAGGGTCGTCCAGCGGCAACGCGGCCTCAGGATGGACGGCGCGCCCGCCATCGCGACGGATCGACCCGCCCGACGCGTGGTGGTACTGCCCGGGGGGCGCCATCGAGCCGGGCGAGACGGCCGCTCAGGCGGTGGCTCGCGAGCTTCTCGAGGAGACCGGTCTGCAGGTCGATCCGAAGCAGCTGCCCCCGCCCGTGCTGCGGCGTGCCGCCGACTTCCGCTGGGAAGGTGTCCTGGAGCGCCATCTCGAGGTGTACTTCCTGGTCCGGGTGGTCAGCCCGCAGCTTGCGCCCGCCGCCGGCGCGGAGCCCGCGCACCTGGTCCCTGAGCACCGCTGGTGGACATCCGAGGAGATGCTGGCGAGCCACCAGCGGTTCGTCCCCCACCTCCTCGCCGAGCGCCTTGCCGCACTGCTGGTCAGTGCGAGAAGAACAGGTTGACGGCCGCCGGGCCCAACAGGACGATGAAGATGCAGGGGAAGATGCAGCCCATCATCGGCAGGAGCATGAGCACGGGCGCCCGGTGGCCCGCCTCCTCGGCGCGTTGCTTGCGAATCCGACGCAGCTCCTCCGACTGGATCCGGAGCACGTTGACCACGCTCACCCCGAGGGGTTCGGCCTGGACCACGGCACGGACGAAACCGGTGAGCTCCTCGACATCGTCACGCTCCGCGAGGGCCAGCAGGGCCTCACCGCGGGGGCGGCCAAGACGGATCTCGTTGAGCATCTTCTGGAGATCCTGGGAGAGCAGGCTCTTGTCGCTCTCGGTCACCCGCATCATCGCCATGTCCAGGGTGAGCCCCGCCTCCATGCACACGGTGAGCAGGTCGAGGACGCCGGGCATGGACAGCCGGATCTCGCTCGCCCGCTTCTTGGCCTTGCGCTGCAGCGAGAACGTCGGCCACATGAAGCCGAGCACCGCCCCGCCGATGGGAAGCGCGTAGTTCTCCGGGGGGGCGACGCTGGAGGCGACCAGCTGGGCCAGCAGGAAGCCGACGGCGCCGAAGACGAACGGCAGGATCAGCCGCAGCGCCAGCACCGACTCCGGCCGCTGGCGGGACCCAGCCTTGGCCACGAGCTTGCGAAGCTGCTGGAGCTGACCCTCCTTGGTGCGGCGGGCCACGACCCGGCCGATGCCGGCCAGGATCGGCAGCAGGGCGCGCTCGAAGAACGGCTGGGTGAACTCTCCGGTGACCAGGTCGATGTCGTAGGCGGTGGCGTCGGGAAGACTGGCCAGCCGCTGCTCCAGGAGGCTCGTGCCCTGGGCTCCGGAGGCCAGAAACCAGACACACAGGAAGGTCCCGATGGCGACCGCGACGCCGGCCGCAAGCATCAGAATCTGGCCGCTGCTCATACCTTGACGTTCACGATCTTGCGGATGACCCCGTACCCCAGCACGATCATCACGAAGGCGATCCCGAAGAGCACGAAACCGGCGGTCTTGTGGAACATGGGGTCGAAGTACGTCGGGGCGACCATCGCCAGGATCCCGGTCATCGCGAAGGGCAGGATGATCAGGACCCAGCCCGACGCCCGCGCCTGGCCGGTGAGCGCCTTGATCTCCCCCTTGATGCGGATCCGCTCCCGAACCGTGAACTCGATGGTGTCGAGCACCTGGGCCAGGTTGCCGCCGACCTGCTGCTGGATCTGGACGGCGATGAGCATCAGCCGGAGATCCTCGGAGTCGTTGCGCCTCACCATCCGGTTGAGCGCCTCGCCCATGGGCAGCCCGAGCTGCACCTCACGGACCACCCGCCCCAGCTCCGAGCCCATCGGAGCCGGGGTGTTCTTGGCCACCAGGTCGATGGCCTGAGCGAACGTGTACCCCGCCTTGATCGAGCTGGAGATCTGCTGGATGGCCGGTGACAGCTGCTTGTTGAAGGCCGCGACCCGCTTCGACTGCCGGTAGCGGAGGAAGAGCTCGGCGCCCAGGTAGCCGGCCACGGCGCCGGGTACGAAGGCGATCATCGCCTGGAACCGGAGCAGGACCATGGCGCCGACCACGGCGGCGACGCCGAGCCGGATGATCACCCACTCGGTCGGTCGCAGCTTGATGTCGGCGCGGGCCAGCCGGTCGGCCAGCTTGTTGCCCCGCTCGGTGCGCTCGAACCGGGCGCCGATGACCGTCTGAACGCCATGGCGGAGCTGCTCCACCATGTCGCGCTCCGGCTTCTCCTCCGCCTGGGGACCGAGCGGGACCAGGTCCTCCAGGTGCTTGAGCCGGCTGTGCAGCATGGAGTCGGAGCCGGGCAGGATGGCCACGATGACGCCGATGAAGAGCGCCACCGCCCCCGCCCCGCCGAGGATCAGGATCGTGCTCGACGTCATGGCGGCTCAACCGGGCCCTGCGGCCCTCAGCCTCCGTAGAAGGTGTTGACGTTGCCCGCGCTGATCGGCTGAGGCTGCCCTGCGGAGCCCGGTCCAGTTATCGGCGCCGGCCCCGGCGTGCCCGAGGGCAGGTAGTCACCCTTGGCCACGATGAGGTATTGGAGGAAGACGTTCTTGGCGTCCTTCATGAAGGTGAGCGCGGCGCCGTCCTGCTGAGGCACCGCCACCATGATCAGGCCGCCAGTTCCGGTCGCCACCGGGGCGCTGGAGGGGCTTGCTGCTGCCGATGCTGACGGGCTGGGAGCGGGCGCCGACGTCGCGCTCGGCGCGCCCACCGCCAGCACCAGGACGTTCTGGTACGCCCAGTACATGGTCCCCATCAGGCCGGTGAGCTGGCCGGTGGTGGGGTTGATCGGGTCCACCTCGGCGAGGATGTCGATCCGGTCGCCGGCCACGATGTAGCCGCCGGTGCCATCCCCGTCCATCTCACCCTGGCTCGACGCCGTCGTGTACGGAAGCGACACACCGACATAGCCGTTGGGGATGGTGAAGTCGGTGCCCGGGATCGCCGGAGTGGATGCCACCGGCCCCGTCGAGCTGGTGGTCAGCATCGAGCTGAGCACCGGCATCCCGGCGGGGATGGCCTGCAGCGCGTACTCCGGGGTCTTGGTCAGCGAGGCGACCGACGTGTAGTCGGTGCCACCCAGGGCCACCAGGGGGCTGAGCTCGGAGGTCGGCACCGCCGCAGTCTTGAGATTGGCGGCGGTCAGCGGCTGGCCCTGCTCGATGGTGCTGCTGGCCACCACCACGACCGTGCTGGGAGCCGGCGTTGCGGTGGGGGTCAGGGTCCCGCTGGGGTTGCTGGAGACTGACTTCCCGTAGTAGGTGAGAGCCAGCACGAAGGCGCCGGCGGCGATCAGGGCCGCCACCACGGCGACCAGAATGCGGCGTCGCCGCTGGGCGCTGACGGCCACTCTGTTCTCCCGATGCCCGGCATGGCCGTGGCGCCCGGCGGCGGGCCGCAGCGGCGGGACCGGATGGGTGTGAGCCTCGCGAACGGGGCTTGCTTACCAGATCGTGCCGGAGCGTCAATAGGACCAAACGGCGCCGTCACCGATTTGTGAGAGGCCTGCGGCACCCCGCGATCCCTCTGGCAGGCGGGTTGTTTCGCCGTACCATCGGCCGCGTGCC
Source organism: Binatia bacterium (assembly GCA_035624785.1). Taxonomy (GTDB): domain Bacteria; phylum Chloroflexota; class Dormibacteria; order Aeolococcales; family Aeolococcaceae; genus JAJZNI01. The sequence goes on along the minus strand of DASPQV010000031.1, from coordinate 10,443 downwards.
GCCACCGGTCCGCCTCTACCTGGTGCGCCACTGCGACGTCGAGAACCCGCGGCGCGTCCTCTACGGATACCTGCCCGGCTTCGGGCTGAGCGCCAAGGGGGTGTCCCAGGCCCACGCCATCGGCCGGTATCTGAGCGGGCGCCCAATCCGGACGATCCGTACCAGCCCCCTGGAGCGCGCCCGCCAGACCGCCGCCATCATCGCGGGTCATCTCGACGCTCCGGAGGTCGTCCCCGACCCCGACCTGGTCGAGGCGCGGTTCAGCCGCTACCTCCAGGGTGTGGGCTATGCCCAGGTGCCCTGGCGGCGGCCGCTCTGGTGGGTCCACATGGCGTCTCCCGGACTGCTGCGGCGCGACGAGACGGTCAGGGAGATGGCGGCCAGGGTGGAGCGGGCACTCTTCCTGCTGCTCGACGCTGAGCCCGGGAGCGAGGGGGTGGGCGTCAGTCACGGCGACCCGATCCAGGCCTTCTGGATCCGCAGCCTGGGGCGTCCCGCCTGGGCGCTCCACCGGCTCCAGTGCGCCAAGGGAGGGCTGCTGGCCCTCGACTACGACCGCCGGCGGCTCGTCGACATCAAGTACCTGCCCCCGGCGACCCTGGACGCCGCCGCGGCCCCGTCGCCGGCGTCCGACGTTTCTCACGCCTGACGCTTCCGGCAGGCTCCGCGGCGCGGGATGTCCGCCCGCCAGCTGCCCTGCCGGAGCGGGGCGCCAGGCCTGACCCGACCCGCTGCCCTGGCCCGACCAGGCCGAGCTGCGGCGGCCCGAGCAGCTCGGGTCCGGCCCCCCCGGGCCGGCTCCCGGGGTCGTGGTCCGAGGTAGCCCGGATGGGGTCCGCCGCAACGCTGATCCGGAGCCGGCGCTCCCGGCGTTCCAGCAGCGGCTTGAGATACAGCTTGCCGGTTATCCCCAGCAGGATCAGGACGAAGCTGGCGTAGACCAGCGGGACGCCGTTGTCGTAGTTGGCCATGAGGACGGTGTACTGCTGGAGCGCCGGGACGCTCACCGTGAAGCTGGCCGTCTTGCCACCGGCGGTGGTGAAGGGCACCGCGGCGGTCTGGCCCACCGTGACATCGACGGGAGCTCCGTTCCCAAGCGGCGCCATCTGGCTGGTGTCGAGCGTGTTGACGTTCTGCGGCTGGCCCGAGTTGAGGCCGAGGTTGCCGGCGAAGAACTGGAGCTGGAGCACCGGGTTGTCAGGGCTGAGGCCGCCCGGCTGGACGGTGAGCCCGGTCAGCTCTCCGCTGCCGTTGACCGACGGGACGTCGAGCGCGTCGGGCATGAAGAGGGTGTTGGCGCCGAGCTGGAGGGATTGCCCGCTCCCCGGTGGTGTGTAGTCGAAGTCCGGGACCTTGAGGACACCGCTCTGCACGCTGTAGTTGTCCCCGAAGACCTCGATCGGGCCGTCGAAGACGACCCGTCCGGCCGGGTTGGTGATCACCACCTCGGGCGCCCAGCCATAGTCCTCCTGGTAGAAGTGGATGCCGTCGTAGTTCAGGTAGTCGTTGACCTGGATGCTCTTGGTGAGCACGCTTCGGCCGTGATCCAGAACCGTGACCCGGCTGTCGTAGGTGCTCGCCGCGCCGTCAGGCTGGTACTGCACCGTGAACTTGTCGAGGCGGAGCTGGAAGTCCCGGTGCTGCCCGTTGAAGAGCAGGCCCTCCTGGAGCGTCGCGTAGTCGCTCCTGGCCTCGGAGACGGTCTGACCTTCGACTATCACCATCAGGCCCTGGAAACCGGTCGCCTTGCCGAAGACGACGGCGACCAGGAGCAGGAAGAAGGATGAGTGGAACAGCCACGAGAACCACTCCCCCCAGTACTGGGAGTTGCGCGGGTGTCCGCGGACGGTGCGGCGGATGAGGGCCTGTCCGCGACCGATCACGCAGGCGCCCAGAGCGATGAAGAGACTGGCCAGGAGGATGAAGAAATCGACCGACACATACACCTGGGTGAGCGGGAAGCCGACGGCGCTGGCCAGCGCGTTGAGGTGTGAGTTGGCGGACAGGAACTGCTGCACCTGGGTGGGGTCCGAGGTCTGGTCCTGAGGCACCACCGCGCCAACCGCCACCATCAGCACCAGGCCGATCAGGAAGAAGATGGCCGTCCTCATCCGCGTGTACTCGCGCCAGAAGCGTCGCAGCCGGCGGCCCAGCTGAGCGCGACCGATGACCGGCCGGAGGCTGATGACCACGCTAGCCGCGATTCCGGCGCCCCGGTCGCGGGGTCATCCTGGTTTGGGCCAACTCTGGCCCAAATTGGCTAGGCACCGACGAGTATCCCCTGGGGGTCGAAGACGGCGCTCACGCCATCGCCGGCGCGCTGCCCTCCGGGCTCCGCCGCCGGTGGGCGGATGCCCGCCGGCACCAGGCGCAGGTGGACCGCCACGATCGCGGCCAGCCGGCCCCACGAGCCGAGCAGCAGGGACGCAACGTCGTAGCCGACCACGTCCTTGAGCACCGACCCGCCCAGCCGGATGGTGTCGCCGCCCGGCAGGACGGCCTCGATCCCGGTCAGGCTGCGGCGGGGGACCTCGCCGCGGGCGATCAGCGAGCCGACGTGCTCAGAGCTGGGGCTGGCCGGCAACGCCGCCACGGTGACCCCGGCATCGGCCAGGGACGCCCGCAGCACGTCCAGGGTCACCCCGGCCTCGGCCCTGGCGACACCGTTCCTCGGATCGACGGTGATAGCGGCGAGCCGGCTCAGGCTCAGCACCGACACGCCCGCCGGGACCTCGACCCCGGCAGCCTGACCGCTGGTGATGCGCAGCCGGATGCCGTGCTCCTGGGCGAGACGGAGAACCTCGGCAACCCCCTCGGCGCCGGACGGGGCGATGACCGCGCCGTCCAGGGTGACGGCGTCCTCACCGAGGGCGCCGGCGAGCGCGCGGCGGAGGCTCAGGTCCACGTGGCCTGAGTGTAGCGAAGCGCCGCCGGCCCTTAGCCGAGCCTCATTCGTGCCCCTCAGCCGGGTTGACGCGGCGGAGGCGCCACCCCTATGCTTGCCCGACCGTGCTCATCGCGCTCGCCTCGAAACGGCTCGCCGGTCGCAAACCCCTCGCAGGGGCCCCCGCCGGAACCAAGTAGAGGCGCGCGCCGCAAGGCGCTCCAGCCGCCCGGCGGAAAGAGGGCTCCCCACGAGCGAGGGAGCCCTCTTCGTTTATCCAGAGCAGCCAGCGCGATCACACGGGAGTGCCATGAGCAATCCACAGAGCCGACCCACCCGGATCTGTGTCCTGCCCGGCGACGGCATCGGGCCGGAGGTCACCGCCCCGGCCGTGGCCGTGCTGGAGCGCGTCGCATCTTCGCGGGGCCTGCACCTGGAGATCGCCGAGCGGCTGGTCGGCGGCGCCGCCATCGAGGCCGAGGGCAGCCCGCTTCCCGCCGGCACCCTGCAGCTCTGCCGGGAGGCCGACGCCGTCCTCCTCGGGGCGGCGGGAGGGCCGCGCTGGGATCACCTGCGGGGCGACGATCGTCCCGGGGCCGCCACCCTCCGCCTCCGCCGCGAGCTGGGTCTCGCCATCAACCTCCGGCCGGTGCGGGCATTCCCGGCCCTTGCCGGCCGCGGCCCGCTCCGTCCCGAGGTGACCGCGGGAACCGACTTCGTGATCGTCCGGGAGCTGACCGGCGGGGCCTACTTCGGCGAGCACGGCCGGTCCGGCGAGGGCATAGCCGAATCGGCGCACGACACCATCGCCTACAGCCGGGCCGAGATCAGCCGGGTGGTCGGCTTCGCGCTCGGCCTGGCCCGGCGCCGGCGGCGGCGCCTGGTCTCGGTGGACAAGGCCAACGCGCTCTGGAGCGGAAGGCTCTGGCGCGACGTCGCCACCGAGCTCGCCGCCGCCAACCCCGACCTGAGCGTCGAGCATTCCCTGGTCGACAGCTTCGCGTTCCGGATGCTGGTCGAGCCGTCGCGCCTCGACGTGGTGGTCACCGAGAACCTGCTCGGCGACATCCTCAGCGACGAGGCGGCGGCGATCAGCGGCTCGCTCGGCCTGATGGCCTCGGCGAGCCTCAACCCCGCCGGCGGCCCCGCTCTCTACGAGCCCATCCATGGCAGCGCCCCGGAGATCGCCGGCCGCGGCCTCGCCAACCCGCTCGGCGCCATCCTCAGCGCCGCCCTGCTCCTCGAGCACTCCCTGGGTCTCCCGGACGCCGCCGCGGAGGTCAGGTCCGCGGTCGACGCGGCCCTCGCTGCCGGGATCCGCACTCACGACCTGGGCGGCGCCGCCACCACCTCGGAGGTCGCCAGCGCGGTGCTCGCCGCCCTTGGGCCCCCGCATGTGGAGGCGGGCGCAGCCGCCGCCCCTCCCGATGGGGAGGTGCCGCGATGAGAGCAACCCCACCGATGGCCATCGTCGACACCACTCTGCGCGAGGGCGAGCAGTTCGCCGGCGCGCACTTCACCACCGCCGAGAAGCTGGAGATCCTCGGGCTGCTCGACGAGTTCGGGGTCGACCACGTCGAGATGACCTCGCCGGCCGCCTCGCCCCAGTCTGAGGCCGATCTCCGCGCCGCGGTCGCCGCCCGCCCCCGGGCCCGGATCCTCACCCACACCCGCTGCCGCATCGAGGACGTCGATCTGGCTCTGGCCTGCGGGGTGGACGGGGTCAACGTCCTCTTCGCGACCTCCGACATCCTCCGCCTGGCCAGCCACGGCCATTCCCTCGACGAGGTGGTGGAGATCGCCTGCCGGGTGGTCCGGCATGTCCGCCGGGCCGGCCGCGAGGTGCGGTTCAGCTGCGAGGACGCCTTCCGGAGCGATCGCGAGGAGGTCCTCGCCGTCTACCGGGCCGTGGACCGATGCCGGCCCGACCGCGTCGGCATCGCCGACACCGTCGGCATCGCCACCCCCCGGCAGGTGGAGCAGCTGGTCTCGCTGGTGCGGCGGACCGTCCGCTGCGACATCGAGTTCCATGGCCACAACGACACCGGCTGCGCCGTGGCCAACGCCCTGGCCGCCGTCGAGGCCGGCGCCACCCATGTGGACACCACCGTCCTCGGCATCGGCGAGCGCAACGGCATCGCCTCCCTGTCGGGCCTGATCGCCCGGATGGGGACGGCATGTCCCGAGCTGATCAGCGGATACGACCTGGCGGTCCTGCCCCGCCTCGATGCCCGGGTCGCCGCCATCTGCGGCATCGAGGTCCCCTTCAACTCCCCGATCACCGCTCAGTTCGCCTTCACCCACAAGGCCGGCCTGCACAGCAACGCGGTGCTCCGTGACCCGCGCAGCTACGAGGCCCTGGAGCCGGCCCGCTTTGGTCTTGATCGGCGAATCCTGAGGGGCCACCGGCTGGTGGGGCGCAACGCCATCCGGCACCGGGCCGGAGCGCTCGGCGTGGTCCTCGACGAGGATCAGCTGGCGGCGCTGACCGCGGAGATCAAGCGGCGCGCCGACGCCGGGCCGCTCGACGACGACGAGGTGGACGGACTGCTGGTCAGCTGGGCTTCGCCCGCCTGATCGAGGAGAGCTTGAGAGAAATGGGAACGCTGGTCGAGGAGATCCTGAGCCGCCGCCTGGGGCGGCGGGTGCGCGCCGGGCAGACCGTGGTCGCCGAGGTGGACTGCGTCATGGCCCATGACGTCACCGGCCCGCTGGCCATCGAGGCCTTCGAGAGCCTGGGGATGCCGCTCTGGAACCCGGAGCGGACCGTCTTCAGCTTCGACCACGTCTTCCCCTCCAACAGCGTCGCCGCCAGCGAGCTGCACCGCCGCATCCGTGAGTTCGCGACGCGCAACCAGGTCCGCAACCTGCTCGCCGAGGGGATCTGCCACGTCGTGATGGTGGAGCAAGGATTCGTCCGGCCTGGCGGGATCGTGGTTGGAGCTGACTCCCACAGCACCACCTACGGAGCCCTGGGCTGCTTCGCGACCGGCATGGGATCGACGGACATCGGCGTCACCATGGCCACCGGGCGCTCATGGTTCCGGGTGCCGGAGACCCTCCGCGTCGAGGTCCACGGCGAGCTTCCCCGCGCGGTGCAGGCCAAGGACCTGGCTCTCCACGTCATCCGCCGGCTGGGCGCGGAGGGGGCCAACTACCTGTCGGTCGAGTGGGCCGGGCCGGCGGTGAGCTCCATGGGGATGTCGGAGCGTCTGACCCTGGCCAACATGTCGGTCGACTTCGGCGCCAAGTGCGGCCTCTGCGAGGTCGACGCCGCCACCTGGGCCTACCTGGGGCTCCCCGACGGCGGGGAGCTGCGCGCCAGCGGCGCCCGCTACCGGGACACGCTGACCATCGACGCCACCGGTCTCGAGCCCCAGGTGGCCGAGCCGCCAGCGATCGACAACGTCCGGCCCCTCTCCGAGCTGGCCGGCACCCGCCTCGACGAGGTGTTCATCGGCAGCTGCGCCAACGGCAGGATCGAGGACCTGGCGACCGCCGCCACGCTTCTGGAGGGACGCCAGGTGCACCCGGAGACCCGGACCATCGTCGTGCCGGGGAGCCGCCGCACCTACCTTCTCGCCCTGCAGCGCGGCTACATCGACACCTTCGTGCGCGCCGGGGCGGTGGTGATGGCGGCGGGGTGCGGTCCCTGTCTGGGCCGCCAGCACGGGACCCTCGGCCCCGGCGAGCGCGCCCTCTCCACCAGCATGCGCAACTATCCGGGCCGGATGGGCAGCCCGGAGGCCGAGATCTACCTGGCCAACCCGCTGGTGGCGGCCGCGTCCGCCCTGGCCGGGGCGATCGCCGATCCACGGGAGGAGCTCTGAATGGCCCGCGTCTTCCGGTTCGGCGACGGCGTCTCGACCGACGCCATCATGCCCGGCCGCTACAACCTCACCACCGATCCGGCGGCGCTCGCCCGCGCCTGCTTCGTCGAGCACCGCCCCGGCTTCGCCGACGCGGTCCGTCCGGGAGACCTGATCGTGGCGGGGAGCAACTTCGGCTGCGGTAGCTCGCGGGAGCACGCTCCCCTGGCCATCAAGGCCGCCGGGATCGGCGCGGTGGTGGCGCGATCCTTCGCCCGCATCTTCTACCGCAACGCGGTCAACCTCGGGCTCCCGGTGATCCGCTGCCCCGAGCTGTACCAGGCGGTGGAGGACGGTGACCAGGTCGAGGTCGACATACTGCGCGGGAATATCCGCGCCCATGGCCGTGCCTACCAGGGCGAGCCGCCGTCCGCGGTGGCGCGCCGGATCAGCGAGGCCGGCTCGCTGGTCGAGCTGATCAGGACCGGTGGCTGGGCCGCGATCGAGGAGGTGATCTGAACCATGGCTCAATCGGCTCCCTGCCCCGAGTGCGACGCCCAGGTCGCGCTGGGGAGCGACACGGAGGTGGGTGAGATCATCACCTGCACCGAGTGCGGCGCTGATCTCGAGGTTGCCAGCCTCGCTCCGGCGCGGCTCGAGGTGGCCCCGCCCGAGGAGGAGGACTGGGGGGAGTGACGCCAGGCGTCCGGGTCCAGGCCACGACCCCTCGGATCGGCATGCTCTGCTCGCGGATCCGGGTCGAGGAGAAGCTGCTCCTCCAGGCCTTTCGCGACCGGGGCGTCGAGCCCGAGAGGATCGACGACTCCGAGGTGGTCCTGGACCTGGCGGGCTCGGGGCCGCCCGCCTGGGACGTTGTGCTCGACCGCAGCCTGAGCCAGTCCCGAGCGCTGGCCTCGCTGCGCGTCCTGGAATCTCGCGCGGTGGCCACCGTCAACCCGGCCCGGGTGGTGGCGACCTGCGGCGACAAGGTGGCCACCAGCGCTGCCCTGGCGGCGCGCGGCGTGCCCAGCCCGCGCACCCTGGTCGCCTTCACCCCCGAGGCGGCGCTCCGTGCCGCCGAGGTCCTCGGCTACCCGGTGGTGATCAAGCCGCCGGTCGGGTCATGGGGCCGGATGGTGGCCCGGCTCAATGACCGTGACGCCGCCGAGGCGGTGGTGGAGCACAAGCACCAGCTGGGGAGCGCCCAGGACTCCGTCTTCTACCTCCAGGAGCACATCGACAAGCCGGGGCGGGACATCCGCAGCTTCGTGGTCGGCGGGGAGACCATCTGCGCCATCTACCGCCGCTCCGACCACTGGATCACCAACACGGCGCGGGGCGGCCAGGCGTCGAACTGCGCGGTCACCGCCGAGATCGACCGGCTGTCCCGGAGCGCCGCCGAGGCCGTGGGCGGGGGCGTCGTCGCCGTCGACCTGCTGGAGAGGAGCGACGAGCTCCTGGTCTGCGAGGTCAACCACACCATGGAGTTCCGGAACAGCATCACCACCACCGGGGTGGACATCCCGGGCCGGATCGCCGACCACGTGCTGGCGGTCGCCGAGCGGGCCATCGACGTGAGGGCGGCCTCGTGAACGGTGGCGGCTCCGCCGCGCAGGTGCCTTGAACACCGTCGCGGCCGCCGAGCGCACCGTCACCGCCTCCGCGCTGCTTCTCGAGATGCTGGCCATCCCCAGCCCCACCGGGAGCGAGTGGCGCCTGGCGGCGGCGCTCCGGGAGCGCCTCGAGGGCCTCGGCTTCGACGCCGAGATCGATCCCGCCGGTGACGTCGTCGCGGTCTGGGGCCGCGGCCCCCGGGAGGTGATGCTGCTCGGCCACCTCGACACCGTCGCCGGCACCATCCCCCCGCGGACCGAGGCGGGCTGGATCCACGGGCGGGGCGCCGTCGACGCCAAGGGCCCGCTGGCGGCGGCGATCGGCGCCGTGGTCCGCCAGCCCCGCGGCTCCGGAACGCGCTTCACCGTGGTCGGCTGCATCGACGAGGAGGGGGATTCGCGGGGCGCCCGGCAGGTGGCGACCCGGCCCGCCCCCGAGTGCCTGATCGTGCTCGAGCCGAGTGGATGGGACGCGGTCACGGTCGGCTACCGGGGCATCGTCCGGGCTGAGCTCCGCCTGGAGGACGCCCTGCGCCACCGGGCCGCCCCCGAACCCACGGTCGGCGACCGCCTGGTGCGGCTGCTCGCCGGGCTGCAGGAGGAGCTGGACCGGCGCAACGCAGGCCTGACGCCATTCCGCAGCGCCGATCTCCGGGTCACCGGCCTGGCCGTGGCAGGCACCGGGCTCACCGAGAGCGCCACCGCCAGCATCCAGCTCCGGCTGCCCCCGGAGATGGGCACCCCGGCGGTGCTCCCCTGGCTGGACGCACGCCGGGGGCCGGCGGAGCTGCTCATCCAGTTCGCCGTCGACGCGGTGCACACGGCCAGGGACAGCCGGCTGGCCCACGCGCTGGGACATGCGATCCGGCGCCAGGGTGGAACCCCCCGGCACAAGCTGAAGACCGGCACCGCCGACATGAACCTGCTGGTCCCCCGGTGGAGGTGCCCCGCGGTCGCCTACGGTCCCGGGGACTCCCATCTCGACCACACCCCCGACGAGGCCGTCGAGGTGGCCGAGGTGGAGCGGGCCACCGAGGTGCTCGCCGAGGCCCTGGCGGAGCTCGCCCGATGAGGGCATCCCGCCGTCCCGCCCAGGGCGTGCGGCCGTGAACGGTCCGGAGATCGCCGCTCACCGCCCTGCCCGGGCCGCGGTGGCCGGCGGCGCCGGCTACGCCGGCGGTGAGCTGCTCCGGCTCCTCTCCTGGCATCCCGGCATCGAGGTGACCCAGGTGGCCTCGGAGCGGCTGGCGGGCAGGCCGGTGGCCGCGGTGCATCCCCAGCTGCGGGGGCGCACCGATCTGCGTTTCTCGGCATGGACCGCCCTGGAGCCGGTCGACATCCTCTTCAGCGCGCTCCGCCACGGGGACACGGCGCCGCGGATCGACGAGCTGTGCGGTCTGGCCCGGATCGTCGTCGACCTGTCCGCGGATTTCCGGCTCCACAACCCCGACGACTACCCGACCTGGTACGGCTGGGTCCACCCCCGCCCGGAGCTGCTGAGCAGCTTCACCAGCGGACTGGCCGAGCTGCACCGCGCCGAGATCAGCGGCAGCGACCGGCTCGCCATCGGGGGCTGCGTGGCCACCGCCGCCATCCTCGCCCTGGCTCCGATGGTGCGCGAGGGGGTGGTCGACCCCCGCCTGCCCATCGTCGTCGACGCTCTGGTCGGCTCCTCGGCGGCTGGCTCGGAACCGAGCCCGACCTCCCATCACCCCCACCGCAGCGGCGCGATGCACAGCTTCTCGCCGACCGGACACCGCCACAGCGCCGAGATCCTCCAGGAGCTGGCCGCCCTCGGGGAGGTCGGGGAGGTGGCCCTGAGCGTCACCTCCGTGGAGGCGGTCCGGGGCATCCTGGTGACCGCTCACCTCTGGCTGCGCGACCCGCTGGAGGAGAGGGAAGTGTGGCGGATGCTGCGCGCCGCCACCGCCGCGGAGCCGTTCCTCCGGGTCGTCAAGCAGGCCCATGGCCTGCACCGCCACCCCGACCCCCGCCTGGTCACCGGCACCAACCGCTGCGACCTGGGCTTCAGCCGGGACCCTCGCTCCCTGCGCCTGGTGGTAACCGCGGCCATCGACAACCTGGTCAAGGGCGCCGCCGGCCAGGCGGTGCAGGCGGCCAACCTCCGCCTGGGGCT
>DASPQV010000030.1:0-30608 GCA_035624785.1 Binatia bacterium | reverse complement strand
GACGGACCCCGATAGGCGGCCACGGTCAGCGGCAGCGTTCATCGCCGCGGTGCGGGTGGCCGCAGAGGGGGCCGCGGTGCCTCGGCAGGCGGCCGCGGGCCGGTAGCTGAAGCCGGCCCCGCCGAGCCCTGAACTGGGCCTTCAGCGGCCGCCAGAGGTGACTTGCTGCTGGCGGACACGAAGCGGAGGCGTGGCCGCCGTCCTTCCGGCCACCATCTCGGAGAGCACGACCGCACCGCGCTGCAGCGCCTCGTTGGCAAGGCGGACCCGCCGCCGCTCGTCGCCCTCCGGGATCCCGAACTTCAGGTACAGGTTGGTGAGGTGGTACTTCACCGCCGTCTCGGTGACCCTGAGGCTTGCTGCCATCTGGCGAACCGAGGCCGGCTCGGTGAACATGTCGCCGACGGCGACCGGCCGGCACAGGGCCTCCAGCACCGCCCGCTCCCGGCGGGTCAGCACCGGTGGCCGGCTCAGCGAGCGGGTGATGGTGAGGCTGCCCGCCACGTCCTCGGCTCGAAAGAAGATGCGGACACCCCCCACCTGGATCTCGTCATCGGGCCGGAGGGCCCGCTCCCCGAGGATCCGCTCGCCGTTGACATAGGTCCCGTTGCGGCTGCCGAGGTCGCGGACGCTCCAGCCCGACGCCACCCTCTCGACGACCGCGTGGAGGCGGGAGACCTCGGCATCGTCGGCGAGCCGGAGCGCCGTGTCCACCCCCCGCCCGATGGTCAGCGGGCCAGCCGGGAGCGCGGCGACCTCTCGCCCCGAGCGCTTCCAGATCTCCAGGTATGGCTCCACGGTGTCACCCCACCTTGCCGGCCCCGAGGATCCCAGGGTATCCACTGGCCATCATGACGGACCGGGGAGCGCGCCTTGCCACGGCGAATGTGGGCCAGTGAGGAGCACGGCCTAGGCGCCGCCGAGGCTGACCTCGCTCTGCGGGTCGAAGAGGTAGACATGGCGAGGCTCGGCCCAGAGGCTCACGGTGTCTCCGACAGCGAGTCGCGCGTCCGCCTCGACGATGGCGACCGTGTCCCGGCCGCCCGAGACCGCGTGGATCAGCTCGTCGTTGCCGAGGAACTCGACCACGTCGATCCTCGCCGACACCCGCAGCCCCGGGCCGCCCGGCTCCCCCACCTTCAGGTGCTCGGGGCGGAACCCGACCACCACCGCCTCCAGGCCGCGATCGCGCAGGCGCGCCGCCTGGGCGTCATCGAGGACCAGGTTGACACCCTCGCCCTGCAGCTCCGCCTTCCCGTTGCGGTGGGACGCCGTCTCGACGAAGTTCATCGACGGGGAGCCGATGAAGCCGGCCACGAAGCGGTTGTGCGGCTGCTCGTACAGCTCCTTGGGAGTGCCCACCTGCTGGAGGAGACCCTCGTTGATGACCGCGATCCGATCGGCCATGGTCATCGCCTCGACCTGATCGTGGGTCACGTAGATCATGGTCGCCTCGAGGCGCTGGTGCAGCCGGGCGATCTCGGCGCGCGTCTGGACCCGCAGCTTGGCGTCGAGGTTGGAGAGCGGCTCGTCCATGAGGAACGCCGCGGGCTCGCGAACGATGGCCCGTCCCAGGGCGACCCGCTGGCGCTGGCCGCCGGAGAGCTGGCCGGGCTTGCGGTCGAGGAAGCGCTCCAGGTCCAGGATCCTGGCGGCCTCCTTGACCGCCTTCTCGATCTGCGGCTTGGGGGTCTTGCGGAGCTGCAGGCCGAAGGCCATGTTGTCGTAGACGCTCATGTGCGGGTAGAGCGCGTAGCTCTGGAACACCAGGGCGATATCGCGATCGCGCGGGGGCAGCAGGTTGACAACCTTCTCGCCGATCCGGACCCGGCCGCTGGTGATGTCCTCCAGGCCGGCGATCATCCTGAGCGCGGTGGTCTTGCCGCATCCGGAGGGGCCGACCAGGCAGACGAACTCGCCGTCGGCGATATCCAGGTTGAGCCGGTCAACCGCTAGGTTGCCGCCGGCGTAGCGCTTGGTGAGCTCCTCGAGGGCTACCCGAGCCATGGCTGCTCCCTCACTTGACCGCCCCGGCGAGCACGCCGCGGACGAAATACCTTTGAAAGGCGAAGAAGATGGCGAGCGGGACGATGATCGAGATCATCGCCCCGGTGGCGATCACCCAGTAGCTGGCGGCCAGGGTCCGGGTCTGGCTGTACAGGAAGATGGTCAGCGTGTGGTGAGCGTTCCCCCCCAGGAAGACCAGCCCGACCAGGAGATCGTTCCACACCCAGATGAACTGGAAGATCGCCAGCGACGCGGCCGCCGGCACCCCCAGGGGGAGCACCACCCGCCGGAAGAGCGTCCACTCCCCGGCGCCGTCGATCCGCCCCGCCTCGAGCAGATCCTTGGGGATCCCGGTGTAGAAGTTGCGCATCAGGAAGATGCCGAAGGGAAGCCCGAACGCGACGTGGAAGATGACCACACCGGGGAGCGTCCCGTAGGGGTTGAAGCCGGTCAAGTTGCCGAAGGCGTGATAGAGCTGGGCCACCGGGATGAGGGCGACCTGCACCGGCACCACCAACAGCCCCACGATCACCAGGAAGACCGCGGTGCGCCCCCGCCATTTGCCGAAGACAAGGGAGTACGCCGCTAGGCTGGCGATGACCGTAACCAGCGCGGTGGCGGGGACAGTGATCAACGCGGTGGTGATAAGGGAGTCCAGGATCCCTCCGGTCCCCAGACCGGTTCCGAGCAATGACTGGTAGTTCTGGAGGGTGAGCTGCGACGGCTCAGTGAATACCGTCCACCACCCCGAGACCCCGTACAGACCCTCGGGGCGGAAGGAGATCACCAGCAGGCTGATGGTCGGCACCATCCAGAACAGCGCGACCAGGATGAGCACAACGTTGAGCACCACCCGCGAGGGCCGGAAGCGGATGGCGAGCCGCCGGCTGACGGCGACCGGCTGGGCGACGGCCTGAGCCACGCTCATCACCGGATCCTCCTGAGGTTGATATAGATCACCGGCACCACCAGGACGAAGAGGATGACCGCGATGGCGCTGGCCAGCCCGTTGGCCGGCGGCGAGGACGCGAAGCCGAGGTTGTACAGGGAGGTCGCCAGGGTGTTGGCCTGGGAGACCGAGGGTGCCATGTTGAGGATGATGTCGAAGATCTTGAGCACGTTGATGACCATGGTCACGAAGACCACCACCAGGACCGGGGCCAGCATCGGCATGGTGACCCGGCGGAACGTCTGCCACTCATTGGCACCGTCGATCCTCGCCGCCTCCAGCACCTCACGGTTGAGGGCGGCCAGACCCGCGCCGATGATGACCATGGCGAATCCGGCCCAGATCCAGAGGTAGGCGATGATCATGGAGAGGTCCACCAGCGGGATGCTGAGCAAGGCCTGGGCGGTCTGGTTGAGCCCGCTGGTCGGGTCGATGTTCTGCGTGCCGCTCAGCCAGTAGATCCCCGTGAATCCCGAGGAGAAATTGCTCGAGTCGAGCTGAACCCGGTAGGCGCCCGGACTCACCCCCGAGAAGGTGAAGTCGCCGTGCGCGTCGGTGGTGGTGGAGCCGACGCTGTTGCCACTGCTGCTCAGCAGGGTGACTCGGAGACCGGCGATGCCGTCCTCGTCAGCGAACACGCGACCCCGAGCGGTGGGATTGGTCGGCGAGAAGTCGCGCCAAACCAGCCCGGTCACCGCTCCCGAGGCGGAGGCGGGGATGACCGCCTTCTGGGCGCCCACCAGCTGCAGCGTTGCCGGGCTGATGCCCAGCATGCCCAGCTGCACCGACTGTCCAGGGGAAACCGGGGCCTTGCTCACCAAGGTCCCATTGGCGCCCGCCCCGAGGCCGGTAGAGGCCAGCTCCGACAGCGTCTGCCCGGCGCCGGTGTTCACCGGGTACAGTCCCGGCGGGCTGAACCAGTCGTTGATGGTCTGGAGGGTCGCATTGACCATCCCGACGTGGGGATCCACGTCCATGATGCTGTTCCAGACCAGCGCCGAGGCGGTGGCGCTGAAGGCGATGGGCATGAAGATGATGGTCTTGAAGGCGGTGGCCCAGCGCACCCTCTCGGTGAGGACCGCGAACACCAAGCCTAGGAAAGTCACCAGGAAGGGGAAGACCACCACCCAGATGACGTTGTTGCGGAAGCTGACCAGGATGTCGGCCGTCGAGAAGATGGTCTTGTAGTTTCCGAGCCCCACGAACTGAGTGGAGCTGTTGTCGTAGAAGCTGTTGCGGATCGTCCCGATGAGCGGATAGGCGACGATGACCAGCAGCCAGATGGCCGCCGGGGCCAGGAACGCCAGCGAGCCCAGGTGGCTTCTCCAGCCGCCCCCCGGCGGCCTGCCCACGTCGGCCATCTGACCGACCCCGACAGCCGGAGTGCCCAAGTCGGGGGAGGGCGTGGCGACGGCGCGTCGCAATCCCAGCCTCCGGCCGAGAGCCGAGACGGCCATCGACAGACCCTCCTCGCCCGTCAGTTCATGACATTGCACCCAACCCCGGCCGATCCGCCGGGATTGGATGAGCGCGCCATCGCTGGCTGATCCTAGCCCCACGCCCTGGGCTTGGCAAATCACCCATTGTGGGGACAGGAGTACCTGTCCTTCCGGCTCAGGTGATCGAAACACTCCCGCAGATCGCGCGTCATTGCTGCCCCGGGCTTGACAAATCACCCATCGGGGGGATAGGCGTTTCTGTCCCTTCGGCTCATAGTGGGAGTGCAGCGAGGACGGTACCGTGCGAGCGGAGCTGCAGGCCCTGGCCGGGCAGTTTGCGTCTGGTCTCGGTAGGTAAGGGAGAACAGCCTATGAAGCAGATGAGACATGTAGGCCGCCTGTCGGTGGCGGTGGCGATGGTGGCGCTGGGGGTGACCGCCTGCGGAAGCACCTCGACGACTCCGCCGCCATCCAGCCCGGCAGCCTCGTCCGCCCCGGCGTCGGCGTCGGCGTCGGCGCCGTCCCAGAAGATCGGCGGCTCGGTCACCGTCTGGGCCGAGTGGACGAGCACCGAGCAGCAGGACTTCCTCGCCGCCCTGACTCCCTTCGAGACTGACACGGGCATCACGGTGAACTACACGGGCAAGGGCAGCAACATGGACCAGGCCCTCAACGCGGCGGTGGCCGGTGGCGCCCCTCCGGACGTCGCCCTGGTCCCCGATCCCGGCGAGCTGAACACTCTGGCCAGCCAGGGCAAGCTCCACGACTTGTCGAGCATCCTGGGCAGCCTGACCAGCAACTACAGCAGCGCCTGGAACACCCTGGCCAGCCACAGTGGAACCCTCTACGGGGTCTGGTTCAAGGGGGCCAACAAGAACACGATCTGGTACAACCCCGCGGAGTTCGCGGCGGCCGGCATCACCTCGGCGCCCGGCAGCTGGGAGGACCTGGTCAAGGACGCCCAGCAGCTGCAGGCAGCAGGCGTCACCCCGTTCTCGCTGTGCTCCGACATCGGCTGGCCGATCGCCGACTTCTGGCAGAACGTCTACCTCAAGACGGCTGGCGCCGACATGTACAACAAGCTGGCGGCGCACAACATTCCCTGGACTGACCCCAGTGTGACCACGGCCTTCACCACCATGGCGCAGATCGTGGGCCAGCCCTCGTTCCTGCTCGGCGGCACCTCCGGTGCTCTGAGCCAGAAGTACCCGGACTGCGTCGACAAGGTCTTCCCCAAGGCGGGTACCAAGCCTCAGGCGGCGATGGTGTTCGAGGGTGACTTCGTCGTCTCCGAGATCACCGCCAACGCGAGCACCTACACCCCGGTGTCCAGCCCGACCGCGAGCGGCTGCACCACCGACGCCAGCAAGGGCTGCTACGGCTTCTTCGACTTCCCGGCGCCGCAGGCGGACAGCGCGAACCAGAGTGCGGTCCAGGGTGCCGGCGACGTGGCCATGCTGATGAACGACACGCCACAGGCGGAGGCGCTCATGAAGTACCTGGCCGGCCCCGAGGGCGCCACCATCTGGGCCCACGCGGGTGGCTTCACCTCGCCCAACAACCAGGTCGCCTCGAGCGCGTATCCCGACCCGGTGTCCCAGGCGGACGCCCAGGCCCTGGTCCAGGCCAGCGCCTTCGTCTTCAGCCTCGACGACCTCCAGGGCAGCTGGGAGAGCGACCTGTGGAGTGACATGAAGAACTTCGTGGCCAACCCGAGCTCCTCCAACGTGAGCACGATCGAGTCCACGATGGAGTCCCAGGCGAAGGCCGCGCTCGGCCACTGACATTCTCGACGCGATGGCCCGGGGCCCCCAGGCCCCGGGCCACTTCTATGCGCCGGACGAACTCTGGCCAGGCACACCAGGCGGGGGTAGCATGAGGTTGGCGGGCGGATCCTCCGTCAGGCGGTGGTGAAGGGCCATGGCAGCGGACTGGCTCAGCAGGTTGGAGCGCAGCGGGCGCTTCGCGCCGCTCGCCCCCGAGGATGAGCGGCCCCGCCCGCTCTCCCGGCTCAGCGGGCTGGCGGGTGCCGCCGTCCCCGAGGCGATCCGACGCAACCACGGCTGGTCCTCGATCATCCCCAGCGACCAGCCCGCCTCGCTGCGCCGGCCGCGCCCCGGCGATTTCTTCCGCTGCGAGTGAACCGCTGGGCTGGAGCCCTCGGGCGCCCGCCCCACACCGCCCCGGCCAAACCCCAGCCGCCGCTCAGACCGGGTCGCCCTCCCGCCGCAGCCGGCGGAAGAAGTCGCTGAGCAGCCGGCCGCTCTCCTCGGCCAGGACCCCCTCGACCACCTCGATCCGGTGGTTGTTGGCCGGGTTGCGGAGGACGTCGTAGGCGCTGCCGTCGGCGCCCTTCTTGGGGTCCCGGGCGGCGTAGACGCAGCGGGCGATCCGGGCCTGGACCATCGCTCCCGCGCACATCGGGCACGGCTCCAGGGTCACGACCACGGTCACCCCGCCCAGCCGCCAGCCGCCCATGCGCCTCGAGGCGGCCCGGAGTACCGCCATCTCGGCATGGCGGGTGGCGTCGCCGCCCCGCTCCATCCGGTTCGCCGAGGCGGCGATCACCACTCCCTCGAGCACCGCCAAGGCTCCGACCGGCACCTCGCCGCGGCGGCCGGCGGCCCGGGCCAGGCCCAGGGCCCGGCGCATCGGGCTCTCCCAACCGGCGGCATCCGCTCCACTCATGGCCGCCCATGGTGCGCGCCGGGCGCCCCCGTCCGCAGCCTCGGAGCTGGCCCGGGCAACCGTCCAAGCCGGCCAGTCGCCACGCCGGTCCGGCACCATCGGCAGGCCACCGTGATAGGGACAGGACAGTCCACAACCGGCGTGGCGAGGTGCTGGATGCCGGGAAGGATCCGCGGTCCGCCCCGGCGGCCCGGTGGGCGGGACGAGCGTGGCTGCCCGGGGGTCAGGCCGAGGCCAGGAGGGGCAGCTCCCTCACCAGCTTGGGCCGCTCCACCACCTTCATGCTGTCGTCGACGAAGCGCACCCGCTCGAAGGTGATGCAGTTGACCGGGCAGTGGTCCTCGCAGATCCGGCAGTTGGTGCAGCGGTCGTAGTTGATGTAGATCTCGCCGGCGACCCCACCCTCGCCCGGGGTCCCAACGCTGGTGGCGCAGACCCGGGTCTCGCCGCCGCTGCTGCGCTCCCGGTCCTCGCCGAAGACGACGACGTCGATCGCCTTCTCCGGGCAGACGTCGTCGCAGGCGCCGCAGAGAACGCACACCGACTCGTCGTAGTGGTGCACCGAGTCGCACTGGAAGCAGCGGATCGACTGGACGATCGCCTCCTGGTCCGACCAGGGCTGCTCCACCTCGCTCATGTCGTAGCGCCGGGACGCCGCCAGGATGGGCGGCTCGGTGCGCCCGAAGGTCTCCGACTGGCGGTGGTCGTCGGTGCGCTCGACGATGGTCTGGTAGAGGCGCCCGTCGTCCCCTGCCATGTCCTCGCCGAGGTACTCGCGGATGGAGCGGGCGACGCGATGTCCCCACCCCACCGCGTCGACGATGAAGGACGGTCCCTGGACGCAGTCACCGCCCGCGAACAGCTTGGCCAGGCCGGTGTGGCCGCCCCGATCGGCGGCCACCAGGCCGCGCGGGGTGAGCGGGATCGGCGTCCCGGGGTTCTCCATGATCTGGCCCGAGGCGAAGATGACGTAGTCGGCGTCCACCCGCCAGCGAGGCGCCCCCTCCACCTCCCGGACCGAGGCGAAGATCAGCTTCCCGCTCAGGGGGTCGAACTGCAGCTCGTGGAGCGGGGCGAACGAGACGCCGCTCACATCCCCCTTGGGGTCCCTGTGGACCTCCTTGACCAGGACCCCCGCCTTGATCCTGAGCCCGATCTCCTTGGCCTCGTGGAGCTCGTTGCCGAAAGCGGGGAGGTGATCCTCGGGCTCGATCGCCACCATCCAAACCTCGGCCGCCCCCAGCTTGATCGAGGTCTGGCAGGCGTCGGTCGCGATGGCGCCACCGCCGACCACCACCACCCTGCCCCCCACCCGGAAGTGCTCCGGGATCTGGTCGTAGGAGACGATCCGGAGGAAGCGCATGGCGTCGACGACCTGGGGGGCGTCGGCTCCTGGCACCGGCAGGATGCGGCCCTTCATCATCCCGACCGAGACGAACACCGCCTCGTACTCCTGGACCAGGTCGGCGAGGCGCAGCTCGCCGTCCCCGTCGCCGACGGCGGTCCCGGTGCGGACGTCGATGCCCGTGGCCATGATCATCTCCAGCTCCCACTGGAGCTGCCGATGGTCGAAGCGGAAGGGAGGGATGCTGGTGGAGAGCAGGCCACCCACCTTGGCCTCGCGCTCGAAGAGGGTCACGTCGTAGCCCTGGACGCGCAGGTCGAGGGCGCAGGTGAGCCCGGCCGGACCGGCCCCGACCACCGCCACCCGCCGCCCCTTGGCAGGGGCGATCCGGTAGTCGATCCACAGTCCCTGGTTGAAGGCGAAGTCGGTGGAGAAGCGCTTGATCGAGCGGATCGTGACCGGTTCTTCACCCGGGTCCCAACCCCGCTTGCAATCGGTCTCGCAGGGATGGTTGCAGAGCCTCCCCAGCATCGACGGGAAGGGGTTGGTCTCGTGGATCACCGTCCAGGAGTCGACGTAGCGGCCCTGGCTGACGTAGTCGATGTAGGTGGCGATGTCCTGCCGGATCGGGCAGTTGCGCTGGCAGGGGGTGATCGGAACGTTGAAGCCCAGGTCGCGGTGGCCGCGGAGGATCTTCATGGGCGCCTTGTCGACCACGTTGCGGCCGATCCGGGCGAGCAGCTGGGACCGGCTGACCATCGCCACCGGCTCGCTGCGCCGGGAGAAGAGCCCGGCGACCTCGGTGACCACGACCGCCTCCGCCCCCGCCTCCTCCAAGGCGGCTGCCGCGGATTCGAGGTTCGAGCCGGCATCGCGCCGGGCTGCCGGCCTCATGACCTGGGCGACCCGGACCTCGTCCAGCCCCCCCTGGAGGGAGGGCACCACCGCGTCTAGGCCCACGGTGCCGATGATCTCGGCACCCTGACGGACCAGCAGAGGCATCGGATGCTGGGCGCGCAGGGCGGGGAGTACGTCGGAGAGCCGGTCCTCGGAGTCGCACTCGCCGCCCAGGGGCAGGGCGATGCTCTGGAGCGATGCCATCAGCTCTCTTCCCCCCCTCCACCGGGGTGGAGATCACCTGACATGAGGCGCACCGCGAAGGCCGCGAGCTCGACCGGGGTGAGCATGCCGACCGGCCTTTCGTCCTCGTGCATCACCAGGGCGGTGGTGCGGCCCTGCTGGGCCATGAGCTGCACCACCTCCTGGACGCGCTGGCCCTCGTCGACGAGCAGGGCTGGCGTCCTCAGGATGTGGCGGGCCTGCACCTCGGTGACCGGCGGCCTCACCGCGAAGTCGCTGCCCGCCACCACGATCTCCCCGGCGGCGAGCCTGCCGAGGATGTCATCCGCCGCGACGTATCCGACCGGGCGACGGTCGAGCAGGACGGGGAGCTCGTACACGTCGTTGTCCGCCATCAGCTTGGCGATGGCGTCGGCGGGAGTGGAGGGCAGGCAGAAGACCACCTCCTGGCGCATGAGCTCGCTGACCATCGGGTCGCCGGGCTCAGGGGCGAGGCGGTGGGGGTCGATCGAGGCGGAGAGGGAGATCTCGGTCACGACCAGGTGGGCTCTGGGGCCGAGTATATTCGCGCTCCCTCAACCAGGGCCCGCTCCCGAAGCCGGAGCGGTCAGCCCCAGTGCACCTACCGGTACTGAGGCGTCCTGGACTCGGCCGTGGAGCGGTTGGCTCCGGGCTCCCTGAGCCTCAGTCGCTGGAGTACTGGCCGGCGATGCGACGCAGCGCATCCTGCCAGCTCTCGGGACGGTCCTCGCCCGCGGTGCCGCCTGGAAGGGAGCGCCGGAGCCGCTCGCGGGTCCGGTGGATCTCGCGGTCCCGGCGGCGCTCCTCCACGCTGCGAGCGGCGGTCAGAGCATGGTCCAGCTCGCTGCCCACCTCCCGGATCGACTCAGCGTCCTCCGCGGAGCGCAGGGTCCGGTGCAGCCGGCTCGCGGTCTCGGGAGCCAGCCGGTCTCCGGCGTCGCGAAGCTGGTCGGTCACCCGACGCCGGGCGGTCTCCACCCCGCGCCGGCGCCGAGCCTCCGCCTCGGCGTCGCGGCGATGCTGCTCCAGCAGCGCCCAGCCCTCGTCGATCAGCTGCGGGTACTGCCAGGCCAGGCTGAAGCGTCCGGCGCTGATCCCCGCCACCAGTCCTCTGACCTGACCGTCGTAGCGCTCCCGGGCCTCTCCCGCCAGGCTCCCCAGCAGATCTGCCAGGATCGGCCGCGCCTGCCCGTGAGCCCTCCGCACCCAGCCGGGGAGATGGCGGTGCTCGGGCTCCGGGATGTCGCCCGGTCGCGCCGCGGCCGCCAGCCCAGAGGGACGGACGATCCGGGGCAGCCGGGGACCCAGCGCCGGGGCTGGGGCGTGCCGGGTCTCCCGGGCTCGGCGAGGGGAGGTGCTTCTCGGCTGGGCCGGTGCCGTGCGCTGGCCCGTCTCGTGGGCCTCCTCAGCCGTGGGGTGCGCCGGTCCCGTCTCGGCTCGGGACGTCCCGTCCGGCTCCTCCGCCCTCAGCGGCATCGCGGGGAGGGCCAGGCGATCTTCAGAGGCTGCCAAGGCCAGCACCGGTTCGTCGTCGGCACCGGTGGGCTCGAGGGCGGGCGGCAGCGGGGCAGAGGTGACTGTCACAGCGGCAGGTCTGGTGGTCGACGGCATCGTACCTGAGCGGAAGGGCTGCTCGCCGCGTTCGTCACCGTAGCGCCACGGCTCGTGACAGGCGGGCTGGTCATCGCGCCCCCCCGCCGAGCCCTCGGGGGCTCGCTGTGCGGCGGAATCCGCCCTCGCCGTCGGGCCGGCTGCCGGCATGCGACTCAGGCTCCGTCCCGCCGGCCCCGCCCCCCGCGTGGGGCTGCCCCGAGCGGCTTGGCCGCGCCGCGGTGACCGGCAAGACGGGGGCGGGCCACCAGGGCGGGAAGCTCCGCCGAGGGGCAGACGCCGTTGAGCACGCAGATCGGGCAGCGCGGGCGCCGGGCGATGCAGACCCGGCGCCCGTGGAGGATCAGGCGCAGCCCCAGGTTGGTCCACTCCGAGGGCGGGACCAGGCCGCAGACGTCGCGCTCGATCTGCACCGGGTCGGTCGACGAGGTCAGCTTCAATCGGCCGGCCAGCCTCGTCACATGGGTGTCCACCGCTAAGCCGGGCTTGCCGAAGGCCACTCCCAGGACGACGTTGGCGGTCTTGCGACCCACCCCCCGGAGGGTCACCAGCTCCTCCATGGTGTCGGGGACCCGGCCGCCGTAGCGGCTGACCACGTCCTGGCTCATCTCGATGATGGCGCGGGTCTTGGCCCGGAAGAAGCCGGTGCTCTTGACCATCTCCTCGAGCTCGGCGGGATCGGCCCCGGCGAACGCCTCGGCATCCGGAAAGCGCCGGAACAGGGCGGGGGTCACCAGGTTGACCCGCTCGTCGGTGCACTGGGCCGAGAGGATGGTCGCGACCAGCAGCTGCAGCGGGCCGGTGTGAACCAGGGCGCACTCGGCCTCGGGGTACTCGGCGGCGAGCCGCCCGACCACGACCGCGGCACGCTGACGGGCGCCGGCGGGCCGGCGGGCGGGCGAGGCCATCGACCCGGCATCGTACCCGGCCGGCCGCCGGAGCGGCGGGCCGCCGAAGGTCAGGGCGTGGAAGGCCCACCGCCTCGCCACGGTCGCCCCCCTGCGGAGCCTCGTCTCCCGGGCGGCCTCCATACAATCATGGCTGACGCGAAATCCGCATCAGCCCAGCGGGAGGAGCCCGTGCGCCACAAGATCACCGTCGTCGGAGCCGGGTATGTCGGCTCGACCCTGGCTCAGCGCCTCGCCGAGCGCGACTACGCCGACATCGTCCTGGTCGATATCGTCGAGGGCCTGGCCGAGGGCAAGGCTCTCGACATCCTGGAGGCCGGCCCGGTGGTCGGCTATGACAGCCAGGTCACCGGCACCACCGATTACGCCCCGACCGCGGGCAGCAACATCGTGGTGGTGACAGGGGGGATCGCCCGCAAGCCGGGAATGTCCCGGGACGACCTGATGATGATCAACGCTGGCGTCGTCGCCGGCGTCGTCCGAGAGGCGACCCGGTATTCGCCGGACGCCGTGCTGGTGGTGGTCAGCAATCCCCTGGACGCCATGGCCCAGGTGGCCCTGGCGGTGAGCCGCTTCCCGCGGCAGCGGGTCGTGGGCATGGCTGGGATCCTCGACAGCGCCCGCTTCCGGACCTTCATCGCCCAGGAGCTGGGAACGTCGGTCCGTGACGTCCAGGCGGTGGTCCTGGGCGGCCACGGCGACACCATGGTCCCCCTGCCCCAGCTGACCACGGTCGCCGGTGTGCCGGTCAGAGAGCTGATCCCCCCGGCGCGTCTCGAGCAGATAGTCCAGCGCACCCGCGACGGCGGAGCCGAGATCGTCAACCTGGTCAGGACCACCAGCGCCTATTGCGCGCCCAGCGCGGCGGTGGCCCAGATGGTGGACGCGATCCTCCTCGACACCCGCCAGATCCTCCCCTGCAGCGTTCACCTGGAGGGCGAGTTCGGCATCTCCGGCGTCTTCACCGGGGTGCCCGTCCGGCTGGGGGCGGAAGGCATGCTGGAGATCGTCGAGGTCGATCTCTCCGACGACGATCGGACCGCACTGCGCCGCTCCGCGGCCGCGGTGGTGGAGCTGGTCGACATCATCGAGCGCAACCGGCCCAACATCGACAATCCGATCCCGTCCCTCCTGGTCCAGGCGGTCTGAGACCCCGCCTCCCCGAGCTGGGCGGTCCGAAGCCCACGTGGCCACCAGACCAGGCGGTCTAGGGACGGATTCCCTCGAGCTCAGGCCCGCCGCGCGGACGGGACCTGGCTGGGCGTCGCTGCCGGGGAGCCGGAGGACCCGGCCGCTTGCCGGCGGCGCATCTCCTGGTAGTGGCTGCGCCACATCAGCCGGTGGATGGGCACCCAGCGGGGCAGGTCGCGGAGACCGGGGATGAACGGAACCAGCAGGAGCGCCAGGCTCAGCACGGCCATGGTCAGGACGACCAGCAGGTCAGCGTTGCTCGCCGTGCTGTACGGCGGGATCTGGTACCAGAAGGTGTACAGCCAGAGCCAGGCCTGGCCGGGATAGCGCCCGGTCTCGTTCATCATCCCCCACTGCGACCCGGTGAGCTTCTGGTCGGTGGCCAGGCCGCTCAGGTAGCCGCCGTCATCCATGAAGAGCAGCGCCTTGCTGTAGTCGGTCTGGTAGAAGTGGTCGCTGGTGAGGAGAAGCGCGTCGAGACCGCCGGACCGGCCCAGCCGGAGCATCCGGTCCATCAGGACCGGCACCGGACCGTAGCTCCCCGGAGCCGTCACCACCTGTCCCGCGCTGATGCTGGCGTTGCCCAGCGCGTCGATGTACGCCGACAGCCACTTCTGCTGCTGGTCCGAGGACGCCGCCCGGTAGCTGGTGAGGGCGGTGGCGAGCTGGTCGTCACCAACAGTCGCCTGGGAGAGCGGCTGGAGCACGAAATCGTTGGGAGGGTCCACGGTGACGTGGACGCCGAGCCACTGCTGGGGGACGATCGGGCCCAGGCCCTGTACTGAGCCGCTCTGGTCGTTGTAGGGCGGCCCATACTGGGCGACCGTGCTCTGCCCGGCCAGCTCGTTGGCCGCGGTGGTCACGAAGTCGAGTGGGTCGGCAGTGGCCCAGCTGCGGATCGTCGCTGAGGGAACGTCCGGCGATGAAAGGACCGCGGAGAGGGCCACCACGATCACCAGCACGGCGCCGAGCGCGATCGCCAGCTCCTTGACCAGGTCGTAGGGGATGGTCCGAACGCCGTCGTAGTAGCGGCGCCGGTCGATCGTCGGGTGGCGCCTCATGCCTCGGTCTCCCCGGACCTGGGCTCGGGCCGGTAGGGATCGCCGATCGGCCGGACCACCCCACGGCCGCGCACCTGGACGATGTGGAGCACCACGAGGAGGGTGACCCCGATCGGGAAGAGCATCACGTGCAGCCCGTACATCTGGCCGAAGTTGAGGACGTTGAAGAACCCGCCCAGCCCCGTGGAGTTGATGGCGTCCTTGGCGTTGACCGCGATCCACTGGGAGTCGAAGTTCTGCTGAACGAGGTAGCCGGTGAACGCGGTGACGATGCTGACCAGGAAGATCACCACCCCCACCATCCAGGTCTTGGCCCGCCCGTCCCGCCACCCGGCCCCCCAATACATGCCCCACAGGTGCAGGACCATGAAGATGAAGAACATCTGGACCGACCAGAAGTGGAGGCTGTTGAAGAACCTGCCCAGCGATGAGATGTGCCACCAGGCCGACCCCATCAGGGCGAGAACGGTGCCGCTCAGCACCACCCAGACCAGGGCGGCGATGGTGACCACCCCGAAGACGTAGACCCAGGACCCGACGTACGAGGGCTGCCGGGTGGGGAGCAGCTCGCGGAGGGGAAGGCGGTGTTCGAGCCGGTCGCGGATCGCCGCGGTCCAGCCGGTCTCCCTGGCCGTCACGGTGTGGATGGCGGGCGCGGAGGTGTCGGCGGAGGCCTCTCGGGGATCCCGGGGGACCTCCGCGGCCATGGAGGGGCTTGGCTCACTCATCGTCGCCCTCTCCCCTCGAGGCGGCCCGGTCCCGATGGCCCGGAAGGGGCAGGAGGAGGGCCGCCACGAACAGCAGGATCATGACCAGGATGAGAACGAGGTTGGGCAGCGAGATGAGGATGAATCCCCAATGGAAGTACGTTGCCGGAGCATCCACGCTGGTAGTCCCCCGATGGTGTGGGCTGAGGTTCCAATGCGGACGATGCACCGAACCGCCCCTGGATACTAGAGCCTAAACGTCCCACCTCGATGTGACCTTCAGGCCTGGCACTGGGGGCCCCTGACCGGTCCCTTGGGGAGTCAGCCCCCGCCTTGCTCGTCGGGTGGCCGCAGACCGGGTGGGCTCGGCTCATCCGGACCCGGCGCGCTCCAGGTGGGCAGCTCGTGGTGCGGCTCGTGGTAGCGCATGCCCCAGAGGGGGCTGATGATCACCAGCATCCGCAGGAAGGATTTGCGGACCTCGGACTCTCCCCATTCCGGAGTCCGGGAGTAGAAGAAAAAGGCCACAAAGGCGACCACCATCAGGCCCAGGATGGTGGCCATGATCACGACCGTTATCACCGCCGCGGCTCCGCGCGGATCGCCCGGTGAGCCGCCGCGCCGGCCCAGATCACCCCGGATCGCCCGCCTTCGGAGTCCCTGGGCGCCCGCCGAGCCGCAGCTTGCGGCCCACCCAGCGCACCGGATCCCAGTGGAGGTCGGCGACCCTCTCTTTCATCGGGATGATGGCGTTGTCGGTGATGTGGATGTGCTCGGGGCAGACCTCGCTGCAGCACTTGGTGATGTTGCAGTAGCCGAGGCCACCCTGCTGCCTGGTGAGATCGCGCCGGTCGAGGACGTCCTTGGGGTGCATCTCCAGGCTGGCGACCCGGACGAAGAAGCGGGGGCCGTAGAAGCGGGCACTGAGATCGTGGCCGCGGTTGACGTGGCAGACGTCCTGGCACAGGAAGCACTCGATGCAGCGTCGGAACTCGAAGAGGCGGTCGATGTCGATCTGCTGGATGCGCCAGGGCGCGCCGTCATCGGGGGCCGGCGTGAACTGGGGGATCTGCCGGTTGATCTCGTAGTTCCGGGAGACGTCGGTGACCAGGTCCTTGATCAGCGGGAACGACTTCATCGGTGCCACCGTGATCGGCCCGGTGGGCAGGTCGTCGATCCGCGACTTGCACATCAGCACCGGGGCTCCGTTGACCTCGGCGCTGCATGAGCCGCACTTGGCGGCCTTGCAGTTCCAGCGGCAGGCGAGCCCAGTGTCCAGATAGCGCTGGACATGGTGGACGGCGTCCAGGACCACCATGCCCACCACCTCGGGAACCTCGTAGGTGGCGAAGCCCATCTCGCCGCCGGGCACCCCCCGGAAGACCCGGAGAGTGATGGTGCGCCCGGTCAGCTCGACCGACGGCCGCGCGCTGACCGGCGATGGTGCCGCGGCCGGCCCGCCGGCCGCGGCAACCCCGGCGCTGCTTGCGACCGCCGCCGGGTCGTCGGCCGCCATCAGTGCGCCTCCGCCGGCACAGCCTGGTCTCCGGCCCTGCCCGCGTAGTGGGGCGGCAGTGCCGCCGGGTCGAAGAAGCGGCTCCTGGCGAGCCGCTGGACGGCCTCGTCGGGCATGGGCACCACCGGGCGCTCCTCGATGGCCATGGCCCCGCCCCGGCGCAGCGCCACCAGGTTCACCCGACCCAGCCGGTCGTCCTTCTTCGGGTAGTCGAACCTCCACTGGGACCCACGCGACTCACGGCGCTCCAGCGCCGACCTCACGATCGCCTCGGAGACCGTGAGCATGAAGTCGACGTCCCGGCAGGTGTGCCAGCCCGGGTTGAGGACCCTGCCGCCGGTCACCCGGATCCTCGGGCTGCGCTCCCGCAGCTCCTGGATCGCAGCCAGTGCACGCTTCAGCGACTCCTCGCTGCGGCCGATCCCGGCGTCGTCCTGCATCGCCGCCTGGAGGGCCCGGTGCAGCTCGTAGGGGTTCTCGGCGGCGCCCTGGTCCCCGCCCGCCTCCAGGGGCCGGAGCAGCCGGGCGGCCTCCTCACGGACCTGCGCATCGGAGACGATGGCCAGCGGCCCGCGGTTCTTGGCGAGCTCGCCCGCCGACTCCCCGGCCCGCCGGCCGAAGACCAGGATGTCGCCGAGGGAGTTGCCGCCCAGGCGGTTGGCGCCGTGGAGGCCGGCGGCGCACTCGCCGGCGGCGTAGAGGCCGGGGACGGTGCTGGCAGCCGTCTCCGGGTCCACCCGGATCCCGCCCATCGTGTAGTGGATGGTCGGGTAGACCTCCATCGGCTCGCGGGTGATGTCGACCCCGGCGAGGGCCTCGAACTGGTCGACCATCGAGGGCAGCTTGCTGCGGATGACGGCGGCCGGCAGCTGGGTCGCGATGTCGAGGAACGCGCCCCCGTGGGGCGAGCCCCGGCCCTCCTCCACCTCACGGTAGATCGAGCGAGCGACGACGTCGCGGCTGGAGAGGTCCTTCTTGACCGGGTCGTAGCGCTCCATGAAACGCTCGCCTTGGGAGTTGCGGAGGATGCCCCCCTCGCCGCGCACCCCTTCGGTGACCAGGATGCCGCGCGCCCCCGGCGGCCAGACCATCCCGGTGGGGTGGAACTGGACGAACTCCATGTCCTGCAGCTCGGCGCCGGCCTCGTAGGCCATCGCGGCGCCGTCGCCGGTGCCCTCCCAGGAGTTCGAGGTGTACCGGTACATCCGCCCCCAGCCGCCGCTTCCCAGGACCACGGCACGGGCGCGGATCACCACCAGCTCTCCTGAGTTCCGGTCGTAGCCCATGGCCCCGACCACCCCGGTGGGCCCGGTGAGCAGCCGGGTCAGGGTGTATTCCATGAGGACGTCGACGCCCGGCGTGTGCACCATCCGGTCCTGGCAGGTGCGGATCAACTCCAGACCGGTGCGGTCCCCGACGTGGGCCAGCCGTTTCCAGCTGTGAGCCCCGAAGGCACGCTGCATGATCCGGCCGTCGGGGGTGCGGTCGAAGAGCCCGCCCCAGCGCTCCAGCTCGTAGACCCGGTCGATGACCTCGCGGGCGTAGATGTCCACCATCCGCCAGTCGTTGATGAGCTGACCCCCGAGCATGGTGTCGGCGAAGTGCACGTCCCATCCATCACCACTGTCGACGTTGCCCAGCCCGGCAGCGATGCCCCCCTCGGCCATGACGGTGTGGGCCTTGCCGAGCAGCGACTTGCTGACCACCAGGGTGGAGCACCCCGCCTCGGCGGCGGCGATGGCGGCGCGCATCCCCGCCCCTCCCGCCCCCACCACCAGGACGTCGCATTCACGGGTGAGCGGGGCCTCGACCATCAGAAGAAGCTCAGGTGGGGATCCGGCATGCCGGCCTGGAGGAGGCGGATGTAGACCTCCGCCCAGACCACCGCGAACATGCTGACCCAGGCCCAGAACGAGTGGCGGAGGTTGAAGACGGTGACCCCGCGCCAGAGCTGGAACCGGGCCTTGCCGCCGCGGGCGCAGGAGAAGCAGTCGATCCCACCGCCGACCAGGTGGCGGAAGGCGTGGCAGCCCAGGCTGTAGCCGGAGAGCAGCACAGCGTTGAGGAACAGGAACAGCTGCCCGAGCCCCAGATACAGGTGGCCCTGGTAATCGAACGATTCGAACGCCTCGATCCAGAGGAAGACCACCACGATCGCGGCCGGATACCAGAAGAAGCGGTGCAGGTTGTTGAGCACCATCGGCAGGCGGGTCTCGCCCCGGTAGCCGCGGCGGCGCAGCTCACCGATGGCGCAGCCCGGGGGGTCCCAGAAGAACGAGCGGTAGTAGGCCTTCCGGTAGTAGTAGCAGGTGACCCGGAACCCCAGCGGCGCCCAGAGCACCCAGAGCGCCGGGGTGACCGGCCCGGTCCTCCACCACAGCGGCGAGAAGAACGGGGAGAGGTACGGGCCCGCCTCGCCGACGTGGTTCGGCCCCGGGCCGAAGAAGGACGTCCAGAGCGAATAGCCGGTGAAGGCGCCCAGGACCACCACGACACTGACCGGCAACGCCCACCAGGGGGTGCCGCGGCGCAACCGTGTCCAGAGCCCGGGCCTCTCGCTCTCGACGACACGGACCGCGGGCGACACCTGAGCTGCCATCCGGCTGCCGATCCTACCGAATTGCGGTCGGGGTGGTGGCCGGCGTCGGCTATGATCTGGTGCTCCGGACGCCTGCGGGGACGCCCCGGCGCCGGCTGGCCGGGGTGGCAGTGACGACCCGGCTCCCACCCCGTTGCCATCACGCCTCCGGCGGAGCGCCGTTCCATGACCGCCATCAGCGCCGACCACCTGAGCAAGTCCTTCGGCAGGACGCGAGCCCTGGTCGACGTCAGCTTCCAGGTCCCGGGCGGCAGCATCGTCGCCCTGCTCGGCCGCAACGGCGCCGGCAAGACCACCACCATCCGCATCCTGACCACGCTGCTGCGGGCGGACGCGGGCAGCGCACGGGTGGCCGGCTGCGATGTCCGCGAGGACCCCGACGGTGTCCGCCGCCGGATCGGTGTCACCGGTCAGACCACCACCATGGACAGCCTGCTGAGCGGTCGCCAGAACCTGGAGATCGTCGGCCGCTTCTGTCACCTGAGCCCCGCGGCGAGCCGCCGGCGGGCTGCCGAGCTGCTGCGGCAGGTTGGCCTGGAGAACGCCTCCGACCGACTGGTCAGGACCTACTCCGGAGGCATGCGCCGCCGGCTCGACCTCGCCGCCAGCCTCATCGCCGAGCCCGAGGTGCTCTTCTTCGACGAACCCACGACCGGCCTCGACCCGATCAGCCGGGCGGAGATGTGGGGGTCGATCCGGGCCCTGGCCGGCCGCGGCACCACCATCCTGCTGACCACCCAGTACCTCGACGAAGCGGACCAGCTGGCCCACCGTGTCGTGGTGCTCAACGAGGGCCTGGTGGTCGCCGACGGGACCCCGGAGAAGCTGAAGGCGTCGATCGGCTGGCAGCGGATCCGGGTAACCCTGAGTCACCTCGACCCCGCGGAGCTGAACCGGGCCACGGAGTTGCTCGGCCCCCGGGCGGAGGTGGTCGGAAGGTTCCTCCACCTTCCCGCGCCCGACGGGCTGCGCAGCCTCCGCGAGACCGTCGACCGCCTCGCGGTGGCGGGGATCGAGGTGCACGAGGTGGCGCTCGAGCACCCCACCCTGGATGAGGTGTTCAGCGCCGTGACCACGGATCAGACCCCGGACGCCGGGATGGTTACCCGCGGAGCCATGCTGTGACCTCAGTCGCCGCCGTCCAGGGCCGACGCTTCGGCTGGCTGCTGATCGACAGCTACAACGCCGCCCGGCGCTACGTCCTCCGGGGGATGCGCCAGCCCGACGTGATCGTCGGCTCCATCCTCTTCCCGGTCATGTTCGTCGTCCTCTTCGGCTACGTCTTCGGCAGCTCGATCAGCATCCCCGGGGGCAACTACCGCTCCTATCTGATGCCCGGGCTGTTCGTCATGTCGGCGCTCTTCACCTCCAACATGGCCGCGGTCGCCGTCGCCACCGAGATGCAGGAGGGAGTCATAGATCGCCTGCGCACCCTGCCCATGGCCCGCTCGGCAGTGGTCCTTGGCCAGTCGGTGGCCTGGCTGGTCCTGTGGCTGCCGGCGCTGCTGGTGATGATCGCGTGCGCGCTCCTGGTCGGATGGCATCCCACCACCTCCCCGGGCAGCGTGGTGGCCGGCTTCCTGCTGATCGAGCTGTTCTCCTACGCCGTCAGCTGGATCGGCATCCTGGTCGGGCTCACCGCCCGCGGCATCCAGGCCGCCGACGTCATCTCCGCCCTCCCACCGTTCCTGCTGGGTTTCATCTCCAACGTCTTCGTGGACCCAGCCCGGATGCCGGCATGGCTGCGGGACATCGCCAACTGGAACCCGGTGTCCTCACTGGTCGGTGCCGTCCGCAACCTCTTCGGCAACGGCATCGGTCCGCCACCCGCCGGGGTGTGGTCGCTGGCCCACCCGATCGCCACCACCGTCGGCATCTGCGGGCTGCTGCTGGTGGTCCTCACCCCTGTCTGCATCCGCATCTACGCTCGGACCGCGCGGTAGCCGCGGCCGCGACCGCGGCCGTGGCCGGTCCGGGTTCGCCACGGCGCGGTGCCCGGTCGCGATGGTCAGCGCGGCTTCCGTCGAGCCGACCCACCCCCGGGCCGCCGCCCGGCTGACGCCGCTCGCCGATTTCCTGTACCTTCTTGGGTCTTAATCGGGGGTCCGCCCGCAGGCACGCAGTTCCAGCGAGCCTGGGCTGGCGGGGGACCTGCCGCCGAACCCGCCCGCCCCATCCGGAGCGCACCCCCGCCCCATGCCACCACACCCCGGTTCCGGCGAACGTCTGAGCGACGCCCACCGGCCGCGAGGCCTGATCGATCCTCGCCTGCACCACGACAGCTGCGGGATTGCCTTCGTCGCCAGCCTTCGCCGAGATGCCAGCCACGACGTGGTCCGGGCCGGGCTCGAGGCCCTCCGCAACCTGGGCCATCGCGGCGCCACCGGCTCCGATCCCCTGAGCGGCGACGGGGCCGGCATCCTGCTCCAGGTTCCCGACAACCTGCTGCGCCGGGATTCCGGGCTCAGCCTGCCCCCCCAAGGTGGCTACGGAGTCGGGATGGCCTTCCTACCCCGCGATCCCGAGAGCCGTGCCGACTGCGAGGCCATCATCGCCACCGCCTGCCACGACGAGGGGCTCCGGTTGCTCGGCTGGCGCGAGGTGCCGGTGCACCCGGCAGTGCTGGGCCCAACCGCCGTCGCCGGGCTGCCCGTCATCCGCCAGTTCTTCGTCGCCGCCTTCGGCCTCGTCGGTGATCCCCTGGAGCGCCGCCTCTACGTGCTCCGCCGAGTGATCGAGCGGCGCTGCGATGCGGTCCAGCTGACCCGGGACCGCTTCCACATCTCCAGCCTGAGCAGCCGCACCGTGGTCTACAAGGGAATGCTGACCGCGGAACAGCTCCCGGCCTTCTATCCCGACCTCCGCGATCGCTCCGTGGTCTCCCGGCTCGCCCTGGTCCACGCTCGCTTCTCCACCAACGTGCTGCCCCGCTGGGACCTGGCCCAGCCCTTCCGGCTCAGCGCCCACAACGGCGAGATCAACACGCTCCGGGGCAACGTCAACTGGATGCGGGCGCGCCAGTCGAAGTTCCGCAGCCCGCTCTATGGCGCCGACATCGGCAAGCTGCGCCCGGTGATCGACGAGCTCGGCTCCGACTCCAGCCAGTTCGACAATGCTCTGGAGCTGCTCACCATGGCGGGGCGCTCCGTCGAGCACGCCATCATGATGATGATCCCCGAGGCGTGGGACCGGAACCCCCTGATGGACGAGCAGCGCCACGCCTTCTACGAGTTCCACGCATCGGTGATCGAGCCCTGGGATGGTCCGGCCGCGATCGCCTTCACCGACGGCCGCCTGGTTGGGGCCACCCTCGACCGCAACGGTCTGCGCCCGGCGCGCTGGCTGCTCACCAACAACGGCTGGGTGGTCATGGCCTCGGAGGTGGGGGTGCTGCCCATCGCCGAAGAGCGGATCGTCAAGAAGTGGCGCCTCGAGCCGGGACGTCTTCTCCTCGTCGACACCGAGGCCGGCGAGATCCTCGACGACGACGAGGTCAAGAGCGCGCTCAGCCGCCGCCACCCCTACCAGGAGTGGATTCGCCAGGGCACGGTCCGTCTCGACGAGCTGGACCCGATCGCCGAGCCCCCCGACCCCGATCCCGGCACCCTGCTGGTCCGTCATCGCATCTTCGGCTACACCGAGGAGGAGCTGCGGCTGCTGCTGGCCCCGATGGCCCGGGATGGCGAGGAGCCGGTCGGCTCGATGGGCAACGACGCCCCGCTGGCGGTGCTCAGCGAGAGGCCGGTCAGCCTCTTCGGCTACTTCAAGCAGCTGTTCGCCCAGGTCACCAATCCCCCCATCGACCCGATCCGGGAGGAGCTGGTGATGTCCCTGGCCACCAGCCTCGGGGCGGGCGGCAACCTGCTCGAGCAGGGACCCACCCAGGCCAAGCGGCTGGAGCTGCCCACCCCGATCCTCAGCAACGCCGACCTGGAGACGATCCGGCACGTCACCCAGCGCCAGTTCCCGGCGGTGACCATCTCCATGACCTTCCATTCCGACGGCGGCGCCGCGGCTCTGGAGCGGGGTGTCGAGCGCCTCTGCCGGCTGGCCTCGGAGAAGATCCGGGATGGCTACAGCGTGCTGGTGCTCTCCGACCGGCACGTGGACGCCAACCACGCCCCGATCCCGGCGCTGCTCGCCACCGCCGCGGTCCACCACCACCTCGTCCGCGAGCACACCCGCACCGGCGTCGGACTGGTGGTCGAGACCGGCGAGGCCCGCGAGGTCATGCACATCGCGCTGCTGGTCGGCTTCGGCGCCGAGGCCGTCAATCCCTACCTCGGGCTGGAGACTGTCGCCGAGCTGCAGCGCCGAGGCCTGCTCTCCGCCTCCAGCGACCTGGCCCGGGGCAAGGAGCGCTACCTCCACGCCCTTTACAAGGGGCTGCGCAAGGTGATCTCGAAGATGGGCATCTCCACCATCGAGAGCTACTGCGGAGCCCAGATCTTCGAGGCGGTCGGGCTTGCCCCCGAGCTGGTCAGCCGTTACTTCATCGGAACCGCCTCCCGGATCGGCGGGGTCGGCCTCGACGTGATCGCCGACGAGACCCTGATGCGCCACCGCGGCGCGTTCCCAGAGCGCAGCGCAGCCGCCCTGAGCCTCCCCGGAGGCGGCGACTACCAGTGGCGCCGGGACGGTGAGGCGCACGCCTGGAACCCGACCACCATCAGCCTCCTCCAGCACGCGGTGCGGGGCGGGGGCGAGGAGCGCTACCGCGCCTTCGCCGAGGCGGTCGACGACGAGGCTCAGACTCTCCGGACCCTGCGCGGGCTCTTCGAGATCTCTCCCGCCGGCGTCGCGGTTCCGCTCGACCAGGTGGAGCCCGCCAGCCAGATGGTGCGCCGCTTCTGCACCGGAGCGATGTCCTACGGCGCCATCTCCAAGGAGATGCACGAGACCCTGGCGATCGCCATGAATCGGATCGGCGCCCGCTCCAACACCGGGGAGGGGGGCGAGGACCCCGCCCGGTACGTGCTCGATCAGAACGGGGACAACCGGCGCAGCGCCATCAAGCAGGTGGCGTCGGCCCGCTTCGGGGTCACCGCCAACTACCTGGTCAACGCCGACGAGCTCCAGATCAAGATCGCCCAGGGCGCCAAGCCCGGCGAGGGCGGCCAGCTGCCCGGGTCCAAGGTCGACGAGGTCATTGCCCGGCTCCGCTACGCCACCCCCGGGGTCGGCCTGATATCACCGCCGCCGCATCACGACATCTACTCCATCGAGGACCTGGCCCAGCTCATCCACGACCTCAAGATGGCCAACCCCCAGGCGCGGATCAGCGTCAAGCTGGTCGCCGAAGTTGGGGTGGGCACGGTGGCGGCGGGTGTGGCCAAGGCCCGCGCCGACCACATCGTCATCTCCGGCTATGAAGGCGGCACCGGGGCGTCACCGCTGTCATCGCTCAAGCACGCCGGGGTCCCCTGGGAGCTCGGCCTCGCCGAGGCCCAGCAGGTGCTGGTGGCCCAGGGTCTGCGCAGCCGGGTGGTGCTGCAGACCGATGGGCAGCTGAAGACGGGACGCGACGTGGTCGTCGCCGCCCTGCTCGGCGCCGACGAGGTCGGCTTCAGCACCGCTCCGCTGATCGCCGCGGGCTGCGTGATGATGCGCGTCTGCCACCTCAACACCTGCCCGGTGGGCATCGCCACCCAGGACCCGGAGCTGCGCCGGCGCTTCGCGGGGACGCCGGAGCACGTGACCAGCTACATGTTCCTGGTCGCCGAGGACGTGCGGCGGCGGATGGCCACGCTGGGGTTTCGGAGCTTCGGCGAGATGGTGGGCCGCAGCGACCTTCTCCGACCGCGCTCCGGCGTCCGGCACTGGAAGGCCCGCCGTCTCGATCTCTCCCCCCTCCTCCACCGTGATCCCGCCCCGGCCGAGGAAACCCGCCACAGCCGCTCCCAGGAGCATCACCTGGAGGACGTCCTCGACCAGAGGCTGATCGAGCTGGCGACCCCGGCGCTGGAGCGGGGCGAGCCGGTGCGGGTCAAGCTCCGGGTCCGCAACGTGGATCGCACCGTCGGCGGGATGCTGAGCGGCGCGGTCGCCCGGCGCTACGGTGAGCTCGGGCTCCCCGACGGCACGATCAGGATCGACCTGCACGGTTCCGCCGGCGGCTCCTTCGGGGCCTGGCTGGCCCCAGGGATCACCCTCAGCCTTCGGGGTGAGGCCAACGACTACGTGGGCAAGGGACTGTCGGGCGGACGGTTGGTGATCGCCTCGCCGCCCGGGGCCCCGCGACCGGCCGAGGACAACGTGGTGATCGGCAACGTCGCCCTCTACGGGGCGACCTCGGGCGAGCTCTTCGTCAATGGCATGGCCGGGGAACGCTTCGCCGTCCGCAACAGCGGTGCGGTGGCGGTGGTCGAGGGGGTCGGCGACCACGCCTGCGAGTACATGACCGGCGGCTGCGTGGTCATCCTCGGCCGCACCGGGCGCAACCTGGCGGCCGGCATGAGCGGCGGCACCGCCTACGTGGTGGACCGGGACGGCCGGCTCCAGGAGCACTGCAACCTGGCCATGGTCGGCCTCGACGAGCTGGACCGCGAGGACGCCGAGACCGTCCACGGTCTGGTGCGTCGCCACCACGAGCTGACCGGCAGCCGGCTCTCCGCCCGCCTGCTCGACGACTGGAAGACGACCCTGGCCAGCTTCGTCAAGGTGATGCCCAACGAGCTGCGCCGGGTGCTCAGCTTGAAGGCCCGCCTGGACGTACCAGCCTGAGCCGATGAGCCGCACCGGCTTCATCGAGCACGCCCGGCAGCCGCGTCACAAGCGCCCGGTCACGGAGCGGGTCGGAGACTACCGGGAGATCTACGTCTCCCAGCCCATCGAGACGCTGACCCTTCAGGCCGCCCGGTGCATGGACTGCGCCGTGCCCTTCTGCCACCAGGGCTGCCCATTGGGCAACCTGGTCCCGGAGTGGAACGACCTGGTCCACCGCGGCGACTGGGCGAGAGCGATCAGCCGTCTGCACCTCACCAACAACTTCCCGGAGTTCACCGGAACCCTGTGCCCCGCCCCCTGCGAGCCCGCCTGCGTCCTGGCCATCAACAGCGACCCGGTGACCATCAAGGACATCGAGCTGGAGATCGTCGACCGGGCCTTCGAGATGGGCTTGATCCGCCCCGAGCCCCCGGGCTTCCGCAGCGGCCGCCGGGTGGCGGTGATCGGCTCCGGGCCCGCCGGTCTGGCTGCCGCCCAGCAGCTCAACCGCGCGGGGCATCGGGTCACCGTCTACGAGAAGTCGGACCGTCCCGGCGGGCTCCTCCGCTACGGGATCCCCGACTTCAAGATGGAGAAGCACCGCCTCGACCGGCGGCTCGCCCTCCTCGAGGCCGAGGGCATCGTCTTCGAGTGCAACTACGACGTGGGCCGGGACCTCGTCGTCGACGACCTCCGTTGCCGTTCGGACGCGGTCGTGTGCTGCGTCGGTGCGGAGCGGGGAAGGGACGTGCTCCATCTCGCCGGCCGGCAGCTGCCGGGGATCCATCTGGCCATGGAGTACCTGGTCCAGCAGAACCTCCGAGTCGCCGGCGAGACGGTCCACGCGCGGGAGGCGATCTCGGCGACCGGCCGCCGGGTGGTGATCATCGGCGGCGGGGACACCGCCGCGGACTGCCTGGGCAACGCCCACCGCGAGGGCTGCGCCGCCGTGGATGTCCTCTCCGTCTACCCGGCGCCGCCGCGCACCCGAACCGGTGACAACCCCTGGCCGGAGTGGCCGCTCGTGCTCCAGACCTACCCCGCCCATGAGGAGGGCG
The DNA here is from genome assembly GCA_035624785.1 of Binatia bacterium. Lineage (GTDB taxonomy): Bacteria > Chloroflexota > Dormibacteria > Aeolococcales > Aeolococcaceae > JAJZNI01. The sequence continues at coordinate 3,723 of DASPQV010000030.1, read as the reverse complement.
GCCGGCGCCGCTTCGGGGTCATGGTGACCGGCTTCCGCGGCCATGACCGGGTCGAGGCCATCGAGACCGTGGAGTGCGAGGTCAGGAAGTCGGCCGGCGCCCGGGAGTTCAGCGCCCGCGCCGGCACCGAGGGGGTGATCCCGGCCGACCTGGTCCTGCTCGCCATCGGCTTCGACGGGGTGGCGTGCCGCGATCTGATCCACGACCTGGGGGCTGGAACCACCGGGCGCGGAACGGTGGCGGTGGACCAGGATCACCAGGCCGCCCCCGGGGTCTTCGCCGCCGGGGATGCTACCCGTGGCGCCTCGCTGATCGTGTGGGCGATAGCGGAGGCGCGCCGGGCCGCCGCCGCCTGCGACCGGTACCTGGCCACGCTTCCCGCCGGCTGACAGCGGCCCGGTCAGCGCGCCAGGGCGCCGGACAGCCGGTCCAGTGGCGACGGGAGCACCGTCTCCCCCATCAGCCAGCGATCGACCACAGCGGCGGCGCTGCGCCCCTCGGCGATCGCCCAGACCACCAGGCTCTGGCCGCGGCCCATGTCGCCGCAGACGAATACGCCGTCGCTGGCAGTCGCCCAATCACCGTCGTGAGCCACGTTGCCGCGACCGTCGAGGGCGACCCCGAGCTGATCCAGCATCGGCGAGCGCTCGGGGCCGGTGAATCCGAGCGCCAGGAGGACGAGGTCACATGGGACCCGGCGCTCAGTGCCCGGCCGGACCTCGAAGCGCGGCCTGCCGTCGACCATGCTCATGGTCACCTCCGACAGCTCCAGGCCAGCCAGGGCTCCCCGGCCGCCGTCCAGGAAACGCTGGGTCGCGACCGACCAGAGACGCTCCCCACCCTCTTCGTGAGCGGCCGAGCTGCGCAGCTGAACGGGCCACGCCGGCCACGGTGCGCTCGGGTCGCGCAGCTCGGGGGGCCGCGGCATGATCTCGAGTTGGAGGACGCCCGAAGCTCCCTGGCGGTGGGCTGTCCCCAGGCAATCGGCCCCGGTGTCGCCGCCCCCGATGATCACCACTCGCTTGCCGGCGGCACTGATGGGGGGCTCGGCCAGGTCGCCCTCCTGCACCCGGTTGGCCATGGTCAGGTATTCCATCGCCTGATGGACACCGCGGAGATCGCGGCCCGGGACGGGCAGATCGCGGGCAGCGGTGGCTCCCCCGGCGAGCAGCATCGCGTCCACGCCGTCCCTGAGGCCGTCCGCGGGTATGTCGACGCCGACCTCGACACCGGTCTCGAAGCCGATGCCCTCCGCGCGCATCTGGTCGAGGCGGCGCTCCAGCACCCGCTTCTCCAGCTTGAACTCGGGGATGCCGTAACGGAGCAGGCCGCCGAGGCGGTCGGCGCGCTCGTAGACGGCGACGTGGTGGCCGGCCCGCGCCAGCTGCTGAGCCGCGGCGAGTCCCGCGGGTCCGGAGCCCACGATGGCCACACGCTTCCCGGTCCGGGGCGCCGACGGCCTGGGCGCGATCCAGCCCTCGGCCCAGGCGGCCTCGGCGATCTCCCGCTCCAGTGCCTCGATGGTCACCGGCTCGCCGTTCAGCGAGACCACGCAGGCGGGCTCGCAGAGAGCAGGACAGATCCTCCCGGTGACCTCCGGGAAGTTGTTGGTGGCGTGCAGCCGCTCGGCGGCCTCCTGCCAGCGCCCCCGGTAGACCAGGTCGTTCCAGTCCGGAATGATGTTGCCGAGGGGGCAGGCGCTGTGACAGAAGGGCGTCCCGCAGCCCATGCAGCGGGCCGCCTGCACCGCGGCCCGCTCCCGGCCCAGGGATTCGTGCACCTCGCGCCAGTCGCGGACCCTGGCCGTCACCGGCCGCCGGGCCGGTTCCTGCCGGGGATGGGTCAGGAATCCCCTGGGGTCACCCACGCTGCCTCTCCGATCAGCTGACGAGCGGTGTCAGGTCGGGCTCGACCGCCGCCGCGGGAACGCGTAGCCCTCCCACGCGCCGGCGTCGTCGCAGCGTACGTGCTCGGCGGCCCCCCAGCCCACGGCCGCAGGGCCTGATCTGCGCCGGGCCGTTGGGCGGGCCCGCGGCGCGCACCCCCGCCAGGTGGGTGGGAAACCACGAAATCGGCGGGAGGGGGGCTACCATCCTCCCGCTACTGGTTGTGGACAGAATCGACCTAAACACGGTGGGACATCGAGGGCCATCCCGAGGCCTGCTGCCGCTGCGGAGATTCCCCGTCAACGGACCGGCGTCCCCGGCCTCCCGCCGCCGCGCTAGGCTGAGCGGCGCCAATGCGCCTTCGCCTCCGGCCGGAATCTCCGAGTACGACCACCCTCCCCTATCTCGCCTCTCCGGCCCCTCTGGCCATCGCTCATCGTGGCGGGTCCAGAGAGCAGCCGGAGAACACCATGACCGCATTCGCGGCGGCCGTTGAGCTCGGCTACCGCTACCTCGAGACCGACGCCCAGCTGACTCGTGACGGCGTCCTGCTCGCCTTCCACGACGAGACCCTCGACCGGGTGACCGATCTCTCCGGCAGGGTCTCCGAGCTGACCCTGGCCGAGATCAAGCGGGCCGACGCCGCCTATCGCTTCCGGCCTGAGCCCGGTCCCGGCTTCCCGCTGCGAGGCAGGGGGATCGAGATCCCGACCCTGGACGAGCTGTTCGAGGCCTGGCCGCTGGCGCGATTCAATATCGACGCCAAGACCGACCCGGTGGTCCGCCCCCTGGCCAGTCTGATCGAGAGGCGTGGGGTGGTCTCACGGGTCTGTGTCGGATCGTTCATCGACCCCCGGCTGGCCCGCTTCCGCCACCTCACCCGCCACCGGGTCTGCACCTCGATGGGACGGAGCGCCGTCGCCGCGGCCCGGCTCGCCTCGATCGCCGGGTGGATGCCCCGCCTGGGCGCCGGCTGCGTGCAGGTGCCGGTGGAGCAATGGGCGGTGCGGATCGTGGATCGGGCATTTGTCCGGGCGGCGCACCGAGGTGGCCTCCCGGTCCACGTCTGGACCATCGACGACGCGGCTGAGATGCGGCGGCTGCTCGACCTCGGGGTCGACGGCATCATGACCGACCGGCCGACCGTGCTCCGGCAGGTGCTGCTCGAGCGCGGCTCGTGGCCGGATGGGCCGGCACAGGTGACGTCGGGCGCCCGGTAGTCCAGCCCGCGCCGCCCCGGGTACGGGTGGCCGGAGGGATTCGAACCCTCGACCTGCTGATCCACAGTCAGCTGGCCTGGCGGATCCAGCCACTGTGAATTCGGCAGCACCTCCTGATCCTCAGATCTGTGACGCCATCCACGGCTGATCATGATCTGGTCAATCAGGCTGAATGCTTCCAGTTAGGCTGGCTGACGCCACTAACCCAGGCGGGAGGAGGGCCTTCGAGTGCCGGCCCAGGCACCCAAGCGGCGCCGGCTGGGGATCAGCACGGTGCCGGCCAGCCGGCTGCGGGCGGAGCGGCCGAACCACGTCTGGGCCCTGGACTTCATCTTCGACGCCACCTCCGACGGCCGGCCCCTGAAGGCGCTGGCGATGTGCGACGAGTTCACCCGCGAGAACCTGGCCCGGCGGATCGGTCGGTCGATCACCGCCGACGCCGTGGTCGACGCCCTCGACGAGGCCTATGCGCAGCGGGGCGCCCCGGAGTTCATCCGCTGCGACAACGGCCCGGAGCTGGTGGCTGTGGCGATCCGGGATTGGTGCCGCTTCATGGGCACTGGCACCGCTTACATCGAGCCCGGCAGCCCCTGGGAGAACCCATACGTGGAGAGCTT
>DASPQV010000029.1:0-11329 GCA_035624785.1 Binatia bacterium | reverse complement strand
CGTGCGGAACTCGATGATCCTGGCCTCCCACCTCTGGCCGCTCTCCGTCCTCGTATACGGCGCAGACCTGGAGAACATCGCCTGCCTGGGACACGACCATTGGATGGTCTCCACCGTCGGACACAAGGCGATGCTCCATGGCAACAGCCCATTCGAGGATGACGACTCGGTGATCGAATTCTTTCGCCGGGTGGTGCGGCTGCTCGGCGTCACCGGCGATCAGACGATCACCGACGCCATGCCCATATGCGAAGCCAACGTCGGCTCGGTGATCCGCTTGGTGGTGGCCAAACGCCCTGCGGTCTCCGGCCAGGCCGGGCTCAAGGCATCGATTCGCATCCCCGCCCGGACCAAGGTCCGCGACCTCGCGGACTACGTCGCCCAGCAGATCATGCCCGAGCCGATGGCCGCGTTCATCGAGGCGCTGGTTCGCGGTCGCGCCAACATCATGATCGCGGGCGGGACCGGCACCGGGAAGACCACGCTGATGCGGGTCCTCTGCGGGATGACCTCACCCGCCGACCACATCGTGGTGGTCGAGGACGGCGCCGAGCTGCACCTCGACCAGGATCGCGGCGACGGCCAGCCGTGGCACGGCCTCACCTCGGCGATCTCGACCATCCCCTCGATCCGCGCGGACGCTGAGGCTCGGCAGCTCAGCATGTTCGACCTGGTGCGGCACGCGCTCCGCTTCCAGCCCGATCGTCTGATCCTGGGCGAGTCGCGGGGGGAGGAGATGGCCGCGGTGTGCAAGGCGCTGATGACCGGCCACGACGGCTCGATGACCACCATCCACGCCGAGGACGCTGAGCTGGCCCTTGACCAAGCCGCCCAGTATGTGATGGAGAATCCCCGATTCGCCGGCAACGAGAGGATGGCGCACCGCATCGTGGAGCAGGCCATCCACGTCGTCATCCATCTCGCCAACCAGGAGGGACGGCGCCGAGTCACCGGCATCCTCACCGTGGAGAGAGGCGGCAATCACAAGTGGGTCTACCGGCAGGGCTTGAGTGGCGGCTGGGAGAGGATGACCGAGAGGGTCGGAAACCTCAGCCGGCTGTCGACTCGCCTCCGCCCTCACCTGTGGACCGACGAGGTCCCTCCGTTGTGACCCAGCTCGCCTTTGCACTGCCTCTTTCTGGGCTCCTGGTCGGTGGCGTCGTGGTGATCATCGCCTGCGCCTGCGGTGGGGCAGCGGTGATCCTCGACCTGGACCTGCGCCGGCTCCGGCCTCCGCGCGATCGGCGCTACGCACTCCTGGAGAGGCAGAAGGACATTGCCGCGGGGCTGGGCTGGCCCTGGCCGCGCTGGGTCGCCCTCCGTCTTGCCTGTGTCGCCCTCGGCATCGTCGCTGCCTGGGTCACCGGCATCGACCTTCTCTATGTGCTGGGTCCGGTGGCGGGGTGGGTGGCCACGGGGTTCGCTTTGGCGGGAGTCGCGGCCAACCGCCGGCTGCGCATGGAGCGCGCTTTCCTGGGTCAGCTGCGCAACCTGCGCGACCGCATGGCCGTTTCCAACCAGTCGCTGGACACCGCACTGCAGGAGATCGGCCGCAACCCCGGCGCCGAGCTCGTCCATGTCCTTGCCCCGCTGGCTCGGGGCGGCTCGACGGTGGCCAATGTTGTTGAGATGGGGCTGACAGCTCGCTCTCCGATCGTCGAGCAGGCCGCCGCCGTGCTGATCTGGACGCGCAGCCGGAGCTCCGACTTCCTCATCCAGACCATAGACCAGGTCCTGATCCCGGTCGGCGATGCCCAGCTCGCGGTTCAGGAGGAGGGGATGGTGACTCTGAGTCAGCAGCGTGCCGTGAGCGTGGCCATGTCCGCCTTGCTCATCGCCATGCTGGCGATGGTGCTGCGCGTCGACAGCCTGCGTGCCTACTACCAGTCGGTGACTGGACAAATCGTGCTCCTCTTGGTGTTCGGGCTGTTCGCTGGCCTCGTCCTCGTGCTCGGACAGATCGTCCGTCCCGGTGGATGGACTCGCTGGAACCTTCGGCGGCTCGCTGAGGAGCAGGAGCGTCTCGGTGGCTGAACTCTTCGAGCTGCTTCCCTATGTCCTGGCCACCCTGATGGTGGTCGGGGTCTGGGCTCTGGGGCTGGCGCGCCTCGACGTCTTCACCGGTGCCGACGTACGTGCCTGGAAGCGGCTCGCCGGCATGCGCGGCTTCGCTTCACCCGCCGGACGCCTTGAGCGGGTTGCCGCCAAGCTGCCCCCGCTGCGGCGTCTTCAGGAGGAGCTCGATCTCCATCGCCTGCTTGCGGTGGCGGGCTGGGCGGAGTCGCCACTCGGCTTCCTGCTCCGGAGCCTGCTCATATCCCTGCTTGCGGGGGCGCTGTTCTTCGGGCTGCTGCTGCTCAGCCTGGTGCAGAACGGATCGTGGGCGATCCCACCAGGTACCGCCCTCCTGGTGGGCGCCATGGTCTTCCTGATCCAGCTGCTGATGCTTCGCCGGCAGGCGGAGGTGCGCCGCACCCAGGCGGGTCGTGCTCTTGGCGACATGATGATGCTGGTCGCAATCCTGACCGATGGCCGCGGACTCCAGCTGGAGGACGCCGTGCGCCTTCTCTCGCGCTGTGTTGAGAGCCGCTCGCTGGCCGAGATCGCCGATCTGCGCGGCTGGCAGCGGCTGGTGCACCAACCTCACCAGACCACCATCGAGCTGTATCGTCTGATCGCCGCCGAATACCGCATCCCGCTTTTCGCCGTGGTGGCGGACGCCGCTGCCAATGCCAACGTCGGTTTCAGTGAGCGGGAGATCTACAGCCGGGTGGCAGCCTCGGTGTACGCGGATCGGCTCGCCGAATCGCGCTTCCGGGCGGCGAGGGCAAAGACCCTGGTCACCATCCCGGTCGCCGGCATGCTGCTCCCGCTTCTCGTCCTCATCGGCGCCCCGGTGTTTGCCGCCATCAGCGCCGGCCTGGGCATCGGAGGCGCACCGTGAATGACCCCAGAGGGCGCAGCCTCGAGCTTCTGATCGGTCTCGGCGTGGCTGCGCTGCTGGTCGCCGCCTCGGTGCTGACCCTGGGCATGCCGAACCTGGGCCTGGCCGGCCAGTTGCTGGGCGGCGCCTATCCCACCATGGCCTCCGCGGTGGCTGTCAGCTCTCTGATCTGCTATGCCGTGGTCCTGCTGGCCGCGCTTGCCGTCCTCGCTGGAGCGCTTCGCCGCGGAGCCGGAGGGTGGGTCGGCGGAAGGGGATTGCGGGCGGTCGCATTGATACTTGCCGGCGCCACTCTGCTTAGCCTTAGCCTGGTCAACCGGGTGGACACGGGAACTGGGATCTGCTGCGGTGGTGGGTCCCAGCAGACTCAGGAGGCCGCTGCACTTGCTCGATGAGAGCGGCCCGGCCGCTGACGCCATTGCCTTCCTGATCTTGCTCGACGACGCACCCGACGCCGCGGCACTCGCCAGCCTTCTCGCCGGGGCCTGGAGGGGCGATGCGGCCGTCCCCGCGCTCGTCCTGACCCCGCCGGTGCGTGGTCTCGGGTTCTTCGCCGATGAGGAGCGTCAGGCCGAGCTCGACGCCTGGTGGTCGGCGCACGTGCCCCGCTCGGCCCACCCCATCTACCTTCTCCTGGACGCGCCCGGCCTCGAGGAGTGGCTCCCCGGGGTTGATGGGACGTTCTACATCGGGGTGCGGGAGCGGGACAGGCTGGCGACTTTCGCTTCACTGGCTGGGCGGCGCGTGCGGGCAGAGGCGATCCTTTGCAGCGGGCCGCTCGACCTGGCGGCGGTGGTCATGCATGACCTGAGCGGCGTGCGCGGCGGCCGGCTGGCTCTCTTCGACTCGGCGGAGGCGCTCGGGATGGCGGCGCTCAGCCCGTCGTTCCCGCTCCGGCCCCTGGGGCAGCTGACCCAGCCGCGGTCGGGATCTGGGTTCTGGCGTCCCAGCCCCTCCTCGGCGCCGGCTCCGTGGCCCCTCGCCTCGGCTGGCGTGGCACCGGCGGCCAGGCCATTCCAGCCGCCTTCCCTCAAGGCGGAGTCCCTGCTGCCCGCGGCCACCGGTTCCCCGACCCCCGGTCCGCCCTCCGGGTGCTGGCCGCCTCCCGCCTCCGGGGAACCGCACCCCTCAGCCGCGCAGCCTGCCGGCACACCGCCGGGACTGACCAGGGGACTGAGAATCGCTGGCCGGGCTGGGTTGGAGCGGATTCGCCGGAGAGGGTTCCGGCCGCGCCCTGACGCGGAGCTCGCCCGGCAGCTCGCGGCCCGGGGGCCCACCATCGTGGTGACCGGCTCCCGCAAGGGCGGCGTGGGCAAGACCAGCTTCGCCGCCGGCATCGCCATCGTCGCCGGGAGCGTCCTCGACCAGATCGGGCACCGTGCCTGCATCGTCGATGCGAACATCGCCAACCCTGACGCCTGGGGCGAGATGCATCTGCCACCGGAGGCCGCCACCGTCCGGGAGACAATCGCCGCCTTGCTCGCCAACCGCGAGCCGCCGCCTCCGGTCCACGCCGCCACCCCCGCTCTCGCCTGCTATCCGGAGGTCCGTGAAGCCGGCGAGTACTCGCGAACGGCGATACGGCGGCTCGCCGACCACCTCCGCCGTCGCTACACCCTGATCGTGGTCGACATGTCCAATCGGCTGCCGGACCCCACGGCCGGCCCGGAGGCGGCAGTGGCCGCCTACTGGTTGGAGGCGGCCGACGTCCTGGTGCTTCCCACCACCTCGTCCCGGGCCGATTTCAATGGCGCTCTCGACTACCTGGAGGTCGTCGGGCTGCCTCCGACGGTGGTGCCTTACATCGTTCCCGACACGCGCCGGCTCCGCGACAATCCGACGACCCTGGAGTATGTGAAGGCCATCCGCCGGGCGGCGGAGAGGGTGGTCGAGGTGCCCGATGAAGCCAATGCAGTCCGGCTCGCCGGGATGGAGGGGATCCCGGTCGCCCAGCTCTCGGTCCGGCTTCGTCTTGCCTACCGAGAGCTGACCGAGGTCATCGTGGCGATGCCGCGGCGTCGGTTCTTCGCCGTAAAGAGCGAGCCATGACCCGTGCGCCGGCCGGCACGCCGCCTGCAGCAGGCCCTTGGCGCGGCATGGCCGGACCGGGCTCCGCGGCCGTGCAGCACTCCGGGGCGGTGTCGGTCGCGGCCAGCTGCACGCTCATCCGCGCCGGTGCTCCACCCGCCCGAGCCGGCGCCGGGATCGACCGCGCGCCTCAGTACCTGCCTGTGCCGATCGGCGGGCTTGACCCGGTGTGGCGGCACCGGAAGTTGCCCGGCCGGCGGCGCCTTTGGCGGAAACGAGGCCCGGAACTGGTCGCCGCAATGGGGCTGCTGCTTGCGGTCGCCGCGGTGCTGGTCAATCTCACCCGGCCGCCGCTCAGCGTCTACCAGGATGGGGGCACCGTCCACGTCGATGGATTGATCCTCATCCACCCGGCCGACAACGGCGGCCTCAGCCGGGGTTGGCTGTACACGGGGCCAGCGACGCTCCTCCTGGTGGGGAGGCAGGGCGGCGGGCTGGTCGCCACCTCGGTGGCCAACCTGAACGGTCAGGCAGTGACGGGTCTCTGCAGCGTCGGTCCGCCCACCTCCCTGGAGATCAGCGAGCGCTGCGTGCTCCACATCGGCTCGACGTCGGTCACCTGCACGGACGTACTTCGATTCACCGCTCCGGGGGCCTGGGAGCGCCGGTGCAGCGACGGTCAGGTACTGGACGTCACGGTCCCCGCCGGCTCAGCGGTTGTCCCGCTGCCGTTTCCGCTCGGCCGCTGAACCTCCGCAGCCGCTCCTCAGGAGGGGCTGCTGCTGCTGCTGGCCTCCGTGCTGGTCAGCTCAGCCCGCCAGACCAGGCGCTGGCTGTCCACCCACCAGGGGGTGCAGGTGATCAGGGTCAGCTCGTGGCCGGAGGTCGGGCCCAGCTGGGTCACCTGGGTGGGCAGGAGGTCCCAGGACTGGGTGATCGTGTACACATAGGTGGTGCAGCTCTGGTCTTGGATGGTGACCGTTTGGCCCGGCGCCAGCTCGTTGATGTACTGGTAGTCGGGCTCCCGGTGGAAAGCGATGATCACATTGCCGGTACCGCCGGGGGCGGGGCTGCCGTACCAATGCACCATCGCCCGATCCTGTAGCCGTGTCCAGTCGCCGTTCACGGCGACCCCGGCGTAGCCGTACTGGGGGAGACCGCTGAAGTCGACCAGGGCGTAGGCGTTGCTTCCGCCGCCGCAGACCGCGGCGGACGGCGACGTGGCCGGCGCCGTCGGGCTCGACGCCGCTGACGATGAGGGGTGGCTGCCCGACGCCTCACCGGCCAGCCATTCGTTGACCGCGTTGAGGTTCTGCTGGCCGCGCTGGTCCACCGCCTGCTGGGTGGAGATCCGCTGCACGAGCCCGAACACGGTGACCCCGAGGCCGGTCCCCACCAGGACGATGCCGACCAGGAGCAGCGGCCACCGAGCTCTGGCTCGCCACCTCATATCGGCTCAAAGGTATCAGGCCAGCCCCTGACCAGCCACTGCCGCCATGTCGTTGGCGACCTGGTCGAGGGTGGATTGCATCACTCCTCTGATCACCAGGCTCCTGACCTCGGTGAGCAGCTGGTCCAGGGACAGGCCCTGGGCGGCCGCCTCGTCCACCATGGTCTCGACTCGCAGTGAGGAGCGCTGGAGGTGAAGCCGCGCCACCTCCTTGAGCTGGGGAGCCAGGACCGCCAGGCTCAGCTCCTCCTGGGCGGGACCCGCCGGTTCCCAGCCGGCCTCCGTCTCCCACTGGGGAGCGCTCGGCTGGCCGCGCGAGAAGAGCGAGAAGGGGCCACCGCGAGACGGGCTGGGAGGCCCCGGGGGCGGGGGTGGGAGATCCGGGTAGGCCGCCACCGCCTCCTCGCCGGTCTCCGCCGCCGGCCATGTCGGTGTGGGCGGCCAGTCGGCCTGATCCTCCATGGCCAGCCCCTCCGTGGCGGCCGCGACGGCCTGGCCGGCCGCCGCCGCCTGCTCTTCGATGAGTAACTCAGCCTCGACCTCCTCGGCTGGCTCGACGGCTGCCGGCTCGCGGCGGACCCAGATGGTCCCGTGTCGCGTCTCGCCCAGGGGGTCGAGGAGGGTGGAGGCGCCCAGCTCGGGGTGCTCCTCGGTGTAGGTTGCCACCTGGCGCCCGTCGACGATCAGGGTGACGCCGCGGCCAAGCGGGGTGTCGAGCTCGACCACGAACGACCCGTCACGGCTGCACAGGTCGGTGAGCAGGCCCTTCCAGTCGGTCCACTCGAGACGGAGGTCGGCATAGCAGGGCGCGCCCCGGAAGAGGGCGGGCGCGACGGCGATCACCAGGGGATCGAAGCGGTAGGCGGCGACCGTGGCGTCGTCCCAGCCGGCCATCACCTGGAGGGCCCGGCCGCCTTCGAGCCTCGCCCCGCCCTCGAAGGCGTACTCCTCGAAGAGGGCACCGTCCTTGATGAGGATGACCCCCACCGAGGCGGTCCGCCGGACCACCACGGCACCATGGCCGATGGCTGGGCTCAGTGCCTCGATCACCACGGCCTTGGCCGGGAGCCCCTCGAAGAGGGCTGTCCCTCGCGGCAGCAGCGGGATCAAATCGTGTTCCCCGGGGGTCCAGCTGGCCAACCCGCCAGCCGGCTCGGAGGCGCCGTTTTCGGAGGTCGAAGATTCGCCGGCCGTCTCGGACCCCGCCGTCTCGCTCAGATCGTCATCGCCCATCGCCGTGCTCAGCCTCCCTTCTGCGGCGGTACCAGGGGTCACCCCAGGCCTCGGCGAGCAGGCCCGTGGCCAGCCTGGCGGCGTTGCCGCCTGGTAATCCTAGCCGCCGGTCCCCGCTGCGCTCCAATCAGGGGGTGGCGGGCGCGGCCCGGCAGGGGGACGGCGCCGGGTCGCCCGACGCCGTCCTTGCGCATCTCTGGCCCTCGACTGGGCGCGTCCTCCGGTGGGTCAGTGGGGCTCGTGACGTGCCCCAGCGTGCCACCCGCTCAGCTGGCGACGGGCAGCGCGATCCGCGATTCGTCCTCCTGTGGGTCGCCGCTCATCTCGGCGCTGCCCCGCCGGGAGTTGAGCATCTTGACGGTCTGGGCCACGATCTCGGTGCTGTAGCGGCGCGTGCCGTCACCGCCCACATACTCGTGGGTGCGCAGCCGCCCTTCGACGTAGATCCGGCGGCCCCGTGTGCAGTACAGCGCGCAGACCTCGGCGAGCCGACCGAAGGGTTGGGTTCGTTTCTGGACGTCTTAGGTTCCGCCCTTGTCGGCCACCCCGGCCCCGCGCTAACGTATGCGGGCGAACGAGCGTTCGTGGCGGCCAGACTTCGGCAGCCAAGGTTAGCGCGAGGGTACGGCAATGAGCGATGACGGCCCCGCCGTAGTCAAGGCCGCAATGGCGCGCCTTGACCACATACACCGCCTTTCCGGCCAGATAGTCTCCGATGTCGCCGCAATTGAGATGGCCACAGAAGCCGCCATTGCTCCCTTCTTTGCGAGTGGGGCGTCGATAATGCCTCTTCGGGAATGGGTACTGTGGCGGATCTCCCTCTCTGACAAGGTCGGGATTCTGGAACACATTGCAGATGCCATCGGAATCAAGGCCCAAACCACGATCAGGCGCCTGCGCCGAGCTAATGAAATCCGCAACGACCTAGCCCATTCCCAGGTTACGTATAACATCGGGGCAACCTCGGGGGAGAGCTTCGTCGAGGAGTTTCATCAGTGGCAGAAGGCGCGTGCCTCAAGAGGAGGCTACAGAATGCGCCCGGTCGACCTGACGCAACTTGAGCACCAGGCGGCATTTACGAGCATGTTGGACTACGAGGTAATGCGCATCTTCGCAGCGGTCCTAGCTCGTAAGGAGGGGCAAGATCCCGTCGCCCGTCTAGCGACCATGGATGCAGCCAACCCCGAGCTAGCCGCCCAAATGGAGATACCGGAACCATGATCGAACTCACCCCGGTAGACAAGGACGAATGGATGCCCCGCGTGCGGGTTCAGGTCATCCAGACGGAGGCTGAGGCCCGCAAGATTGACGACCAACTCACGAACGACGGCATCCTGGCAGACGTCCCGTCAATGCACATCGTGGCCGAGCGCGTGCCCGCGGAGTGGCCGGAAGGCTATATCGTCCGCCTCGCGTGGGAGCCCTTTCCAATCATCGGGTGGGTACACGCGCAACTCCGATCAACCAACCCGCGCACCGCAGAGTTGTCCTGGGAGATTGCGCAGCGCTATCGAGGCCACGGTTACATGCGCGAGGCAATCCCGCGGGTTACCGCATGGCTGATCCGACGCCGCGCGATACAGGTCATCGACGCGAACATCTACGTCGGCGACGAGGCGTCGCAGAAGGTGGCCTTGGCCGCCGGCCTCGATCAAACGGAAGTATTCAACCCTGGTCGGCGCCTCCAACGCTGGGAACGCCGACTAGAGTCCTCAGTCCCGCCGAATTCGGGCTGATCGCCCCTTTCCCGCCGATCGGCGCCAGGTCGACCATAGACGCCGACAACCCGAATATCCTCCCTCCAGTACCGAGCACCGGGCTGGACGCGTCCAGCGGCACCGCGCCGCAAAGGAACCCGGCAATGGTCACGGAACCGACCCGCATGGGGATGACAACCCCGGACAACCGCCGGCCCTAAGTCAACCGGCAAAAGAACGGCCTCGGATGGGCGACCTCCCGGGGCCGTTTCTGTGTCAACTAGTCTCAGCCGCCGAACTGCAAGACGAGGTATTGAACGTCGCCGTTCGGGTTGAAATTGGCCACCCCGGTATTGGTCGTGGCCGCCCAAGAGCATGTGTAGGTGCCCGGCGCGAGATTCTCAAACAGAAAATTGGTAATCGTGCCTGACGGGCCGCCGACCGTCCAAACGCCGCCGCTAGTGGCGAAGGTTGAGACGAGAAATTGCGGATAGATGTAATTCGGGCCACCGCTGACGGCCGTCGCATATCCATTGATCGTGCTCAGGCAGAGCACATTCTGATTTCGATTCTGGATCGTAAAACTGAGGTTTGACGATCCAGTGATACTCGTCAAGTTCGTACTAACGGCAACGGGACCGGAAAGCGGGTCCGCCGCCGTCCCAATGAGTTTGGCGGCGCCGACCAAGCCCGCGCTATCCATGATGTCATTGCCGCTCGCGTCGTTGACGCGAATCCCATAGCTACCCGGGATCGAGGCATCCTCGCCGAGAATAACCCGGGCGATGCCACTCCCGTCGTACATCTTGATCGCCGGTACGGTGCTGTCAATCGACATTCCAGCCGCCGCTACGCCCGGGTTGATCTGAATTCCGTAGCCCGAGCCCACCATGCCGACGTCAACCTTGATATTGCCGCTGGCGTCCGTCATTACGAGTGAGGTCGGCTGGCGATTTTCGAGCATCCGCAGCCGTTGGTCAACGTCCGACAGGAAGGCCGCTAGGTCGGCCGGATAGTTAGTGAATGCCACCGAATACCCTCATCGAAAGCCGGCGCCAGAGCCCCCGCGGTGGCAAACCACGCGGGCGGGGGCTTGGCAACCGACCGTCGTCTGACCGCTTAGGAATGCATCACCAGGCTGACCGCGGCATCGGCCAAACCGACCGCCGCATCAAGCCGGGCAAATCCGGTAAACCCGACCTCGCCGTAATCGGCAAAGCGCTCGTCAAGACGCTGGATTGCCGGTGTTTCCGCGACGCGGACGATGAAATAGCGGCTCCAATCCGCCAAAATCGCCACCGTCTTAGTCGCAGCGATCGCGGGCACGTTGCTCGATTCGACCACCGGCAAGCCGAACAGCGTCGAGGTCACGAGCCCGCTTGTAAGGTCCCATCCGGGGCCGTCCGGCAGATCGACCGGGCGGAAATCCTTGAGGATTGGCCGCGACGCCGTATCCGTGATGTTCCGGATCGCCTGGACGGTCGACGGCGCCATCACAAAAGCGGCACTCTTGGAGCCACGAAAACTTGCGTCCAATTTGTAATAGAGCGCGATGAGGTCGGCGTAGGCGATCGCGCTCGCGCTGGCAGTCGTCACCGAGGCGCCAGGGCCGGCAATGGCGGATGCCGCCCAAGCGGTATCCGTACCACGGGCGAGCCGCCCGCTGAATGCGTCGGTAAGGATTTGCTCGACGTTGAGCCCACCGGCAAACGGCCACGGCTGACGGTCGAAGCTGTCGGCCTGCGGATAGACACCGGACGGCCCGATGTCCTGAATGAGTGCCAGCGACAGCCGCGCGAGGTTCGTCGCCGACCAAAGTGGGCATTGGCCGAAGTTGACGAACCCAATTCCGCTCAGGTCCGTCTCGGTTAGCTGAGTGTTCTCGGCAACCGTGCTCGCGGCGTTCGATGTCTCGGCCGAGCCGACCAGCGGATAGCGGAGCGGTGAGCCCGTCGGCGTCGGCACGATCCGCGAATA
>DASPQV010000028.1:0-124178 GCA_035624785.1 Binatia bacterium | reverse complement strand
TGGTGGGAGCTGGGGTGGGAACGGATCTGGCCCGCGAGGCCCCGCCGGCGGCGGACCTGACCGCGGCCGCCGAGGTGGCGGCGCTGGAGGTCCCCCCCGAGATCACCGCCCAGTCGCTGGGCCAGTACCTGCGGGGCTGGTCGCTGCGGGTGCGCGGCGGCGATACCGGCGTGCTTCCGGTGGTCCTCGGCCTGGCGGTCATCGCCGCCGCCTTCGCCATCGTCACCCCGGGCCATGCCTTCCTCAGTCCCTCCAACCTGGTCAACATCTTCATCCAGAGCACCGTCTTCATCACCCTTGCCATGGCCGAGGGGTTCGCCCTCCTCATCGGCGAGATCGACCTGTCGATCGGGTTCGTCGCCGGGCTCGGGGGGGTCATCGCCGCCGACCTGGTGCAACCCGGCGTCGGCCACGCCGGCTGGCCCTGGTGGGCGGCGATCCTGGCCGCGCTCCTGGTCTGCGCGCTGATTGGGGCGATCCAGGGGAGCCTGATCTCGCGGCTCAAGCTGCCGTCGTTCATCGTCACCCTGAGCGGGTACCTGATCTGGGAGGGCCTGCTCTTCATCGCCCTGGGGCCGTCCGGGCTGGTGTCCATCTCCAGCACCCGCTTCGCCGACCAGCGCCTGTTCTACGATCTCGTTCACGGCACCATCGACCCGGTGGCGGGCTGGATCGCCATGGTGGTCGTGGTTGCGCTGATCGGCGCCGTTCTCTGGTTGGGTGACACCCGGCGCCGCCACAGCGGGCTGGTGGCGCCCCCCGTCGGCCTCACCGTGGTCAAGGTGCTTCTTATCGCCGCGGTGGGCATCGCCGTCGTGGCCATCTCCAACGTCAACCGGGGTAGCCAGATAGCGGTCGAGGGAGTGCCCTGGGCGGTTCCCATCGTTCTTGTCGTCTTCGTAGCGTGGAGCCTGCTGCTCCAGCGGACCCGGTTTGGCCGTTACGCATACGCCGTGGGGGGAAACCCCGAGGCGGCCCGGCGAGCCGGCATCAGTCTCGCCGCGATCCGCACCTGGTGCTTCGTGCTCTGCTCACTGACGGCGGGCATCGCAGGGGTGCTGTTCGCCTCGTGGCAGGTCGAGATGTCGAGCAACTTCGGGGCCGGCACCGGGGTCAGCGAGGGCGGTGGACAGCTGGTGCTCTACGCAGTGGCCGCCGCCGTCATCGGCGGCACCAGCCTCTTCGGCGGCCGCGGCAAGGCCCTCCACGGGCTGCTCGGCGGCCTCGTCATCGGCGGCATCTACGTCGGCCTCTTCATGCTCAGCATCGGGCCGGCGTGGGTGTTCATCGCCCCGGGCCTGGTCCTGCTGGGCGCGGTCATGATCGATACCCTGTCGCGGCGGGGAGCCGCCACCGGCAGCGTCAGCCGGGTCTGAACGGCGCTCGGCGCCTTGCACTCGGCGTGGGTGGCAGCACGGCGGCTGGTCAGAGCCGTTCGCTGATTTCAACATGTTTACGGCAGCCGGCTTGCTCGTCCTCTTACGCTGACAGGCTGCCATGACCTCTGCCCTGACCCCCAAGCTCGGGCTGCGGCGCCTGACCTCCCGAGGCTGACCGCGGATGCTCGCCGCCGGCGGGTTCGAGAGCGCGCTGGTCAACGTGCACCAGCGGCTGGGATTCGCGCTGGTCGTCATCCTCCTGGCCGGGGCGGTGGCGGCGGCGCTGGCGATCCGCGGCCAGCGCTTCCTGCCCACCGTGCGCGCCTACCTCTGGCTGGCCTTCGCGGCGATCACCGTCCAGGCGGCGCTCGGCCTGGCGATGCTGGTGCTGGGTGGGCGCCCGAGCCAGGGTCTGCATCTCCTGTACGGGCCCCTGACGTTCGTCACCCTTCCCGCCACCGCGCTGCTCTCCCGGAGCGGGACCGGGAGGCGGGAGGCCGGGATGCTGGCTGTCGGCTTCGTGCTGGCATTCCTCTTCTCGATCCGGGCGCTGGGGACCGGCTGACCCTCCGGCCGGGACGCCCCTCTCATGGTTCCGGAGCCGGCCGTCCCGCGGTTCCTAGCTCCGGTGGGATCATTCCAGCCCCGGTCTGCCGCTCAGGGTCAGGTTGAGCTCAGCCGGCACGGTGTCGAGCGGCTCGGGCGCGACCGCGAACCTGGCCGGGCCGGGTCCGGGCGCCCGGGGTGTGGGGAGCGCAACCAGGCACACCAGGGCGGCGAGCACGCAGCAGGCGGCGCCGCCCCAGAAGGGGACGGGTTCGGCGATTCCGTACAGGGCGCCGAGCACGCCCGCGCCGAGGGCTCCTCCGGCCGCCTCGAAGAAGCCGCCGAGCCCCATGGCGCGCCCCCGGACGCGGACATCGGCGGCCTCGCTGATCAGGGCATAGAGGCTGGGCTCGATGACCACCATCGCGATGGCCTCCGCGGTGCCCACCAGCAGGATGGTGTAGATGCTGCGCAGCTCCGGGTAGGTGGACGCGCAGCCGGCCACGACGGCGAGCGCAGCGGGGATGAGGAGCCGCCGGTTGGCCCGGTCGCTGAGCCGGCCCGCACGACCGGCGAGCAGCAGGATCGGGACTGCGAAGAAGGAGATCGACAGGCCGATCACCAGGGTGTCGTAGCCCCGGACCTGCAGGTACTGGGGCCAGACGACGTCGTACATGTTGAACATGGCGCCCACCGCGGCCAGGGTGCCGGCGGGGACTAGCAGCGCTGCCCGCCACCACCAACGGCCCGGCAGCGGCGGCGCTGAGCCGGGCGCGGAGGACGGGCTTCCGCCAGCCGCCGCCACCCCCGCCGGGTGCGGGGTCGTCTCCACGGCGCCGGCCAGCCGGGTTTCCGGCATCCGGATCAGGGTTCCCAGGCCCACCAGCACCGACACCCCGCAGGCCGCGAAGATCCCCGAGTATCGCCAGAGGGCGATGGCCCCGCCGATGGCCGGTCCGAGCAGGAGCCCCACCATCTCGCAGGCCTGGAGCTGGGCGTAGCGCATCCCGCGCTGGCCGACGGGGGTCAGGTCGGCGAGGGCGGCTCGGAGGGCGGGGAGGTAGGCGCCGCTGCTCGCCCCCTGGCCCACCCGGAGGAGAGCCAGCAGCCAGAGAGGCCCGCGATCAGCGAACAGGCCGAAGGAGAGGGCGGCGAAGGCGATCCGGCTGCCGATCAGCATGGGGCGGCGGCCGACGCGGTCCACCAGGTGGCCGGCGGGGACCTGGACCAGCGTGCTCGCCACCAGGGGGCCGGCGATGAAGAGGGCCACGTCGGCCGAGCTGCCCCCGTGCTCCCGCACGTAGAGGGGCACCACCGGGAAGAGCGCGGCCACCCCGGTGAACATGACCAGCTGGGCGAGGAGCAGCCGGTGGGCCGGCTCCAGCCTGCGGGTCAGCGAGGCGCGCAGGATCTCGAGCACAGCCGGCTCATGATGGCACCAGGGCTCCATGTGCCCTGGAGGGAGGCGATCCCCGCCGGATCCGCGACCGGCCAGTCCCGTTTGCGCTGACGCCTGCGACATGGTCGCGGCGAAAGGTCGCGAGGTCGTCACGCCGGGGCTGCAGAGGTGTCGCCGGGCCCCCCTAGTGTCGCTCCCAGGATGTCGGTGCGCGTGCTCGGGCGGCGATTGCGCCGCTGGCAGGTCATGGCCGCGTGCCTGGCGGCGTTCGCGGTGGTCCTGGGCCTGGTCGGCTGGGGGGCCATGGGCGCCTGGCAGGCCCTGACCGACAACCCCACCAACAAGGTCGGCGCTGAGAGCGTCACCGCGGTGCCGATCTCCTCGATCCACTGCAGCGGGACGGCCACGCCGTACAGCAGCTGCAGCGACACCTCCGGCAACGTGACCCTCAACTGGGGAACGGTGACCGGCAGCCCGGGCCTCACGGTCTTCCGGGCCACCGCGCCTGCCGGCACCTACACCGCGCTCGGCAGCCTGGCCGGCACCGCGGTGACCGACACGGACAGCACCGCCGCCTACAACACCCAGTACTACTACCAGGTCGCCTCGGAGGCTCAACCGGGCTGGCCCCAGGGCGCCGACATCGACATGGCGCTTTCGCTGCCTCCCACCGGCGGTACCGACGACACGGGAACCGCGACCACCTTCACCGCGGCCAACCTGACCGCGATGGCGACGGCCGGAGGCACGACGTACACCGACACCACCAACTGGGGTGCCGCCGCCACCCTGCTCGGGGGCCAGACGCCCGACTGGATGGGCTGCGCCAACACCAGCCAGTGCTGGACGTACACCTACCAGGGCTACATCTGGGCGAGCACCAATGGCGGCGCAACCTGGACCGAGGAGACCACCCCGTCGCACCCGGTCTGGTACGGCGGCTGGTTCGAGAACGCCAGCGACGGCTGGGCGGTGGGGGCGACCGGCACCATCGTGGCGACCACCAACGGCGGCGCCACCTGGACCGCCCAGACCTCGGGCACCACCCAGCAGCTCAGCGCCGTGACCTGTGTCTCCACCACCCAATGCTGGGTCGTGGGAGGCAACGGGGTGATCCTGGTGACCGCCAACGGCGGCACCACCTGGACGGCCCAGGCCTCGGGGACCACCCAGCTGCTCAACGAGGTGAGCTGCGTCTCCACCACCCAGTGCTGGGCCGCCGGAGCTGCGGGGGTGATCATCGTCACCGCCAACGGCGGCACCACCTGGACCGCCCAGACCTCCGGGACGGCACAGGAGCTCTACGGGATCAGCTGCGTCTCGGCGACCCAGTGCTGGGCGGCGGGAGGCGGCGGCGTGATCGTCGCCACCACCAACGGCGGGACCACCTGGACCGCCCAGACCTCGGGCACCGCCAACGCCCTCTACGCCGTCGACTGCTACTCGGCGACGGCCTGCTGGGCGGGGGGCGCTGCCGGCACCATCGTGGCCAGCACCAACGGCACCAGCTGGACCACCCAGACCTCGGGAACCACCGACTCCATCTGGGGCTTCGAGTGCCTCACCTCGCTCAACTGCTATCTGGTGGGATCGAACACGGGGTTCACCGCGGGCGTCCTCCTGGAGACCACCAACGGCGGCTCCAGCTGGTTCGCCCCGGTTGCCACTCAATACCTGCAGTGGACCTTCAGCCCCACCGTGGCCACCGGGACCCCGGTGACCTCAGCCGTGGTCACCCTGGTGGACGACGCCAGCGCCACCCCGGGGGCCGGGACCACCACCTACGTCGAGGTGTCCGCCAACAGCGGCGCCACCTGGACCCCCTTCCAGATCGCCAACGAGACCACTGCCATGGCCACCCAGACCGTCTCCATCGTCTCGGTGATCAACAGCGCAACCGCCGTCTCCGGCCTGGAGCTCCGCTACGTGGTGAGCAACGGCAGCGCCTTCAAGAGCACCTTCGACCTGGTCCACGTCGACATCAACTGAGCAGCGCGGCACCGTCCGTCCGAGCGGCGACGGCGCCGGGACGGCGCTCCCGAGCCCGACCAGCGGGGCCGCCCTCCCGGGGCCGGTCGACGCCTGAGTGACAGGATCGGAGCGATCGGTCGCAATCTTGCGATGGGCTGGCGGCACCCATGTCGCCGGGGACGGCTAGCGTCGGTCTCAGGATGTCGGTGCGCGTGCTCCAGTGGCGCCTGCGCCGCTGGCAGGTCATGGGCGCGTGCCTGGCGATGGGGGTGGTCGGGCTCGGTCTGGTCGGCTGGGGCGCGGTCGGGGCGTGGCAGGGGTACACGGACAACCCCTCGAACGCGGTGGCGTCGGAGAGCGTCACCCCGGTGCCGCTCGGCTCCGTCCATTGCAGCGGGGGGACGGCGCCCTACAGCGGCTGCAGCGACAGCTCGGGCAACGCGATCCTCTCCTGGGCAGCGGTGGGCGGCAGCCCCGGGCTCACCGTGTTCCGGGCCGCGTCTCCCGGCGGACCCTACTCCGCCCTCACCAGCCTGGCCGGCAGCGCCACCGGCTACACCGACGCCGGCGCCGCCTACAACGCCCAGTACTACTACCAAGTGGCGTCCGAGGCGCAGGCCGGCTGGCCCCAGGGGGCCGATATCGACATGGCGCTGTCCCTGCCGCCGACCGGCGGCACCGACAACACCGCCGGGACCGGGGGCACGGCCCTGACCGGCCCTTACACCCAGACCGGCACCAACCTTTACGCCATGGCTACCGCAGGCGGCACCAGCTACACCACCACCACTGCCTGGGGTGGGGCCAATGCCAATCCGCTGGCGGGAGACCAGGTGAACGGCGTCGACTGTGTATCGACCACGCAATGCTGGGTGGTAACCCAGGACGGGGCGATCTGGGCGAGCAGCGACGGGGGTTACACCTGGACCCAGCAGTACAGTCCCGGCCAGCAGCTCAACGGGATCGACTGCGTCAACGCCAGCGACTGCTGGGCAGTCGGGGGCAACAAGGAGAACATCTACGGGACCACCAATGGCGGAGCCACCTGGGGTCAGCTCCACAGCCATCCCGGAGCCACCTTCCAGGAGGTTGATTTCGCCAACGCCAGCGTCGGCTGGGTGGTGGGGAGTGGCGGCATCGTCTGGACCAGCATCGACGGCGGTGCCGACTGGAGCGCGCAGACCTCCAACACCACCCAGCAGCTGAATGGCATCTCCTGCGTCAGTGCCACCCAGTGCTGGGCGGTCGGGAACGGCGGCACGATCATCGTCACCGCCAGCGGAGGCACCACGTGGTCCATCCAGAGCTCCGCCACCGGCAACAACCTGAACGACATCAGCTGCGTGTCGCCGACCCAGTGCTGGGCGGTAGGCGGCAACGGCACCATCCTGGTGTTCAACGGCACCGGTTGGAGTGCCCAGACCTCCTGCAATGGCCAGACCCTCAACGGGGTGGACATGGTCAGCGCGACCACCGGCTGGGCCGTCGGGGTCGGCGGCACGGTCTGCGCCACCACCAACGGCGGCGCCACCTGGGCCGCGCAGGGCAGCGGCATCAACCAGCCGATCAACTCGGTGAGCGCGGTGGGCTCGACCTTCGCGGTGATGGGCCTCACCCCCGGCGGGGGCACTCCGAGCATCGTGGTGACGACCAATGGCGGGGCCAACTGGTTCCAGCCCTCCAGCCAGTACCTGCAGTGGACCTTCAACCCCCAGGTCGCCCCAGGGGCGCCGGTGACCTCGGCGGTCGTCACCCTGGTCGACCGCGCGACCCAGGCGCTGAGCTCCACCGCGGAGACCTACCTGATGGTGTCGGCGAACGCCGGAGGCTCCTGGACGGCCTTTCCGCTCGCCAACCCCACCACCGCCCTGGTGGTGCAGACGGTCAACGTCGCCGCGGTGATCGGGACCGCCGCGGCCGTGTCCGGGCTGGAGCTGCGCTACGTGATCAGCGACGCCAGCGGGTTCCAGAGCGTCTTCGACCTCGTCCACGTCGACATCAACTGAGCGGGGCTCGTGGTGGGGGGAGGGCGCGCCGCCGCCCGGCCACAAGTTTCAGGCATCCAAGTCCCAAACCCAGCCGGTGACGAGGCCGGGGTTCGCCGATGCTGAGCCGTACGCTCCTATCGATAGGTTCGGCGCGGCCCCGGCGGTCGCCCGCCCGAAGGGCTGCTGGGCCGGCCGGCCGTGGCGCGTCTTGGCATCTCCCGCCGTGGGCCCTGGGGCGGCCCCTCCCTTCCCCTACGATTGGCGCGCCGTGACCCCCAGGACGCCCCGCCCATGTCGCCCGGCAGAGCGACGTCCGGCGGCCCGTGAGCCGGTGACCCCATGACCCTCCCCTCGATCCGCAACTTCTCGATCATCGCCCACATCGACCACGGGAAGTCCACGCTTGCCGACCGGCTCCTGGAGCTGACCGGGACGGTCGCCCCCCGGGACATGCAGGACCAGGTCCTGGACACCCTCGAGCTGGAGCGGGAGCGCGGCATCACCATCAAGGCCCAGGCGGTGCGCATGGCCTACTCGGCCCAGGACGGCCAGACCTACGAGCTCAACCTCATCGACACCCCGGGGCACGTGGACTTCGCCTACGAGGTCTCCCGGGCGCTGGCCGCCTGCGAGGGCGCGCTCCTGGTGGTGGACGCCAGCCAGGGAATCGAGGCTCAGACCCTGGCCAACGTCTACGCCGCCCTGGAGCACGACCTCGAGGTGATCCCCGTCATCAACAAGATCGACCTCCCGGCCGCCGACCCCGAGCTCACCCGGCGGGAGATCGAGGAGGTGATCGGCCTGGACTGCAGCGGCGCCCTGCTGACCTCGGCCAAGGACGGCACCGGGGTCGGTGCGGTGCTCGAGGCGGTGGTGACCCGGATCCCACCCCCGCGTGGCGATCCCCAGGCGCCCCTCACCGCCCTCATCTTCGATGCCAAGTACGACGTGTACCGCGGCGTGGTGGTGTACGTCAGGGTGGTCGACGGCTCGATCGCGCCGGGAGGGCGGATCCGGATGATGGCGACCGGCCGCGAGTTCGTGGTCGACGAGGTGGGTTTCTTCACTCCTGGGATGAGCCCGACCGGCAGCCTCCAGACCGGAGAGGTCGGGTACCTGATCGCCTCCATCAAGAACGTCGGCGACTCCAAGGTGGGGGACACCGTCACCGACGCGGAGCGGCCGGCCGCCGCTCCCCTGCCCGGCTACCGGCACGCCACCCCCATGGTCTACGCGGGCGTCTTCCCGGTTGACTCCGACGATGTCCTCGAGCTCAAGGAGGCGCTCGAGAAGCTGAACCTCAACGACGCCTCCCTGGTCTGGGAGCCGGAGTCGTCGGTGGCGCTCGGCTTCGGCTTCCGCTGCGGGTTCCTCGGGCTCCTCCACATGGAGATAGTCCAGGAGAGGCTGGAGCGCGAGTTCGGCCTGGCGCTGATCACCACCGCACCGACCGTCGAGTATCGGGTCAAGCTGCGCAGCGGCGAGGTGGTCCCGGTCGACAACCCGGAGATGCTCCCCGACCCGGCGGCCATCGAGGAGATCCAGGAGCCCCGCTGCACCGCCACCATCCTGGTGCCCGCCGACCAGGTCGGCGCCGTCATGGAGCTGTGCCAGGAGCGCCGCGGCGAGTTCCGGACCCTGGAGCACCAGGCGGGCGGCCGGGTCTCGGTGGTCTACGACCTCCCCCTCGCCGAGATCATCCACGACTTCCACGACCAGCTCAAGTCGCGGAGCCGCGGCTACGCCTCGCTCGACTACCAGGTGACCGGGTTCCGGGCCGAGCGGCTGGCCAAGCTCGACATCCTGGTGGCCGGCCAGCGGGTCGACGCCCTCTCGATGATCGTCCACCGCGACCGGGCGGCGGTGTTCGGGCGGCGGCTGGTCGAGCGGCTGCGCCGGCTCATCCCCCGCCAGCTCTTCGAGGTCCCGATCCAGGCGGCGATCGGCGGCAAGGTGATCGCCCGGGAGACGGTGTCGGCGCTGCGCAAGGACGTGCTGGCGAAGTGCTACGGTGGCGACGTCACCCGCAAGCGCAAGCTGCTGGAGAAGCAGAGGGAGGGCAAGCGGCGGATGAAGCGGGTGGGCAGCGTGGAGATCCCGCAGGAGGCGTTCATGGCCGTCCTGCAGAGAGACGAGGAGTGACATGCGGCCTCGCGGCCGGCACAGGAGAGGACACGCGATGGTCCGGACGCCGGGACCCTGCTCCGCGGCTTCGCCGCGGGCGGCGCGCCGCCACCGGGGCGCGTTGATGGTGACAAGAATGGCTGGAACACGGGCGCCGGCGGACCCGGCTGCGGCCGGGGGCTGAGCGATGGCTCCGCCGCGCCGCCACCGCAAGCGCCGCCCCGCCCGCGTGGTCGGGTCCCGCGGCCCGGTCCCGGCTGAAGAGCCCGAGCCCGAGCCGGAGCCCGAGCCGGCTCCGCCGCCGCGGCGGGGGCTGATGGCGGCTCTGCTCGGGCCGCCTCGGACCCCGGCCGCGGGGCCCAGACCGGCGCGGCTCGCCCCACCGCCGGTGCCAATGGGGCCCCCCTGGACCCGCGCCGACTACTTGCTGCTCTCCGGCTGCGCCGCCGTGGTGGTGGTCGTGATCGGCCTGATCCTGGGCGCATTGACGGGTGGCAGCACGACCGTGCAGACCCCGAGCAGCACCACCTCGTTCAAGGTCCCGAGTGGCGACTCCGGTGCCTTCATCCCCGGTGAGCCGGTGTCCGTGGGCGGCCAGCAGGACACCATCCTCTACATCTTCAACAACCAGATCACCCTCGCCACCGCGCTCAGCTCGGCCCCGGCGGCGGGCACGTCGGTGACCCAGAGCCTGCTCCTCCCCGGGGTTGCCAACCTCACCGCCACCGTCGCCAGCAAGCCGGCGCCGACCACCACCAAGTTCACGGTCACCTCCCCGGGCGACGACGCCGGGTACTTCGGGGGTCAGGTCACCGTCGGCGGCCAGGCGGCGACCGTCCAGGCCCAGAGCAGCCCGGCCCCGAGCCAGCAGATCGTGGTCAGCACCCTCCCCGCGGCCCCGTCTGCCGGGGCCGGGGTCAGCGGCACCCTGCTCTATCCAGGGTCTCTCCTGGACGGTGTCGGCGGGCTGGCCACCGGCACCCTCGCCATCATCACCCTGCCGCTCTCCCTCTTCGTGGTCCGGCCCCTGGTGGTCCGGCTCCGCCGCAAGGGGCGGCCCCGGGTCACCGAGATCATCTTCTTCGGGCTTGCCATCTGGCTGGTCGACGCCCTCGTCTACAGCCTGCTGCAGGCGTTGGGGGCCACCTCGGGCGTCGGCGTGTACGTGATCTCGGTCGTGCTGGCGATCCTCTCCGGGTTCGTCATCGTGCCGACCATCTTCCCGTTCCTCGCCCGGATGCTCCGACCCCGGCCCCGTCCCACCCCGGCCGGGGGCGGTGGAAGGCGCTGAATTGCTTCGCGCCGGCCTGGCTCCCGCGGGCGACACGTGCTCGGCGGGTGGTCCTGCCGACCCGCCTCCCGGCGCACCGCGCTCCCTGTACCTGCACATCCCCTTCTGCGAGCGCCGCTGCGAATACTGCGACTTCGTGTCCATGCCGGGCCGCGACGGGGAGGCCGAGTACCTGGAGAGGCTGCGGTGCGAGATCCGGCAGCTCGCCACCCGGGTCGGCAGGCTGGAGCTGGACACCGTCTTCGTGGGCGGGGGCACCCCGAGCTTCGTCGACCCGCACCGCCTCGGCGAGGTCCTCGATGAGGTGCGCGCCGGATTCGACCTGGCGGCGGACTGCGAGGTCACGCTCGAGGCCAACCCATCCAGCACCACCCGGGCCCGCGCCCGGGAGTGGCTCGAGGCAGGCTTCAACCGGGTCAGCCTGGGCATCCAGAGCCTGGAGCCGGACATCCTCGCCTTCCTCGGCAGGGTCCATGACCCGAGCCGCGCCATCGCCGCCGTGGGCGAGGTTCGCCGGGCCGGCTTCCGCCGGGTCAGCTGCGACCTGATCTACGCGGTGCCAGGGCTGGATGACGCCCGCTGGCGTTCCACCCTGGAGGGGGTGGTGAGGCTGGGCCCCGGCCACGTCTCGGCGTACGAGCTGACCGTCGAGGCCGGGACCCCTTTGCACGCCCGGGTCCGTCGCGGCGCGTCCCCAGCCGTGGACCCCGAGGCAGCGCTCCGCCAGCACCGGATCGCGGTCGAGGTGCTGGGCTCGGCGGGCCTGCGCCAGTACGAGGTCAGCAACTTCGCGGTGCCCGGCGAGGAGTGCCGGCACAACGTCGGCTATTGGCGGCGTGGCCACTACCTGGCTGCCGGCCTGGGTGCCCACGCTCACCTCCCCGTCGGGCTGGCCCCGGCGCTCGGCTTCGAGGCTCCAGCCGGAGCCGTCTCGGTCCGGGCCTGGCACGGACGGAGCCTTCCCGGCTACCTCCGGGTGGGGGGCGACCGGCTCGCCTTCGCGGGCTGGGAGCCTGTCGACGCCTCCCAGGCGGAGGCGGAG
The DNA here is from genome assembly GCA_035624785.1 of Binatia bacterium. Taxonomy (GTDB): domain Bacteria; phylum Chloroflexota; class Dormibacteria; order Aeolococcales; family Aeolococcaceae; genus JAJZNI01. Next base: position 112,438 of record DASPQV010000028.1, on the reverse strand, counting down.
CGGGTCATGCTCGGGTTGCGCCTCTCCGACGGGGTGACCCTGGCGGGCTCGCGGCTGGTTCGAGCCGCTCCGCTGGTCAGGTCCGAGCTGCTCTGGAACGCCGCCGGGAGGTTCGGCGCCACCGAGCGCGGCCAGGAGGTCCTCGACGAGCTGATCCGCCAGCTCGCCTGAGGGAGGCTCAGCGGCGGCACCACCGGGGCGGCGCTGTCATCGTGCCCGCAGGGGTTGTGGCCCCCTGTAACGTCGGGGTGAGGCGGCATGGCCCGGCTCGACGGACGGGTCACAGTGTCGCCGCGGCACTTCCGGAGGGCGGTGCCGATGTCCCAGCATTGCGTCAATCATGCGCCGTTCGGCCGGCCCTTCCGGTCCTCCAACCCTGCCCGCGGCGGTCGTCTCCGAGCTTCTCGAGGCCGGCCTCTCTCGCAGCACGGTGCTGGCCATGGAGCACTGGAAGGCGCGGGAGGTGCTCGACCTGCTCCGCTCGGCGCATGCCCGTGAGCGGGAGCGCTGGATGCCCGCACCGACCGGGGGGCTGCCGACCCCGCTCTTCACGCCGGGAGCGGAGACGGGGGGCATGGTACGATTTAGCACTCAGGATTAGAGAGTGCTAGAGCGGTCCATCGACCGCAGCCTCACCGCCATGGACAGCCCCATCCCCCTTGATTCCCGCAAGGAGCAGATCCTCAAGGCGGTGGTCTCTGACTACACCGTCACCGGGATCCCGGTGGGTTCGCACGCCCTGGCGATGCACCTGGCGAGCTGGTCGGCGGCGACCATCCGCAACGAGCTGGCCACCCTGGTCGAGGTTGGCTACCTGATCCAGCCGCACACCTCGGCGGGACGGGTGCCCAGCGACCGCGGCTACCGCTACTACATCGACTTCCTGATGGAGGAGGAGGCTCTACCCGGCGGTGTCCGCCGCCAGCTGGAGCCCCGGCTGGCCCTGATGCCCTCCGACATCGAGGGGATCCTGGAGACCGCGGCCCAGGTCCTGGCCACCGCCGTCGACGCCCTGAGCATCGTGAGCGGGCCGCAGACCGGGGGAGCCACGGTCAAGCATCTCGACCTGGTCTCCCTGGACCCGGGCCATGCCCTGCTCGTCCTGGTGCTCGAGGGCAACCTGGTGCGCCAGCATCCGCTCGGCCTGCCTCGCCCGGCCGACCAGGATGAGCTGAGCCGGCTGGCCACCCGCCTCAACGCCGAGCTCGCCGGGCTGAACGCCGACCAGGTCGAGAGCCGGCGGGGCGGTGACCTCGCCGACCCTCTCCAGGCCGACGTGCTCAGTGACATCAGCGCCTTCCTGCGCTCGGTGGAGTCGCACCAGGGAACCCTGATCGTCCATGACGGAGTTCGCAACCTGCTCCATCAGCCGGAGTTCGGCGACGTCCAGCGGCTGGCCCAGGTCCTCGAGATCGTCGAGCAGGAGCGCATCCTCGCCGAGCTGCTGGCGGCCGCGTTCGATCCCCGCCGGCCGGTCACGGTGATGGTGGGTGGCGAGTCCGGGATCGCCCAGCTGAGGTCGTGCAGCCTGGTGCTCACCAGTTACCGGGCCGGGCCCGACAGACGGGGCACGGTGGGGGTCCTCGGTCCCACTCGCATGCCCTACGCTCAGGTCGCTCCCCGGGTGCGATTCGTCGCCGATCGGGTGGGGGCCGCGGTCGCGCGGGTGCTGAGCTGATGACCTTCGGGGACGAGGCGGAGCGCGAGCTGGCCGGCTCCCAGCCGGCGGACGGTGGCGACCAGGAGAGCCAGGCACCGGTGGCCGGTGAGACGCTGGAGCCGGCCATCGGGCAGGGCCCCGCCGCCGGCAGCACCGCGGCCGCGCCGGCCGGGGATGTCGCCGCTGCGCGGCGCGAGCTGGCCGAGCGGACCGACCAGCTGCTGCGCGTGGCCGCCGATTTCGAGAACTTCCGGCGCCGCCGGGACCGGGAGCTGGCCGAGCGCAGCCGCTACGCCGCCGAGGAGGCGGTCAGGGCGCTGCTCCCGGTCCTGGACAACCTGCGGCTCGCCATCAGCCATGCCGGCAGGGTCGATGCCGAAGAGCCAGCCGCCCCACCGGTGGTGGCGCCACCGGCCCCCGGGGTCGGGTCGCCGTCGCGGAGGCCGGCCGGTGCTCGGCGCGGACCTGCAGAGCGGCCCGCCGCTGCCAACCAGTCGCTCCAGGACGGCCTGCGCATGGTGGTCGCCCAGTTCGAGCAGGCCCTGGCCGGCATCGGCGTGGAGCCGGTGCCGACGGTGGGTGCGCGCTTCGACCCCACGGTGCACGAGGCGATCGGCGGCGAGGAGTCGGACGAGGTCAGCGAGGACACCGTGATCGCCGAGGTGCAGCCCGGCTACCGCCTCCATGACCGGCTGCTCCGGCCCGCCCTGGTCCGCGTCGCCCACCCCCGCGCCCCGGCGCTCGGCTCTGCCTGATGGCCACCGTCAAGCGCGACTACTACGAGGTTCTCGGGGTTGAGCGCAACGCCGGCTCCGACGACCTGAAGCGAGCCTATCGCAAGCTCGCCATGCAGTACCACCCCGACCGGAACCCCGGCGACCAGGCCGCCGAGGAGCGGTTCAAGGAGGTCGGCGAGGCCTACTCGGTGCTCAGCGACCCCGAGAAGCGCCGGCGCTACGACGCCTTCGGGCACGCCGGGCAGCAGATGCCCGATTTCGGAACCTTCTCCTTCGACTCCGCCTTCGACCTCTTCGACATGTTCTTCGGCGGCGGCCGGCGAACCGCGCGCCGCGGCGGGCCGCGGCGTGGCTCCGACCTGCGCATGACCGTCGACATCAGCTTCGAGGAGGCGGTGTTCGGCGCCAAGCGGACGGTGGAGGTGCCGCGCTCGGCCACCTGCCCGGACTGCTCGGGCGGCGGGGCGGCCCCGGGGACCTCACCACGGTCCTGCCCCGACTGCGGAGGCAGCGGCCAGGTCCGCCGGGCCATGCAGTCGATCTTCGGTCAGGTCGTCAACCTGACCGCCTGCCCGCGCTGCCGCGGCGAGGGCAGCATCATCGACAGCCCCTGCTCCCGCTGCCGCGGCCGCGGCCTGGTCGAGGAACGCAAGACGATCGAGGTGACCGTGCCCGCCGGCGTCGACTCCGACGTCCAGGTGAGGGTCGCCGGAGAGGGAGAGGCCGGGCCCAGGGGGGGACCTTCGGGCGATCTCTACCTCGGCTTCCGGGTCGCCGCCCATCCCGAGCTGGTGCGCCGTGGCCAGGACCTGCTCTATGAGCTGCCGATCAGCCTTCCCCAGGCGGTGCTCGGCGACCGCATCACCGTCCCGACGGTGGACGGCGAGGCGGTGGTCGAGGTTCCCCCGGGGACCCAGCACGGCAAGGTCATCAAGATCCCCGGCCGCGGCGTGCCCCACCTGCGCACCGGACGGCGCGGCGACCAGATCTGCGTGGTCCGGGTGGTGGTCCCCACCCGGCTGCCCTCCCGCGAACGCAAGCTGTACGAGCAGCTCGGTGACCGCGACGGACGGCCTGCCGACGTCCGTCGGGGTTTCTTCGACCACCTGCGCGACTTCTTCGCGACCAGCGAATAGCCGTCGGGGGCGGTGTCGCACGCCGGCGGGCGGCATCGGATGCGCCTGAGTCCCGACCACGTTTAGCCGGGGCCGGGAACTCGGTACGAAGAGTGCAGGACTCTTCGAAGGAGGGAGATCAGATGGCATTGATTCGATGGAGCCCATACGGCGAGCTCACCAGCCTCCACGACCAGATGGACCAGCTGTTCCAACAGGTTTTCGGCGAGCCGCTGAGCCGCCACGACGGTGGTGACCAGGTCGGGCTTCCCGTCGACATCCGGCAGACCGAGAGCGCCTACGTCCTGGAGGCGTCGGTGCCGGGCTTCGCACCGGAACAGGTCGAGCTCACTTTCGACAACGGCATCCTCACCATCCGCGGGCAGCGGCGCGACGAAAGCGAGAGCAAGCACGGCGAGTACGTTCGCCGCGAGCGGCGGTCCGCATCCGTCTTCCGCCAGGTCAGCCTGCCCAGCGAGGTGGAACCGGACGGCATCACCGCGTCGTTCGAGAACGGAGTGCTGACGGTCACCGTGCCGCGGATTGCCAGGGCTCAGCCCAAGCGGATCCCGGTGACCTCGGGCAGCCCCAGGGTCGTTGACGCGCCGGCTCGCTGACGTCTTCTCCGCTTCGCATCGGTCACATCGGGCCCGCCTCCGGCTGGAGGCGGGCCTGCCTCAGATCGACCCCCGGTGTGACCGTTTCTCCCGGTACATGTTGGTGTCGGCGCGGCGCAGCAGCGGCCCCGGCTCCGAGCCTTCGTCGGGATACACCGCCACCCCGATGCTGAGACGAACGGCCACCTGGCCGTCCTCCACCATGACCGGCTCCTCCATCCGCTGCTCCACCTTCCGCTGAATCAGCTCCGCGTCGCTCCGGTCGGCGTTCACCGCGACGATCACGAACTCGTCGCCGCCGAGCCGGGCGACGGTGTCGGAGGCGCGCACCGAGAGCTGGAGGCGCGCCGCGGTCTCACGCAGGATGGAGTCACCGGCGGCGTGGCCGAGGCTGTCGTTGAGCGCCTTGAATCCGTCGATATCGAGCACGAAGAGAGCCATGCCGCGCCCGGAGCGGCGGGCATTGGACAGGCCGTGCTGGAGCCGGTCGTTGAAGAGCAGGCGGTTGGGCAATCCGGTCAGCGGGTCGTGCATCGCTGCGTGCTCCATCGCCGCGGTCTGCATGATCAGCTCGGCCTCCGCGCTCTCCTGCCGGCGCAGGGTCCGGTTGACCACGTTGACGGCGCCGATGAAGAGCAGGGCGAGCGCTCCGCAGAGGCTGATGACTGCGATCTGCAGCGTGGCCACCGGGGCCAGGGCTGAGGCGGGCAGGGAGGCCTGCACCGCCCACGACACGGCGGCGACCGGGAAGTATGCGGTGGCCTGGCCGGCGGCATCGTCGGTCGCCTGGGCCTGGCTGCTCAGGGCCCGCTGGACCTGAGCGGTCACCGAGGCCTGCGGCGTCCAGGAAGTCACCGCCTGGGCCGCGCCCCCCGGACCCGAGGCGGACGAGCCGAGCACCAACCGCCCCTCCCGGTCGACGACCAGCAGGGTCATCCCCTGAGCGCCGGCGAAGGTCTCCAGGGAGGTCTCCGCAGCCTTGAGCCCGCTGCGCGCGACCAGGAATCCACCTGCGCTTCCCCCTCCCCTGAGGATGGGAACCGCAATGTCCACCGCCGGCACGGATGGCGACGAGGGCGCGATCACCGCCAGCGACCCGCCGTGGTCGAGCCGCGAGCGCCAGTCGCCGGGCAGGTCGCCGATCGGGTCCTGGTCGCCGATGTCGATGAGGGTCAGTCCCGCGGTGTCGGTGAGCACGATGCTCCGGGTCTCGTCGGTGCTGGCGGAGCGCTGGAGCGCCAGCGTCGCCGCGGCCATGTCCGCTCCCGGGGTGTGCTCCGCCACGGCGAGGACGGGGAGGTCGTCGGCGACGGAGTCGAGGGCGGCGACGCGTGCTGACAGCACCTGGCCGACGTAGGCCGCCGCCTGACGGCTGGCGCCGCTCACCCGGGCGTTGACCTGGTCGGTGATCGCTCCGCCGCCGATCGCGGTGGTGAGGAGCGCCACCGCAAGGAGGGGAGTGAGCCCGAGGATCAGCAGCAGCAGGACGACGCGGCGTCGCTGCACCCCACTCGTGGTATGGCCCGGGCTCTGGCTGGGATAGACAGCCGGGCGGGCCGCCGGACCCGGCTCCGGGGGCGTTGAGCCGGGTCGGAAGGGGTGGCCCAGCAGGTCCCGGGCGCTCATGGGGTCCTCCGGCGGCGGGGCAGAGCCGCCAGGCGGTCACCGAAGATGAGCACGAGCAGGGCGACCGCGGTGATGGCACCGGCCAGGACCAGCGGAGCCCGGGTGGGCACCGGGCTGCTGGCGGGCGCCGGTATCAGCAGGCCGGTCGGATTGCTGGTCGAGGCGGCTGCCGGCGCCGGCGAGCCGGGGCGGGAACTGGCGCCGCCGCTGGGCGACGGGGGAGCTGCCCCCGAGCTGGTTCCCGGGGCGGTCGGGCTGGCGGTGGCGCCGCCGGTCGGCGTTGGGGATGGGACCTCGGATGGGCTGGCCGTCGGCGCCGCCGGGGGGCGTGCGGTCGGCCTCGGGGTGGGGCGTGGGGTGGGCGACCGCCTCGGTGTCGGCGTGGGGCTGGGGGTTTGCTTAGGGCTCGGAGTGGGGCGCGGCGTCATCGTCGGGGTGGCCGACGGGTGTGCCGTGGGGGAGTGGGGCGAGGCGGTGGGGGTGGGCGTCGGTGTCGGGGTGGGCGTCGCGCAGAGCGGCCCGCCCGGAGGCGCCGCCGCCACGGCCTCGTGGGGTAGGGTGGCCGCCGAGAAGAGGCAGATGGCGCCGAGCAGCGCCGTCACGGCGCCGGCCTGGGCGAAGCGGACACCCCGCCTCACGCCGATCCGCCATCTGAACCGCAGCGCCGGCGCGACGAGCCGCAGCCCGCGCCCCCTTGTCCTGCTCAGGTCTGCCCCTCCCCCGCAGGGATCGACCACCCCGCTGGCGTTGCTTAGTTTGGCAGCTTGGATGCGCCTCTGCAGGACAGGGGCGAGCTCAGCCGGGCAGGCTCGTCACCCCCTCGACCTCGACCAGCTTGTGCCGTCCATGGTGGCCGGCGACCAGGCTGACCCGCGATGGCGCGACCTCGAGCCAGGCGGCGACCATGCGCACGCAGGCGGCGTTGGCGGCATTGTCGACGGGCGGCTGGGTGATCCACAGGGTCAGCTCGTCTCCGTCCCAGCGCAGCTTCTCCCGGCTGGCCCGAGGGTGAACGACGACCGCTATGCGCACGGCTCAGCCGCCGTCGTGCCCACCACGTCAGCCGTCGACGATGGTGCATCGCAGCCGGTCGCCCTCGACCCTCTGCGGGATCACCGGCTGCAACGAGCCGACCCGGGTGCGGGAGGAGGCGCTGGCCACCACCTGGTGGTACCCGGCGGTGAGCCCGTGCGCCTCGCCGCCGTCGAGCCGGAGGACGACCGCCTGATGGCGCCTGCTGGCAGCGAGCTCGAGACGCTCCTGGGCGCTGGCCGCGGCCGCTCGCCGCAGCTCGGCTGACCGCCTGCGCGCCGTGCCCTCATCGACCCTGAGCGGCATCGCCGCGGCCTCGGTGTCCGGGCGAGGCGAGTAACGGAAGACGTGGCAGCGGAGGAATCCGACCTCCCGGATCAGCTCCAGGGTCTCGAGGTGGTCCTCGTCGGTCTCACCGGGGAAGGCGGCCATGAGATCGGTGGTCAGCTCGGTGGCTGGATTCTCGCGGCGCAGCGCCTCGACGACCCGGAGGTAGCGGTCCCGGCGGTGGCCGCGGCGCATCGCCCGGAGGATCCGGTCGCTGCCGCTCTGCAGCGGGATGTGCCAGTGGCCGCAGAGCCGCGGATCGGCATTGAGGCGGATCAGCCGGTCCGTGATGTCGTTGGCGTTGATGCTGCTGAGCCGGATCCGCGCCGCATCGCCGACCTCGTCGAGCAGCCGCCGCAGCAGGTGGGCGAGGTCGCCGCCCAGGTCGCGGCCGTAGCTGCCCAGGTCGACCCCGGTCAGGACCAGCTCGGCGTGTCCGGCTGCCAGCGCCTCTCGGGCACGCGCCAGCACCGCCGGCTCGGGCACGCTGCGTGAGGCGCCCCGGGCCCGCCAGACGATGCAGTACGCGCAGCGGTGCCGGCAGCCGTCCTGGACCTTGATGAAGGCCCGGCTGCGGAGCGCCGCGTGCCGGGGGGGTCGTGGCTCGCCGCCGGACAGCGCCGGGAGAGCGGCGACGTGTTCAGCGATGCGTGGCTTGTCGGCATTCGCGAATACCGAGTCCGCGATTGCCCGCGCCGGGCGGCCGGCGGCTCCGGCGGTCAGGTACCGGGCCGGGTTGGCATCCACGGAACAGCCGGTCAGGACCAGGTGGCAGGCGGGCTCCCTGCGCCGGAGCCGGTGGAGGGTCTTGCGGGTGGTGGCATCCGCCTGCAGGGTGACGGCACAGGAGTTGACCACCCGCACGTCGGCGGGCTCGTCGTCGGGCACCACCTCGCAGCCCGCCGCCGCCAGGGCCCCGGCCAGCTCCGCCATCTCCGCGTAGTTGACCTTGCAGCCCAGGGCGGTCAGGGCCACCCGAAGTGGACCACCGCCCGCCACCAGCGGGCCGCTGCCGGCGCCAAGCGGCGCGCCGCCGGCGTCGAACGGGCGGCGGGGCGGGGCCAGGCCGTCGCCGTCCCCGCGGGTCAGGCGCGTGACCGGCCGAAGGACGATCACCGCTCCGGGGACCCGGGTGGCCCGGCGGTGAGATCGCCGCTGGCGGCCAGGATCAACGCGGCGGCCACCACCCCGGCCCGGGCCGAGGGGAGGATGCGGGGCCCGAGGTGGACCAGCTCGGCGCCGGCTGAGCGCAGGGCCTCCAGGTCCGAGGCGTCCAGCCCCCCCTCGGGACCGACGACGAGTGCCAGCGGGCGACCGGCGTCCACCTCCGTCCCGGCGAGGGAACGAGGAGCGTCGACCACGCATCCGAGGATACGCGAGCCCTCTGGGAGCTCAGCGAGCGCCGTCCCGAGGTCGGTCACCGGATGGACCGGGGGAACCGCCGCCCGGTGGGCGAGCTGGGCCGCCTCTCGGGCGATCTCCCGCCAGCGGCGCAGACGCCCCGCCGCGCGCTCCCCGTCCGGGCGCGTCACGCACCGCGCCGTGACCGCAGGGCGGATCACCCCCACCCCCACCTCGGTGAGGCCGGCGACCACCTCGTCGAGCTCCCGGATGAGGGCCTGGACGACCTCGAGATGGAGGCGGGGCTCCCCGCCCGCCTCCCGCGTCCAGAGCACCGAGCCGGTGACACGGCCGCGCCCCACGCCGGTGACCCGGACGCCGTGCTCCGAGCCGGCGTCGTCGACAACCTCGATCAGCTCGCCCGGGCGCACCCGCAGGGAGCCGGCCAGGTGGCGGGCCTGCGATCCCTCCAGGACGAGGGTCCCGCCGCTCAGCTGCTGGCGATCGACGAAGAGCCGGGGCACGACCGGGCTCCATGGAGCCGAACCACGGGTCAAATGGTGCCGCGGCCGCATGGCCGGGTGGCGACCCTCCCTGGAGGCGGGCCGGGTCTCGCGGCTACGATGCGGGCTCGTGCCCGACCTGCAGGCGATCACCGACGACCAGGTCAGGCTCGCCGTCACTGTCGAGGGCAGCGGCGAGGCGCTGGTCATGATCCCGGGGCTCGGCTCGACCCGCCACGTCTACGCCCCGGTCGTCCCCGCCCTGAGGCGGCGCCACCGCGTGATCGTCTACGACCCCCGCGGTGTCGGGGAATCCGACGCCCCCCCCGGCCCCTATCCGATGCCTCGGCTTGCCGCCGACTGCGTCGCCGCGGCCGCCGCAGCCGGGGCCGAGCGCTTCCACCTCTTTGGCGCGTCCATGGGCGGCCTGACCGCCCAGCATGTCGCCGTGCTCCACCCGGCGCGGGTCGGCCGGCTCCTGCTCGCCGCCACCGGGCCCGGCCGCCATTCCGCCGTGCCGGCGGCGCCGGAGGCGATGGCGGCTCTGCTCGGGCGGGGCGCCCGGACCCCCGGAGATGCCTACCGGCTTGCCTGCACGGTCCTCTACTCAGCGCGCTTCCAGCGCGAGAGGCCGGAGTTCATCGAGGCCGAGGTCCGCCATCGGGCGGCCCATCCCGTCCCCGGCCGCGTGTTCATGGCCCAGCTCCGCGCCTCCCGGAGCGCCGACATCAGCGCCCGGTTGGCCGAGATCGCCGGCCCCACCCTGGTGATCCACGGCAGCGAGGATCTCCTGGTGCCCCTGGCCAACGCCGAGATCCTGGTGAAGCTGATCCGGGGAGCCCGCCGGTACTGGTTCGACGGCTGCGGCCATCTCTTCTTCCACGAGGATCCCGGGCTCGCCGCCCAGGTGATCCTCTCCTTCCTCCGAGGTGGCGGCTGAGCCGACCCGGCCGCTCAGCCGGCCTCGGTGGGGGTCTCGCCGTCGCCAGCGGCGCCACCCTTGCGGCGGCGGCGGCGCCGACGCCGCTTCGGTCCAGCTCCGACCAGCGCCGGCTCCGGTGCCCTCGCCGCCCGACCAACCTGAACGGGCGCCGTGGCGTTGGCCTGGGTCTCCCGGATGACGGTGATCTTGATGACCCCTGGGTACTGCATCTCGCCCTCGATCTCGCGGGCGATCTCACCGCTCAGAGCCGGCATCTCGGCATCGGCCACCTTCTGGGCGCGGACGAAGACGCGCAGCTCCCGACCCGCCTGGAGCGGGAAGGCCCGCTCCACCTCGTGGTGGCGGGTGGCGATCTCCTGGAGCTGCTCCAGGCGGGCCAGGTAGGCCGCCAGGGTGTCGCGGCGGGCCCCCGGGCGGGAGGCCGAGATCGCGTCGGCGCAGATCACCAGCATGGCCAGGTCGGTCGCCGGCTCCTCGTCGAAGTGGTGAGCCTTGACCGCATGGACGATCCCCGGCTCGGCGCCCATGACCCGGAGCAGCTCGCCGCCGATGATCGCGTGGGAGCCCTCGACATCGTGGTCCACCGCCTTGCCGATGTCGTGGAGCATCCCCGCCTGACGGGCATCGGCCTGGGTCATGCCGAGCTCCGCCGCCAGCACGGCGCACAGGTTCCCGGTCTCCTTGCAGTGGAGGAGCGCGTTCTGCCCGTAGGAGAAGCGGTAGTGGAGGACCCCCATGAGCTCGGCCAGCTCGGGCCGGCCCTCCATAGCCATCTCCCAGAGCGCCCGCTCCCCGATCTCAGTGACGGCGGCAGAGAGTTTCCGGCGGGTGCGGAGCAGGAGGGGCGGGACCGCCGCCGCCTGCAGGCTCCGGTCGAGCACCTCGAGCGAAGCCTGGCGAGCCGTCTCCCGGGCGATCGGGTCGAGGCCTCGCAGGGTCGCCTGCTGCCGCTCCTCGTCGACGCCCAGCTCGGTACCGGTGGACTCGGCGACAACCTGGAGGGCGGTGACGACCCGCTCGCGGCGCTCGGGGTCGAGCCCCTCCAGCGCCAGCGGAGCGAGCCGGGGAGCGGTGTCCACGTGGCTGGTCGCCTGGCGCTCCATGGCCGAGACGATCAGGGTGCGGGCGGCGGGTTGGGGCTCACCGGTCAGGTCGGTGAGCCGCGCCGCCACCCGCGCCGGCCGCTCGACCTCGAGCTCGGCGTCGAGTGCCTCGAGCACCATCTGCTGAGCCTGATCGCGCTCCAGCGTGGCGCGCTGAGCCACGGTCCGGCGGACGTCGGCATGCCGCTGGGTGAGGTCGGCCTCCCGGCCGTCCATCTCCTCCTGCCGCCGGCGGTGGTCGAGGCGCCGCTCGTCGAAGATGGCCCGCCGGTCCCGCCAGCTCCGCTCTCGCTCCGCCAGTGCGGCCTCACGCGCCTCCATGGCGGCACGGCGGGCACTGATCTCGTCGGCAGCCGCCTCGCGCACCGCCAGCGCCTCGGCCCGTGCCGAGTCGATGATCGCGCCGGTCTCGGTGCGCAGCGCGGCGGGGCTGGGCGGGGCGGGCCGCTCCGCCGTGGCCTCGAGCCGGCTGCGCAGCAGCGCAACCCCCGCGCCGGTGCCCGCGACCAGCACCACGGCGATGGCGAAGAGAAGGAAAGCCATGGACGGGCTCAGTCTAGAGCTGGGTGGGGCATGACGCCCGGCTCGGCCCGTCGTCGCGCCGACCGAATACACTTGGGCGCTCGGTGACCAACCACCTTGCCCCCCTGACCGAGCGCGTCTGGACCGATGAGCTCGGCCGCCATCCCGGCCAGCGCGTCGAGCTCAAGGGCTGGCTGCACCGGCTGCGCCGGCTCGCCGATGTCAGCTTCCTGATCGTCCGCGACGCCCATGGCACCGCCCAGGTGGTGATCCAGGATGCCGAGCTGGTGGAGCGGATGGCGGCGCTCAACCACGAGTCGGTGCTGAGCGTAAGCGGCCAGGTGGTTGCCGAGCGCCAGGCCCCCGGGGGCGTCGAGATCCACGATCCGGCGGTGACGGTGATCGCCGAGGCCGACGAGGCTCCGCCATTCGACCTCTACCGCCCGGTCATCAAGGCACAGCTGCCCACCATCCTCGACAACGCCCCGGTGGCGCTGCGTCATCCCCGCCGCCGCGCCTACTTCGCGATGCAGGCCGCGACCATGTCAGGGTTCCGCTCGAGCCTGCGGACGCTGGGTTTCACGGAGATCCAGACGCCCAAGATCGTGGCTGCGGCCACCGAGTCGGGGGCCACCACCTTCGCGCTTGACTACTTCGGCCGCCCCGCCTACCTGGCCCAGAGCCCGCAGTTCTACAAGCAGATCATGGTGGGCATCTTCGAACGTGTATTCGAGGTCGGGCCGGTCTTCCGGGCCGAGCCGCACGACACCGCCCGCCACATCAACGAGTACGTCTCCCTGGACGCGGAGATGGGTTTCATCGAGGATCAATTCACGGTCATGGCGGTGCTGTCCCGCGCGATCTCGGGCATGGCCCAGGCGCTCCAGGAGGAGGCGGGAGCAGCTCTGCAGCTGCTCGGCATCACGGTTCCGCCGGTCCCCGAGCAGATCCCCGACATCCACTTCCTGGACGCCCAGGCGATGATCACGGCGGCGACCGGCGAGGACCTCACCCACGAGCCCGACCTGTCCCCGGCCAACGAGCGCTGGCTGGGGGAATGGGCGCAGCGGGAGCACGGCTCCGACTTCCTGTTCGTGCGCGGCTTCCCGATGAGCAAGCGTCCCTTCTACACCCACCCCGACCCGTTGCGGCCGGGGTTCGCGGCCGGCTTCGACCTGCTCTTCCGGGGCATGGAGCTGGTCACCGGGGGTCAGCGCCTCCACCGCTACCAGGACTATGTCGACGAGATCCGGCGCCGCGGCGACGACCCGGAGAGGTACGCCGACTATCTGATGGCCTTCAAGCACGGCATGCCGCCGCATGGAGGCTTCGCCATCGGCCTGGAACGCTGGATCGGGCAGCTAGTGGACGCCCCCAACATCCGCGAGACCACCCTGTTCCCCAGGGACATCAACCGGATCTCGCCCTGAGGGAGCTCAGGCGGGCGGCCCACTCCCGGCCGGGACATCCTATCCTTCCGACCCCCATTTTAGGCCAACTTTGTCCTGAACATGCTGACACGGCGGGGCACCTCGGCAGTCTGCGGGCGACGCCAAAGACCTCGATCATCCGGCGCCGGTGCGGGCCGATCCAGGCCGGCGAGAGGGCCCCGCGTCAACCGGCGACGCCGATGAGGAACAGGCCGGCCACCCCCGGCTGAACCTCGGTGACCGATCCGCGGTGCTGGCTCTCAGGCGGTGGCCGGGCGCTCGAACGGCTCGGTCACCTCCTCGACGATCCGCCGGCAGAAGAGCTCGGCGGCGGGCGGCAGGGTCCGCCGCCGGTCCCAGGCGATCGCCATGGTCCGGGAGATCGGCGGGTCGCGGAGCGGGATCACGGCCACCCGCGTGGACGGCGTGGGCAGGGGCATGGGCAGGAGGGTGACCCCCAGGCGCGCCTCCACCAGCCCCTGGATGATGGTGAAGTCGTCGCCCTCGTAGGCGACGTTCTCGGCCAGCCCCTGGCGGGCGAAGGCGTCGTCGATCACCCGCCGCAGCCCGCTGCGCGACCGGGGCAGGATCAGCGGCTCGTCGGCCAGCTCCTGGAGGGCCACCGAGGTCCGCCCGACCAGCCGGTGCTGGCTGGGGACCACCACCGCCACCCGCTCCCGGAAGAGCGGGACCACCTCGAGCTCCGGGGTGTTGGGAGGGGGAGGTCCCAGGATGCCCAGGTCGAACCTGCCGTCCAGCACCCCGGCGACCACCTCGCCGGTCGTCCCCTCCTCGAGGATGAAGCGGACCCCGGGGTACTGCTCGAGGAAGCGGGCCAGCCGTTCGGGGAGCCAGCGGGCGCCGACCGTGTGCAGGAAACCCAGGTGCACCTCACCTGATTCAGCCGACACCGTCCCGGCGGCCTCGGCCACCGCGTCGTGGATCTCACCGAGGATCCGCTCCGCCCTGCCGACGAAGCGGCGACCGGCGCGGGTCAGGCGGATGGAGCGGCCAATTCGTTCAAAGAGCGGAACCCCGACCTCGTTCTCCAGCCTGGCGACCTTGCGGCTGACCGTCGACTGGTCACTTTGCAGCACATCGGCCGCTCGCCCCAAATGTTCCAGACGAGCGACCTCGATGAATGTGTGCAGGAGATCCGCATTGATGCGATTCACGCAACAATTTCAACCGAGACAGGCAGTTGATGTCAACGACCTTTCCCGATAGCCTATGGGTGCAACCGCGTGGCGGGCGGGCATCGCGGTCGCAGAGTAGGAGTACGCGATTGCTGATTGAGAACGCCACCCAGGAGGTCCATCGGGCCCGCCAGCGCCATCACCTCGAGGTGGTGGAGCGGACCCGGCTTCGCCGGCTCGTGGAAAAGGTGGACGCCGCCGTCGAGCTGTGCGAGGAGACGCACCTCCAGGGCATCAAGGAGATCCCTCCCGACATCGCCGACCGGGCCCAGCGGGTGTTCGCCTTCGCCCGCAAGGCGGTTCGCTTGAGCGGTGACGAGAGCGCGCTGCAGCAGGTCGAGGATGTGCTGGCGCGCCGTCACGTGAAGGTCACCGAGGTCATGGACATGCTCTGGACCATCCAGGAGATCGTCTTCGACCTCATGCTCCCCTGGCGGACCGAGCTCCCCGAGGACGTCGAGATCGACGACGACGAGCCGGGAGCGGGGTTCTGGCGTCAGTTCAACCCGGCCGCCTGACCGCACCGGCCGGCCGTCTCTCGGTAGAGCGTGGGATCGCGCCCGCGCGGTGGGTGGGGCGTGAGGTGTTAGAGCCGCTGGTCATCTGCGCAGATGCCAAAGCGGCCCGCAGGTCAAATGACCGGCGGGCCGCCTCGAGTAGGGGGGTGTCAGCGGATCAGCTGTCGTGCCGCGTGAACTGGGAAACGCCGTAGCCCGGGGACGTGTGTCCGAACGCTGGGGCGGGCGCCTCAGCGGGTGCCTCGGCGAAGGCCGGCTTGGCCGCCCGTGCCACCACCGCCCAGCGGCCGAGCTCGAAGCCGAGAGCCAGCAGGACCACGAAGGCGGCGACCGCCAGGCCGGCGCCCGCGTAGGTGGCGTAGGTGCCGAGCGTCCACCAGCCGTAGGCGTTGAGCAGCATGCTGCGGAGCGTGGTCCCCTGGAAGATGGTGGTCTCCAGGGCGGCGGCCTTGGTGCTGGTCGGATTGGCCCTCGCCGCGGCGCTCGCCTGCGAATAGGTCATCCCCATCTCACCGAGGTGCACCTTGATGAAGTGGTCGGCGTAGACCTCCGCCTGATCGCCGGTGGTCATCGTCTCGCCCGCGTACTGCCGCATCGCGGCCGCGTCGGCGGCCGGCAGAGCTGTGATGGCGGCGTTGTCCGCGGTCGGGAAGGTGATCTCCTGCGCCGCCAGCTGGCTGGTGACCTGGCTGTGCGTGAAGCTGCCCGCCCAGAAGGCGAAGCCGGCGACGAAACCGAGGATGAGCACGAGCCCGGTCTGGAGGACGAGGACTCGCCAGCGGATTGCCTTGGTCATGTTGTGGTCTCCCTTGTTCCGGTGTCAGGTCGTTCTGGGTCTCATCCTGGAGCTTGGCCCTTGGGGATGGTAGGGCCAGGCGTCATCAGACGCTGTGACAGGCGCACCCAGATATCCCAGACCAGACCCGGGACCCTGCACACCTAGTCCAGGGTCGCTAGTCACTGAACGGTGTGACAGCAGCCCTCTATTCGTCCCACCGAAGACCCGGAAGGATCCATGACCTCCGCCTCGCGCGCCCGATATCAGGCGGAGACGATCATGGTCGGGTCAGGTCAGGCGAGGGGCCCGGCCCGTGACGCCGCACAGCAGAGGAAGCGCTGGAAGCCTGAGCGACCGTGGCGCGTGGCCCCTCCCGGCCATTTTTGCTTTTTGGCGTGGTGCCCGGCTTGGGAGTGGGACACCGGCCGCGCTCAAACCGGGGGCACCTTCCAGGTGACCACCAGGCCGCCCTGGGGTCGCCGGCTCAGGCTGAAGCTGCCTCGGAGAGCCTCGGCCCGTGCCTTCATGTTGTCGAGACCGTGGCCGCCGTGGTGGCCGTCCCCGCGAAGGCCGACCCCGTTGTCGCTGATCCGAAGGGTGACCCCGCCTGACCCGATCGCCACCAGGACCTCGACCGCGGTTGCCTGCGCGTGCCGGGCAATGTTGGAGAGCGCTTCGCGGAGCGTCTTGAGCAGCTCTTCGGCGATGCCCTTCGATACCGCCGCGTCCACGGGGCCGTCGAAACGGACCCTGGGCTCGAAGCCGAGGCCCTCCGCCGCCTCGCTGACCATGTCGAGGATGCGGGCCCTGAGGCCCCCGCTGTCGTCCCGCGCCTCCAGGTGGAAGATCGTCCCGCGAATCTCCCGGATGGTCTCGTCCAGCTCGTCGACGGCCTGCTGAACCCGGTCGCGGACGTCGCTGTCGTCCAGCCTGCCGACCAGCCCCTGCAGCCCCATGCCGGTGGCGAAGAGGCGCTGGATCACCGTGTCGTGGAGGTCGCGGGCGATCCTCTCGCGCTCTTCGGAGACGGCCAGCTGGTCCAGCCGCTCATGGAGGCGCGCGTTCTCGATGGCCACTCCGGCGGCGCCGGCGAGCGCCACCACGACCTCCTCGTCGGCCTCGGAGAACTCGGCGGCGCCCTGCTTCTCGGTGAGGTAGAGATTGCCGAAGACCTGATCGCGCACTCGCACGGGAACCCCCAGGAAGGAACGCATCGGGGGGTGATGGCGGGGGAAGCCGTAGGCGGCGGCGTGCTTGGTCAGGTCGGCGATCCGGCGCGGCCTCGGGTCGGTCACCAGGAGGCCGAGGATGCCGCGGCCCTCGGGGAGATGGCCGATGGCGTGACGCCTCGCCTCGTCCATGCCCGTGGTGATGAACTCGACCAGGCCCTTTTCGAGCCCGGAAGCCCCCGGCCCGATGACCCCCAGGGCACCGTAGCGAGCCCCGCTCAGCTCCGCCGCCGTCTCCACGATCTTCTGCAGGACGCTGGCCAGGCTGCGCTCCGCGGAGAGGGCGACAACCGCATCGAGGAGGCGGGAGATCCCGGTGGTCGGTCTCATGGCAACCGGGAGTCTAGGCTGGATGGGGCTGCAGAGCGGGCCGGAGGATTCCAACACGCGCTCCCGGTTCGGGCAGGCCGGCTGGTGCCGATCGGTTCCTCCTTTTCGAGCCTCGTGGTGGGCCGAAGAGCCCTGGCGCCGCTCAGGGGAGGCGCCATCCTGCAAGATGAACGGGTGCTGCGAGGAGGGCGCATGGATGACGGACGGTGAGCATCTCCACGAGCTGTCCAGGGGGGAGTGCCTGGAGCTTCTCCAGTACCACTCCTTTGTCGGCCGGCTGGGGTTCCTGGCTTCCGGTGGCGGGCCGATGATCCTGCCCGTCAACTACCTCGCCGACGAGACGTCGGTTGTCTTCTGCACCGCCCCGGGCAGCGAGCTCGGCCGGCTCGATGACGCCGCCCCGGTGGTGTTCGAGGTCGACGACAGCCGTCCGCTGGAGCACTCGGGATGGAGCGTCGTGGTTCGCGGAGTCGCCCGCGCCGTGACCGACCCGGATGAGGTGGAGGCCCTGAACCGCGGGCCGCTGCGCTCCTGGGCGGCGACCCCACCGGTGCAGTGGATGCGGGTGACCATCCAGGAGATCACGGGCCGCCGGATTGGCCGCTAGGGCTCGCGGGCCCGAGCGCGGCCGTTCGCGTCCCCGAGGAGGCCGGACGATGGCAGTGACCCGAGAGGCTCCGACTGCGCGGGACGAGGGCCGCTACCGGGCCAACCGCCAGGGCGAGCTCGACTCCGCCCTGGTCTACCGGGCCATGGCCGCGGCCGAGCGGGACCGCCGCCTGGCCATCGTGTACCTCCAGCTGGCTGAGGTGGAGGAAAGGCACCTCGACTTCTGGGAGGAGCAGCTCCGCGCCATCGGCAAGGATCCAGGGGTCCGCCGGCCGTCCTGGCGAGCCCGGGCCATGGCCCTGCTGGCGCGCCGCTTCGGGGCATGGCTGGTCGTGCCCACGGTGGCCACCCTGGAGCGGGCGGACCAGACCGGCTACGACAGCCAGCCCGAGACGGCGGGAACGGGCATGCGCGACGACGAGCGTTCCCACGCCCGGGTGCTCCGCTACATCGCGGGTGGCTCGCCTCGGGGGGTGGCCGGCGAAACCCTGGCCCGGCTCGAGGGCCGGCATCGCGCCCCCGGCGGCAACTCCCTGAGAGCCGCGGTCCTCGGGGCCAACGACGGCCTCACCTCCAATCTCGCCCTGGTCATGGGCGTCGCCGGCGCGGGTCTCCCGGGAGGGGCGATCCTGATCTCCGGGCTCACTGGCCTCCTGGCCGGGGCCTCGTCGATGGCGCTGGGGGAGTGGATCTCGGTGCAGAGCGCCCGCGAGCTGTACACCCGGCAGGTGCGCACCGAGGCCGCGGAGCTCAACACCGTCCCCGACGAGGAGCGCGAGGAGCTCGCCCTGATCTACCAGGCCAAGGGGCTTCCCGCCGAGGAGGCGGCCGAGGTCGCGGACCGGCTGATGGCCGACCATCAGACGGCCCTGGACACCATGGTCCGCGAGGAGCTGGGCCTCGACCCCGGGGAGCTGGGAGGATCGCCGGTCACCGCGGCCTCCTCGTCGTTCCTGCTCTTCGCCATGGGTGCGGTGCTGCCCCTGATCCCTTTCTTCGCCGTGTCGGGCGGGCTTGCCGTGGGCCTCGCGATCGGCTGCGCAGCGGTGGGGCTTTTCGCCATCGGAGCCCTGATCACCCTGCTCACCGGGCGCAGCGCGATGTTCTCGGGAAGCCGCCAGCTGGTCTTCGGGCTCCTGGCCGCCGGCGTCACCTTCGGGATCGGGCGGCTGATCGGCCTCGGCATCCACGGCTGAGCCTGGTGGCCGCCTGCCCGGCGGTCACCGAGGCCCCCCATGATCCTCTGGTCCTCGCTGTCCCTGGGACCATCGGCCCTGTCACGGTCGGGTGCGGCCTGCCCATGCTGGGAGTCGTGGATGACCTGGGGTTCCGCGAGCTGGCGCGCGCCCGCTGCCTCGAGCTGCTGGCCACGGTCCCGGTCGGCCGGGTCGGGCTCAGTGTCGGGGCGCTGCCGGTCGTCCTCCCGGTGAACTTCGTGCTGGCTGGGGACCGGCTGGTGTTCCGGACGGTCCCGGGCACCAAGCTGGACGCGGCGGCGGTGCGCGCGGTGGTCGCCTTCGAGGCCGACGCCTATGACGCCGGCGGTGCCTGGGGCTGGAGCGTGATGGTGCAGGGTCAGTCGGCGGAGATCACCGCTCCGGAGGAGCTCGCCGAGATGCGGAAGCTGCGCCTCGACGCCTGGGCGCAGCCGCAGCGCGCCACTCGCTTCGTGGCCGTGCGCATCACCTTCGTGAGCGGCCGGTGCTTCGGGGAGCTGCCGGCCATGCTTGCGGCCGCGGCGGCGGCCCCCCAGGCGAATCGGCGCTGAACCCGGAACCCACCCTCAGGCGACACTCCGCCGCAGGGTTGTCGCGGCGCCACCGATGAGGGCGACGGCGAACGCGAGGACCACGCCGAGGTCGAGAAGCACGGTTCCTGAGAATCCGGCTCCCACCAGCATCACCTGGCGCAGCCCGTCCACCCCGTAGGTGAGCGGCAGCAGCTCGGAGATCCGCTGCAGCCAGGCGGGTTCGCTGCTGACCGGGAAGACGATCCCGCTGAGCAGCACCTGGGGGACGATGGCCAGGGGGATGAACTGCACCGCCTGGAACTCGGTGGTCGCGAACATGCTGAGCAGTATCCCGAGGTTGACCGCGACCAGGGCCAGCAGCAGCGTCATCAGCACGATCAGGCCCACGTTTCCCTGGTTGTGGACGTGGAGCGCATACAGGGTGAATAGGGCGATCTCGACAGCCTGCAGCGCGGCCACCGCCATGAAGCCGGCCATGTAGCCGGCCACGACGTCGCTTCGGCGCAGCGGGCTCGCCATCAGCCGCTCCAGGGTGCCCTGGCTGCGCTCCCTGAGGAAGGCGATGATGGTGACCACGAAGACCAGGAAGAAGACCACCAGCCCCACGAACGCGCCCCCGAAGTAATCGAGGGTGTCCAGGCCGGGGCCGCCGTGGAGGAAGGTGATGCTGGGGGTGACCGAGGGCAGCCGGCTGCCGCTGGTGCCGCTGGGGCCGCGCAGCAGGTCGGCCTCCGCCTGGTTCAGGGCATCGAGCACCGGCTGGGTCAGCCCCGGCTGGGTGCCCTCCAGGTGCACCGCCGGGGTGAGGCTGCCGCCGGCCGCGGCGCTGGCGGTGAGGTTGGCGGGGAGGACGATGTACGCGGCGACCCGGTCGGAGCTCAGGTCGCTCTGGGCCTGCCCCTCATCGGTGACGGTGACGGCGACCCCGGTCGAGGTCTGGAGGTGGGAGACCATGGCGGCGCCCACCGTTCCCCGGTCGAGATTGACCACGTCCACCGCCGGGACGCTGGAGCCGCCTCGGATCAGGTAGTAGAAGAGGCCGAGGATGAGGATCGGGGCGACGAAGACGAGCACCAGGGTCCGGCGGTCGTGGCGGAACTGCTGGAGGATGCGCAGTGCAATCGCTCCGCTGCGGCGCAGGCTCATGCTGGATCCTCCGAGAGGGCGAGGAAGGCGTCCTCGAGGCGCTCGACTCCGGCGCGCCGGCGCAGCTCCTGGGCGGTTCCCTCGGCGAGCACCCGGCCGAAGCGCAGCAGTCCCAGCCGCCCGCAGCGCTCCGCCTCGTCCATCACGTGGCTGGAGACGATCAGGGTCGTGCCCTCCCCGGCCATGCGCTGGAAGCTCTGCCACAGCTCGACGCGGAGCTGGGGGTCGACCCCCACGGTGGGCTCGTCGAGGAGGAGGAGGCGGGGGCGGTGGACCACCGCGCAGGCCAGGGAGACCCGCTGCCGCATGCCGCCGCTGAGGGTGGCGACCACCGAGCGGCACCGCTCGGTGAGGGCGACCAGCTCCAGCGCCTCGCCCACCCCGCGGCGCGCCGGCTCCCCGAAGAGGTCGTGCACAGCCGCGAAGAAGCGCAGGTTCTCCTCAACGGTGAGGTCGCCGTAGAGCGCGGGGGACTGCGGCATGTAGCCCACCTGGGCCAGCACCGCGCGGTCGGGCATGCGCTGGCCGAGCACGGTCACCGTGCCCCGCTCCGGCGTGACCAGGCCGATGAGGGAGCGGATCAGGGTGGTCTTGCCCGCGCCGTTGGGACCCAGCAGCCCGTATATCTCGCCCCGTCCGATGCTGAGCGTCGCACCGTCGAGCGCGTGCACGGTGCCGAAGCTGCGGTGCAGCCCCACGACGCTCACCGCCGGCGCGGCACCGAAGGGGGTGCTCGCTGCCTCGCTCATGGACCTTCCTCCGTGCTCGGGGCCATGGCCCGCAGCCACGCCTCGGCCAGCTCCTGTGCGACCGGATCCGCCGGCATCTCGAATCCCACGACCCGCTCGGCGACGTCGCGGACCAGCAGGTGCATGAGCTGCGGCCCCACGAAGGCCATCAGCGCGACCAGCGGGTGCATGGGCCGGAGCCGCCCCTCCGCCATCTGGGCACCGAGGTAGGCGGCCATCGGGCCGATGATCTCGACCAGCGCCAGCTCCCTGGCCAGCTCAGCGTCGTCGCCGCTACCGGAGATCTCGAAGAAGGCGGTCCGCAGCAGCCCCTCGCGTCCCCGGGCGCTCCGCACCATGACCGAGGCGATCAGAGGGAGCACCACGTTGGGCGGATCCGCCGCGTGCTCGGCCAGCACCCGGGCCGCCGGAACGAAGGGGGCGTTCGCCCGCACCAGCTCGCGGAAGAGAGCCGCCTTGCCGGAAAAGAGCCGGTAGAGGCTGGCGCGGGAGACGCCGGACCTCACCGCCAGCTCGTCCATGCTGAGCCCGGACAGCCCGTGCACGGCCAGCAGGTCGAGGGCCTCGGTGAGGATGCGCTCCCGGGCGCTCGCGTCCGGCTCCACGTCCAGGATCCGGAGCAGCTCGGCTCGCGAACGGATGAGGCGGTAGAGGGTGGCGCGAGAGACGCCCGCGTCGAGCGCGAGCCGGCCGAGGGGAGGCAGCTGCCCGGCGGCCAGGCGGCGCCGTGCCGCCCGGAGGATGCGTTCGCGGGGCGAGGCGGCTCCGGACCCCGGGATGTGGGCGCCCGGAGCGGCGGAGCCGGGAGGGCTCATGCGACGATACTAGACGAGATGTCTCGTCTTGTCTAGTATCGCCCCCCGCGGTGATCAGGCCACCCGCACCGGGTGATGGTGCTCGGCCCGGCGGAACACCGCCACCGCCCAGGTGGTGGCGCGCTCCCGCTCCCCCTCGAGCAGCTCGCTCCCCTGAGGGCCGACCAGGAAGCTCGCCGGCCGGGTCACCAGATGGCAGCCGTGGCGTCGCAGCGCTCGGTACAGCCCCAGCGCCGCGGTCCCGGTCAGGACTCGCAGCCCCGGCTCGCGAGTGTCGAAGGTCGCGGCGGAGAATCCCGGCCGCGCCGGCAGCCGGTCGAGCCAGTGGCGCAACCCGTTGGTGGGTGGATGGGTCTCACGGAGAACGTGGGCGGCGGGCACGGAGCGCCCCCCGTCACCCGACTGCTCGCAGCGGTGGGTGGGCCCTCCGACCACCAGGAAGTCGACGCCCTCGAGCTCCGAGACCGGGATCTCGCCGACCTCGCCGACGATCACCGGTCCATGGCCGGCAGCCTCGGCCGCGATGAGTCGAGCGATGGCGGCGCTGCCGCCATGGCTGCCCTCGTAGATGATCGCGGTGCGCATTGCCTCCGGTTCCTCCTGGCCACTCAGCGTCGTTCAGTCGCCGCCACGGCACCAGGGGCCAATGGCCCCTCTTGGTATGTGCCTACGACCGGGGCTCAGATCGCCTCAGGGACCATGGCGATTGCGCCGCAGGGGCATTCGGTGGCGCAAAGGCCGCACCCCTTGCAGTAATCGAGGTCGATCTCGTAGCCGTAGGCGACGCCCGGCTCCACCTTGTGGACGGCGTTGTCGGGACAGACCCCGTAGCAGTTGTCGCAGGCGAAGCAGTTGCCGCAGGAGAGGCAGCGGCGGGCTTCGAACAGGGCGTTGTCCTCGTCCAGGCCGCCGACCACCTCGTCGAAGGTCGACTGGCGGCGAGCCAAGTCGAGCTGAGGCCGGACCTGCAGCGGCGCGTCCGAGTAATACCAGGTGTTGAGCCCTTCGAAGGCGGCCAGCTCGTGGCGGGCCTCCGGTGAGTAGGCGGAGCCGCGGAGCCAGCCGTCGATATTGCGTGCCGCCTTCTTGCCGTGGCCGATTCCCACCGTGACGGTGCGCTCCGCCGGGACCATGTCGCCCCCCGCGAAGATGCCCGGATAGCCGGTCATCATGGTCCCGTCGACGGCGACCACGCCGTCCTTGACCTCGATCCCGGGAAGGCCGGCGAGCAGGGACAGATCGGCGTCCTGGCCCAGGGCGAGGATCAGCGAGTCGGCCTCGAGCTCCTCGAACTGTCCGGTGGGCTGGGGGAAGCCGGTTTGATCCAGCTCCATCCTCTCGATCAGGAGCTTTCCGGCCGCGGCGTGCTTGACGGTGGACAGCCACTTCATCTGCACGCCTTCCTGGAGAGCCTCCTCGACCTCCATGTCGTGGGCGGGCATGCGTTCCCGGGTGCGGCGGTAGACCACGATCGCCTCGGTCGCGCCCAGCCGTTTCGCGGTCCGCGCCGCGTCCATGGCGGTGTTGCCGCCGCCGTAGACGGCCACCCGGCGGCCGAGCATCGGCCGCTCCCCCGATTCCATGCTGCGCAGCAGGGACACCGCGTCGACGATCTTGGCCGCGTCGCCGGCCGGGATGTAGGTGTGCCGGCCGATGTGGGCGCCCACCGCCAGGAAGGTGGCGTCGAAGCCGCCATCCCTGATCTCGGCGAGGATGTCGGTCACGGTGTGGTCCAGCTCCAGCTCGACCCCCATGTCGAGGATGCGCTGGATCTCCGCGTCGAGCACGTCCCGGGGGAGCCGGTAGCGGGGGATGCCGAAGCGCATCATCCCGCCGGGAGCGGACCCGGCATCGCGTATCACCACCTGGTGGCCCCGCCGTCTCAGCTGGTAGGCGGCGGAGAGGCCGGACGGGCCGGCGCCCACCACCAGCACACGCTTGCCGCTGTCCGCGGCGGACGGGGCTACCTTCCAGCCCCGCCTGAGGGCCTCGTCGCCGAGGAACCGCTCCACCGCGTTGATGCCGACGGCCTCGTCGAGCTGAGCCCGGTTGCAGGCGGTCTCGCAGGGGTGGTAGCAGACCCGGCCCATCACCGCTGGTAGCGGGTTGTCCTCCATGATCTGCCGCCATGCCGCCTCGTAGCCGCGCTCCTCGGCGTGGTACAGCCATTGCTGGCAGTTCTCACCGGCCGGGCACTTGTCGGCGCAGGGCGGGATGCGGTGCACGTACACCGGTCGCTCGGTGCGCCAGGTGCCGGTCCGGTTGGCGAGGCTGGTGTGGACGTCGAGGGTGATCGCGAAGGGGTTGCTCATGGCACCGAAACGGCTTCCCGGATGGGGACGAATCTGATCTGCGGCTCGGTCCCCTCGAGGAGGCCGAAGCGCTCGATGTTGCGGTCGGCGACGGTCTGGAGACGGGCGATGACGTCGGGGCGCCCCTTCGCCCCGAAGAGGTGGGCGTAGCGGCGCTGAGGCCGCAGGTAGTCGTCGACGGGGACGGGCTTGCGGATCCTGGCCACCGAGGTGATCCGGCCCGCCTCCGCCTCGAAGACCGGGAACAGCCCGCACTGGGTCGCCAGCCGGGCGATCCGCACCGAGTCCTTGGCGTCGATGCCCCAGCCAAGCGGGCAGGTGACGAACAGGTGGATGTACCGCGATCCGTGGAAGGACATGGCGCGCTCCACCTTGTACTCGATGTCGCGGAGGTCGGCGATCGTCGCGGTGGCGACGTAGGGGATCTCGTGGGCCATGGCGATGAGCGGCACGTTCTTGCCCTGGCCGAATACGTTGCCGGGCTCCTTGCCGACCGCCTGGGTGGTCGCGGTCCTGGCCGCGGGCGGGGTCGAGCCCGAGCGCTGCACCCCGGTGTTCATGTACCCCTGGTTGTCGTAGCAGATGTAGAGGACGTCGTCGTTGCGCTCGAACATCCCGGAGAGCGTGCCGAAGCCGATGTCGACGGTTCCGCCATCCCCCGCCTGGCCGATCACCCGGATGTCGCTCTTGCCTTGGGCCCGCAGCCCGGCGGCGATCCCGGTGGCCACCGCGGGGGCGTTGCCGAACAGCGAGTGCACCCAGGCCAGCTGCCAGGATGACTCCGGGTAGGGGGTTGAGAAGACCTCCAGGCAGCCGGTGGCGTTGGCGGCGACCAGCCGTCCACCGGTCGCACGCATCGCCGCGTCGAGCGCGTAGCGGGCGCCCAGCGCCTCACCGCACCCCTGGCAGGCGCGGTGCCCGGAGGTGATCGCGTTGAACCGCTCGGGGTCCGACTGCACCGAGCGCTGCTCGGGGTCGAGGAGCCGGTTGCCGGCCACGAAACTGCCGGTCTGGTAGAACTTGATGGGCTGGTAGGGCATCTCTGATCCGCCTCTCACCGGGCCTCGGCCGCGACCACGCCGATGTCCTGGAGTCGCTGCTCGGCGTAGCGGCCGGCAGGCGTTTCGCTCAGCCGCCCGACCTCCGCCTCGATGAGTCGTGAGTTGAGGTCGAGGAAGGTCAGCGAGCGCAGCCGGCCGTTGATCGCCTCGTCGAAGAGCCGGCGCAGGGCCGCCTTGGTCACCGGACGGCCGCCCAGCCCGGCGATCACCGGCCAGACGGGCGGGGCTCCCTGGGCCTGGAAGAGCGGGCTCGCTGCCAGCGCGACTCGGATCTCGTCGGAGACGATCCCCCCGACGCCGGGGGCGAGCGCCTTCTCTATGACCACCACCCGGCGGGCCCCCCGCAGGCCCTCACAGATCGCGGCGGCGGGGAAGGGCCGGAAGGTGGTGATGCCCAGGACCCCGATCTTCACGCCGCGGTCGCGGGCGTCGTCGACCGCATCCTTGATCGTCCCCAGCACCGAGCCCAGGGCGACGATTACGGTCTCCGCGTCCTCCAGCCGGTACGCCTGGACCAGGCCTCCCGAATCGCGGCCGAACTTCTCGGCGAACTCGGCGGCGACCTGAGGGATCACCTGGAGCGCCTCGAGCTGGCGGAGGTGACCCAGGTAGCGGACCTCCATGAACGCCTCCGGTCCGACCATCGCCCCGATGGTCACCGGGTGCTCGGGATCCAGCACCTGGCGGGGGACGAACGGAGGCAGGAAAGCGTCGACTGCCTCCTGGTCCGGGATGTCCACCTGCTCAACGGCGTGGGTGAGGATGAAGCCGTCCATGCAGACCATCACCGGCAGCGAGAGGGCCTCGGCGATCTTGAACGCCTGGATGTGCAGGTCGGCGACCACCTGGTTGTTCTCGGCGTACATCTGGATCCAGCCCGAGTCCCGCTGGGAGATCGAGTCGGACTGGTCGTTCCAGATGTTGATGGGCGCGCCCAAGGCCCGGTTGGCCATGGTCATGACGATGGGCAGACCCAGGCCGGCGGCGTTGTACACCGCCTCCACCATGAAGAGGAAACCCTGGCTCGAGGTCGCGGTGTAGGCACGGGCCCCCGCGACGGAGGCCCCGATCGCCACCGACATGGCGGCGAACTCGGACTCGACGTTGATGTACTCGCAGCCGCTCAGCTCAGCGAGCTTCACCAGCTGGGAGAGCTCCTCGACGATGTGGGTCTGGGGCGAGATGGGGTAGGCGCAGACGACCTGGGGACGGCAGCGCGCCACCGCCTCCGCGGTGGCCCGCGATCCCTCAACCTGCTTGAGCAAGGACCGGCCTCCTGATCTGGTCACGCACCGACGTGAAGGCGCGCTCGGCCCCGGCGACGTTGCCCTCCGCCACCTTCCCCGAGAACGTCTCGCGGATCGCGGTCGCCAGCGACTCCAGGGAGATCACCCCGCTCAGAGCCGCGAACCCGCCCAGCAGGACCGCGTTGGGGAGCGGCCGGCCGAGAGCCTCGCGAGCGATCTCGGTGGCCGGCACGCAGACCAGCCGGCCGGGGGCGAGCCGGGCGGCGACCTCCGTGAGACCGAGCTCCTCCACACTCTTCGCCGAGTTGACCAGCAGGTAGCCGTCGGGACGCAGGTCGGAGACGCAGTCGATCTGGCGCAGCAGGGTGGGGTCCTGGACGATCACCGCATCCGGGTTGACGATGGGCTCCCGGAGACGGATCGGCCGCTCGTCGATGCGGCAGAAGGCGACCACCGGCGCTCCGGTGCGCTCGGAGCCGAAGCTGGGAAAGGCCTGGGCGTGGCGGCCCTCGATGAAGGCCGCGACGGAGAGCATCTCCGCAGCGGTCACCACACCTTGTCCGCCCCGTCCGTGAATGCGGACCTGGAACATTGCCACGCTTCGAGGGTAGGTGGCCGGAATGCGGAAGGGCCAGGGCCGAAGGTCCTCGATCATCGATTCCGAGGTCCCGCTCCGGCTCGGACCGGCTCAGGCCGATGCCGCCGGAGCGTCCACCGAGATCAGCTGAGCGGTGGACATCGGCACGGTGACCCGGCGATCCCCCCCGCCGCTCACCCGCAGCACCGCCATGTCGCCATCGGTCTCGAAGGAGACCTGGGTGCCGATGCCGACTCCGGCGGCCGCCAGCTCCTCGAGGCAGGCGAAGCACTCGTACTCCATGATCTCGGAGACACGCCGCACCGTGGCGGGAACGCCGGCAGCAAGGCTGGTCAGCGGCACCAGGTCGCCGTAGGGGGCCGCCCTTCCGGGGATGCGATGGCCGTGCGGGCACGTGGCCGGCCCGCCCAGCGCCAGGTCGAGCCGGCGCAGGACGTCGTCGGACAGGGCGGGCGCCAGCCGCTTGGCCTCGCTGTGGGCGCTGGCCCAGTCCATGCCCAGCACGTCGCACAGCCAGCACTCGATGAGCCGGTGCCGGCGCACGGTCTCCTCGGCGGTCCTCCGCCCTGCCGGGGTCAGGGTGACCACGCGATCCTCGCCGGTCTCGATCCACCCGCCAGCCCGGAGACGGCGCAGCGCGATGCTCACCGTCGGCGCGGTGACGCCGAGCCACTGGGCGAGACGGCCGGGACGCACCGGCTGATCCTCACCCTCGATGCAGTAGATGGTCTCCAGGTACCGGTCGATCGCGATCGTGCGCGCCGGCCGGGCTCCCGCGCTCCGGACCGGGCGCCGCCGTCCAGCGGCCTCCGCCGCCGTCGCCGGCCTCGCCAGGGCCGTCGTTCCGGGTGTGGTCTCGGGCGTCGTCGTCATCAGCTTTCCCCGGCGGGTTGCGCGCCGCCTATCGGCAGCCGCAACTGGTGTTCTTCGCCGCCGACATGATCGGCGACGCGCTGCAGCAGGGATCGGACACTGGCCTCGGCGAGCCGGTGCAGGAGCATCCGGTCGGCGCTGCGACCGAGCGGCCCCAGGGGCGGCACGTAGCTGCCCTGGAAGCTGATCGAGGTCACCGCCCTGCCCATCGGGGTGATCTCCAGCTCGGCCTCCATGGACGGGAAGAGCCCGGTGGCTCCGGCGGCGCGCCAGGAGAGCGGATGGGTCATGCGGTCCTGGCGGACATCGGGCTCGCCGAGCTCGACCCACACCTTCTTGCTGAGGCGGATCGGGCCGATGGCGGAGGTGACCCGGAGGGACAGCTGCTCTCCCTCCTTGTAGGCGGCGACCGCCGACCTGGCCAGCCAGGCCGTCCCGGCGGCCATGAACTCGTCGCGCACGTCGCTGAACGGTCGATCGATCTGCACGAAGTCGGAGACGAGCATCGCCCTCAGCATCTCCAGGGCGAATCCGCCGGCCTAGGGGAGAGGGTCATCGCTCCGCGAGGCCGTTTGTCCCCTCTAACCGCTTCCGGCCTCAGAGGGCAGGCGATGCCCCGGTCAGGTAGCGGATGACGTCGTCGGCCCCGTAGTCGTCCCGGCCGCTCGGGATGAGCGCCCCCAGCCGGGCCAGGTCGTCCCCCGAGGTGACGATCGGCGGCTCGACGGTCCCGTCCCGCTGCACCTGGGCGAATCCGGCGGTGGCCAGCAGCCCATTGCAGAGGCAGCGGCGCTCGACCGTCTCGGCCACCGTTCCCCCCTTGGCCACGAACCCGGCCACCGGCTCGGCGGCGCAGCGGTAGCCGAGCCGCCCGTCCTCGACCCTCACCGGCTCCCTCAGGTACCCGGCGTCGCAGACCCTCGGGCGGGCCGCGTACACCTCGGGACGGGCCACCGTCCCGTCCAGCTGGACCACTTTGAACGGGAACCCCGTGGAGGACGACCGCATGTCGGTGCGGACCTCCGCACCCCCGTTGCGGGCCGCGGCGATCACCTGGCGCCGGATGGCGGGGGCCATCCCCGACTCCCTCGAGTAGGCGAAGAGGGTGCCGACCTGGACCCCGGTCGCCCCGGCGGCGAGCGCCGCCGCCAGCGCCTCGGGAGAGCCCGTGCCCCCGGCCAGCCAGAAGGGGAGACCGAGCTCCCGCATCCGGCCGGCATCGGCGACGTCCCGCTCGCCGTACACGGGCTGGCCGGTGGCGTCGAGGACCAGCTGGCCGCGGGGTGGCGCGTTGTGCCCGCCGGCGGTGGGTCCCTCGACGATGAAGCCGTCGACCCTGCCCGTCGAGCGGCGGATCAGCATCGCCGCCAGCGAAGCGGCCGAGACGATGGGCAGGAAGGCCGGGCGGGCCAGCTGAGCCGCCCCGTAGGGGACCCGAGCGGGATCGAACCTCAGCGTCGGCGCCGGCTCGACAGGCGCCGGTCCGTCCTGGAGCTTGAGCACCGCCTCCCGGCCGGTCGCGAGGGCGTCGAGCGCCCCGGGGATCTCCCGCGGGATCCCCGCCCCCATGAGCACGCAGTCCACCCCGGCGAGCATGGCCCCGTACAGGGTGGGCAGGGTCGGCGGCCTGACCTTGGTGAGTAGGTTGATACCGATCGGTCCGCGGTGGCCCTGGCGCGCCAGGCTGACCTCGACGAAAGCGGCGAGCACGGTGAGGTCCCGGAGGTGCGGCCTTTCCACGTGGCTGTGCATGCCGGCGCGGCGGTAGCCGGCCCCCGGGGCGCGACCCCCGGGGATGAAGAAGCGATCGAGGACCCGGCCGGCCACCTCCTGGTCGGGGAACGCCTCCATCGCCTGCCGGATGTGGGCACCCGCGTCGCCGTCCTGGAGGCGCCGGGCCACCACGGTGTCGATGCAGGTACCTGACACCACGCCCAGGCACCCGGCATGGGCGGCCACCGCCCGGGCCAGCCGCCAACCCGAGATGGCGACGCCCATCCCGCCCTGGATGATCCGGATCGCGGAGAGCCACCGGCCGCCCCCATCGCGGGGCTGCCGCCCATCGGGCCCGGCCGGCGCCGGCAGGGTGTCCTCGCTGGGCTGGGATGTGGTCATGTCGAGTGAGTGTCGCCGAGCCCCTTCGCCCTGCGCATCGGCAACGGTGGCCAAGTGACACCGGTCCCGCTTGGCCATGGCGAGCACCCCATGCTTCGCACCACCGGTAGGCGGCGGGAGCTGCCAGCGTCAGGGCGCCCATCCGGCGGTCCGGGCAGCTCGGTCGACTTCGGGGGACGAGGCAGCCGCGCGAAGCGCGGGCATCGGCAAAGGTGGCCAAGTGACGCGGGTCCCGCTTGGCCATGGCGAGCACCCCATGCTCCGCGGGACCTCCGTCCCGGACGGATCTCTGGCCAACGGCTCTGGCGGCTCGACCCCGTCCGCCGCTTCACTGGGGGCTGCCCACAGCTGATGGACACCCGGCACGCGTCTCTCCCCCCGACCCCGGCCCGTGGTCCCGAATCCGGTACACCAGGTCGCGAGGAGGTGGTGTCCCCGCTGGTGATCGACATCGCCGGGCTCCAGAGCCTCATCGAAGCTCTCGCCGCCACTGGACGCACCGTGATCGGCCCCACCGTCAAGGACGGCGCGATCGTCTACGACGAGATCCGTGCGGTTGCCGATCTCCCCGAGGGCTGGGGCGACGAGCAGGCGCCTGGCGAGTACCGGCTCCGCCGCCGCGACGATGACGCTCTCTTCAGCTACGCGGTGGGCCCCGACTCCTGGAAGCGCCTGCTGTTTCCGGCGTTCGCCGTGGCCTTCAGGGCTCATGTCGACGGTGACCGGCTGGTTGCTGAGCCCTCCGCTGAGGTTCCGAGGTACGCCTTCCTCGGGGTCCGTGCCTGCGAGCTGGCGGGGATCGCGGTCCAGGATCGCGTTCTCGTCCACACCCGGTATCCGGACCGTGACTATGCGGCGCGGCGCGAGGACCTGCTGCTCGTTGCAGTGAACTGCGCAGCTCCGTCCGGCGCCTGCTTCTGCACCTCCATGGGGACCGGCCCTCGGGCGATCTCCGGCTATGACCTGGCGCTGACGGAGCTGCTCGACCAGCGCGGGCACCGCTTCCTGGTCGAGGTGGGCACCCAGCGCGGCGCCGCCATCGTGGCCAACTTGCCCTCCCATCCCGGCGGCCCCGATGACCTCGGGGCCGCCGCATATACCTGGACGGCCGCAGCCGCCGCGATCCGCCGCTCGATGGACACCAGCGAGCTTCCCAACCTGCTCCGCCGCAACCTCGAGCATCCTCGGTATGACGACGTGGCAGCTCGCTGTCTCACCTGCGGCAACTGCACCATGGTGTGCCCGACCTGCTTCTGCGTGGACTTCCCGGAGGCGGCCAGCCTCGAGACCGGCCACGCGGAGCGAGACCGGACCTGGGCGTCCTGCTTTAGCGTCGACCACAGCCAGCTTCATGGCGGTTCGGTGCGACGCAGCTCACGCTCTCGATACCGCCAGTGGATCAATCACAAGCTCTCCACCTGGCACGACCAGTTCGGCACCAGCGGGTGCGTTGGCTGTGGACGCTGCATCACCTGGTGCCCGGTGGGCATCGACATCACCGAGGAGGTGGCGGCGATCCGCGCCACCGACGGCAGAACCTCCTCTCGGATCGCGGGGGCCTCATGAAGACGATCGCCGAACTGATCGCGGAGCACGCCTTCTTCGAGGGCCTGGCGGAGTCCGAGTTGACCTTCCTAGCCGGATGCGCGAAGAACGTCCACTTCGACGCCGGCACCCGCATCCTCGCCGAGGGCGACGAGGCCAACACCTTCTACGTGATCCGGACCGGCAAGGTGGCGCTCGGCTACTTCCAGCCCGAGCGGGGCAACGTGGTCATCGAGACCCTGCGGGGTGGTGACGTGCTCGGCTGGTCGTGGCTCTTCGAGCCCTACCGCTGGCATTTCGACGCTGATGCCGCGGAGCCGGTCTCGGCCATGGCCTTCGACGGCGCCTGCCTGCGCAGCAAGTGCGAGACCGATCCGCGGCTCTGCTACCAGATGACCCAGCGCTTCGCCAAGGTGATGATGGAGCGGCTCCAGGCCACCCGCCTGCGGCTGCTGGACATCTATGGTCCTCCTGGCAGCCGCTGACCCCACCGTCGAGGTCATGACACCGGTTCTCTACCGCGTGTTGTCCCGCGCTCGAGAGACCGCCGACACCGTGACTCTCGAGCTGGAGCCGGTTGGAGAAGCCCTGGCCGTCCCGGCGCCCGGGCAGTTCAACATGATGTACTCGCTGGGAGTGGGCGAGGTGCCGATCTCGGTGAGCGGCTGGTCCGGCGACGGCCGCATCCTCCACACGGTGCGAGCCGTGGGCGCGATAAGCGAGGCTCTGTGCGGGCTCCAGCCCGGGGGCTTGGTCGGCCTGCGGGGACCGTTCGGCACCACCTGGGGCGCCGAGAAGGCGGTGGGCGGCGACGTCGTGGTGGTGGCGGGCGGCATCGGCCTGGCCCCGTTGCGCCCGGCGGTGAATGAGCTGATCGTCCACCGTGACCGCTACCGGCGGGCGGCCCTGCTGGTGGGAGCGCGCAGCCCCGAGGAGATCATCTTCACCGAGGAGCTGGCCGGCTGGCGCTCGGACGCCGTGATCGAGGTTATGGTGACCGTCGACGCCGCCACCACCGAATGGAAGGGCGACGTGGGCGTGGTCACGACTCTCTTCGATCGGCTCAGCCTCGATCCGGAGGTGACCACGGCCCTGGTGTGCGGTCCCGAGATCATGATGAGGTTCGCGGCCGCCGGGCTGATGGCCCGAGGGGTGTCCGCGGAGCGGGTGATCGTCTCCATGGAACGCAGCATGCAATGCGGCATCGGTCGCTGCGGCCACTGCCAGCTCGGCCCCTACTTCATCTGCACCGACGGGCCTGTCTTCCCCTGGTCGGAGATGGCTCCGCTGCTGGCTCGGAGGGAGCTCTGATGGCCGCGCGCCCCACCCTGGCGGTCTGGAAGTTCGCCTCCTGCGACGGATGCCAGCTCTCCCTCATCAACCTCGAAGATGAGCTGCTCCAGGTCGCCGGCGCGGTCCAGATCTCGTACTTCCTGGAGGCCAGCTCGGCAACCGCCCCGGGCCCCTATGACGTTTCCATCGTGGAGGGCTCGGTCACCACCGCGCACGACCGGGACCGCCTCCTCGAGGTGCGCAAGATGTCCCGCAAGCTGGTGGCGATCGGGGCGTGCGCGACCGCGGGAGGGATCCAGGCACTTCGCAACTTCGCCGACGTGCGCGAGTTCACGTCGGTCGTCTACGCTCATCCCGAGTACATCTCGACGCTGGACAAGTCGACTCCCATCTCGGAGCACGTCGCCGTCGACTTCGAGCTGCGCGGTTGTCCGGTGGACAAGGGCCAGCTGGTCGAGGTGCTCAGCGCCCTGCTGAGCGGACGCCGGCCGAATCTGCCCACCTACAGCGTCTGCATCGAGTGCAAGCGGCGCGGCAACGTCTGCGTGATGGTGGCCCATGGCACCCCCTGCCTCGGTCCGGTGACCCAGGCGGGCTGTGGCGCCATCTGCCCCTCGGTCAATCGGGGCTGCTTCGGCTGCTTCGGACCCATGGAAAGCCCCAACGCCGCGGCCGTCGCCGGGGTCCTGCGGTCCACCGGGATGTCCCGCCTGGACCTGATCAGGTTCTTCCGGACTTTCAACGCCGGGGCCCCCGCCTTCGAGGCCGCGAGCCGCCTCGAGGAGGAGCGCGACGGCAGCGCCGTGGAGGTGTCGGCGTGACCCACAAGGAGCGCGACCTGACCGTCAGCAGCCTGGCTCGGGTCGAGGGCGAGGGGGCCATGCACGTGGTGATCGACGGCACCACCGTCACCGACGTGCATGTTCAGATCTACGAGCCTCCCCGCTTCTTCGAGGCCTTCCTGCGCGGCCGCAAGTACACCGAGCCTCCCGACATCACCGCGCGAATCTGTGGCATCTGCCCGGTCGCCTACCAGATGAGTGCCTGCCAGGCCATCGAGGATGCCTGCGGAGTGGAGGTGGATGAGCCGATCCGGGCCCTGCGGCGGCTCCTCTACTGCGGGGAGTGGATCGAGAGCCACGCCCTCCACATCTACCTTCTCCACACCCCCGACTTTCTGGGGGTGGACAGCGCGCTGGACCTGGCCCGCGACCACAAGGATGTGGTCGAACGTGCCCTCCAGCTCAAGAAGCTCGGCAACGACATCCTCACCGCGGTCGGCGGTCGTTCGGTGCACCCGGTCAACGTCCGGGTGGGCGGCTTCTATCGCGCTCCCACGCGTCGCGAGCTGCAGGCCCTGAGCGAGCGGCTGAAGTGGGCGCGCGACGCCTCCCTCGAGACCGTGCGCCTGGTCTCCGGCTTTCACTTCCCGGATCTGGAGGTGAAGCACGAGCTGGTTGCCCTCAAGCACCCGCGCGACTATGCGATCACCGAGGGCCGGCTGGCCTCCGACCGCGGCCTGGACATCCCCGTCTCCGAGTTCCGTGAGCGCTTCGTCGAGGAGCACGTCGCCCGCTCCAACGCCCTGCACGGCCAGCGTGCCGACGGCGGCCGGTACCTGGTCGGTCCCCTGGCCCGCTACACCCTCAATTACGAGCAGCTGCCCCAGGTCGCCCGCGACGCCGCCACCGAGGTCGGGCTGGGCAAGGAGTGCCGGAATCCCTTCCGGAGCATCGTGGTCAGGGCGGTCGAGATGCTCGCCACCTGCGACGAGGCGATCCGGCTGATCGACGAGTACGAGGAGCCGGAGCGCCCTGCGGTCCCGGTCGAGCCCCGAGCCGGGGTCGGGCACGGGGCTACCGAGGCTCCCCGCGGCCTTCTCTACCATCGCTACGAGCTGGATGCCGACGGCGTCATCCAGGATGCGGTCATCGTGCCCCCGACGGCGCAGAACATGGGCGCCATGGAGGACGACCTGCGCCGCGTCGTCGAGGCCAACGTAACCCTGCGGGACAGCGCGCTGCAGCACCTCTGCGAGCAGTCGATCCGCAACTTCGACCCCTGCATCTCGTGCGCCACCCACTTCCTCGACCTGAGGGTGGAGCGGCGTTGACCGCGGCACTCGGGGGGGCCGGCCGCCCGCCCCGGGTGGTCGTGGTCGGGGTCGGCAACGAGATGCGGCGCGACGACGGCGCCGGTTTCGCCGCCGTGGAGCGTGCCGCCCCACGGCTGCCCGCCGAGGCCGAGGTGAGCCGCTGCGCCGGCGACGTCACCCGCCTTCTCGACGCCTGGGACGGCGCCGACCTTGCGATCGTCGTCGACGCCGCCCGATGGCCAGGCGCCAGCCCCGGCGAGGTCACCTGGCTCTCTGACCTGGGCGCCGATTCAGCAGCGCTGGCGACCTGGGGCGACGCCCTGGGAACGCACGGGCTCGGGGTGGCAGAGGTGGTCCGGCTCGGCCGCGCTCTGGGGCGGCTTCCCGGACGGCTCGACCTGGCAGCCATCGCCCTCGCCGATGCCGCTCAGGGGGAGGGCTTCTCCGACGAGGTGGAGCGGGCCGTGGACCGGGCCGCCGAGCTCGTGGCCGAGGGCGTCCGCGCCTTCCTGGAGGCGCACCCGGTCTGAGCCGGGCCCCACGGTGCCGCCTGCGGCACCGGCACGCTGCCGGACCGCACCCATTTGCCGCCATCGCTCCTCCGCGCCGGAACCACGGTCTCCTGGGCCACTGGCCAGGAGCCACAGGGACCCCACCAGCGGGGTGACGGACGGCCCTTGCGGGCGGGTTGCCGTGGGCTAGCGTGGGATCGGAAACGCACGGCTGACGGGGGCCACGCACCCGCCGGCGCGGTGCGCCCCGAAGTCCCCTGCGCACAGAGGAGGTGCGAGATGGATCACAAGGGGATGGTCGTCACCGCCTTCGTGGGCGGCTCGACCCCGCGAGAGGGTGAGGGATCGGCAGCTGACCATGACCTGCAGAAGGGTCGGGTGGTCCGGGAGGTGATGACCTCACCTGTGATCACCGTCCCCCCCAACGCGCCGGTCAAGGCAGTCGCCGAGGTTCTGCTGAGCAACCGGATCAGCGCCGTCCCGGTCGTCGGCTCCGACGGCCGGGTTCTCGGTGTGGTCTCGGAGGCCGATCTCCTGATCAAGGAGCTGGCCATGGGGAGCGGCGCCCATCTGCCCTGGTTCGAGGGGAGCCACGCGCACGAGATCAGGCGCCGTCGCGAGGCGCTCACCGCCGAGGGGCTGATGAGCGCCCCGGCGATCAGCGTCCACCCCGACACCCCCCTCCGCCAGGCGGCCCGGACCATGTGCGAGAAGGGCATCAATCGGGTTCTGGTGATGGCCGGTGGCTGGCTGGTGGGGATGGTCAGCCGCGCCGACGTGCTCCGCATCTACCTCCTGGCTGATGAGCAGCTGCGCCGGCAGGCCGAGCGCCTGCTGAGCGGGACCCTGGGGTCGGGTGCCGCCGGGATCGAGGTGACGGTGCGGGAGGGCGTGGCGGTGGTCGCCGGAGCGGTTGCAACCCACAGCGACGCTGGGCTGGTGGAACGCCTCCTGGCCCGGCTGGAAGGGGTCGTGGCGGTGGAGAACCACCTCAGCTGGCGGTTTGATGACAAGCTCGACGCCGAGATCAGGCGCGCCGCTCACCTCTGACCGCCCGCCCCGCGAGCGGCTTTGCGTGCCGGGCAGCCGCCGGTTGCTGCCACGCGGCCTGTCCGGCGGAGCCTCACTCCGGGCGACCCCTCGCCCGGGCGGCGGCCAGGACCGCGACCACCCAGGCGGTCGGCAAGGCCGAGCCAATCGCTCCATGAGCTGGGCCCGCCGAGCGTCGCGCACCGCAGCAGGGTGATCCCGCAGCTGGACGCCAGCAGGCGGAGGCCCGAGGTCGCCCATGC
Organism: Binatia bacterium; assembly: GCA_035624785.1. Classification (GTDB taxonomy): domain Bacteria; phylum Chloroflexota; class Dormibacteria; order Aeolococcales; family Aeolococcaceae; genus JAJZNI01. The sequence goes on along the minus strand of DASPQV010000028.1, from coordinate 75,419 downwards.
CGAGGGCTGGGCCACCGGGACCAGGCTGGCGAAGCGGATGCCCATCATCACCGGGTTGCCGAAGAGCCCGGCTCAGACCCTCTCGCGGCGAAAGCAGACGGATCAGGGCACCCGTCGTTGGCCCGGATGCCGCCGCGGAAGATCTTGGTGAGGCTGACGACCCGGAGCCGACCCCTACCCCTTCTCGGCGATGAGCTGAGCTCGAGCCTTGCCCAGGGCGGCCCGGTCGGCTGGGGCGAGCTCGGGGAAGTGGGGATCGATGCCGGCAAGGGCGTCGACGACGACGGCGGCCACCGCCACTCGGGCGAACCACTTGTGGTCGGCGGGAACCACGTGCCATGGGGCCCAGTCGGTGCTGGTGCTGCTCAGCGCCTCGGAGTAGGCGTGCTGGTACTCGTCCCAGTGGTCGCGCTCGGCCAGGTCGGCGGCCGAGAACTTCCAATTCTTCTCGGGATCGTCGATCCGGGCCATGAGGCGCTTGCGCTGCTCCTCCCGGGAGACGTTCAGGAAGATCTTGACGACGTGGATGCCGTTCTCCACGAGATGGCGTTCCCAGTCGTTGATCTCCCGGAAGCGCTGATCCCAGACGCCCTTGCCCTTGGCCTTCTCGCTCAGGTGCTGGCGGGCCAGGTTCTCGGGGTGCACCCGGACCACCAGCACCTCCTCGTAGTGAGATCGATTGAATATCCCGATCACTCCCCGGGGCGGCAGGTCCCGGGTGTACCGCCACAGGAAGTCGTGGTTGAGCTCATCGGCTGAAGGCACCTTGAAGCTGCGCACCCAGACTCCCTGCGGATTCACGCCGCTCATGACGTGCTTGACAGCGCCGTCCTTGCCAGCCGCGTCGAGCGCCTGGAGGACGACCAGGAGACCGTAGGTGTCCTGGGCCGCCAGGCGTGCCTGGTAGGCGCTGAGCAGCTGCACCCCCGCCTCGAGGGCGGTGGCCGCGTCCGCTTCGTGGACAAATCCGGCGGTGTGCCCGGGATCGAAGCCGTGGGGCAGCTTGACCCGGGTCTCGGGCGGGACCCGCAGGGTGCGGGCCAGGTGGCGGAGCGCGGCCAGGTGCTCGTCGGTCATCGGGTGTCCTCCGGCTGGGGGCTGCATGCCTATCCGTCCGGCCACCCGGCCAGCGCGTCGAGGTGGCGGGCGCGCGCCTCGTCGGCGAGGAAGGCAGCGCGGAAGGACGCCTCCGCCATGGTGCGGAGCTGCGGATCGGTCATTCCCAGGACGGCCTGCAGCAGCCCGTAGTTGTCGTCGATGTAGCCACCGAAGTAGGCGGGGTCGTCGGAGTTCACGGTCACCGCAAGGCCCGCCTCGATCATCCGGGGAAGCGGGTGCCGGGCCAGCTCGGTGACCACGCCGAGGCGGAGGTTGGAGAGCGGGCAGACGGTCAGCGGCGTCTGCTCATCACGCAGCCGGGCGACCAGCGCCGCGTCCTCGACGCAGCGGACCCCGTGGTCGATCCGGGAGACGCGGAGCCGGTCCAGCGAATCCCAGATGTAGCTGGGCGGCCCCTCCTCGCCGGCGTGGGCGACGCAGCGGAAGCCCTCGGCGCGGGCTCGATCGAAGACGTCGCTGAACGCAGCCGGGGGATGGCCGACCTCGGCGCCGTCCAAGCCCACCGCGATGATCCGATCACGAAACGGGAGCGCCGCCTCCAGGCTGGCCATCGCGGCGGCCGGCCCCCGCTCGCGCAGGAAGCACATGATCAGCGCTGTCGAGATCCCGTGGGTCTGCTCGCTGCTGCCGAGCACCGACCACAGCCCGTCGATGACCCGAGCCAATCCGATCCCTCGCTCGGCGTGAGCCTGGGGGTCGAAGAAGATCTCGGCGTGGCGCACCCCCTGGGCGCTGGCCCGCTCCAGGTACTCGGATGCCAGGTCGGCGAAGTCCTGCTCCGTGCACAGCACGGCCATGGTCGCGTAGTAGAGGTCGAGGAAGGACTGCAGGCTGCTGAACTCATAGGCGCGCCGCAAGTCCTTCGCGTCCTGGTAGGGAAGGCTGATCCCGTTGCGACCGGCGAGCAGCAGCGCCAGCTCCGCCTCCAGGGTGCCCTCGATGTGGACGTGGAGCTCCGCTTTGGGGATCGGCGGTCTCCCGGCCCTCGGTGGATCTGCCCCGGCCGCCCCGACGCTGCCGTGGGAGATCTCCGCTCTCGCTGTCGGAGAGGGTCCAGGGTCGGCCACGCCCGCGATTATGGGATGGCCGGGGCCCGGTCAGCCCTGGTCATCGGTGAACCGCGTCAGCGGGCGGATCCACCCGGCGTGCTGGGGAGGGCCGCGCCGCCGAGCACCTGCCGGACCCCCCGGGCGATCTCCAGATCCTCCCGGGCCTGGACCACGAAGGACCGCACCGACGCGCCGGGCGCTCCGATCTCGGCGTCTGGGGAGACCGCCTGGTTGGCCCCCGGATCGAGGCCGATCCCCAGGAAACCCAACCCGTCGGCGGCACGGCGGCGGATCTCGGGAGCGTGCTCCCCGACCCCACCGGTGAAGGTGAGCGCGTCCAGACCGCTCATCGCCGCGGTCATGGCGGCGATCCCGGCGCGCAGCCGGTGGACGTACACGGAGACGGCGAGCCCGGCGTCGGCGTCACCGTCGGCCTCGGCCTGGAGGATGCCGCTCATGTCGGACCGGCCGGTGAGACCGAGAAGGCCGGAGCGGTGCTCGAGGGTGGTGGCGAGCTCGGTTGGGGGCATCCCGACGTGCTCCTCCAGCCAGAGGAGAAGCCCGGGGTCGACGCTTCCCGAGCGGGTCGCCATCACCAGACCCTCCAGCGGCGTGAAGCCCATCGTGGTGTCCACGGAGGTCCCCCCCCGCACCGCGGCCAGCGAGGCCCCGGCTCCGAGGTGGCAGGTCACGATCTGGAGGTCGCTGAGCGAACGCCCCGCCAGCTCGGCGGTCCGGCGCGCGGCGTAGGCGTGGGAAAGCCCGTGGAACCCGAAGCGGCGCAGCTCCCAGCGCTTCCGCCACGGTGCCGGCAGCGCGTAGGTGCTGGCGGCCGGCGGGATGCCGGCGTGAAAGGCGGTGTCGAAGCAGGCCACCGCCGGCACGTTGGGGAGCATCCGGCCGACCAGCTCCAGCCCGCGCAGCGACTTCGGCTGGTGGAGCGGGGCGAGGTCGGTGAGCGCCTCCAGGCGGCGCAGCACCTGAGCATCGACCAGCACCGGCTCGGTGAACTCGGTTCCGCCGTGGACGATGCGGTGACCCACCGCGTCCACCGGCCGGCTCTGAGCGACCGCTTCCCGCAAGGCGGCGTCGTCGAGGCGCCCCGCCGGCGCCGGGATGTTCTCGGCCAGCAGCACCTGGTCGCCGTCGTCCAGCACCGTCAGCTTGAGGCTGCTGGAGCCGGCGTTGACGATCAGGATCCTCATGCGGGGGGCTTGCCCCCCGCATGCCCCCCCGAGCGGCTGCGACGCGAGCTGCCTCGGGACGCACCATTCAGCGACCGCCTGCACGGCGAGGCCGCGCCACTCAGCGAGCGGCTGTGCCGCGAGCTGACCGCCCCGCCAGGGGCGGCATTCCGGCCCTGCTTCGAGAGCTGACCTGTCTGTTCAGCGGAGATCGTCGGAACCATTCCTAGCCTGACCAGGACCAGTTGCGGATGTCGGGCGGATCCTCGCCGTCCGCGCGGGTGTAGGCACGGCAGCGCACCCGCTCGTCGGCCATCCGCTGGCGCAGGGTGGCAGCGTGCGACTGGAGTCCGGGAACCCGGTCGATCACGTCCATGACCAGGTGAAAGCGGTCCAGGTCGTTGAGCATCACCATGTCGAAGGGGGTGGTCGTGGTGCCCTCCTCCTTGTAGCCGCGGACGTGGAAGTTGGCGTGGTTCCTGCGGCGGTAGGTCAGCCGGTGCACCAGCCAGGGATAACCGTGGTAGGCGAAGACGACGGGGCGGTCGTCGGTGAAGAGGATGTCGAACTCTCGATCCGAGAGGCCGTGGGGATGCTCGGTGTCGGGCTGCAGGCGCATCAGGTCGACGACGTTGATCACCCGGATCCGGAGCGCGGGCAGCTCCCGCCGGAGGATGTCGACGGCGGCGAGGGTCTCCAGGGTCGGGACGTCGCCGCAGCAGCCCATGACCACGTCGGGGTCTCCCTGGTCGTTGCTCGCCCATTCCCAGATGCCGATGCCCCGGGTGCAATGCAGGACGGCCTCCTCGGGCCCCAGGAAGTTCAGCGAGGGTTGCTTGCCGGCCACGATCACGTTGACGTAGTGACGGCTGCGCAGGCAGTGATCGGCCACCGAGAGCAGGCAGTTGGCGTCAGGGGGCAGGTACACGCGGATGATCTCCGCCTTCTTGTTGACCACGTGGTCGATGAAGCCGGGATCCTGGTGAGAGAAGCCGTTGTGGTCCTGGCGCCAGACGTGCGAGGAGAGCACGTAGTTGAGGGAGGCGAGGGGTCGCCGCCAGGGGATGCCGCGGGTGACCTTGAGCCACTTGGCGTGCTGGTTGAACATCGAGTCGATGATGTGGATGAAGGCCTCGTAGCAGTTGAACAGCCCGTGCCGCCCGGTGAGCAGGTAGCCCTCCAACCACCCCTGGCACTGGTGCTCGGAGAGCACCTCCATGACCCGCCCCTCGGGGGCGAGGTGGTCGTCGGTGGGCAGGCGCTCGGCATCCCACTGCCGATCGGTCACCTCGAAGACGGCCTGGAGGCGGTTCGAGGCGGTCTCGTCGGGCCCGAAGATGCGGAACTGCTGAGGATTCTGGCGAACCACGTCGCGGAGGAAGCCGCCCAGGACCCGGGTCGCCTCCGAGAAGGTGGTCGCGGGGCGGGCCACCTCGACCATGTAGCTGCGGAAGTCGGGCAGGGTCAGGTCGCGGAGCAGGAGCCCCCCGTTGGCGTGCGGGTTGTCGCTCATCCGCCGGTAGCTCTTGGGGGGAAGCGTGGCCAGCTCGGGGATCAGGGCGCCCGACTCGTCGAAGAGCTCCTCGGGGTGGTAGCTCTTCATCCAGGATTCGAGCAGGGCCAGGTGCTCCGGATTGGTCCGGACCTCGGCCATCGGGACCTGGTGGGAGCGCCAGGTCCCCTCGGTGGGCAGCCCGTCCACCGTCTTGGGTCCGGTCCAGCCCTTGGGGCTGCGGAACACGATCATCGGCCATTTGGGACGCGCGCTGTCGCCGCCCTGGCGGGCGTGCTTCTGGATGTCGGTGATCTCGGCGATCACCTGATCCAGCGTCGACGCCATCAGCTGGTGCATGGTCGCGGGGTCGTCCCCCGAGACCCAGTGGACCGAGTGGCCGTATCCCTCCAGCAGCGAGGTCAGCTCCGCCTCGGGAATCCTGGCCAGCACCGTGGGATTGGCGATCTTGTAGCCGTTGAGGTGCAGGATGGGCAGGACTACGCCGTCTGTGACCGGGTCCAGGAACTTGTTGGAATGCCAGCCCGTGGCCAGCGGGCCGGTCTCCGCCTCGCCGTCGCCGACGATGCAGCACACCAGCAGGCCGGGGTTGTCGAACGCCGCGCCGTAGGCGTGGGAGAGCGCATAGCCGAGCTCGCCACCCTCGTGGATGGATCCCGGAGTCTCCGGGGCCACGTGCGAGGGGATCCCACCGGGAAACGAGAACTGGCGGAAGAGCTTGCGCAGCCCCTCCTCGTCGCGGGTGATGTGCGGGTAATGCTCGGTGTAGGTGCCCTCGAGATAGGCGTTGGCGACCGCCGCCGGTCCGCCGTGACCCGGTCCCATCACGTAGATGGCATCGAGGTCCCAGTTCCGGATCACCCGGTTCATGTGCGCGTAGATGAAGTTCAGGCCCGGGGTGGTGCCCCAATGGCCGAGCAGCCGCGGCTTGACGTGCTCGGGCCGGAGCCTCACCCGGAGCAGCGGGTTGTCGAGCAGGTAGATCTGGCCCACCGAGACGTAGTTGGCGGCCCGCCAGTAGGCGTCGATGAGGGCGAGCTCATGGTCGGATAGGGGACCGGTCGCCGCGGCGGCATCCGTCTGGGTCATCAGGTACCTCCTCCAGGTGTGGCGCCCGGAGCGGCGGCTCGGAGCGCTGGCCCGTTCCGGGTCATGGTCGGGCATTGGCACGACGGCGCGCCACCCCCCAGGCCGCAGGGGGCCGCGGGGCACCGCCGTTCCGGACCTTCGGCCTAGGTAGCTGCTGCCCCTGGACCCTATTCGCTGGCTCCTGGCCATGGCTTGATTGACTCAGCCGACGGACGGACCCACATGAGGAGTCGGGCGATGCACTGGCCCCGCGACGCCGCCACCCGCATCGCCGAGCGTCAGGAGAGGGAGGCGATCCAGCGGTATCTGAGCGACCGGATCGCCACGGTCTCCCCGGTGTGGGTCGACGCTGTCGCGGACGCTCGCCGCCGGGCCGACGTCGTGGGTCGGTTGGAGCGCCAACTCCAGTCGATGCGCTGATTCGTGACTTTCGGCTCAGCAGCCTGGCTTCTTCCGGCCCTGTCTCAGAACGGCGCGGCGAGTTTGACTGGAGTCGCCGGGGAGATGCTCTCCAGCCCGCTCCGATCCGGTCGATCCGTCGGAGACAACTTCAATGTTCCACAACATCCTGGTGCCGATCGACGGTTCTCCACACGCCGCCGCCGCGCTCGACGAGGCCATCGACCTGGCGCGGTGCCAGCACGCCCGGGTCACCCTGCTGTGTGCCTGGCGTCCCTTCACCTGGTACGGGGGCGAGGCGTCGGCGATGGTGGACGTGCAGCAGCTCGAGCAGGACATCGAGGCGGAGTCTCGCCACACCCTCGAGCTCGCCCGGGAACGCGTCCCTCAGGGCCTGGAGGTGGAGACCCTGGTCGTCTGCGAGCGGCCTGCCGATGCCATCCTCCAAGAGGTGGAGCGCGGTGGCCACGACCTGATCGTGATGGGCTCGCGGGGGAGGGGGAGCCTGCGCTCCCTGCTCCTGGGCAGCGTCAGCCTCAGCGTGCTGCATCGCAGCCACGTCCCGGTGATGATCGTCCACGCCCGGCTCGGCGGTGAGGTCCTCAGCCTGCACGCCATCGCCGGCGGCCGCGCGACCGGCGCCGACAACTGAAGCCAGGCTGGTCCGGGCACCCTCGGCCCCGACCTTCAGGCCGGTCGCCCAGGGCAGCTCAGCCGTCGACTCGCCAGGGCCCGATCGGGCGATCAGCTCCAGGCGGTCGCCGGCATGGCGCCGCACAACCTAGCCGGCCACGCCCCGGTTTCGGACGCCGGCGTCCGAAACGGGTCGGCGAGCCGCTACATGATCCCGACGGCCATCATCGCCCGGAGCAAGGCGGAGAGCACGTCGGGGTCGGTGGGGACGTCGATCAGCGACGCGACCCCGGCTGCCGCGGCGCGCTCCATGGCCGGGCGGATGCCGGCCACGGTCTCGACCCGCTCCCCGCGGGCGCCGAGGGCCTCGGCAAGGCGGTCGTAACGGGTGTCGGCCAGCTGGCTGGCCACCTCGCGGTGGTACATCTCCCGCTGGTGGTGCCGGACGTCCCCCCAGCCGGCGTTGTTGGCCACCACCACGATCACCGGGAGCTGGTTGCGCACCGCGGTGTCCAGCTCCATGGCGCTGAGCCCGAAGGAGCCGTCGCCGGTCAGCAGTACCACCGGCTCCTCGGGTCGGGCCAGCTTCGCTCCCAGGGCGAATGGCATCCCCACCCCCAGGGTCCCCAGGGCGGTCGTGGTCGAGAGCAGCCGTCCCGGCCGCTCGGCGTCCGCGTAGGCCAGGCCCCAGGTCAGGCTGTCGCCGCCGTCGGCGACCAGGGTGGCCGCCCCTCCCCAGGTGTCCCGGGCGAAGCCGAAGACCTCGCGGGCCAGGGCGCCGGGATGGACCAGGGGGCCGGCGTAGTCGTCGACCTGGCGGTCCCACATCTCCCGGGAGAGGCCGACCAGCTCCCGGCCCTGGGCCAGCCAGTCACGGCCGTCCCGGCTGCTCTCGAGCGCCGCGGCGCGGAGCTGCTTGAGCACCTCGCGGACGTCCCCCCGCAGCGCCAGGTCGGCGCGGCGGTTGCCGCCCAGCTCCCCCGCGGCGGCATCGACCTGGATCAGGGTCTGCTCCTCGGTGAAGAGCGGCGGGCCACCGTAGACCAGATTGCCGTTGAAGGCGCTGCCCAGGATCAGCACGCAGTCGGCGGAGACCGCCGCGGTCCCGGCGTGGACCAGCGATCCCAGGCACCAGGGATGGGAGTCGGCGACCAGGCCGCGGGCAGCGCTGGTGGTGGTGAGCGGGATCTCCCAGGCGGTGCAGAAGTCGGCGAGCTCCTCGGCCGCGCCGGACCAGAAGGCGCCTCCGCCCGCCAGGACGAGGGGCCGTGAGGCCGCTCGGAGAGCGGACACCACACGGTCCAGGTCTGAGGGGGCTGCCGTCGAGCGAGGCAGCGGCGTCGGGAACCCCCAGGCCAGGCCGGCCGGCTCACCCCGTGCCATGAAGACGTCGTGGGGCACCTCCAGGTAGACGGCGCCAGGGCGGTCGGTCACGGCGCGGTGCAGAGCCTCGCTGGTGAGGCGCTGGACGCTCTGGAGGTTGTAGGCGACGCCCGTCCACTTGGCCAGCCGGTCGACCATCGCCACCTGGTCGACGTCCTGGACCGCCCCCCGGCCGCGCCGCTTCTGGGTGGTGCGCCCGCCGATCAGCACCAGGGGGACGCTGCCCAGCGCGGCGTCCGCGAAGCCGGTCAGGCAGTTGGTGAACCCGGGACCGGCGGTCACCGCGGCGACCCCGGGGCGCCCGGTGGCGAGCGCGAAACCCTCGGCGGCGAGGGTGGCCGAGCCCTCGTGACGGGTCCCGATTACCCGGACGCCCGCGTCGGCGCAGCCGTCGAGCAGCTCCACGATGTGGCCGCCACCCAGGGTGAAGAGCGCCTCCACACCCTCGGCGTGGAGGCGCTCCGCCATCAGTCGGCCGCCGTGAGGAGGCGGGGGGGTGAGGCTCTCACCAGCGGTCGCCGTCATGACGCAGACGGACTGTGGCGACGGCGATATGCGGGTCGCCAGGGCCGCAGGGCACGAGCGGAGGGGGCACGTTGGCCCGGGCTCCGAGCTCGCCCGGGACGCTCGGCGGCGGTCCCGCGGAGGTGAGAACGCGGCCGGGGGCTGTGGCGGGGCCTCCCCTCCACGTGAAGGTGCGGCCGGGGGGGATGCGGGGGGCTCGCCCCCCGCATGTAGGGTTGACGCCGATGGCGCCGAGCACTCCCCCCGGCGGCGAGGTCCTCGGCCTGCGCATCCGGGTCGATGGGGTGGTCCAGGGCGTGGGTTTCCGTCCCTTCGTTCACGGACTCGCCTCCGCTCTCGGCCTCACCGGCCTGGTCGGCAACGACACGACCGGCGTGTTCATAGAGGTGGAGGGTAGCCCGCAGGTGCTCGACCGGTTCGTCTCCCGGCTTCGCAGCGAGGCTCCACCGCTCGCGGTGATCGATGCCGTCGAGATGGTTCCGCTCGCGCCGGCCGGGCGCCGGGAATTCAGCATCGTGGCCAGCGAGGCGGGCGGTGAGCGCCAGACCCTCATCTCTCCCGACACCGCGACCTGCGACGACTGCCTGCGCGAGCTGTTGGACCCAAGCGACCGCCGTTTCGGCTACGCGTTCATCAACTGCACCAACTGCGGGCCCCGCTTCACCATCATCCGCGACGTCCCGTACGACCGGCCGCTCACCAGCATGGCCGGCTTCGCGATGTGCGCCGAGTGCGAGCGCGAGTACCGGGACCCCGCCGACCGGCGGTTCCACGCTCAGCCGGTGTGCTGCCCGGCCTGCGGGCCGTCGCTCCGGTTGACCGGCGCCCACGGCGAGACCACCGGCGGCGATCCGCTGGCGGGGACGGTGGAGCTCCTCCGCTCCGGGCGGGTGGTCGCCATCAAAGGCCTGGGCGGCTACCACCTCGCCGCCCTGGCCGCATCCGAGCCGGCCGTCCTCGCCCTGCGCTCCCGCAAGCATCGCGAGGACAAGCCCTTCGCCCTGATGGCCACCGACCTGGAGGCGGCGCGGGCCCTCGCCGAGGTGGGCAGCCGGGAGGCACGCGCCCTGCTCTCTCCCCGCCGGCCGATCGTGCTCCTCCGCCGCCGGGCCGGGGCCAGAGTGGCGCCGTCGGTGGCACCGGGCAACCGATCCCTGGGGGTGATGCTCCCTTACAGCCCCCTCCACCACCTCCTCGCCCGCCGGCTCGGCGAGCCCTTCGTCCTCACCAGCGGCAATGTCTCCGACGAGCCCATCGCCTATCTCGACGAGGAGGCGTTCCACCGCCTGGCGCCGATCGCCGACGCCTTCCTCAGCCACGACCGCCCCATCCACATACGCACCGACGACTCGGTGATCCGGGTCATGGCGGGTCGCGAATCCCCACTGCGGCGCTCGCGCGGCTTCGTGCCCCAGCCGATCACCGTGGTCCCGGCCTTCCGCCGCCCCCTGCTGGCCTGCGGCGCCGAGCTGAAGAGCACCTTCTGCCTGGGCAAGGAGCGCCGCGCCTTCCTCTCCCATCACATCGGCGACCTGGAGAACTACCAGACGCTGCGCTCCTACACCGAGGGCATCGAGCATTTCATGCGCCTGTTCGACGTCCGCCCCGAGCTGGTGGCCCACGACCTCCATCCCGAGTACCTCTCCACCAAGCACGCCCTCGAGATGGACGTCGAGAGGGTGGCCGTCCAGCACCATCATGCCCACGTCGCGGCCTGCCTCGCCGACAACGGGGAGCCGGGTCCCGCGATCGGGGTGGCCTTCGACGGGCTGGGCTTCGGCCTGGACGGCTCGATGTGGGGCGGCGAGATCCTGGTCTGCGACCTGGCGGCCTTCGAGCGAGTGGGCTGGCTCGCCGAGGTGAGCATGCCGGGCGGAGCCATGGCGATCCGAGAACCCTGGCGGATGGCGGCGGCCCATCTGGACGCCGCCCTCGGCGCCGAGGTGCCCGAGGCCCTGGCGGTGGTTCGTGACCATCAGGACCGGTGGGCGGCCATCCTGGGGCTGGCTCGCTCAGGCATCTCCAGCCCACGCACCTCCAGCGCGGGCCGCCTCTTCGACGCCGTGGCCGCCATCCTCGGCGTCCGGGACCGGATCAACTACGAGGGACAGGCCGCCGTCGAGCTGGAGCAGCTGGCCGATCCCGACGAGGCCTCGGCATACCCCGCCGCGGTCGATGAGGGGCGAACCTTGCTTCTCGACGGCCACGTCCTGGTGAGGGCGGTGGTTGCCGACCTTCGCCGCGGGGTGTCGCCGCCCGTGATCGCCGCCCGCTTCCACAACGGTCTCGCCGCACTGGTGGTGGAGGCTTGCCGGCTGGTCCGGCAGAGGATCGGAATCGGCGTCGTGGCCCTGTCCGGCGGGGTGTTCCAGAACGTCCTGCTGACCGAGCGCGTGCTGGCAGGGCTGACAGGTCAGGGGTTCCGGGTGCTCACCCACTCCCGGGTCCCGGCCAACGACGGCGGGATCAGCCTGGGGCAGGCGGTGATCGCCGGTGCCCGCGACGCCGCGGGGCTGGTCTGAGCCCGGCTTCGGCCGCCGAGCCAGATCCGGACGATTGCTCCCTTCCAGCCGTTGCCGTAATACCCACCGGGGTATATACTTGGGTCCATTGACATACCCATGGGGGTATTCGTGAGGTGACCATGGCGACCCTTGCATTGACTGAGATGACCTTCGAGGAGACCGTGACCCGGGAGGGCATCGTCCTCGTCGATTTCTGGGCGACCTGGTGCCCGCCGTGCCGCGCTTTCGCCCCGGTGTTCGAGAGGGCGGCGGCGGACAACCCCGACCTGGTCTTCGCCAAGGTCGACACCGATGCGGAGCCGGGTCTTTCCGGTGGCCTCGGGATCATGTCGATCCCCACCCTGATGGTCTTCCGCGACGGCATCCTGGTCTTCCGCCAGGCTGGCGCGCTCCCGGCGGCGGCGCTCGCCCAGGTCATCGAGGCCGCCCGCGGGCTGGACATGGAGAGGGTCAGGAAGCACGTCGAGGAAGCCCACCCCAAGGCGGCGACGGCATGAGCGGCGAGCCGTCCGGCTTCCGGCGCCTGACCGTCGCGCACGAGGCCGGCCAGCGCTACCGGGTCGCGACCCGGCAGCACAGCTTCGCGGTGGACCAGCTGCCGTCGGACGGCGGCGAGGACACCGCCCCGATGCCGACCGAGCTGTTCATCGGCAGCCTCGCCTCGTGTGTCGCCATCTACGCCGCCAACTACCTGGCGCGGCATGGGTTCTCGACCGACGATGTGGCCGTGACCGCCGACTACCGGATGGCGAGCGCGCCGTACCGGGTCGGCGAGATCGTGCTGCGTCTGGAAGTCCCCGGGCTGCCCGCTGATCTCCAGCCGACCCTCCTGGCCGCCGCCTCACGCTGCGCCATTCACAACACCCTGCTCAACCCACCGTCGGTGCGCATCGAGCTGGCCGCGCCGGCGGCAGCGGGCGCGGCCGCACGGCGGACCGCGCCGTGAAGCTCGAGCCTGGCGCCAGCGCCGACGTGGCCCGCCGGCTGCGCCGCGCCGAGGGCCAGCTCCGCGGCGTCATCGGCATGCTCGAGCAGGGCCGCGACTGCACCGAGATCGTGACCCAGCTCGCCGCTGTATCCCGCGCCCTCGACCGGGCGGGCTTCCGGCTGATCGCCTGCAGCCTGCAGCAGTACGCGTCGTGCCGGGACGGATCGGCGGCGCCGACGGTGGACGAGGAGAGGCTGGAGCGGCTCTTCCTCTCCCTGGCCTGATCGCCGGCTGCGGAGGGCGGTGAAAGGGGCGCCCTCTGCACACCGACCCGCATCGGCGGAAGCCGCGTCGCCAGACCGAGCCGACGTCAGCTCGCCATCGGCGGGCCTGCCACCCGCGACGCGCAGGCCGGCCGGCGGGCGGATGGAGCATCCGTGCCATTGAGCGTCGCCTCACCGAGGCGATGACGAAGCGACTACGTCCCGGGCTGGAAGGTGACCTGGGGAGCCCCGAGGAGCTGCAGGTAGGTGTTGCAGCCGTGCTGGAAGCCGAGCTGGCCCATGAACGCGCCGAAGGTGGGGGCGGTGTTCGCGGGATCGTGAACGTCGTAGTCGCCGTTGAGCTGGAGCGCTCCCGGGCTTCCGGCCGGATTCGGCTGGACGTACTGGTTGCCCCCGGCATACGCCTCGATGCCGTCGAGGAGGAGCTTGACCGCCAGGGTCGCCACGGGACCCGGCGGTGTCGGGTAGAAGCTCTTGACTGTGCTCAGTGACTCCCAGGCGTGCGGGACGACGTCGAAGGCGTTGAACACTCGCCAGGACGAGTCCGTGCCCGGCGCCGTCCCCGGGAAGGCCTTGTCGAAGGCGGTGGCGAAGGCCGCGTCACCGGCGGTGGGCGCGGCAAATGTATACACCTGGAACACCACCGAGGAGCTCCACTCCAGGCTCCTGAGATAGAGCGCAACCACCGAAGCCAGCGCGCCACCGAGGCTGTGGCCGGTCACGTAGATGGTGATGGGCTGTCCCTCGCCGGCGCCTGCCACCAGCCTCTGCAGCGCCTGGACCATGGCGGTCCCGGCGAGGGGTCCGGGGGCCGCGCCGACGGCCTCGGTCACGAGGTGGAAGCCATCGTTGGCCCCGGTCGCGATGGTGCCGCCGGGACCGAACGTGACAGTCTCCCGGATGTCGAAGTCTTCGAGGGCATCAAGGAAGAGATGGAAGTCGCTGCCCCGGATGGCGACCGCATAGGTGTTGCGGGCGGAGCTGCTGGTGGCGACATAGGCCATGTTCGACCGCTGCGGGTCGGCGCTCAGGCCCACCCATGCCGCGGTCCATCCTGCCGCGGCCGGTGACTGGGGTAAGCCATAGGTCGCGTTGCCGTTGAGGTCGGCGAGGATGCGGCTCTCCTGCTCGGCGAGGCTCTCGCCCTGGAGCGGCGTCTCGTCGATGTAGGCGAGAGCCGCCAGGGTCATCATCAGCTGCGCATCGGCGGTGGACATCGTCGACGCCTCCTGGGGAGGGTGGGCTGTGCCCATGGTAGCGGGCCGCCGTGAGCCCGTCGATGCGCCGCCGGCGATCCCCAAGCCTTGCAGCCCCCGGGCTCAGCAGATGCGCGGCAGGGGGTCGCCGACCAGCATGTCGAGGATGCGGGTCCCGCCGAAGGCGGTGTCGACCAGCACCAGCCCGGGCGGCTCGGCGGCGACGTGGCCGATGACCGCCGCGCCCTGGCCCTGGGGATGGCCGCGGAGCGCTGCCACCACCGCCTCCGCCCGCTCGCCGGGGACGGCGGCGACGAAGCGACCCTCGCAGGCCACGTAGAGCGGGTCGATGCCCAGGATCTCGGCGGCCCCGCGGACCTCGGGCCGGACCGGGATGGCCCGCTCGTCGAGGACCACCGCCACCTGTGAGGCCTGGGCCAGCTCGTTGCAGATGGTGGCGACCCCGCCGCGGGTCGCATCTCGGATGAATCTCGTCTGGGGTGCCGCCTCGAGCACCAGCCCGACCAGGTCGGTCAGCGGAGCGGTGTCCGATCGCAGGTCAGAGGAGATGCCCAATTCCCCCCGAGCCAGCATGATGGTGATGCCGTGGTCGCCGACCGGCCCGGAGACGATCACGGCGTCGCCAGGGCAGGCCGCCGACACCGAGAGGCGGACGTCGCGCTCCAGGACGCCGATCCCGGCCGTGTTGATGAAGCAGGAGTCGGCCTTGCCCCGCTCCACCACCTTGGTGTCCCCGGTCACCACCTGGACTCCGGCGCGCTCGGCCGCCGCGGCCATCGAGGCGACGATCCGCCGCAGGTCTGCGACCGGGAATCCCTCCTCCAGGATGAGCCCGGCGGAGAGGTACAGGGGGCGGGCTCCCGAGACCGCCAGGTCGTTGACCGTGCCGTTGACGGCCAGTTCCCCGATGTCCCCGCCGGGGAAGAAGAGCGGTGAGACCACGAAGCTGTCGGTGGTGAAGGCCAGGCGGGCCTGGCCCACCTCGAAGACGGCCTGATCCTCCAGGGGCTCGAGGATGGGGTTGCGGAAGGCCTCGACGAAGAGCGCCTCGACCAGGGCGTGGGTCGCCTTGCCTCCCGAGCCGTGCGAGAGGGTGATGCGCTCGTCGGTGACCCGGGGCCGGCGCCGCCGCACCCGGTCGACCCTCTCCAGGACCTCCCGCTCGGTGGGCTCGCTCACCCGCGCCTCGCCGCGGCCGCCCGGGGGCGGCTGAACCGGCCGAAGTTGTAGTAGGCGGCGCAGGCCCCTTCCGACGAGACCATGCAGGTCCCGATCGGCGCCTCCGGGGTGCACGCGGTTCCGAAGACCCGGCACTGCCAGGGCTTGATGACGCCGCGCAGCACCTCCCCGCACTGGCAGGCGCGGGGATCGGCAACCCTTGCCGCCGGGACCTCCCATGCCCGCTCGGCGTCGAAGGCGGCGTACTCCTTGCGGAGCTGCAGCGCCGAGTCGGGGATCCAGCCGAGACCGCGCCACTCGAAGGTCGCCCGCGGCTCCATCACCTCCTCGATGGCGCGCACTGCCTTTCGATTGCCCTCCCAGGAAACCACCCGGGTGTACTGGTTCTCCACCTCCGAGCGGCCCTCGTGGAGCTGGAGCAGCAGCATCTGGATGGACTGGAGGATGTCGAGAGGCTCGAAGCCGGCCACCACGAAGGGTCTCCCGTGCCGTTCGGCGATGAACCGGTAGGGCTCGCAGCCGATCACCGTCGAGACGTGCCCGGGGCCGATGAACCCGTCGACCCGGAGGTCGGAGGCGGCGAGGATCGCCCGCAGCGCCGGGATGATCGAGACGTGGTTGCAGAGGACCGAGAAGTTGCTGATCCCCTCGGCGGCGGCGCGGAGCACGGTCACCGCCGTTGACGGCGCCGTGGTCTCGAACCCGATGGCCATGAAGACCACCCGGCGGTCCGGATTCTCCCGGGCGATGCGCAGCGAATCCAGCGGCGAGTAGACCATCCGGATGTCGCACCCCCTGGCCTTGGCTTCGAGGAAGGAGCCGCGGCTGCCCGGCACGCGGAGCAGGTCACCGAAGGAGGTGAGGATGACGCCCTCCTGCTCGGCGATCCAGATGGCGTCGTCGACCCGGCCCATGGGGATGACGCAGACCGGGCAGCCCGGCCCGTGCACCAGGTCGACGGCCTCGGGGAGGAGGTCCTCGATGCCGTGCTTGTAGATGGTGTGGGTGTGGCCCCCACAGATCTCCATGAACCCGTAGCGCCGGCCGGGCTCGCAGAGCTCGGCGATCCGGGCGGCCACCGCCCGCGCCGTGTCTCGGTCACGGAACTCGTCGACGAAGCGCATCGCGGAGGTCACCGCGACTGGTCCGCCTTCCGTGGCCGGCGTCGGGGCGTCCGGAGGCGCCGGCCGGTCCCTCATCCGGCTCGCGAGGCGGCGAGAGCGCGCAACTCGTCCTGGTAGGCCTGCCCCATCTTCTCGAGGTGATCGAGGGTCAGCCGAGCCTCCTCCTCGTCGATCCTGGCCAGGGCGAAGCCGACATGGATGAGCACCCAGTCACCGGGCTCGACCCCCTCCTGCTCGACCAGCATGACGTTCACCGGGCGGCGAACGCCGCCGACCTCCACCGTGGCCATGCCGGGCCGGTCGCCCAGGGCGACCACCTCGCCGGGGATGCCGAGGCACACGGTCAGGCCCGCTCCACCACCGCGATCGCCTCCCGGGCGTGCACCAGCACGGTGTCGCCGGGAGCGGCGTCGACCAGGGCGACGCTGATCACCGCCCGGGTCCCCTGGATCTCGGCCACGGCCAGATGCTCGCCGCGCAGCTCGATGATCCGGCTGGGCACCGCGCTGTCCGAGCAGGTGGTGCAGACCTCGTCGCCGCAGGCGCCGGGCCGGTCGCTTGCCCTTCCTCCCCGAAGCTCCACTTCCATGTCGACCTCATGCTACGTTCGGGCCGGGCTTCACGGCAGGGCCGCAGGGCCCATGAGCCTGGGGACCGGAGGCACTGGCGGTCGCCTGAGGCGGCGATCAGCCTCGGGGGGTGACCACCAGGGCCTGCGCACTTCGCGAGGAGCGGCGTCCGCTCACCTTCAGCGTCGCCTACGGGCAGCAGGATGTCGAGGCGACCGCCGAGACCCTCGGCGTCCCGGTGTGCGACGCCGAGGCGGAGGCCATCCTCGCCCGCCTCGACGGCGAGCTGACCACGCTGGCCGCGGCGGCCACCCGGCGGGCGGTCGCCGGCCGGATCGCCGACGAGCTCCGCCGCCTGTCTCGGACCCACGCCGCCGACGTCGACGACTGACCCGCCCTCCTCCTCCTAGGACAGGCGGAAAGAGGCGCGGTCCCGAGCTTCTCGAGCTCCCTCCAGGTGGCCGGCCGAGCATTGACCAGCGAGCCGTGAGGAGGATCTGTTCGGCCTGGAAGCGGATGTTTCTGCGGGCCGTGGTCCCTAGCTTCTAGAGCCCAAGGTCCTCGCGGCCAAGGATCAACGACTTCTCGTTCTCACGACCTGGCGGGGTCTGGTCCATGAGCGGGAGGCCCGAGAGACTCCACCACAAGGGGACGCCTGGCTCTTCTCGAATATGGCTGGCCGTTACAACATGAGATGGCGCAGGACTCTGGCGCCATAGGGCCGCCGGCCCCGCCGGGAGGACACGGCATGACCAGGAGCGCACTCGCCGGCTCCGCTGATGGGACGGAGCCGCCGCCGGTCGAGGACCCCCCGGCACTGCCCGGACGGCTCGCCTGGCTCACTCCCAAGCGGCTCGCGTTCTTCGTGATCGCCTGGATGATCGCCTTCTCGCTGGGCAGCATCCTCATCTCCAACCCCTTCGAGTCAGAGCCCAGCGCCAGCGCCACGCCCGACTTCTGGCACGTGATGTACCTGCATGGGTTGCTCATCGCCATGGTCGGGCTGCTCGGCCTGATGGCCTGCCAGGTCCTCTCCCTGCGATCCGCCCACGTTCGCCTCTGGATCACGATCGGGGTGGTGGTGGCCACCCTGGCCGACGGCATCGGCGGGATCTTCGACACCCGGATCCCCGGCGCCGAGGCTGCGATGTGGACCCAGATCGTCGGCTTCTTCGCCCTCGACGAGATCCTCCTGATGCTGATCGCCGGGATGGTCATCGAGGCCATCCGCAAGGCTCCGGCGGCGCGGTCCCTTGCGTTCTGGGTGGCCCTGGCGGCTAGCGCGTCCATGCTCGCGGCCGCTCTGATGGGCCACCTCGCCGGCTGGCTGCTCGAGTTCGGAGCCTGGCCGGCGCCGCTCGCGGCCTACCTGAAGTTCCAGGGGCTGGATCTCGGCACCTTCACCGCCAACCTGGTCGGTTCCCATTCCCACGACATGGTGGTGGCGGTGATGGCGCTGCTGGTCGCGGTTGCCGCCCGCCAGTTCGGGATGGTGGGCTTCGGCCGTGCCGCCCGGACCGCCAGCCGGGTTGGGCTGACCATGGTGGGTGCGGGCATCGCGGGCACCACGGTCATGTACCTGGCCATGGGCTTCACCACCTGGGGCCCGCCCACTCTCTTCCAATCCGGGGCCAACAATGGGATCGCCGGAGACGACATCGTCACCGGGATGACCGTCATGCTCGGCGGCCTCGTCACCCTGGTCTCGCTCGCTGCCGGGCGCGGCCTGTTCCGGCCCTTGCGGGTGGCGGCTGCTACCGCGTGGATGGCCAGCTTCGCCACCGTGGTGGTCGGCGGCTACCTCATCGAGCTTCACGAGAGCTTCTTCGGTCAGGGCGACCCGAAGGCGGCGGGGGCTGCCAACGACGCCGTCTTCACCTGGCTGCACCAGGACGTCGGCTTCTTCTTGCTCCCGACCGTGGTCCTGATCATGCTGGTGGTCCAGCGCTACATCGAGCCCCGGCTCCGGGCGCGGCTCGCGGCCACCACCGCGGCTGGGATCACCGTGACCTTCATAGGGGCCATGCTCTGGGTGTTCTCGGACCCGAGCCTCCACGGTCCGGGGTACGTCGTTACCCTCGCCGGGCTGTGCGTCCTCGGCGCTGCCCTGGTGGCCAGCGCATGGTTCGGCCTGCTCGAGCGGCGTGCCCTGCGGCTCGTCCTCGTCCTACCCGCCTGGTGGGCGCTTCCCCGCCTGCGCCTCTCCCTGGTTCCCATCGAGGTGTACGGAGAGGGACCTGGGGCCAGCCCGGCCGCCACCTGGTCGGTACCCTCCAGCGAGGAGGAGTCTTCCTAGGCCTGGCGACACTCGGCCGTGCGCACTGACGCTTTTGGGAAGATCGGCGGGGCACGCCTCGTCGGTGCTTCGTCCGCTGCCCCTGATCGGGCGATCAAGGGGTTCCCGGAGCTGGTCGGACGCTCAGCCGGCGCTGGCCTGTTGTGGACAGAAAAGCTTCACAACGGGTGGGCAGCATCATGGGCGCCCCGCGGCCGGACCCTGATCCTGGCCCGGGTCCTCGGCAACCGCGTCGCGGAGCGCCTCCGCCAGGTGCTGCACCCGCCGCCCCGTGAAGTCCTGGATCTGGTGGCGGCAGGACATGCCCGTGACCACGACCCGCGCCTCCGGATGGGCGCGCACCGCGGGGAACAGCTCGCGCTCCCCCTGGGCTCGCGACAGCCCGAAGTGCTCCCTCTCGTAGCCGAAGGCGCCGGCCATCCCGCAGCAGGCGGTGTCCACCGCCTCCGGGTCATACCCGGCCAGGCCGAGGAGGGCGAGGCCGGCCCCGGGCGAGCCGAAGGCCTTCTGTTGGCAGTGAGCGTGGAAGAGCACCGGGCCGCGGCCCTCGAAGCGGATCCCGAGGTCGCCGCGCCTTGCCAGGGGAAGCAGCAGCTCGTCGAGCAGGACGCACCGCCGGGCGACCGTCGCCGCCTTCTCGGCGAGGTCGGTTCCGCGCAGCAGCTCGGGGTACTCGCTGCGCAGCGCGAGCAGGCAGGACGGCTCGCAGCCGACCACCGGGAGGCCCTCGGCGGCCCGCCGGTGAAGCCGTTCGACGTTGCTCCGAGCATGCTCCCGGGCCGAGTCGATGAAGCCCTTGGAGATCATCGGCCGGCCGCAGCAGACGGTGTCGGTGAGCTCGACCCGGAAGCCGGCCAGCTCGAGCAGCTCGGTGGCCGCGATCCCCGTCTCCGGGTGGTTGTAGTCCATGAAGGTGTCGTGGAAGAGCAGGACCGCGCCCCTCCTGCCATCGCCGATCGGGGTCCGGCCGCGAAACCACGCCGGGAACGTCGACCTGGCGAAGCGGGGCACCCGGCGCTTGCGATGGATGCCCAGCCCGAACTGCTCCGCCAGGCCGGCCCCGGGAGCCCGGAGCATCCAGTTGCTGACCGGGGCGAGCCGGCTGCCCATCCGCGCCAACCGGTCGTTGTTGGCGAACAGCCAGCCACGCCAGGGCGGCCCGTGCCGCTCCGACGACACCTCGCGAAGTGCGCGGATGATGCGCGCCGGGTCGATGCCCTTGGGGCACACTGCGGTGCAGGCGAAGCAGCTGGCGCAGGACCGAACCGTCTCCAGGCTCACGGCCCGGTCGACCTGTCCGAGCTGGAGATGGCGGATGACCCGCTGCGGCGAGAAGGAGAAGGGACAGGCCGCGGTGCACCGGCCGCACTGGTAGCAGGCATCCACGTTCTGCCCGGAGATCCCGGCGATCCGAGCCATCAGGTCGTCCTGCGGAAGGGTGAGCAGGCTCACCGGCGCTGGGCTCCGCCGGCGATCGCGCGAGCGTGCTCGTAGCCGCGGTTGACGGCCGCGAGGTTGAGGGGCTCGCTGCCCCGGGGCACCGCGGCGGCGACGGCGCGGCGGAGCATCTCGATGTCGACGATCCCGGTCGCCCCGGCCAGGAAGCCGAGCATGACGATGTTGGCCACGATGCGCCGGCCGAGCTCCTCTGCGATCCGGGTCGCCGGGGCTCGCAGAACGTCCGCAGGAGGTGCCGAACCGAGGTCGACGAGGTCCTCGTCGACGATCAGCACCGAGCCCGCTGGCCTGCCCGGAGCGTACTTGTCGTAGGCCTGCTGAGACATCAGGACCAGCACGTCCGGACGGGTGACCCGGGGGTAGTCGATCTCAGAGTCGGCGATCACGATCTCCGCCGTGCAGGATCCCCCCCGCGATTCGGGCCCATAGTCCTCGGACATCACGGCGTTGTGCCCCGAGTGGACCACCGCCGCCTGGCCGAGGATCGACCCGGCCAGGATGATTCCCTGCCCGCCGAAACCGGCGAAGCGGACTTGGACCCGATCGGAAGCTGGGGATCCGGCGTCGGTCATCTCGCTCATCGCCTCCTGAGATCGGCCTGCGCCTTCTCGACCAGGCGCTCGCCGACCGCCTCCTCGAAGGTGGGTCTCACGCTGTCCACGAACTTGCCCACCGTGATCCGCTGGCCGAGCAGCAGGTCGAGGGAGTCGAGCGGCGCGGCATTGTCGACCACGGTGTTCTCGTGGTAGTAGCGCACCTCGTCGATGGCCTCCCCCAGCCGGTTGCGCCGGCCGTAGTACACGGGGCACGGGGATACGATCTCGACGAAGGCGAAGCCGCGGTGACCGAGGGCTTCGACCATCGAGCGGCGCAGCCGGCCGAGGTCGAGCACCGTCCATCGGGCTACGTAGGTGGCCCCCGCCGCCGCGACGAGCCGGGGCAGGTTGAACGGGACCTCGACGCTCCCGTAGGGGGCCGTCGACGTTCGCGCCCCCTCCTGGGTCGTGGGGCCGCTCTGACCGCCGGTCATCCCGTAGGTGAAGTTGTTGACGCAGAAGACGGTCAGGTCGGCATTCCGGCGGGCGGCGTGGATCAGGTGGTTGCCGCCGATGGCGACCAGATCGCCGTCACCGCTGAAGACCACGACCTTGAGCGCCGGGTTGCCGAGATGCAGCCCCATCGCGAAGGGGACGGCCCGTCCGTGGGTGGTGTGGAAGCTGTCGCAGCGCATGTACCCGGCGACCCGGCCGGTGCAGCCGATCCCGGATACCAGGGCCAGGCGCTGGGGGTCCACCTCCGCCTCTCGGAGCGCGGCGACGAACGCGGAGACCGCCACCCCGATGCCGCAGCCCGGGCACCAGATGTGAGGCAGGCGGTCATCGCGCAGCCACGGCTCGGCGGGATGGGCCAGGGGTCCGGCCGGCTCGTCGAGGCCGAGCGACTCGTGGATGCCGAGGCTGTCGGCGAACTCCGATGCCTTCTCGAGCTCGCCTTCCGCGGTCTCCGCGTTCCAGCCCCGCTCGGCGGCGGGCTTCTCGGTCGGTATGGTCATCACGCTCCTTTCAGAGGTCGGGCGGCAGGCGCCTGAGCTGCGCCGCGCTGATCACCGGTCCGTCGCGGCAGACCACGAAGGGTCCGACGTTGCAGTGCCCGCACTCGCCGAAGCCGCATTTCATCCGGTTCTCCAGGGTGGTCACGACCCGCTCCGGTGAGTACCCCAGCCGGTCGAGGGCGCGCAGCATCGATCCGAGCATCACCGGTGGCCCGCAGACCACCACCATCCGGCCGTCCGGTGGCAGGGCGAGCCGCTCGAAGACGTCCGGGATGAGCCCCACCTCCCCGTCCCAGCCTGGTCGCTCGCCGCCGGGATCGACGGTGCGGACCACCCGGACGCCCCGCCGCCGCCAGGCATCGGCTTCGCCGGCGAATACCAGGTCGGCGGCGGTCCGGGCCCCGTTGAGGACGACCACCTCGCCGAAGTCCTCACGCCGGTCGAGAACCAGGCGGAGCGGCGCCGCCACCGCCGCCATGCCGATCCCGCCGCCGACGAAGACCAGGTCGCGACCGAGCCAGTCCTCGACCGGGAAGCTGTTGCCGTACGGCCCTCGGAAACCCACCACCTCTCCGGCCGAGACGCGGTCGAGCCCATCCGTCACCCGGCCCACTCGGCGGAAGGTGCACTCCAGGCCGCCGCCCCGGGTCGGCGGGTTGGCGATGGTGAGGGCGCACTCGCCGGCGCCGAAGACCGAGAACAGGCCAAACTGGCCGGCCCTCCATCGGAGCTCCCGGTCAGGTTCGACCGGCTCGAGGCGCAGGGTGCGGACGTCGGCGGTCTCCTGGCGCGCCTCGGCCACCCGCATCAGCTGGGGCAGGAAGTCGTTCACCCTGACATCACCCGGACCACGGACTGGCGGATGTCGATGCCGGCGGGGCAGAGCTCGACGCAGCGCCCGCAGCCCACGCACATCAGGGCGCCGTGCTCGAGGGGGAACCAGGCGAACTTGTGGAGGACGCGCTGGCGATGGCGGGCGAGGTGGGACGGCCGCGGGTTGTAGCCGCCGGCATGCACGGTGAACTGGCGGAAGCCGCAGCTGTCCCAGGTGCGGCAGCGACTGCCGCAGAGGGCGCCCCCCGCGTCGCTGATGTCGAAGCAGGCGCAGCTGGGGCAGACGTAGGCGCAGAGACCGCAGCCGAGACAGCGCTCCGCCAGAGCCTGCCAGGCGGGGGCGTCGAAGCGCTCCGCCAGCCCCCTCACCCATTCCGAGGGGATCGGTTCGGTGGTGATCGTGGCCTCGACGGCGCGACGCTGCCCCTCCGCCGCCATCCAATCCTCGTCGCTGGCCTCTGGCCAGCCCTCCGCCGAGCCCGCGACCAGGGTGGTGCCCTGGTCGGTCAGGGGGCGGACCAGCCAGCTGCCTTGGAGGGGGACGACCTGGAGGTCGGCGGCCTCCGTGCCCCCGGGGGATCCGCCCACCGCGGTGCAGAAGCAGGCGGGCCCGGCGCTGGTGCAGGCCACCGTGACCAGCGCCGTCCGGCGCCGCCGATCCGCGTAGTGCGAATCGGCGAGGAGGACCTCGTCGAGCCGCGCCGTCCCGGCGGCATCGCAGGGGCGCAGCCCGATCACCACCTGGTCGGACGGCTGCGGGGGTACCTCGAGGGCCACCCCGCCGGCCTCCAACCGGTAGGAGAACAGCACCTCGGTGGCGGGCAGCAGGGTTTCCTTGGCCGGCAGGCGGGTTCTGGGGTGGCGCGTGGCGAGGCGGATCTCGTCCGCCGAGGTGACCTCCCTGAACAGGGTCAGACCGTCCTCCGCCACGGGGGCCACGACCCGCCGGGTGCCGTCCAGAAGGCTGACCAGCCAGCCCTCCAGCTGCTCGTCGCTCACCCGCCAGCCGTCCATCAGCGGAACCCGTCCGGGTCGGTGGGGAGGAACGTCAGCAGCGGCGGGGGAGCGGTGGCCGCCCGCTCGGGCCGGTAGTCGAAGCGGGCCTCGAGCACGCTGGCGACCCGGCGGTTGACCAGGTCGAGCCGGATGTCCGCCGGGCAGGCCCGGGCGCACTCGTCGCAGTCCCCGCAGCGCCCCGCCAGATGCATGGCGCGGGCCACGTTCCAGGCGGTGTTGCCGGCGCCGTCTATGGAGACCGGGATCCACTGCGGCCGGTTCCTGTCGGTGACGCAGGTCTCGCAGTAGCAGAGCGGGCAGACCGCCCGGCACGCGTAGCAGCGCAGGCAACGGCCGAGCTGACCCTGCCAGAAGTCCCAGCGCTGATCCGCGGGCAGCGCCGCCAGGGCGGCGATCTCCGCATCCCGAGGGTCGGGGGCCACGGCGCGGGGCCCGGCCGGCGCCGTGCCGGCGGTCATGTCGGCGATCGGCGAGACAGCCTCGGCGCACGGGTAGCACTTGGCGGCCAGCCGTCCGTCAGGGCGCACCCCGGTGCAGGGGACCCCGATGAGCACGACGCGGTCCCGGTCGATCTGGTGCTCACGGACGAGCCCGAGGACCGCCTTGGCGTCGCAGCTCTTGACCACCATGCCGACCCTTCCATCCCGTCGCAGCAGCTCGGGCAGGTAGACGCTGAGGTTGGCGAGGCAGCGCTCGTTCCAGTCGAGCACCTCGGTCCCGGCGGCGTCGCTGACGAAGGTGGGCACCATCTGCCCGGGAAGCGAGCCCGCCGCGTACCCGGCGACCACGGCGACCTCGCCACCGCCGAGCAGCGAGGCGGCTCGCTCGCGCAGCGCGGTGGCGGTGGCCTCGTTCTCCCCCGGAGCTGGGGCGGGACGAGGAGCGGACGGCCGCTCCGGGAAGCGGACCGGGGGCGCGCCCGCCGCGGGACGGCCGAAGCCGCGGAGCGGGCCCGCCTCCCGCACCGCCGCGGTCGCCTCGTCGACCACCTGTGACCATTTGACCCCCTCCGAGGCCGAGACCCAGGCCAGCTGGAGCCGCCGCCGGTCCAGGCCCAGGAAGTCCATCAGCTCACTGAAGATGGTGAGGCGCCGCCTGGCCAGCAGGTTGCCCTGCACGTAGTGGCAGTCGCCGGGATGGCAGCCGGAGACGATGACCCCGTCGGCGCCCTGCTCGAAGGCGGTGACGATGATCAGCGGGTCGATCCGCCCGCTGCAGAGGAGACGGACCACTCGCACGTTGGGTGCCTGGGTCCGCCGCGCCATCCCCGCCATGTCGGCACCGGCATACGTGCACCAGTTGCAGACGAGGGCCACCAGCCGGGGCTGCCAGTCGGCCACCGCGCTCATCGGGCTGCTCCGACCACCGCGCCGAGCTGGGCGAAGAGCTGCGCGTCGGCGAAGCCGAGGACGTCGAGGGCACGGGCACGGCACGCCGCCGCGCAGACGCCGCACCCCTCGCAGAGGGCCTCGTTCACCTCGGCGACGAACCGCAGCCGTCCATCCCCCGGGGTGTGGAGCTCGCGCCGCTCGATGGCTCCGTAGGCGCAGACGCGTTCGCAGTCGAAGCAGCCGGTGCATGACAACTGGTCGACCCGCGCCACGGTCGGCTCCCGCAGGAAGCGGGGCTGGGAGAGCAGGTCCACCGCCTTGCCGCCCGCGGCCGAGGCCTGGGCGACGGTGTCGGGGATGTCCTTCGGCCCCTGGGCGGCCCCGGCCAGGAAGACCCCGGCCGCGAGCGTCTCGACCGGCCGCAGCTTGGGGTGCGCCTCCTGGAGGAACCCGCCGGAGTCGGTGGGAAGCCGCAGCTTGCGGGCGAGCTCGCCCTGCCGCTGCTGCGGCACCACCGCGGTGGCCAGCACCACCATGTCGGCCTCGACCTGCAGGGCCTGGCCGGAGAGGGTGTCCACCCCGTGGACGCGCAGGCGGTCACCGTCCCGGACGACCCGGCTGACCCGCCCCCGCACGTACACCACGTGCTCCTCCTCCATGACCCGGGCCACGAACTCCTCGTAACCCTTGCCGGCGGCGCGGATGTCGATGTAGAAGACGGTCGCCCGTCCGTCCGGGACCTTGTGCCGGTAGAGGAGCGCGTGCTTGGCGGTGTACATGCAGCAGATCCGCGAGCAGTAGGGAACCCCGAAGCGCGGGTCGCGGGAACCCACACACTGGATGAAGACGATGCTCTTGGGCACCCTGCCGTCCGAGGGCCGGCGCAGCTCGCCCATGGTCGGCCCGGACGCGGAGAGGAGCCGTTCGAACTCGAGCCCGTCGAGCACGTCGGGGTGGCGGCGGTACCCGTATTCGGCCGCATGCTCGGCCCCGATCAGCTCGTAGCCGGTGGCCACGACGATGGCGCCGACCTGGCGCTCCACGACCTGGTCACGCATGTCGTAATCGATGGCCCGGGGTGCGCAGGCCTGGGCGCAGCGCTCGCAGGCCAGCACCCGGTACTCACCGTTCCCGGAGGTGAGGCGGGCGTTGAGGCAGGCATCGGCGTCAAGGGTGTAGACCGGCGGAACCGCCTGGGGGAAGGGGAGGTAGATCGCCCGCCGCCAGGCCAGGCTCATGTCGAACTCGTTGGGCACCGCCACCGGACAGGCGGCGACGCAGTCGTCGCAGCCGGTGCACAGGTCCTCGCGCACGAACCTCGCCTTCTTGCGTATCCTCACCCGGAAGTTGCCGACGTAGCCCCCGACCTCCTCCACCTCCGCATAGGTGAGCAGCTCGATGCGGGGATGCCGGGAGACCTGCACCATCAGCGGGGTCAGGATGCACTGCGAGCAGTCCAGGGTCGGGAAGGTCTCGGAGAGCCGCGACATGTTGCCGCCGATGGACGGGTTTCGCTCCACGACGGTGACCTCATAACCGGCCTCGGCGATGTCGAGCGCCGCTCGGATGCCGGCGACCCCGGCGCCGATCACCAGGGCGCGCTTGGTCACCGGGACCTCCACCGGCTGCAGCGGCCCATCGTGCTTGGTCTTCTCGACCGCGGACGCGACCAGCGCGCACGCCTTCTCGGTGGCTGCCACGCCGTCCTCGTGCACCCAGGCGCACTGCTCCCGGATGTTGGCCATCTCGCAGAGGAACGGATTGAGTCCGGCCTCGGAGGCGGCGCCTCGGAAGGTCGGCTCGTGCAGCTGCGGCGAGCAGGCGGCGACGACCACCCCGGTGAGGCGCTGGCTGGCGATCGTCTCGCGGAGCAGCTTCTGGCCGGGCGCCGAGCACATGTAGGCGTAGTCGGCCGCGACTGCCACACCGGGGAGCTGCCGCGCGAAACCGGCGACCCGTTCGATGTCGACCCGCCGGGCGATGTTCTCCCCGCAGTGGCAGACGAAGACGCCGATCCGGCTCATCGGCTGGCCACGAGCGCCGCCCGGGTGGGCGCCTTCCCCCTGCCCGCCTTCCAGACCGCATCGGCGATCTCCTCGGGGTCGTGGATCTCGCCGCCGGTTCGCGGCACCGACAGCACCGCGCAGCCGTCGACGGCGCAGCGCTCCACCTCGCGGACGATCTGGCCGAGGTTGATCTCGGGCACCACGAACCCGGCAACCCGCGTCGACAGCTCGCGCACCCGCTCCTCGGGGAACGGCCACACCGTGCGCAGCCGGAGCAGCCCGGCACGCACCCCGCGAGCCCGAGCCCGGGAGATCCCTTCCAGGGCCACCCGGGCCGAGATGCCGTAGGCGAGCACGACGACCTCGGCTCCGTCGACGTCGCGCTCCTCCCAGTCGTCGATGTTCCCGCGATTGCGGCGGATCTTCTCGACCAGCCTGGTGACCAGCCGCTCCTGGGATGCGGCGTTGGTGCTCGGATAGCCGCAAGGATCGTGGGTGAGGCTCTCGACGAAGATGCGATAGCCCTGCCCCGCGACCGCCATCGGCGGGACCAGATCGTCGTCCGGCTGGTACCACGCTTCGTCCGGGGATCGGCGCGGTGACTTGCGCTCCCAGCGCGTGATCTGCTCCGGCGGCGGGATGACCAGCCGCTCCATGAGATGTCCCACCTCGGCGTCGGCGAGCAGCAGCACCGGGGTCCGGTAGCGCTCCGCGAGGTTGAAGGCGCGCACGGTGAGGTCGAAGCACTCCTGCACCGACCAGGGGACCAGGGCGACCATCTCGTAGTGACCGTGCGAGCCCCAGCGCGCCTGCATCATGTCGCCCTGGGCGACCAGGGTGGGGAGACCGGTCGACGGACCGCCCCGCTGGACGTTGCAGATCACCAGCGGGGTCTCGGTTATGACCGCCAGTCCGATGTTCTCCATCATCAGCGAGAAGCCGGGGCCGGAGGTCGCGGTCATCGCCTTGCGGCCGGCCCAGGATGCCCCGATGACCGCGGCTATGGAGGCGAGCTCGTCCTCCATCTGGGTGTAGATCCCGCCCAGCTGGGGAAGGCGCAGCGCCATCCGCTCGGCGACCTCCGTCGACGGGGTGATGGGGTAGCCGCCGAAGAACGTGCAGCCGGCGGCGAGCGCGCCCTCGGCGATGGCCACGTCGCCGAGCAGGAAGTGCGTGCCGGTGAGGGTTGCCCGAGGTTCCATCAGCTGTGCCTCATGCGGGAGAGGGAAGCGCGAAGATCGCGAAGTCGGGGCAGATCGTCGAGCAGGCCTGACAGACGACGCAGTCGTCACTGATCACGACCGGGAAGTGATAGCCCTTGGCGTTGAAGGCGCTCGAGAGCTGCAGGACCCGGGTCGGGCAGAAGGCGACGCAGAGCTCACAGCCCTTGCACCACTCGACCCGGATGTGGACCGTCCCCCGGCTGAGCCGCGGTCTGGGGAGGACTGGCGTACGGCTCAGCGGCTCCTCGTCGACCGCCCACGGAGGCGGCGGCGCCGGCGTCACGACTGCGACCCTCGATGCCATCTTCGTTCTCTGGAGCCGGCTTGTCTGGCAAAGCTATCCCACGCCCGCCCTGGCATCCAAGGGTCCAAGGTCCTGTCCCGATTGGTGCTTTATGCACAGAGCCCGTCTTGCGTCCACAGCGGTCAAGATTCCAGTTGTTGGTACTGTACGCACGAAGCGGCGCGCGGCGGCGGCCTGTCCCCAGCTGGTAACGTGACCCAGCCGGGCCGAGCTTGGTACTCGACGCACAAAAGCGTTTCGAGGCCCGCCGCGCCCGGCATCGCCGCCCTCGGTTCCTGACCCAGCAGGCCCGGCCCCCCTGGACCGGCGTCAGACGCTGCCGAACTTCTCCAGCTCGGCTGCTCCAGGGCAGAGCTTCGCGTAGGGGACATCGACCAGCGGCTGGGAAACGGTGCCGCTCATCTCGTGCAGGTCGGGCCTCGAGGAGTCGACGAAGAGGATGCCGGTCGGCACCTCGCCGCAGGCCCGGGCCTCCCGGAGGTGCTCCTCGACGGCGATCCGGTCGGTGGGGTCGTAGCCGGATGGCACCGCCCGTGCCCTGACCAGGCTGCCGTCGTGCAGGGTGAGGTCGGTGATGCCCTCCCAGCCGATGCTGGCCAGGATCTCGGGCCGTGGCGGCACGAAGTCGGTCTCGGTCACCCGGACCTCGTGCTCGCGGGTGAACCGGTAGCTCTTGGTCGACCCCTCGTGGTCGTTGAAGCTCACGCAGGGGGAGATGACATCGACGATGGCCAGGCCGCGGTGGGCGGTGGCCGCCTTGAGGATGGGGATCAGCTCCGCCTTGTCGCCGGAGAACCCTCGGGCCAGGAAGGTTGCTCCCAGGCTCAGGCCGAGCAGCATGGGATCGATCGGCTCCATGACGTTGGCGGTGCCCTTGCTGGTGGTCGAGCCGATGTCGGCGGAGGGTGAGAACTGGCCCTTGGTGAGGCCGTACACCCCGTTGTTCTCGATGATGTAGACCATCCGCAGGTTGCGGCGGATCAGGTGAACCAGATGCCCGATCCCGATCGAGAGCGAATCGCCGTCTCCCGAGATGCCGATCAGGAGCAGGTCGCGGTTGGCCGCGCCGGCCCCGGTGGCGATGGGTGCCATCCGGCCGTGGGCGCCGTTGAAGCCATGGGCGCCGTTCAGGAAGTAGCCGACGGTCTTGGCGGAGCAGCCGATCCCACTCAGCTTGGCCACCCGGTGGGGTGGCACGGCCAGCTCCCAGAGCGCCTGGACCAGGGCCGCGGTCACGGAGTCGTGGCCGCAGCCCGCGCAGAGCGTGGACATCCCCCCCTCGTAGTCGCGGACGGTGAGCCCCAGCGCGTTGACGGGGAGGCCCGGGTGCCGGACCGCGGGCCTGACTACGGTGGGCATGCCGCTGCCTCCGGGGAGAGCCGGGTCATCACGCCGTCGGTCACCTCGGCTGCGGTGACCGGTATGCCGCTGTAGACGAGCAGGGAATCCAGCCGCTCCGCCGCCGCCGGGACGGCGATCACCAGCAGGGAATGGAGCTGGGCGTCGCGGTTCTGCTCGACCACGAAGCAGCGCTCGTGCTCGGTCAGGAACTCCCGCACGGGTGGCGAGAAGGGGAAGCCGCGGATGCGCATCAGGTCGGTGACGACCCCCTGCTCCGCCAGCAGCTCGGCAGCCTCCCAGACCGCGGGGCCGCCGCTCCCGACGGTGACCAGGCCGATGCGGGCCCCGGGGCGGCGCTCGATCACCGGCTCGGGCCCCCGCAGCGCGCTGGCCGCGTGCTTGCGGCTCAGTCTGTCCAGCACCTCCCGGTACTCGCCCGGATCCTCGGTGTACGCGCCGAGGCGGTTGTGGCCAGAGCCCCTGGCGAGCCAGGCGCCCTTGGAGCCGCTTCCGGGGAGGGTGCGCGCGCACACCCAGTCTGGGTCGGGGTCCGAGTAGCGGTGGTAGGCCTCGATCTCCTCGAGGTCGGCGGGGTGCAGGACCCGGCCGCGGTCGGGCGCGTAGCGCTGATCCCAGCGCAGCCGGGGGACCACCCAGTCGTTCATGCCGATGTCGAGGTCGGAGAGGACCAGCACCGGGGTCTGGAATCGCTCGGCCAGGTCGAAGGCGCGCACCGCGAAGTCGAAGCACTCGGCGGGATCGCCGGGGAAGAGCACGATGTGAGCGGTGTCCCCGTGCGAGGCGTGGGCGGCCATCAGGATGTCGGCCTGCTGGGTTCGCGTCGGCAGTCCCGTCGATGGTCCGGCTCGCTGCACGTCGAAGACCACCGCCGGGACTTCCATGTAGTAAGCGAGGCCGAGCAGCTCGTTCATCAGCGACAGGCCCGGTCCCGACGTGGAGGTGAAGGCCCTGGCTCCCGTCCACCCCGCTCCGATCACGGTGCCGATCGCCCCCATCTCGTCCTCCGCCTGGATGATCAGGGCGGTGGCACGTCCGGTGTCGGGATCGCGACGATAGCGCCGGGAGAAGCTGGTGAAGGCGTCCATCAGGGACGTCGACGGGGTGATCGGATACCAGGCGGCGACCGTGGCCCCGGCGTAGATGCACCCCAGGGCCGCGCTGGTGTTGCCGTCGACGATGATCGAGCCCCGGGTGAGATCCATCGGCTCGACGTGGCAGGGCAGCGGCGCCTCGAAGTGCTTGTGCGCGTAGTCGTGGCCGATCGCCAGGGCCCGCCGGTTGGCCTCACGGAGCTTGTCCCGGCGGGCGTACCGCTCGTCGACCAGCGCCCCCATGATCCCCATGTCGATGTCCAGCAGGGCGGCGACGGCGCCGGCGTAGACGACGTTCTGGAGCAGGATGCGCTGCTTCGCGTCCCGGAACTCCTGGGCGCAGATCCGGGCGATCGGGATCTCCAGCAGGTGGATGTCGTCGCGGCCCGGCGGCTCCTGGAGCGGCCAGGTCGAGTCCCAGAGCACGCAGCCTCCCGGGCTGACCTCGGCGATGTCCCGCTTCCTCGTCTGCGCGTTCATGGCCACCACCAGGTTGGGTCGCGGCGCCCGGGCGCTGTAGCCGCGACCGCTCACCCGGATCTCGTACCAGGTCGGCAACCCCTGGATGTTGGAGGGGAAGAGATTCTTGCCCGACACCGGCACCCCCATTCGGAAGATGGCTCGCATCAGCAGGTTGTTGGCGCTCGCTGAGCCGGTGCCGTTGACGGTGGCGATGCGGATCGAGATCTCGTTGACCCGCGGCGCGGTTCCGTTTCCCGCCGGCCGCACCGGGAGGGTCGCGGTCATGGCGCCACCGCCGCGGCCGTCCTGGCGCCGGCCCGAGGCAGGCGCAGCTCCAGCTTCTGCATCTGCCAGGCGGCGGTCGGGCAGCGTTCGGCGCAGAGACCGCAGTGGACGCAGAGGTCCTCGTCCTTGACCATCACCCGGCCCGTCTGGGGAAGCGGCGCAGACACGAAGAGAGGAGCGTCGGGGTTGAGCGGCGGCACCGACAGATGGGCCCGGACCTCCTCCTCCTCGGCATTCGGGGTGATGGTCAGACAGCGCACCGGGCAGATGTCGATGCAGGCATCGCACTCGATGCAGAGCGGGGCGGCGAAGATGGTCTGGATGTCGCAGTTGAGGCAGCGGCGCACCTCCCGGGCGGTCTGGCCGGCCGAGAAGCCGCGCTCCACCTCGAGGTCGAGCACCTGGAGGCGCTGGACCATCTCGACGTGCTCCATCTGCTGGCGGGGCGAGGGGTTGTACTCGTTGTGGTAGCTCCACTGCCCCAGGCCCAGCTGCTGGCTGGCCAGGCTGACGCCCGGGGCGGGACGCTCGGCGGCGGGGATGCCCCGGCAGCGGTTGTCGATGGAGATGGCCGCCTGGTGGCCGTGCTCCACCGCCCAGATGATGTTGAGCGGGCCGAAGGCGGCGTCGCCCCCGAAGAAGACGCCGGGGAGCGTCGATCCCATGGTGCTGCGGTCGAGGACCGGCAGGTCGAGCTTGCCCAGCTGGAGACCCAGGTCGCGCTCGATCCAGGGGAAGGCGGTCTCCTGCCCGACCGCCAGGATGACGTCGTCGCAGGGGATCGTGAGCCGGCCGTGGGCGATCGATTGGGTCGCCTTGGCATCCCAGCTCAGCCTCTCGAACTCGACCCCGGTCAGGTGACCGTCCTCGACGATGAACCGGGTCGGCGCGTGATTGACGAGGATCTCGACACCCTCCTCCTCGGCATCCTCGAGCTCCCAGGGCGACGCCTTGAAGAAGGACCGGGGACGGCGGGCGACCACCTTGACGTCGCGACCGCCGATCCGCCGCGCTGAACGGCAGCAGTCCATCGCGGTGTTGCCGACCCCGATGACCAGCACCCGCTTGCCGATCGAGGTGACGTGACCGAAGGCGATCGACTGCAGCCAGTCCAGGCCGATGTGGATCCGGTCGCTGTCGTGGCGGCCGGGAAGCTCCAGGTCCTTGCCCCGCGGGGCGCCGCTGCCGATGAAGACGGCGTCCCAGCCTCCCTCGAGCAGCTTCCGGAGAGAGTTGACCGGTGTCCCGTAGCGGACCTCGACCCCGATGTCGAGGATGAATCGGATCTCCTCGTCGATCACCGACTCGGGGAGGCGGAATGCGGGGATGCTGGTGCGCACCAGGCCACCGGGACGCTCGTCCTTCTCGAGGATGACCACCTCGTAGCCGAGCGGGGCCAGGTCGTTGGCGACGGTCAGCGAGGCCGGGCCCGCGCCGACGCAGGCGATCCGCTTGCCGTTCCTCCGCTCCGGAGGGTGGGGGAGGCGGTCCTGGATGCCGGCGCGCAGGTCAGCGGCCACCCGCTTGAGCCGGCAGATCGCGACCGGGGTGCCGTCGACCCGGCCGCGCCGGCAGGCGGGTTCGCAGGGGCGGTCGCAGGTCCGCCCCAGGATGCCCGGGAAGACGTTGGTCTCCCGGTTGAGCATGTAGGCGTCGGCGTAGCGGCCCTGGCCGACCAGGCGGATGTACTCGGCGACGTCGGTGTGCGCCGGGCAAGCCCACTGGCAATCGACGACGCGGTGGTACCAGTCCGGAGAGCTGGTGTCGCTGGGCCTCACTGTGCCCAGTCTGGGCGGGTGTCAGCCGGACCAATAGAGGCCATGGTCCCGGAGCCCACACCCCGATGGTCCCGATGGTCCCATGCCGGCAATCCCCCCAGCACCTCCTGCCGGCGGGGTCTCACATCCGGAATGGGTGCGTTTCCGGACACACGGTCACCCCCGGGCCTTAGCCTCAGAGCAACCGTGGAGACAGGCGTGGACGTACCGATCGCGCCGGAGACCGCGAGGTCGGGCGACGCTGAGGCCCTCCGTGCTCTCTACGCCGCGGGGGGCTGGCGGCCCCAGTCCCGCTCCTGGCAGGAGCTGGAGGCGCGGATCGCCCGGGGCGAGGTCGCCGTGGTCCGCCAGGCCGGCGAGGTGGTGGCCAGCGTCACCGTCACCTGGGAGGACGAGGCGCGCTGGGGTCTGACCGGTCGCGACGGCGGCGCCGGCTACGTCCACGCCCTGGTCCGCGACCGGCAGCGGACCCCCTCGGGGCTCGGGGCCGAGCTGCTCGCCTGGGCCGAAGCCCGGATCACCGCCCGGGGCCGCCCGCTCAGCCGGCTCGACACCGCGGCGGAGCGTGCCCGCCTGGTCGGCTACTACCAGGCCCACGGCTACCGGGTGGTCGATACCCGCACCTATTCATGGGCCCATCACCCCCTCACCCTGTTCGAGAAGCGGCTTCAGTGGGGGGCTCGCTGACCGGCGATGGAACCTGATCAAGGCTGATCGTGGGGCGAGGCGCGCGGCACCTGTCATGCGGCCATCGCGAGGCCGCCGGGGGAATCTGCAAGAGTCCGGGGCATGCGGGAGGCCGAGCTCTGGGACCAGCGCTACGCGAGCAGCGAGCACCTCTTCTCCGCCGAGCCCGACGCCGCGCTGGTCGAGCTGGTCGCTCCGCTCCCTCCGGGCCGTGCCCTGGACCTGGGCTGCGGGGAGGGCCGCAACAGCCTCTGGCTGGCCCGGCAGGGTTGGGCCGTGCTGGCGGTCGATGTCTCCGGGGTGGCCCTCCACCGGCTGCGCGAGGCCGCACGGCAGGCCGGCCTGCACGCCGACGCGGTGCAGGCGGAGATCACTGACCACCTGGCTCGGGGAGTGGTGGCGGACCTGGTCGTGATCGCCAACCTCCATCCCTCGCCGGGGGAGCGGCAGGCTCTCCTCCGCGCCGCCGCCGCGGCGGTGGCTCCGGGTGGCCACCTCTACCTGATCGGGCACCACCGGGACTCCCTGGGCATCGTGGGCCCCTCCGATCCCGCCCGGCTGTACTCCGAGGGGGAGGTCAGGGACGCCCTTCCGGGACTGACCCTTCTCCGCCTGGAGCGGCGGGTTCGCCGCCGCCGCACCGAGGGCGAGCTGCCCGCCGGGCTGGGCGTCGGGCCCAGCAGCGCTGCCCCCGTCGACCTCCTGGTCTGGGCCGTGGCCCCCCGCTGACACGGCGCCGGCCGGCCGCTGGACCTCGCCACGGCCGCGACCTGCCGGCTCAGTTGTCGCAGGGGGAGACGGTGAGCCCACTCAGCTCCAGCTCCGCCTCGAAGCTGCTGGCCTCGATCTCCTCGTAGAGGCGCAGGACCTGGTCGCCATCGAGCCGGCTCGCGACCTCGGGGAGCAGCTCGGTCTCGACGCTTTCCAGGTGGCGTCGCAGGAGGCGGACCACGCAGGTGATGTGACGGCGGTAGCCGACGTTGTCGCGGCCGCCACGGCGGACCCGCTCCCGGTCCCGCACCACCCGCTCGGCGCAGCACTCGAGCTGCTCGCAGTTGCTGATCAGCCGGTGGATCAGGGCGGGGTCGATGCCGCTGGCCAGCTCGGCCTCCGGGTACAGGACCTGGAGCTCACCGCGAAGGTGGGGGAGGACCACCCCGTGCAGGTAGGCGACCACCCGGTCGAAGCTCTCCAGCTTGAGGGCCTCGGCATCACGCTGGTGGAGCCGCTCCTCCAGCTCGGCGACCAGGCAGATCCCGCTGCGCAGCCGCTCGTGGAGGCGGCGGAGGTTCTCGGTGGGTTCGCTCGCGATCATCACTATCCGGGGGCAGCGGCCACACTCCGACCATCGCAGCCGAACGGCGCTCTCCGCTAGGGTCGAAGCGCATCATTTGATGAGGACCAATGCAGTTATTGCGATGGTGCCTATCCCGGCTCCATCAGCACCACCGCGTCGAACCGCCCGGCCAGCTCGGGCTCGTGGCTGGCCAGCACGATCGAGCGTGAGCCGGCTGCGTCGAACAGCTCGCCGAGCACCTCGGGTCCGGTCACCGCGTCGAGGTGGCTGGAGGGCTCGTCGAGCATCAGCAGGCTGGCCCCCGAGAGCAGGGCTCGCGCCATGCCGAGGCGCTGCCGCTCGCCCGCGCTCACCGGCCTTCCCTGGGCCCCCAGCCGTGTGGAGAGGCCACCGGGGAGGGCGGTGCACCAGTCGGCCAGCCCGACCCGAGTCAGGACCTCGAGGCACTCCTCGTCGCTGGCTCCGGGACGAGCCAGCCGCAGGTTGGAGCCCAGGCTGGCGGCGAAGACGTGGACGTCCTCGTCGAGCCACGCGGCATGGCGGGCGATTCCCGACCGGGTCATCTCGGCGACGTTGACGCCTCCGATGGTGGCGAGCCCGCGGGAGGGTTCCAGGAGGTGGAGCAGGACCCGAAGCGCGCTGGTCTTGCCGCAGCCGCTGGGGCCGACCAGGCAGACCCGCTGTCCCGGCTCGACCCGCAGCGATGTCTCCCGAAGGATCGGCGCCGCGGCGCCAGCCGGCCCGTCGACCTCGACCCGGCGGAGCTCGGCTCCGACCGGCCCGGGCGCGGGACTGCGGTCCTGGCCCGGCTCCCGCGCCGCCGGGAGGACGCTGCCGAGCCGGAGCAGCCGCCGGGCGGCTCCGTCGCCCGTGGCCAGCGCGGCGAGCGCCGCCGGGAGCCCCGCGCAGCTGTCCAGGACAGCCAGGGCGGCCAGCAGCAGCACCGCCAGCCAGACCCCGGAGAGCCGCCCCTGGGCATGGGCCTGGAGGCCGGCGGTGGCCACCCCGATCAGCCCCGCCCCGGCCGCCCAAGTGGCCAGCAGTCGGGCCGCGCCGGTGGCCGCGGCCTGCCGGAGCGCGGACTCGAGGGCCCGCCGGCGGATCCGCTCCAGCCGCTCCGCGGTCAGGTCGGCCCGGCCGAACGCCGCCAGCTCGGGCGCCGACCTGACCGTCTCGATGATCGACGAGGCCAGGTCGGCCCGAGCCTCCCCAGCGCTCCGGGCCGCCCTGCCGCCCACGCGGGCGGCGAGCCAGGAGAGGGCCACCATGAGCACGGTGGCCCCGAGCATGACCGCACCCGCCGCGGGCACCAGCAGCCAGGCCAGCGCCGTCCCAGTCGCGATCGCGGCGGTGGTCTCGGTGACCGTGGCGGTCGCCCGGGCCACGGCCTCCGTGACCGTCTCGGTGTCGGCCACGAAACCGTGGAGCACCGCCCCCTCCCGGTGAACCGGGAGGCGGGCCGGAACCAGCGGCTCCACGGTGTCGAAGAGCCAGAGCCGGAGCCGGGAGAGGATGGCCAGCGACACCCCGTGGACCTCCAGCCGCTCGGCGTAGCGAGCCACCCCGCGGGCCAGGGCAAACGCCTGGACCATGCCGACGGCGATCGCCAGGTCGAGGACCGGAGGCCGCTGCGAGGCACGCGTGATCAGCCAGCCGGAGGTGGCCAGAAGGCCGATCCCGGCGAGGCTGGAGAGGGCCCCGGAGCCGGTGGCCGCGGCCAGTGCTCGGGTCGGGGGCGGCCCCATCCGAAGGCAGAGGCTCAGGGCCCCGCCCCGCCCCGAGCGACCCGTCCATCGGCGGCTCACAGCCGGGCCACCATGGTGCCGGACGACTGGGCGCTCGATTCTCGCGCCGCCGCCTGGAAGCTTCCGGCCTCCAGCGTCACCACCCGATCGGCGAGCCCCAGGACGGCCGGCCGGTGGCTGACCACCAGGGCGCTGCGCCCGCCCAGGCAGCGGCGCAGGGTGTCGATCGCCGCCGCCTCGGCGGCGCGGTCGAGGTGAGCGGACGGCTCGTCGAGGAGCAGGAGGGAAGCGGGCCGCAGCAGGGTCCTGGCCAGGGCGATGAGTTGCCGCTCGCCCGCCGAGAGCGGACGTCCACCTTCGCCGACTGGGGTGAGGAGACCCTGCGGGAGGCGGCGCAGCAGCCCGGCACCGCCGACGCTGGCCAGGACCTCCAGGAGGTGACCGTCCTCGGCGGTGGGATCGCCGAGGCGGAGGTTGTCGGCCAGGGTTGCGCTCAGCAGGGTCGGCCTCTCGGGAAGGTAGGCGAGCCGCCGGCGCCAGGCCTCGACGTCCAGGGCGGCGAGGTCCACCCCTCCCACGCTGACCGTGCCCCCAACCGGCCGGAGCAGGCCGAGAAGGAGGAGCAGGGTCGTCGACTTGCCGGCGCCATTCCTCCCGGTCAGCGCCACGGTCTCACCCGGCTCGATGCGGAGCCAGGCTTCGTCCAGGACGGCGGCGCCGGGAGCGCCGAGCTCGACCCGGACCCCGCGCAGCTCCACCGCCGCCCGGGCGGGATCCGGCGCTGCCGGAGGCCGAGCCCGAACAGCAAGGGAGGAGAGGAGAGGAGGGCCGGCCGATCCGACCAGGTCGAGGACCCGTCCCGCCGCCGCCAGCCCCTCGGTGCTCTCGTGGAACTCGGCGCTCGCCCGTCGCAGGGGCAGGACCACCTCGGGGGCGACGATGAGCACGGCAAGGGCGGAGGCGAGGCTGACCGAGCCGCCAACCAGGCGCAGGCCGAGGGGAACCGCCACCAGGGC
Source organism: Binatia bacterium (assembly GCA_035624785.1). Taxonomy (GTDB): domain Bacteria; phylum Chloroflexota; class Dormibacteria; order Aeolococcales; family Aeolococcaceae; genus JAJZNI01. The sequence goes on along the minus strand of DASPQV010000028.1, from coordinate 36,955 downwards.
GACCGCAACCGACGCCAGGGTGTCCAGGACCAGGGCGGAGAGCAGGGCGACCCGCAGCGTCGACAGCCCGGCACGGCGGAGCGCCTCGCCGGCCTCGGCGACCCGCTGCCTCTGCTCGGTGCTGCGGCCGAAGGCCCGGAGCACCGGCAGACCCTCGAAGAGGTCGGCGATCTGGACGCCGAAGGCCTCGATCTGTCCCCAGCGCCGCGCCGCCCTGCTCCCCGACGACTGGCCCACCAGCATCCCGAAAAGGGGGAAGAGGAGCGCTGCGACCAGCAGGGTGATCCCCGAGAGCCAATCCAGGGTGCCGACGACGGCGAGCAGGGCGAGGGGCACGACGGCGGCCAGCAGGAGGTCGGGGAGGCACCGGCCCACGTAGGCATCCAGGGCATCCAGGCCCCGCCCGGCCAGGGTGGCGGCGCCTCCCGCTCCGCCGCTGGCCCGCAGCGCCCCCTGGACCAGCTCGGCTCGGAGCACCGCCTTGGTGGCCTCGGCGCCGCGGACAGCGACCACCTCGCCGGCCAGCCCGCAGGCGCCGCGCACCACGGCCGCGCCCGCGACCCAGAGCAGGGCCGGGACTGGACCGCCGGGGCCGGAGCCCATGGCCCAGGCCAGCAAGCCGGCGAGCGCCAGCGCCTGGACGACCACGCTCGCGCTGGAGACCAGTCCCAGCCCCACCGAGGCGGCGATCGAGCGGCGCACCGCCGGCCGGGCGAGGAGGCGAGACTCCAGCGGCCCCCGGGACGGGCCGGGCGCCGAGAGCGTCACCTCCCGTGGGCGAGGGGCGCGGGCGGCCCCTGCGCCACCCGCGGACTCGCTGCGCCGGCGGGCGCTCCCGGTGGGCCGTCCGACGGTCCGCCTCCGCGACTAGCCCATTGGGGGGCGGTGCGGGAGGCGGGCGGTCGGGTCAGGCGCTGCCGGAACACCCAGTAGGTCCAGCCCTGGTAGGCGAGCACGAAGGGGGTGAAGATCCCCGCCACCACCGTCATCACGGTCAGGGTGTAGGGCTGTGAGGCGGCCGCCGCGATGGGAATCCCGGGCAGCCCAGGGGCCACCCCTCCGCTGCTGGCGGCGATCGTCATCGGGTACATGCAGCCCCAGACCGCGCCGACCAGCAGCAGGATCGCCAGGGCGGTGGCTCCGAAAGCCCAGCCCTCGTGGCGCCGGCTGATCAGGGTCACCCCCAGCGCGAGCAGGAGCACCGCGGTCATGGCGAAGCCCAGCGGCACCGCCCCGGGGAGCGCTGGGCTGATCCCGGCCCACGGCCTTCCCCCGGTCCCCAGCCAGACCACCGTCGCCGCGGTCAGCAGGGTCGCGCCCGCCCCCACGGACACCGCCAGCCGGCGGGCCCGGACCCTGAGGTCCCCGTCCGTCTTCAAGGCCAGGAAGACCGAGCCGTGGAAGGCGAAGACCAGCAGGGCGGCGAGACCCCCGACCACCGCAAGGGGATGGAGCAGCCCGAACAGCCCGCCGGTGTAGCCGTTCGGGGTCAACGGCAGCCCGTGGGCGAAGTTGGTGAACGCCACCCCCCAGATCAGCGCGGCCACCAGGCTGCCGCCGACGTTGGCGGCGTCCCACGCCCGACGCCAGGTCACTCCACCCAGCTTGCCGCGGAACTCGAAGGAGACACCCCGGACGATGAGGGCGAGGAGGACGAGGAAGAGCGCCAGGTAGGCGCCGCTGAAGAGCTTCGCGTACCAGAGCGGGAAGGCGGCGAACGTGGCCCCCCCGGCGACCAGCAGCCAGACCTCGTTGCCGTCCCAGACCGGGCCGATGGCGTTGAGGCAGAGCCGGCGGTCGAGGTCGTCGCGGCTCACCAGCGGAGCGACCATGGAGACCCCGAAGTCGAATCCCTCCAGGACCAGGTAACCGGCCCAGAGCAGGCCGATGAGGGCGAACCAGGTGACGCTCAGCCCGGTGATGGTGGTGACCTGCATCCGCCGGCCTCAGTACACGAGGCTCGGCAGCGCCGTCTCGCCGCCCTCGCTCTCACCGCCCTCCGCCGCGGGCCCGCCGAGCGGGTGCCGGGCCGCGCGGACGATCAGCACCACCGCCAGCACCGCCAGGATCGAGTACACGGCCACGAAACCGGCCAGGGTGCCGGCGAGATCGGCCACCGACACCGAGGAGGCGCCACTCGCCGTGGACATGAGCCCGTACACGAGCCAGGGCTGGCGGCCGGCTTCGGTGAAGATCCAGCCCGAGGCGTTGGCGAGCAGGGGCAGGCCGATGCCGGCCAGGGCGGCCCGACGGAACCAGGCGCCACCCGGCCGCTTGTGCCGCCAGGCGTACCAGAGGCCCCACCCGGAGAGCAGGAGCATGGCGATGCCCGCGCCGATCATGGCCCGGAACGACCAGTAGGTCAGCCAGATCACCGGCACGTAGTTGCCGGCGCCGTGCTGCTCTGACTCGGCTGCCTGGACCTGGTTGATGCCGTCCACCTCGCCGTTCCAGCTCAGGTCGGCAATCAGCGAGAGCAGGTGCGGCACCCTGATCTGGAAGACCGGCTGCCCCTCGAGGTTGCCGATGGTGAGCAGGGAGAAGCTGGCTCCGTCGGCGCTGTCGTAGAGGGCCTCGGCGGCCGCCATCTTCATGGGCTGCTGCACGTCCATGAGGCGCGCCTGCAGGTCGCCGGAGACGGCGGTGAGGATGACCGAGACCAGCACGATCCCAGCAGCGAACCGGCTGGACCTCCGGAAGGCGCTGAGCTGGGCCTCGTCCTCCCGGTCGCGGTGGGCCCGCCAGACGCTGATGCCCAGGATCAGCGCGCCCGCGGTGGCGATCGCACCCAGCACCGTGTGGACGAACGCCGCCCAGAGCGTCGAGTTGCCGAGCACCGCCCAGAAGTCGGTGAGCACCGCCTGGCCGTTGCGCACCGTGTACCCGACCGGGTGCTGCATCCAGGCATTGGCAGCGAGGATGAAGAAGGCGGACAGCATCGTCCCGACGCTGACCAGCCAGATGGTGGCCAGGTGGAGCCCCGGGGACAGCCGCTCCCTGCCGAATATCCAGAGCCCGACGAAGGTGGACTCGAGGAAGAAGGCGAGCAGCCCCTCGATGGCCAGCGGCGCGCCGAAGACGTTGCCCACGAAGACCGAGTAGGCCGACCAGTTGAGGCCGAACTGGAACTCGAGGACGATCCCGGTGACCACACCGACCGCGACGCTGACCAGGAAGATGCGGCCGAAGAAGCGGCTCAGCCGGTCCCAGGTGGGGTCACGCCGGAGCAGCCCGAGAGTCTGCATCACCGCGACGAGGAGGGCCAGGCCGATCGTCATCGGCACGAAGAAGAAGTGGAAGACGGTGACGACTGCGAACTGCCAGCGGGCGAGGTCGACGGCCACGGCCCCGATTGTCTGGGTCCGCTGATGGCTGAGCCAGGGCAGGATGTCCCGCCCCCCCGGGGCTGGAGGGCCCCCTCTGGGCGGTGCGCCGCAGCCGGCTGCCAGGCCAGGCAGCCCCCCGCGGCTGGCTACCCGGTCGCTTCCGGCGTGTGCAGGCGGCGGGCCTCCTCCAGCGGGTCCTGGATCCAGGGCTCGACCCGGACCTTGACGTCGACGACGACGGCGCCGGAGGGGTTGACCACCACCGGGTCGAGCTCCATCTCGGTTATCTCGGGAACGGCGACCACCAGGGCGCTGATCCGCTGGACGATGCTGGCCAGCGCCTGGGTGTCGCAGACCGGGCGCCCCCGGTAGCCGAAGAGCAGCCTCGAGCTTCTCGGCTCGTGGATCAGCTCCTGGATGTCCCGATCGGTGAGCGGCGCGGCTCGGAACGCCTCGTCGCCGGAGAGCTCGGCGGCGATTCCGCCAGGGCCGAAGACGACCAGCGGTCCGAAGTGGCGGTCGCGGACCACCCTGAGGATCGTCTCCACCCCGGCGCTCTGCATGGGCTGGACGATCGCCCCTCCCATCTCCGGGCCGAGCCGCTCCCGCATGCCCTCGTAGGCCAGCCGGACCGCATCCGCCGACGCGAGGTCGGTCGCCACCGCGCCGCGCTCGGTGCGGTGGGCGATGTCCGCCGACGCGGCCTTGAGGACGACCGGGTAGCCGATTGCCTCGGCCGTGGCCAGCGCCTCCTCCAGGGTCTCCACCCTGACCGTGGTGGCCAGCGGCACGCCGATCGCCTCGAGCAGAGCGGCGCAGTCGTCCGGGCCGAGCTTCGACTGGGGTGGCAGGGCGCCCAGCGCTCTCTGCACGGTGGCCTGGGCCGCCGCGAGGTCGATGTCGGCCGGCATCACCACCCGGCCGGGATCCCGCCGCCGCCACGCCGCGTACTCGGTCACGGCGGCCAGAGCGTAGGCCGCCGCCTCCGGGTAGGTGAAGACGGGAAGCTCGCGGCTTCGCCGCATCTTGTCGCGAGCTTCGCCGAAGAGGATGGCCAGCAGGGGTTTCGTGGCTTCGCGGCCGGCCGCCTGGATGGCCTCGGCGATGCTCTGGGCGTCGCTCCGCAGCGGGGTGAAGATGGTGAGCACCGAGTCCACGCAGGGGTCGTCGAGCACCGCACGCAACGCTTCCGTGTACTGCTCCGGGCCGGCCATCGCGGCCAGCTCGACGGGATTGCCGATGGGGACGCCGGTCTGGCGGACCCTCGCCAGGCGCTCCCTGGTCTCCGCGGCCAGCTCGGGGAGGACCAGGCCCGCGCTCTGGCAAGCTTCCCCGATCAGGCTGCCCGCCCCTCCGCCGTTGCCGACCACGGCGACCCGGTTGCCCTCGGGCAGGGGTGCCGAGGCGAGCACCCGGGCCACGTCGAAGAGCTGCTCGAGGGACTGCACCCTGATGACTCCTGACTGGCGGTAGAGAGCGTCGACACAGACGTCCGAGGAGGTCCGCGGGACGCGCCGAGCCGCTGCCCGGCCCCCCTCGCCGCTGCAGCCGCCCTTCACCGCGACGATCGGCTTGCGCCGCGACACCCGGCGGGCGATCTCGCCGAAGCGCCTGGGGTTGCCGAAGCTCTCCAGGTAGAGAAGGATCACGTCGGTGCGCGGATCCTGCTCCCAGTACTGGAGCAGGTCGTTGCCCGAGATGTCCACCTTGTTGCCCGCGGAGACGAAGCCGGAGAGGCCGATGCCGAGCCGCTCCGCCTCGTCGATGACGGCAATCCCGAGCGCCCCGGACTGGGTGAAGAAGGCGACGTTGCCCGGGGCGGGACGGACCGGGGAGAAGGTGGTGTTGAGCCGGATCTCGGGGTCGGTGTTGATCACCCCCATGCAGTTCGGCCCCACCACCCGCATCCCGTAGCGTCGGGTGAGCTCCAGGAGCTCGCGCTCCGCGGCGACGCCCTCGGGGCCGACCTCGGCGAATCCGGAGCTGACGATCACCAGCGATCTCACCTCGGCGGCGCCGCAGTCGCGGATCGCGTCGGGGACGCTGGCCGCGGGCACGGCGATGACCGCCAGGTCCACGCCCCCGGGGACGTCCCGCGCCGACGCGTAGGCGGGCAGCCCCGAGACGCTGTCGGTCTCCCGGTTGACGGGGTAGATCCTGCCCTCGAAGGGTCCCTGGACCAGGTTTCGGAGGATCTGGTGGCCGATGCCCTGCGGGCTTCTTCCCGCCCCGATGACCGCCACGCTGCGGGGCTCGAGGAGGCGGCGGACGGCGCCGACGGATGCCAGCCTCTCCCTCTCCCCGATGGCGGCGCGGGCGCGCTGGGTGTCGGAGATGTTGAGGCTCACCGCGACTACGCCCTGCTCCGGGCTGCCCACCCGCTCGATGAATCCCCCGTGCTGGAAGACCTCGAGCATCCGCAGGTTCTCGACCATGGTCTGAGCCAGGAACCGCTTGAGGCCCACGGATCGGCCCAGCTCGGCGAGGTACTCGAGGAGCAGCGATGCCACCCCGCGTCCCTGGAACTCGTCGCTCACCACGAAGGCGATCGCCGCCTCGCTGGGGACCGTGACGATGTAGTCGGCGACGCCCACCACCCGGGAGGCGTGAAAGGCTCCGATGTGGAGGTGAGTCCTGCCGTCGCTCCCCGTCAGCCGCTCGAGGTCGCTGTCGGTGAGGTCGTGGCGCGCCGAGAAGTAGCGGAGCCGGATGCTCTCCGGAGAGAGGGAATCGAAGAACCCTCGCAACGCCGGCTCGTCGCCCGGTCGGAGCGGGCGGATGGTGATGGCGGCACCGTCGATCAGGGCGGCGTCCGCCCTCCAGTCCAGCGAGACGGCGGTGGGTGTGGCGAACTCGATGGTCACGGAACGAGCCTAGGAGGGCCGGTTCGGAATGTCCCGAGCCGATGGTCACCCGGCCGGGGGGACCGCGGTGGGCTCAATCGCCCAACTTCAGGATCCGCCTCGCTCCCTGCGGCCACCAGAAGCGCCGGGGAGAGCCCACACCATCGGCGCTTGGGACACGCAGGGAGCTCGGACGGGTCGTAGCCGATCAGGCCACCAGTAACGCGGAGTCCGAGGGCACCGCAAGGGCCTCGGCGAGCGTCCGCGGGCAGAGGGTCATGTGAGAGGAGACGCAGTAGGGCTGGGCATCCGCGGCCCCGGCCGGGACCACCTCCATGCCGGCGCACGGGACGACCGCCCCGACGGCCACCTTGGGGCAGGAGCCGTCCGGCAACGGACCGGCGCACGCGTCGACCCGGACATGCGTGGATGGGTCGAGGGTCAGGATGCCAGGTCCCACAACCGGAGCATCCCCGCGCCCAGCCCGGGCTCGCCAGGGGAGAAGGTCATCACTCTCCAAGGGCCGGTCGGCCAGGCCGTGAACGCGGCTTCGGGGGCCGGGGGCAGGCCTCCCGCCCGGGAACCTTGGGGCCTCTCGACCCTTTCGAGGCCGAGCGCCGTGGGCCACGATCAGCTCGGGGAGTCTCAGGAGTGGCTTCGATGTCGATCGGCGACTGGGTGGTCGCCTGTCTCTGGTTGGCCGGGTTGGTGACCGCGCTGATGCTCGCGCTCTTCATAATCGCGCTCGCCGACCCGTCCAGGCGCCGGGGCACGAGAGCCGGCAACGGTTCACACGGCCACTGATTCACTGCCCCGGTACCCGTTCCACCAGGCCGACCAGGGCACCTCCCGCGGGCCGGCCAGGGCCGTCTCATGACGAATCTGCTGCGCCATTCGGCCCTAACGGTCAGTGACGATGGGCCCTGACCTTGGGGATGCTCGACTGCGAAGCTGCTCCCTGATGAGCGTACACTTCGACCCCGTGGACGACCCAGGGGCCATCCGGGTGCTTCTCTGCGACGACCACGAGCTGGTCCGCCTCGGCCTCCGCCGCCTCCTCGAGTCGGAGCCGGGGCTGGTGGTGGTCGGTGAGGCCGGGGACGCCGACGCCGCGGTCGACGCGGTCCCCCGGCTTCACCCGCACGTGGTGGTCATGGACGTCCGGATGCCGGGCCGGTCCGGCATAGAGGCCTGTCGGGAGATCCGTTCGGCCCATCCGGAGACCCACGTTCTCATGCTCACCTCGTTCGCCGACGATGAGGCGCTGTTCACCTCGATCATGGCGGGCGCCTCCGGCTACGTGCTCAAGCAGATCCGGGGCAGCGACCTGATCGGGGCCATCCGCGAGGTCGCCGCCGGGCATTCGCTGCTCGATCCCCAGGTGACCGAGCGAGTGCTGGCCCGGCTTCGCGGCGAGGTGGTCACCCCCGGCGACATCATCAACGACCTCACCCCCCAGGAGCGCAAGATCCTGGCTTTGGTCGCGGAGGGTTTGACCAACCGCCAGATCGCCGAGCGCGTCCATCTGGCTGACAAGACGGTCAAGAACTACGTCTCCAACATCCTCATGAAGCTGGGGTTGGAGCGGCGCGCCGAGGTGGCAGCGTTCGTCGCCAAGCGCAAGGAGAGCCAGCCCAGCGAGTGGCCGTGAGGCCCTGACCGGACTCTGCGGCCCTAGGACCGGGGGCGCATGGGCCGGAGGTCCGGCGATCTGGCCCTACCAATGGCTGTGGCAGCGACCAGAACGCCGGGGGACGATGACCATGAGGTTGCATGTCGCTGATGCCTGCCGAGGGGGACCGCCTATTCGTCCTGGTCGACGCTCGGAGCCGCCATGCGGTGGGGATCTGCAACGGGCCCGGGCCCTCCGGCGAGTGTCCCAGCTACGTCCCGGGGCAGCCGCTGCCCTGTGAGGGACGCCGCGTGGTTCCCATGCGGCGCACGTCGGTGAACGGACTGCCCTTCCTGGTAGATCCGTCCGAGGGCAATCGCTGCCCGCTGGCCTGGGTGGACAGCGTTACCCCGGAGGTGGCGGAACCGGGCGATGCGGCTCCGGAGAGCCGCTGAGCAGCGTCCGGCATGCCTCAGGGGGGCGACCTAGCGGCGACGGGGCTGGCCCGCGACCTGCGCCGGCTGCGCGCGCGGGTGCAGGTCCTCTCGGGCTGCTGCGACACCCTGGGCGGGCTGACCTGGGGCGCGATCGACGCGATGATGGAGGAGACGCTCTCATTCCTGGTTTTGGAGCTGGGCCCTTACATGACCGCCACGGAGCTGGTGGTGCACCCCGAGATCAGCGCCCGGCTGGGCCGTCCGGAGGTCGCGGGCCAGATGCTCTTCGACCATCGGTGCGTCCGCGTCCTGACCGCCCAGCTGGCCGAGCTTCGGGTCTCGGACGCCGCCGGGCCTGACTACGTCTCCCGATTGCGGGCCGGTCTCGGCGCCCTCTGCCATCTGCTCCACGAGCACCTGGAAGCGGAGGAGACCCATCTCGCGACCCTGCAGTCCCGGCTCGCCGCCGCCGAGGCCGCCGACCTCTACAGCCGGATGGACGCCGCTGTCCACGAGCAGACCGCGCTGCTGCTGCGGGCTCGTCGGCGAGCTCCCAGCGGCGCCGATGCCGAGCCGCGGCTCCCACTGAGCTGATCCCTGACCCGCGGCCGCGGCGCCTCGAGCCCGACGCAGGGCGCCCTGGATCGAGGCGGGCAGGCAGGTACCACTACACGCCTGTCACAGTGGGGAAACGCCGCCGGCCAGCCGGCCGCAATGCGATGACGATGCGGCGCGGCCGCGGCGCCCTCCGCGAGCCGCTGATAACTTCGCCGCACAGGTCGCGGCACGTCAAGGCGGTTTCCTTCGGTGACTCCTCCTCGAACTGACGGCGCGGGGGTCTCGTCCGATGACGCGGCCAGGTTCACCTCTGACCCATCCGCCATGACCTCCGACTGGTCGGCCCCAGCCCCGGACCTGGCCCGGGTGTGGCCTCTCGAGGCCAACGCCGACACCCACCGCCTCCTCACCGGTGTCATGACCGAGGGCATCGCCACCCTCGACCGGGACGGCGTGGTGCTCTTCGCCAGCCCGGCCATGGGCAGGTTGCTCGGCCGGCCATCCGAGGATCTGGTGGGCCACCCCCTGACCGAGAGCCTCGACGCTGAGGACGCGCGCCGCCTCACCGCCCACCTGCCCCGCCTCCTCGAATCCCAGGGCACCCTGGACGTCGTCTTCCGCTGGGACGGCTCCTCCGTCCCGGTCCACCTGTCGGCCGGTCCGATAGTCACCGGCGGCTTCAGGGGGTTGGTGGTCGCCGCCACCGACCTCTCGGAGGAGCGCCGCCTCGCGGAGTCGGCGGAGACCTCCGACCGCATGTTCCGCGGAGCGATCGAGGCGATGGTGGACAGCGTGCTCCTGCTCTCGCCGGTGCGCGACCGCGGCGGCACCGTCTCCGACTTCCGGGTGGCCTACAGCAACCTGCAGCTCAGAGAGGCGGACATGTCCGGCGGCGTCCCCCAGGTCACCGGGAAGCTACTCCGCGAGCTTAATCCCGAGCTGGCCGGACAGATGCTCCCCCTGCTGCTCCACGTCCTGGCCACCCGGACCATGTTTGAGCTGGAGGCGATCCCCGTACCCCTCGGGCAGCTGCGCCTCGGGCTCGACGAGACCCGCGTCTACGCGCTGCGAGCCGGTCCCTGCGGTGACCAGGTGCTCGTGGTCCTGCGCGACGTGACCGAGGCCATCGAGTCCCATCGCCGCAGCCAGGAGCTGGCCCGGGAGAAGGCTGCAGTCGCCTACCGCCTCGGCGCGGTGCTCGACTCGGTGGGCGAGGGGGTCTGCGCCGTCGATACCGAGGGCCGCTGCCTGCTGGTGAACCGCGCCGCCTGCGAGCTGCTGGGCCGCACCGAGGCGGACCTGCTCGGCGTGGACTGGCACGCGACGGTGCATCACACGCTTCCCAACGGGGCGCCCTATCCCGAGAGCGCCTGCCCGATCCACACCACCCTCAGCCATGGAGTGCGGCACCACCGGCTCACCGAGATGTTCTGGAAAGCGGACGGGACGCCCATCGACGTGGAGTGCACGGCGGTACCCTTGATCGAGGACGGAGCCGCCGCCGGGGCGGTCGTGATCTTCGCCGATGTGACCGCGCGCAAGCGTGCGGATGAAGCACTTCGCGAGTTCCAGGCCCGGCTCCAGCAGGCTGAGGAACTGGCCGGGCTCGGGGTTTGGATGCGGGTCTTCGGCGAAGGCCAGGAGATCATCCTGTCGCCGACGACCCGCCGGATACTGGGATTCGGCGCGACCGAGCTGGTGACGGACGAGGATGTCCTGACCCGCCTCCGCCCCGACTACGTGGCGTCCGCCCGCGGCCTCGAGCGGGAGATTCGCGCCGAGGACTGGCGGGGAGAGTTCGGCTTCCGGCTCCCGAACGGCGAGGAGCGCTGGGTGGTGACCCAGGTGCGCGTGATGCGGCGTGACGACGGCCAGCCTCACCTCCTGCTCGGCACCCTGATGGATGTCACCCAGATGAAGCGGAACCAGCAGGAGCTGAAGGCTTACGCGGGTCAGCAGAGCCGGCTTGCCGGCATCGCCCGCCAGGGCCTGAGCGCGGCCAAGCCCGGTCCACTCCTCAGGAGCGCGACGCGGGTGGCGGCGCGGGTGCTCGGCGGCGAGCTTGCCGCCCTTCACCGTTTCGAGGGCGACCAACTTGTCCGGGTGGCGCATGTCGGGTCGCCGCCTCCGCCGCGCGAGCTGAAGGTCCGCGAGTCCCCGATCACCGGGCGGCTGCTGGCCTCCCAGGGTCCCGTGCTCGTGAGCGACTACCGGCAGAGCGACCTCCAGCTCAGCGAGCCCCTGCGCGAACGGGGTGTCCGCAGCTCGGTGATCGTGGCGATCCGCGGCCGCGACTCCCCGTACGGTGTCCTCTCGGTGCACTCGACAGTTCCTCGCACCTACTCGGACAGGGATCTCAAGTGGCTCCAGGCGATTGCGGACGTGGTCTCGGTGGTTATCGAGCGGACCCAGGTGGACGAGCAGCTGCAGGCAACCGTCAACGAGCTGAGCCGGCTCGACGACCAGCGGCGGGTCCTGCTCTCCCACCTGGTCAGGGCCCAGGAGGAGGAGCGCCACCGGGTCGCCGCCGACCTCCACGACGACGTCGTCCAGCTGATGGCCGCCGTCAACCTGCGCCTCGAGGTGCTGAGAGGCCGGGCCGGGCCGGAGCTGGACGACAACGTCGACGCGGTCCAGCAACTGATCATGCAGTCGATCAAGCGACTCCGTGAGCTGCTCTTCGAGCTCCATCCCCCGGCCCTCGAGCACGGTCTGGTGCCTGCGCTGCGGGCTCAGCTGGACCAGCTCAGCGAGAGCACCGGGATCGCTGCGGAGCTGACCGACGGAGCGGCGCACGAGCCGGATCCGGGCGCTCGCACCGTGCTCTTCCGGATCGCCCAGGAGGCCCTCCTCAACGTGCGCAAGCACTCCGCGGCTTCACGGGTTCGGGTCCGGGTCCGCACCGTCGGCGGAGGGACCCAGGTCTCTGTCAGCGACAACGGCCGGGGGCTTCCACCGGGCTTCGGCTCGTCACCGCCTCCGGGTCACCTGGGGCTGACCGTCATGGACGAGAGGGCCAGGCTGGCCGGCGGCTGGTGGCGGATCTCCCGGGCCGCTGGCGGCGGCACCGCCGTCGACTTCTGGGTGCCCGGGTTGACGGCTCGGCTGGTCCCCGGCGAGGCCGTCGATGGGGGAGCTGCCCCGCCGTCGGCGCCCCGGGGGAGGGGGCGATGACCAGCGACCTTGGCGCCCAGCCAGCAGCATCCCGGGCCCACATCCGGGTGCTGATCGCCGACGACGACCGCTTCGTGCGCGGCGCGCTCGAGGCGCTGCTGACGACCGCCTCCGACCTCGAGGTCGTCGCCGCCGCGCCGGACGCCGACAGCGCCATCGAGGCGGCCCGCCGCCTCCGGCCCGACGTGGCCCTTCTCGACGTGAAGATGCCCGGTGGCGGCGGTCTGCGCGCGGCCACCGGCATCCGCGAGGTCTGCCCATCGGCTCGCTCGCTCGCCTACAGCGCCTACGGAGACCGCGAGAGCGTCAGCGCCATGCTGGCCGCCGGGGTCCTGGGCTACGTGGTCAAGAGCGCGCCACCTGCGGAGCTGCTGGCGGCGATCCGGTCCGCAGCCGCCGGCGGCGCCGCGCTCTCCCCGGATGTGACCACCCAGGTGGTCACCGAGCTGGCCAGCCGGCTCGCCCAGGAGAGCGACGAGCTACGCTCCCGTGCCGAGCGGGGGGCCGCCCTCCGCGCGGTGCTGGAGCGCGACCTGCTGCGCATGCTCTTCCAGCCCATCCGGAGGCTGGACAACGGCCAGCTAGTCGGCTACGAGGCGCTGGCGCGCTTCGCCACGATGCCGCGGCGCTCGCCGGATCTCTGGTTCCACGACGCCGCCGAGCTCGGCTGCCTGACCGACCTCGAGCTGAAGGCCGTTCGGCTCGCGCTCCGCGACGCCGCCTGGCTTCGCGGCGTGTACGTGGCGGTGAACCTGTCGCCCGCCACCGTGCTGACCCCCGGGCTCACCGATGAGCTTTCCCGGCGCCGGCGTCACCAGGTCGTCGTCGAGATCACCGAGCACACGCCGATCGAGGACTACGCGGAGATCCGGAGGGTGCTCACCGAGCTCCGGTCCTCCGGCATCCGCCTGGCGGTCGACGACCTCGGGTCGGGGTACGCGAGCCTGCGCCATATCGTGCAGCTCGGGCCCGACATCCTCAAGGTGGACATGAGCCTGGTGCGGGGGATCGCCGCCGCGCCGCACCAGCAGGGCGTGGTCAAGACGCTGGTGACCTTTGCCGAGGAGTTCGGCGCCAAGCTGGTCGCCGAGGGCATCGAGACCCAGGCCGAGCTGGATGCGCTGGCGGCCCTCGGGGTCACCATGGGACAGGGCAACCACCTCGGCCGGCCGGTCCCGCTGGCCAAGCCGCCTAGCCGGGGGCCGTCTGGGGCGGCGACCGCCCGTCCCCTTGCCTCCTAGCCGCCTGCTCCGGCAGGCCGCGGTGTTGGCATTAACAATACTAGACATCTAGTATTTAGCTGGATATCCTGATCGCATGGCTCGGCGATCGCCTGGCCCCCTTCCGGCCACCGGTGCCCTGACGCCGCCTCGTCGGCCGGGCCGGCCCCGGCGCCCCGACCTCGACGATGCGATCCTGACGGCCACCCTGAGCCTCCTGGCAGAGCGTGGGTACCAGGAGACGACCATGAGCGCCGTGGTCCGGCGAAGTGGGGTGTCCCGGGCCAGCGTCTATCTCCGCTGGCCCAACCGCGAGCTGCTGGTCGCGGCCGCCTTTCGCCGGGCGATGGGCCGCGAACCGCTTCGCGTGACCGGAGACCTGGAGGCGGACCTGCGACGGGGAGCCGACCAGGCGCGGTTCAACTTCGACCAGCCCGGATTCCGCTCCGTGCTCGGGGCGCTGGTCGACGCGATGCTCCGCGCTCGGCCCTCGGCCTCGAACCTCACCGCTGCCTCTGTCATGCCCGGTTACTTCGACCTGGTGGCTGAATATGGCGAGCGCGCCAGGCAGGCCCGGTTTCGCGACGACATCCAACCCGAGATCCCGGCTGAGCTGATCGTCGGGGGCCTTCTGCTTCACCTCCTGACCACCGGAGAACCGCCAAGCCAGGCCTACGCCGACCAGCTGGTGGACGCCGTCGTCGGGGGACTGCGGGCGGGCGGGGGCTGACGCCGATGGCGACCATCCGGGTCAGGCGACAGGTGGTGACACTAACGGCATCTCCGGGGAGCTCGGCTGCGGTGTCCAGCCAGGTCGGTCCCGCCGCCGCACCGCCGCGTGGCCCCGACAGCGCTGCGGAGACCTCCTGGTTGGCCATGAACGCCATGGCCGAGGGTGTGGTTGTGCTCGATCCCGCCGGTATCGTCGTCTTCGCCAACCCGGCCTTCGCCCGGATGATCGGCAAGCCGGTGGCCAGCCTCGCCGGGCATCCCCTCACCGGCCTCGATCGGCCCGGTGCGCGGAGGCTGAGAGCCAGCCTCCCGGGGCTGCTGGCGGATGGCGGCACCCTCGACGTCGGTCTCCGGCATGGCGACACGAGCCTCCCGGTCCACCTGTCCGCCCAGCCGCTGGCCACCGAGCGTTTCCGAGGGGTGGTCCTGGTGGCCACCGACGGCTCGGAGGTGCAGCAGCGCCTCTCCGACGCCATCGAGATGTCTGAGCGGCGGCTCCGGACGGCGCTCGAGGCGATGCTGGACAGCGTCATGCTGCTGAGCCCGATCCGCGATTCGGATGGCCGAATCGTCGACTTCCGGGTCGAGCACCAGAACCTGGGCTCGGAGCAGCGCTCGCAGTGGGGGGATAGGGCGCTGCGGTTCGCCGGGAGGCGCGCCAGCGAGCTGTATCCGCAGGCGGCGGCGCTCATCATCCCCCAGCTGGTTCGGACCGCGACGACCGGCGATACCTTCCAGGTCGACGCCATCCCCGTGCCCATGGAGGCGCTCGGGTTCAGCGGAGGGGTCCGCTACTTCGCTCTCAAGGCGGCGGCCTGCGGCGACGACGTGCTCCTCGTGCTCCGCGAGGTGACCGAGAGCCGGTTGGCGCAGCAGCGCCAGGCCGAGCTGATCCGGGAGCGTGAGGCCGCCGCGAACCGCCTGGCCGCGGTGCTGGATTCGGCCGCTGAGGGTGTCTTGGTCATCGGCCTGGACGGGAAGCTGACGCTGGTGAACCGGGCCGCCAGCGAGATCCTGGGCCGGACCGAGGCCGAGTTGGTCGGCCACGATTGGGCCGCGGCCCTGCGCGGTGCACGGCCTGACGACCGTTCGCACCCCGCCGAGGAAGGCCCGATCCAGCTGACCCTTCGGGAAGGAATTCGGCATCGCCGGGTCCAAACCGCGTTCTCGCGAGCTGACGGGTCCCGGGTGGACGTCGAGTATTCGGCCGTCCCGCTGGTGCAGGACGACCAGACGATCGGCGCCGTGGTGATCGTCCAGGATGTCAGCGAGCGGAAGCGCGCCGACGAGGCCTTCCGAGCCTTCCAGGAGCGCCTCCACCAGGCGGAGGAGCTGGCCGGGCTCGGGGTGTGGATGAGCAGCCTCGGCGCGGACCGGCAGCTGGTGCTGTCGCCGATCGCGCGCCGGATCTGCGGATTCTCCGCGGACACACCGGTCTCGGCCCAGGAGGTCCTGGACAGGATCCACCCGGACGACCTCGCCACCGTGATGCGCTACGACCCGCGGGCTGGGGACTGGCGCAGCGAGATACGGCTTTCCCTGGGGCACGGTGAGGTGCGATGGGTGGCGGTCCAGGCTCGCCTGTTCGAAAGGGAGGGAGGCTCGACGCCCCTCCTGCTCGGCGCGGTGATGGACATCACCCGTCAGAAGCGCAGTCAGCAGCGGCTCCAGGCGCACGCCGCGCAGCAGAGCCGGCTGGCCGCTTTGGCCCGCCAGGGGTTGGGTGGGGCCAAGCTGCTGCCGCTCGCCAAGGGGGCAACCCGTGTGACCGCCCAGGGGTTGGGGACCGAGATCTCCGTGTTCGCGCTGCTCCGGGACGACTCGATGGTCAAGGTGGCGTCCTACGGCCTGCCTCGGCGGGCCCAGGTCGTCCTTCCCCTCAGCGAGGTGCCGCTGGCAGGCCGGGCCCTGAGTTCGCGGAACCCGGTGGCGGTTCCCGACTACCAGCACAGCGACATCTGGCTGAGTCCGCCTCTCCGCGACATCGGCATTCGAAGCGCGCTGGCGATGGCGGTTGGCCCTCGTGACTCCCCCTATGGCGTTCTCTTCGCCCACTCCTTGCAGCCGCGATTCTTCAGCGAGGATGACGCCAAGTGGCTTCGCTCCGTCGCGGACGTGCTCTCCCTGGCGATGGAGCGGAGCCGGGTCGAGGACGACCTGCACGCAACCGTCACCGAGCTGACCCGTCTGGATGGCCAGCGGCGCGCGCTGCTCGGCCACTTGGTCACCGCCCAGGAGGAGGAGAGGCACCGGATCGCAGCTGATCTCCATGACGACGTCGTGCAGTTGATGACCGCGATCACCCTCAGGCTGGAAACCCTCCGCGGCCCGCATCCCGAGGCGGACGGCGGCAGCATCGATGTGGTCCAGGAGCTGGTCCTGCAGGCGAGTCACCACTTGCGCGAGATGCTCTTCGAGCTTCGCCCGCCGGGGCTGGAGCTCCAGGGCCTCGTCGCTGCCCTTCGAGCCCAGCTCGAGCCGCTGACTCAAGACACCGGGATCCACCACGCTGTCCATGCCTCGGTGAGCCGCGAGCCGGAAGCCAGCGCCAGAACGGTGCTCTTCAGGATCGCTCAGGAGGCATTGCAAAACGTCCGCAAGCACTCCGGGGCGAAGCGTGTCGACGTCGATGTGGAGACCGTGGAGGAGGGGACGCTGGTGCGAATTCGAGACGACGGGCTCGGCGTTCCCACCAGCCTGACCCCGGGGGCCGCTCCTGGGCACATGGGACTCGTGGTGATGGAAGAGCGCGCTCGTCTTGCCGGCGGCTGGTGGCGCATCACCGGTGAACCGGGAGCGGGCACCTCGGTGGAGTTCTGGGTGCCCGGTCTGTCTCGATCGCGCTGAGAGCCCCACCTACCCGGCTCAAGGCTTTTGGGACTCCGAGCCCGCCAGGGCCTTCGCCGAAACTAGCTGCTCCGACCCTCGTCGCACACGGTCCGGAACTCGCAGCCACGGCAGCGCCACCCTGCCGGCTTGGCCGGGAAGTCGTGGCGGAGATGGGCGTCGGCGAGCTCCCGGGCGACGCTCTCGACCTGGACCAGGTGGCGGCCGAGCGCACCGCGGTCGAACTGCAGGGTGCTGACCTCCGCCGTCTGCAGCCAGTGGAGCTCGACGGTGACGTCGTCCCGGCGCAGCTGGCGAGCCAGGGCCACGGCGTAGGCGCGGACCTGGAGGTCGCGCTGCAGGGCCTGCTCCGCCCGCGGCGGTCCGGTCTTGTAGTCGACCACCACCCGGCCGCCATCATCAGCGGCGCGGTCCACCCGGTCGAAGCGGCCGGTCACCTCGCCGACCCCCACGGCCAGGATCCAGGAGCGCTCCACCTCCAGGGGCACTCGATCCAGCCATCCGGGTGAGGCGACGTAGCGGCGCAGCTGCGCCTCGCCGAGCTCGCGCAGGTCGGCATGGCTGCCCTTTGGGCCCCGGGCCAGCTCCCACCGCTCAGCCCAGATCCTGGCGGCATCGTCCGGACCGGGGTTGGCGCCGTCGTGGCGGCGCCCCGCCAGCGCCTGCAGGGCGCCGTGCATCATCACCCCGAACCAGCGCCCGGGCGACTCCGGCACGGGCAGCCGGTAGACGGCGCGATAGGAGTAGCGGCGCGGGCAGTCCCGGAAGGCGGCGAGGTCGGAGACCGACGCGCGCAGTGGAGCGGCGACGCCACCTCCGGGGCTGACCGGGCGGCGGGGCGCCGGCGGGGCCGAGCCCTGGATGCCGCGGCGGTGGACCGCGCCGATCCCTGCCAGGCCGGCCAGGAACGGGCTGGGCCGCTCGTCTCGGAAGGAGTGCGGATAGCGACGGGAGTGGACCAGGACCAGGCGGTCTCTGGCCCGGGTGGCAGCGACGTAGAGGAGGCGGCGCTCCTCGTCACGGTAGGCCTCGCCCTCCGGGGCTGGCTCCGGGACCAGCTCGTCGGGGAGGGCCAGCCGCGCCGGGAAGCCGCTCGACCCCGGCCAGCGCTCCTCGCTGCACCGCCCCAGGAAGACCACCGGCCACTCCAGGCCCTTGGCGGAATGGGCGGTGAGCAGGTTGACGCCCGCCTCCGTGGACTCCACGGAGGCGATCTCGTCGGCCGCCCGGCTCTCTCGGAGGATGTCCAGGTAGCGGAGGGCGAGGCCGAGGCTGCGGTCGTCGCTCCAGTCCGCGAACGCCTCCAGGAGCTCGCCGAACTTGTTGAGGTTGGCACCGATCTGGGCTCTCTCCCGGTCGTCGCCGCTCTCCAGGATCCCCAGGAAGCGGCTTGTTTCCAAGGCCGAATAGAAGAGATCGCGGACGTCCTCGCGGCCCGACTGGCCGTGGAGGTCGACCAGCGCGTCCACCAGCCGGCGTGCCGACGCGGCATCGTCAGCGTCCAGGTCGGGCAGGCCCGCCGCGATCAGCGAGCACAGCGGCAGCTCGAGGTCGTGGGCGGCGCGGCCGAGCAGGAGCCGGCCGGTCCCGCTGACCGGGAAGGCGGGGAGGTGGAGGCAGCGGAGCACCGCCTGGGAGTCGGTGGGGTCGGCCACGGCGAGGAGCAGAGCCAGCAGGTCCTTGATCTCCCTGGACTGGAAGAATCCGCGCCCGCCGTGGACTGCGTAGGGTACGCCCGCCTCCTGGAGGGCGCGCACTGCGGAGCGCATGTCCTCGTGGCGGCGGAAGAGCCAGGCGATCTCCGAGGGATCGGTGCCGGAGGCGACCAGGCGACCGCAGTCCTCCGCGACAGCCACCGCCTCGGCGCGCTCGTCCTCCGCGTGCCAGATCTCCACCGCGCCGCCGGCGCCCCGGGCCGCCACCAGGTGCTTCTCGATGCGAGAGCCGGGGGGAGCCCCGGCGATGATCGCCCGGCTCGACTCGACGATCTCCTGACGGGAGCGGTAGTTGACGTTCAGGATCACTCGCCGGTGCTCCGGGTAGATGCGCGCGAAGCGGTCCAGGTTGGCCAGCGACGCGCCCCGGAACTTGTAGATGGACTGGTCGTCGTCGGCGACCACCAGCACGTTGCCCCGGGACCCCGCGAGCGCCTCGACCATCCTCGCCTGCCCGTAGTTGGTGTCCTGGTACTCGTCGACCATGACGAAGTCGATGGAGCCCGCCACCGCCTCACCGACCTCGCGATCGTCGCGGAGCAGCCGCTCCGCATACAGGATGGTGTCGTCGTGGTCGAGGACGGCCCGCTCCAGGAAGCGGTGCTGGAGGCGCCGGTAGACCTCGGCACACTCCCGGTGCCGGGACAGCATCTCCCGTTCCAGCGAGCTCTCGGCCCGGGCCTGGCGGCGCTCCGCCCAATCCGCGTACTCGTCGGGAGTCACCAGCTCCTGCTTGGCCTTCTCGATGAGGTCGAGGATGGGATCGATCAGCTCGTGGGGCCGGAGGGGGTTGTGGAGGGTCCGCGGACGCAGCTCGTCGAGGATCGCCTCGGTGATCAGCCAGCGCTCCGCCTCGTCGGCGATCCGGAAAGCGGGGGAGATGCCCAGCCGCCATCCCCACCGGCGGAGCACCCGCTGGGCGAAGGAGTGGTAGTTGAGCAGAGGCGGCTCGCCGTCGAAGGGCCCGTGGATCCGCTCCACCCGATCCCGCATCTCCGCGGCGGCCTTGCGCGTGTAGGTGAGCACCAGGAGGCGCTCGGTCGGAGTGCCCTGGGCTACCAGGCGGAGGAACCGCTCCGCGATCACCCGGGTCTTGCCCGAGCCGGGACCCGCCAGCACCAGGCAGGGCCCCTCGCCGTGCTCGACCGCCTCTCGCTGAGAGTCGTCCAGGTCCCGGCTGGAGGTCTCACCGAAGCCGCTGTCCACCATCGGGCGATGATAGCGCAGCCCGTACATCCGTTTGACCTCGAGCGCCCCCGGACCCCAGCGCGCGTCGCCGCGCCGGCTGGGCCCCACTCGGGGATTCCGGTCCGGCCGGCGTGGCCGGCGCGCCTGGTAGAGTGAGCCGTCCCGGCCCCGGTGTCGCCCGCGGCCGGAATGGTGCCGAGCATGCCGCCGTCGGGCGGCGCGGAGGAGGTGATCCAACCCCCGTGTCCGAGGTCAAGGTCCGTGAGGGCGAGACCTTCGAGAGCGCGCTCCGGCGCTTCAACAAGAAGATCAAGCAGAACGGCATCCTCTCCGAGGTCCGCCGTCGCGAGCACTACGAGAAGCCGTCGGTGCGCCGCAAGCGCAAGCTGGTGGCGGCCCGGAAGCGCCGGGCCAAGGCCAGCTGAGGTGCGTGCCTGGTCGGCCTGAGCGTCACCCCGATCGTCCCCCGCTGATGCGGGTCACGCTGCACCGCTCCGCCTCGCTCGACGCCCGGGCCCTCTCCGCTGTGCGCCAGGCCGCTCTCGGCCCTTTGCTCCGTGACAGCGGTGACGCGCTCGCGGTGCCTTCCCGCAGTGGGCTCGCGGTGAGGCTGGCCGGGGACGGCGAGCTCAGGAGCCTCAACGCCCGCCACGCCGGGATCGATGCCGCCACCGATGTGCTCTCCTTTCCCGGTGAGGGAGATTGGGTGGGGGACATCGCCATCTCGGTCGAAAGGGCCATCGCCCAGCGGCCCGAGGACCCCGCCGCCGAGCTGCGCCTGCTTGCCGTCCACGGTCTGCTCCACTGCCTCGGTTTCGACCACGGGGATCCGGTCGAGGCGGCGAGGATGACCGGGGAGACCAGGCGCCTGCTCCCCGGTGCTGCGATCCCTGACCTGGAGGCGGAGACTCCCACTCCGTGAACCTGGTCATCGGCCTCGGCAACCCGGGCGGCGAGTACGCCCACAGCCGGCACAACTGCGGCTGGATGGTGCTCGATGAGCTGGAGCGCCGGGGCCGGTTCGGACGCCAGCGGCGCGAGGGCCCGGCCCGCGTCCGAGAGGGCTCGGTGGAGGGCTGCGATCTGGTCCTCGCCCGGCCCTACACGTACATGAACCTGAGTGGTCGTGCGGGCGTGCAGCTGGTAAGAGTGTTCAGCGTCGCCGTCTCCGAGGTGGTGGTCGTCCACGACGACGTCGACCTTGCATTCGGCCGCTTGCGGCTGCGCCGCGGCGGCTCCGCTGGTGGGCATCGCGGTGTGGCCTCGCTCATCGATTCGTGGCGGACCGCCGAATTCATCCGGGTGCGGGTCGGGGTGGGACGTCCCGCCCCCGACGACGACACCATCGACCACGTGCTCTCTCCGTTCGCCGTGGAGGAGCGGGCCGGCCTGCCCGCAGTCGTGCGGCGTGCTGCCGATGCCACGATGGCGATCGTGCGCGATGGACTGGAGAGGGCGATGAGCGAATACAACCGGCCCTTCCCCCTGGAGCCGCCGGTTGGCTGACGGCGCGGTCACGGGTGCGCCCACCCTCGAGTCGCTGCTCGGTCGCGCAGCTCCCTTGGGCCTGGTGCTGGCCGGTCGGGCCCGGCGATTGGGCGGGGTCCCCGAGGGGGCGGTGGGCCTGGTCGCCTGGTGGCTGCGCCGGCGCGCCGGTCGGAACGTGCTGGTGGTCACCGCTCAGCCGGAGAGCGTCTACGCCGACGCCCGGCTCTGGGGCGGCGACTCCGGGCTGGGCCTCTGGCCGGCGGCGGACACGCCGGGGTTCGACCGGGTGCCACCGTCCGAGGAGGTGAGCCGCCGGCGTATCGCGACCCTGGCCATGCTCCGGCGGGCTCAGCCCACCCTGGTGATCGCCTCGCCCGCGGGGCTGCTCCGTCCCACCCTCCCGCGGGGGGCGCTGGCCGGGACCGCCGAGCTGGAGCGGGGCCAGCGATTCAGCCGTGACGCCCTGCTCCGGCTGCTGGTGGGCCTCGGCTACCGGCGCGTCGACGCCGTGACCGCCCCTGGTGAGATGGCGGTCCGCGGAGGCATCGTCGACGTCTTCGGACTGGATCGCGCCCGCCCTTGGCGGGCCGAATGGTTCGGGGACGATGTCGAGGAGATCCGGATGTTCGACCCGGCGACGCAGACCTCGGTCGGGCGTCTGGACCGAGTCCCTCTGCTGCCGGCGCGGGAGCTGGACCTTCGACCGGAGGCCGTCGCCCGGGCCCTGGAGGAGGTCTCCAGGCTGGAGCGGTCGGTCTGCCGTCCGGAGGTCCGCGAGCAGTGGGAGACGGACCTGGCCCAGCTCGATCTCGGCGTCTACGACGAGGGGGTCGATCTCTTCGCCCCCTACCTCAACGGATCCGCCAGCGTGCTCGACCACCTCGGTGATGACACCCTGGTGCTGGCCGCTGGCGGGGTCGAGCGGGCCCGCCGCTCCGGTGCCCGGCATGCCGAGGAGCTGGAGGGGCTTCGCGACCAGGAGGAGGCCCGAGGCGAGCTGCCCGCCGGGGCCCGCGGGGGCCTGCTTCCCCTGGAGGTGCTCGACGGCTGCCTCGGCCGGGCCGTGGAGCTGGTGGCCGAGCATCCCGAGGACGGCGGTCCGGACCTCGGCTGGCGCGAGGCGGAGCCGTACGCCGGCCGCTGGGGCGCCTTCGCCGCCGAGCTGGGCCCCGAGCTCGCCGCCGGTGGCTGCGCCCTGGTGGTCTCCCGGCAGGAGAGACGGGTGTTCGAGCTGGCCGCGGATGCCGGGCTCGAGCCGGTGGCCGTGGACGAGGCGGACGCCAGCACCCTGCCCGCGGCTCCCGGCGCCCTGCTGATCACCGGCGGCGAGGTCTCGTCGGGGTTTCGAGCTCCCGACCTCGGCCTCGCCGTCTTCAGCGACCACGAGCTCTTCGGCATCGTCAAGCGCCGCGGCTCCCCGCTTGCCCGGGGGGCCCGCCGGGCGGAGTCGACCTCGGCGCGCGGCGCCCGTCGGGCCGCCTCCAGCCGGGCCGCCGCCCAGGGCTTCGTGCTCGAGTTCAGCCCCGGGGAGCTGGTGGTCCACCGCGACCACGGCATCGGCCGCTTCGTGGAGATGCGGCGGGTCGCGGTGAGCGGCGCCGAGGCGGAGGGCGAAGCCGAATCCGTGGTCGAGCGCGAGTACATGGTGCTGGAGTACGCGGACTCGGATCGCCTCCTCGTCCCCGTCGAGCATCTGGACAGAATTGACCGATACATAGGGGGCTCGGACGCCCGCCCCGCCCTCTCCCGGCTCGGCACCGGCGAGTGGGAGCGAACCAAGAGGCGGGTGCGCGAGCGCACCGAGGAGGTCGCCCGTGAGCTGCTCGGCCTCTACTCTCGCCGCGAGGCCGCCGCCGGCCATGCCTGCGCCCCCGACTCGGATTGGCAGCATGAGCTCGAGGCCGCCTTCCCCTTCGAGGAGACCCCCGACCAGGTGCTGGTCCTGGATGAGATCAAGCGCGACATGGAGGCGGCACGGCCGATGGATCGGGTGGTCTGCGGCGACGTCGGCTTCGGCAAGACCGAGCTGGCGGTGCGGGCCGCCTTCAAGGTGGTCGCCGAGGGGCGCCAGGTGGCCGTCCTCGTGCCCACCACGGTGCTCTGCCAGCAGCACTACCTCACCTTCTCGGAGCGGCTCCGGCCGTTCCCGGTGACAGTGCACCAGCTCTCCAGGTTCTGCACCGAGGAGGAGCAGCGCGGCACCCTGCTCGGCCTGAGCACCGGGACCGTCGACATCGTCATCGGCACTCACCGGCTGCTCCAGGGCGATGTCCGGTTCCGCGACCTGGGCCTGGTGGTGATCGACGAGGAGCAGCGCTTCGGCGTGCTCCAGAAGGAGCGGTTCAAGGAGCTCCGCGTCGCGGTCGACGTGCTCTCTCTGTCGGCCACCCCGATACCCAGGACGCTGCACATGGCGCTGGCCGGCATCCGCGACCTCTCGGTCATCCAGACCCCGCCTGAGGAGCGCCAGCCGATCAAGACCTACGTGACCGCTCGCGAGGACTCCCTGGTCCGGGAGGTGGTCACCCGGGAGCTGGCCCGCGGGGGCCAGGTGTTCCACGTCCACAACCGGGTCCAGACCATCGAGCGCGAGGCCGAGTGGATGCGCCGGCTGGTGCCCGAGGCCCGGGTCGCCGTCGCCCACGGCCAGATGCACGAGGAGATGCTGGCCTCGGTGATGCGGGCCTTCATCGACGGCGAGGTGGACGTCCTGGTCTGCACCACGATCATCGAATCCGGGCTCGACATCCCCAACGCCAACACCATCGTGGTCAGCGACGCGCACCGGCTCGGCCTGGCTCAGCTCTACCAGCTCCGGGGCCGGGTGGGCAGGGCCGGCCAGCGAGCCTACGCCTATCTCCTCTATCCGGCCGAAAGGTCGCTGACCGAGCGAGCCGACAGGCGTCTGGAGGTGATCGGCGATCTCCAGGACCTGGGCGCGGGATTCAAGCTGGCGATGCGCGACCTGGAGATCCGCGGCGCCGGCAACCTGCTCGGCGAGGAGCAGCATGGCGAGATCGCCGCCGTCGGCCTGGAGATGTACAACCGGTTGCTGGAGACGGCGGTGCGCGCCCTCCAGGGACGGCCGCTGCTTGAGGCCCCGGCCCAGGTGACGGTGTCGCTGCCGCTGCCCGCCTTCCTGCCCGCCGGCTACATCCCCGAGGAGCGTCTCCGCCTGCGCTGCTACCAGGACCTGGCCGGCTGTGCCGTGGAGCCCGAGCTGGAGCGGGCGGCGCGCGGCCTCGCCGACCGTTTCGGCCCCCTGCCCCCCGAGGCCGATGGGCTCGTCTACTCGCTCCGGGTGCGCCTGCTCGCCGCGGCCGCCGGGGCGCAGTCGGTGGAGACCTCGCGAGGCCCGGCGGTCGCCTCGGCCCGGGTGGCGTCGGGAGGCGACGGCCGGGGAGCGGCGGGAGGTCGCGCCCCGGGCGCGGTGGTCCAGCTCGTCCCCGAGCACGGCCTCGACCTGGAAGCGGTCGCGCGTGGCTGGCGCGCCCACACCGCCACCTCCGCGACCCGGCTCTACGTCATGCCCGCCCCGGGGCGGACCGCCGACGCCGAATGGCAGGATGTGCTGCTGCGTGTGCTTCGCGAGCTGGGCCGGCTGGTGCGGGCCCGCCAGGCGGTGCCGGCGTGAGAGGACGGTGCGGGTGACGGGTCATGTCGAAGGGTCGAGGGGTCCAGGCGCCGGGGTGCGCGTCGAGCGGAGGCTTCGCGCGCGCTGGCCTTGGGGAATCGGCCGACGCAGGCCGGAGCCACTCCGCCGTCGGCCGTTGACGGTGCCGGTGAGGCGGCCGCCGGAGAGAGGCGCCGCCCCGGTGCCTGCGGTGCGTCCCGATGCGTGAGGAGGCGGCGCAGGCGCTGCGTGAGCTCAACGAGGTGGTGGAGCGCCTCCGCGCCCCGGGTGGCTGTCCCTGGGACCGGGCCCAGACCCACCGCTCCCTCCGCCCCTACCTGCTCGAGGAGACCTACGAGCTGCTCGAGGCCATCGACTTCCGGGGGCCCGAGACCCTCCGCGAGGAGCTCGGCGACCTCCTGCTCCAGGTGCTGATGCACTGCGCCATCGCCGCCGAGGAGCCGGATGGCTTCGACATCGGCCATGTGGCCGAGACCACCCGGGCCAAGATGGTGCACCGTCATCCCCACGTCTTCGGCGACACGGCGGTCGCCGGCGCCGAGGAGGTGGTCGTCAACTGGGAGCGGCTCAAGCGGGTCGAGAAGCGGGAGCGGCTCTCGCTGCTCGATGGAGTTCCTCATGCGCTGCCCGCCCTGGCCTTCGCCCAGGGGGTGCAGAAGCGGCCGGCGCGAGTCGGCTTCGATGAGACGCCCAGCGTCGCCGACGCGCTGGCGGCGATCCAGGCCGGCGTCGATGCGGTGGCCCGGGCTTCCCGGGCAGCTCCACCGCGGGCGGTCCGGGGCGGTGACTGGACCATCGCGGAGGGTGAGATCAGCCGCCCGGCCGGAGCGGGCAGCGGAAGCAGCCGCTCCGGTGCTGCGGAGGGTCTGAGCGGCGGCCCCGCCGGAAGCGCGTCCACCGAGGCCGGTGGCGGTCCATTGGGATGGGCGGACACCGCCTCGGGAGAGGGGTTTCCCGCAGCGGGCGCGGTCGGCTTCGCGGATTCCGACGCGCGCCACGCGGCTCCACCTGGCCCGGCTCAAGCCTCACTGGACACGGCGATCGGCGAGCTGCTGTTTGCCATCGTCTCCCTGGCTCGCCAGCTCCGCGTCAATTCCGAGGACGCGCTCCGGGAGCGGGCGGCCGCGTACGCCGACCGCTTCCGGCGCCTGGAGACGGCGGCCCGGGCCGAGGGCGCCGACCTCCACGGGCTCTCCGCCGATGAGTGGCGACGGCGATGGGAGGCCGCGGCCGAGGCCTGAGCCCGGTGGCTCCAAGTTGCGGCAACAACTTGTCAATTCAGGGACTCGGTCGCAGACTATGCGGGCCGCCACGGCCGATCCCGCTCACGTCTTCCAGAGGGCCGTCATGGACCGCGACTCGCCACCCCGGCCGCACCGACTGACTGTGCGCCGGCTGCTCGCAGTGCTCGCCGCGGCCGCCTGCGGGTGGGCGGCGTATGCGTTCTACGGCCAGGTGTCGCAGGACCGAGCCCTGGCGGGCAGGCTCACCCAGCTCCAGCAGGCCAACAGCGCTCTGGAGGAGCAGATCGCGGAACGCTCCCTGGAGATCGCCGAGGCCCAGGGCCCGGCGTGGGTGGAGGAGCAGGCTCGCAAGCTCGGCTATCACCTGCCCGGGGAGAGCATCTACGTCGTGGCCCCGTCCGGCCAGATGGTGCCGCGCTCTGGCGGCTTGAATGCCACGCCGCCGACCTTCGACGCGACGACGCCGACCGCGTCGCCGTCGCCGTCGCCGTCGGCCGCCAAGCCGGGGTCGCCCACGCCCACTCCGACGCCGACGCCGACGATCGTCAAGCCGCCTCCGGTGTCGCCGGCACCCAGCCCCGCCGGGCGCTGACCACCCGCCTCCAAGCCGGATCCGGGTCGCGGGACCCGGGGCTCACGAACTTGGTTTGCCCTGGGCGGGCGACGCGCTATGCTGCGCGTGCGGCGTGGAGCAGTGGAAGCTCGTCGGGCTCATAACCCGAAGGTCGCTGGTTCGAATCCAGCCGCCGCAACCATGCCTCTCAGCGCCGGATCTCGCCCGGGGCGGCTGGCCGCGGGGCCCCCGGCGCATCCTCCGGCGGTATAGCTCAGGTGGTAGAGCAGCCGGCTCATACCCGGTATGTCCCTGGTTCGAATCCAGGTACCGCCACCGGCTGTGGCTCGGACCAGGCCGGCAGCGGGGCGGCCGTCCCAGGTGAGGGGGTCGCCGCCAGGATGGCGACCGGCCCGTCTCACGGCTCCGGCCTGCCCCCTGCCCAGCGGACCGCGGCGGTGAGCCGGGTGCGCCGGGCGGTGGCGACCGCCTGTGACCGGCACGGCGTGATCCGGCCCGGCGAAACCGTGGTCGTCGCCTGCAGCGGCGGGCCCGACTCGACCGCCCTGCTCGAGGCGATGGCCCGCCTCGCCCCTCCCCGCGGCTGGCGGCTGCACGCCGTCCACGTGGACCACGGGCTCAGGCCCGGTTCGGCGGCCGAGGCCGCGCTGGTCGCCTCCCTCGCTGAAAGAGCCGGGGTCGGGTTCTCGGCGGTGCGGGTGAAGGTCAGGCCCGGCCCATCCCTCCAGGATCAGGCGAGGCGCGCCCGCCACCGGGCTCTCGGCGAAGCCGCCGACCGGCTCGGTGCCAGCGCGATAGCGCTCGGCCACACCGCCGACGACCAGGCGGAGACGGTGCTGATGCGGCTGCTCACCGGCGCCACGCCGCGTGGTCTCCGGGCCATGGCGGCGCGTGAGGGGCGCCTGGCTCGCCCTCTCCTCCACGTCTGGCGGGAGGAGACCGTCGCCTACTGCGCGGCGCTGGGCCTCGAGCCCCTCGACGATCCGAGCAACCGCGACCCGCGGTTCCTGCGCAGCCGGGTGCGCCACGAGCTGCTGCCCGCTCTGGAGGCCGTCTTTCCCGGAGCCCGGCGACGGCTGGCGATCCTCGCCGAGCGCCAGCGGAGCCTGCTCGCGGAGGTGTCGGACCCTGGAGACGGCTGATCGGCGCACCCGGCCGCAGCCAGCCGGCCTGAGGCTCACCCCGACCGCACCGGCAAACGCTCCCGGCCGGCCGCGGCTCCGCCCCGCCGGCCCGGCGCCGGCGGCCGCCGACGATCCGGCCCGCTCCTCCCACCCCCGCCGGGCGCCGCGCTCCAGATCGGGGGCGAATTCAGGGCCATGCTATCCTGGCCTGGCATGCGCACGTCCCGCCGTGGCTTCACCTACCTCCTGATCCTGCTCTCGATCGTCGTCGTCTTCGCGCTCCTCTACGGCCACTTCCCGGGATCCGGTCCCGCCACGAAGAGCAGCGGGTTCCTGGCTTCGGCGGTCGCCCAGTACACCAAGGATCCCACGGCCCCGGGCGCCATCAAGTCCGCGGAGATCAGCGGTGATGGCAGCACCGTGACCTGGACCGACAATAGTGGTAATCAGTACAGCACCACGGTCGGCTCCAGCGAAGAGGCCACCAGCGAGTTCCAGAATGCCCACTTCTACACCTTCAGCAACGACTCGAGCGGAGGAGCGAGCATCCTGAGCTGGATCCTGCCCAACCTGCTGATCATCGCCATGGTCGGCCTCTTCTTCTGGTGGTTCCTGCGCCAGACGCAGTCGGGCAACAACCAGGCGATGTCATTCGGCCGCAGCCGGGCGCGGCTGCTCGCCGGCGACAAGCCCTCGGTGACCTTCATGGACGTTGCCGGCGTCGACGAGGCCAAGATGGAGCTCTCCGAGATCGTCGAATTCCTCAAGTACCCCGACAAGTTCACGGCGGTGGGGGCCCGCATCCCCAAGGGCGTCCTCCTGGTCGGCCCGCCGGGCACCGGCAAGACCCTGCTCTCCAAGGCGGTGGCCGGGGAGGCGGGCGTGCCCTTCTTCAGCATCTCCGGCTCCGAGTTCGTCGAGATGTTCGTGGGCGTCGGCGCCAGCCGGGTTCGCGACCTCTTCGACCAGGCAAAGAAGAACTCGCCGTGCATCGTCTTCGTGGACGAGATCGACGCCGTCGGGCGCCAGCGCGGCGCCGGGTTGGGCGGCGGGCACGACGAGCGCGAGCAGACCCTCAACCAGCTGCTGGTCGAGATGGACGGCTTCGAGACGTCGACCCACGTCATCGTCATCGCCGCCACCAACCGGCCCGACGTCCTCGACCCGGCGCTGCTCCGCCCCGGGCGTTTCGACCGCCACGTGATGCTCGACCGCCCGGACATCCGCGGGCGCCGTGCCATCCTCGAGGTCCACGCCCGCAACAAGCCGCTCGACCCCGGTGTCGACCTCGAGGTCCTGGCCAAGCAGACACCCGGCTTCTCGGGCGCCGACCTCTCCAACCTCATCAACGAGGCAGCGATCCTGGCGGCGCGCCAGAACCGCAAGCTGATCAGCATGCCCCACCTCGAGGAGGCGATCGCCCGGGTCATCGCCGGTCCTGAGCGCAAGAGCCGGATGATGAGCGAGCGGGAAAAGTCGATCATCGCCTACCACGAGATGGGGCACGCCCTGGTGGGCATGACCCTGGAGCACACCGACCCGGTGCACAAGGTCTCCATCGTGAGCCGGGGCATGGCGCTGGGCTGGACCCTGTCGCTGCCCACCGAGGACAAGTACCTGGTCAGCAAGGCGGAGCTGCTCGACCAGCTGGCCCAGATCCTGGGCGGCCGCTGCGCCGAGGACCTGGTCCTCGGCGAGGCCAACATCACCACCGGTGCCAGTGACGACATCCGCAAGGCGACCGACCTGGCCCGCAAGATGGTCACCGAGTGGGGCATGAGTGACAAGCTCGGGCCCCGCACCTTCGGCGAGCGCCAGGAGATGGTCTTCCTCGGCCGCGACCTCGGCGAGCAGCGGAACTACTCGGAGGACATTGCCTCCGAGATCGACCAGGAGGTGCATCACCTGGTCGAGCAGGCCTTCCTCCGCGCCAAGGAGGTGCTCCGCAACCGTGAGCCGGTGCTCCGTGCCCTGGCCACCCGGCTGACCGAGGTCGAGACCATGGAGGCGGCCGAGATGCGGCAGATCATCGACGGGGTCGAGGCAACCGCAGCCGCCGTCTGAGCTCTCCGGCGCGCCGTCCGGCCCTGGGCTGGCGTGCTCCCGATTTCGGCCTGGGTGCGCAAGCAGGCGCAGAGCCTCATCCGCCGCAATGGGCGCGGCCCCGTCCACACGTTTGTGACAGAAGTGGCTAAAATTTGGTTCGCGGCAGGAGGGGCGTGTCCGCCGATCCAGCCGGCGTACACTGAGCGCGGAGCACCCGCCGAGCGACCTGCCCGGGGACGCCTCTCGGCGCCTCGAGGTCCGGATCGGCGCTAGGTCGGGGAGCGCCGCGGATTGGCCCGCTTGGATCCGAGGTGACCGAGACGGAGAGACAGGCTGAGGGCGATGCGCCCGAGGCGGCACCGTGCGCCGTCCGCGCAGCCGGTGAGGTCCGCTCGCATCCCACCGTCGGGGTGGTCGGTGCGGGGCGGGCCGGGACCGCGATGGCGGTGGCCCTGGCCAGCGCCGGCTACCGGGTTGTCACGATCTGCAGCCGCGACCCGGAGCGCTCAGCGAGGCTGGCGGCGCGGATCGGTGCACGTGCTGTGTTCGCCCCGCTGGAGGCGGTGCGGGCCGCTGACCTCACCCTCCTGACCGTGCCCGACACCGCCATCAGCGGCGTCGCGGCGGTCATCGCCGAGAGCGGTGCCGGGCTTGCGGGGCGGGGTATCGCGCACTGCAGCGCCTGCGTCGGCTCCGAGGCCCTGATGACGTTGCGTGGCACCGGGGCGGCGCTGGGATGCCTCCACCCGCTCCAGTCGCTGTCCGGCGAGGACGCGGCTCCGCTGCTCCGGGGCAGCCTGATGGCGATCGAGGCCGACCCCCCGCTCCTGGGCTGGCTGGAGGCGATCGCCCGGGACGTGGGCGGGCGTCCGGTCACCCTCGAGCCCGGCGGCCGGGCGCTGTACCACGCCGCCGCCGTGCTGGCCGGCAACGCGCCGCTCGCCCTGCTCGCCGTCGCCGCGGAGCTGCTCGAGGGGAGCGGGCTGAGCCTCGAGGAGGCGGAGGAGGGGCTGGCCGCGCTGATGGCCGGGGCGGTGGCCAGCGCGCGCCGGGTCGGACCCAGGTCGGCGCTGACCGGCCCGATCGTCCGTGGCGACGCCGCCACGGTCGCCCGCCACCTCGGGGCGCTCAACGGACTGCCCGAGGCGGAGGCCCTCTACCGGGTCACCGCTCGGGAGACGCTCCGCCTCGCAGGTCCCGAGGGACGCGAGGAGATCGCCCGCCTGCTGGAGAACGCACCGGCAGCCAACGGACACCGTTCAGGCGGCATGGGGCTGGGTGCGGAGCGAAGGCTCAGCGCAGGCAGCGGATACGGTTCAGGAGACGCGGGGGTGCGGGCTGAGCGAAGGTTGGGCACAGGCGCGGGCCGCAACCGCGCCGAGACCAGGGCACCGAGCGCCAGTCAGGGCGCGAGAGTGCCCGGACCGACGCGAAGCACCACACCCGGGGCTCCACCGCACGAGGAGCAGTGAACATGCCGATGACCATCACCAGCCTCCAGGATCGCAAGCGCCGGGGCGAGCGCTTCGCGGTGCTCACCGCCTACGACTACACCACGGCGCGGATCCTCGCCGAGGCCGAGATCCCGGTCATCCTGGTCGGTGACTCGCTCGGTCAGGTGATGCTCGGCTACCCGACGACGCTGCCGGTGACCATGGAGGAGATGCTCCACCACGCGCGCGCGGTGGCCCGGGCGGCGCCGGAGCAGCTTCTGGTGGGGGACATGCCCTTCGGCGCCTATCACGCCTCCGACGAGGATGCGATTCGCAACGCGGCTCGCTTTCTTCAGGCGGGGATGCACGCCGTGAAGATGGAGGGCGGGGGTCGCATCGCCGGGCTGACCCGACAGCTCACCGAGCGGGGCATCCCGGTGATGGGCCACCTCGGGCTCACTCCCCAGTTCGTCAACGCTTTCGGCGGCCATCGGGTCCAGGGCAGGGAGGCTGATGCCGCGGCCCGGATCGAGAGCGATGCCCTCGCGCTCGAGGAGGCCGGCGCCTTCGCGATCGTGCTCGAGGGCATGCCCCGCACCCTGGGCGCATCCATCACCGGGTCGCTTCGCATCCCCACCATAGGCATCGGGGCGGGGCCCGACTGCGACGGCCAGGTGCTGGTGGTGCACGACATGCTCGGGCTCACTCGCGGTCCGCTCGCCAAGTTCGTCAAGACCTTCGCCAGCCTCGGCGACGAGGCGGTGGCCGCGGCCCGCGAGTTCGCCGCGGAGGTGGGGTCGGGGAGCTACCCGGACGATGCCCACGCCTATCACTGATCGAGCCGTCACGCCCATGCCACCGCCCGGCTCCGCCTCGGGACCGGGCGCAGCGGTGATCACCGACCCAGCCGAGCTGCGGCGCAGCTCCGACCACGCTCGCGCCGGGGCGATGACCGTGGGTCTGGTCCCGACCATGGGGGCCCTGCACGCCGGCCACCGGTCATTGATCCGGAGAGCCAGAGCCGAGTGCGATCGCGTCGCCGTCAGCATCTTCGTCAATCCCACCCAGTTCGGTCCCGGCGAGGACTACCAGAGGTATCCGCGCGCGTTCGCCGCGGACCTGACCCTCTGCGCCGAGGAGGACGTCGACCTGGTGTATGCCCCGAGCGTCGAGACCATGTACCCCGACGGCTTCGCCACCCGGGTGCGGGTCACCGGCCCCGTCACCGAGACCCTGGAGGGTGCCTTCCGGCCCGGCCATTTCGAGGGGGTGGCGACGGTGGTCGCCAAGCTGCTGTCGGCCGCGCGCCCGGATCGCGCCTACTTCGGCCAGAAGGATGCCCAGCAGTGCGCCCTGATCCGCCGCCTGGTCTGTGACCTCGACCTGGGCACCGAGATCGTGGTCTGCCCGACGGTGCGGGACCCGGACGGCCTGGCCATCTCGAGCCGCAACGCCTACCTGAGCCCGGAGGCGCGCCGTCAGGCGCTGGCCATCCCCAGGGGGCTCGCCGCAGCCTGCGCCGCATACCGCCGGGGCGAGAGGGATGCCACGACCTTGATCCACTTCGCCGCAGAGCGCCTCGCCGACAGCCCCGACCTGGTCGTGGACTACATCGCCGCCGTGGACGCCGACACCTTCGAATCTGTCGGAAGCCTGAACGATCGGTGCGAAATCACGATCGCTGCTAGAATATTCGGCACCCGGCTGATCGATGGGGTCGTGCCGGGGGCCGAGGAGGGGCTGGCCGTCGGCGACCGGGGGGTCGACCCCAGCGGGCCCTGACGTGGAAAGGGGATGCGTTGCTGCGCTTCGTCGTGAAGTCGAGGATCCATCGGGTCGCGGTGAGTCGCATGGACCTCGCCTCTCGAGGGGCGCTGGGCGGCGGAGCCGGCCGGCCCGGGATTGCCCGCGCTGACGGCAGCGACGGGCCGCGGGCGGAGGTGCCGGCATCACCCGCTCTGTGATCTCGCAAGCAGCGGCCCCGGACGTCGTGGTGCTGGGCGGCGGCATCGCCGGCTTGGCCGCCACCCTGGCCGCGGTGCCTCGAGCCCGGGTGCTGGTGGTGAGCAAAGGTCCCCTGGAGGCCGGATGCACCCCGCTGGCGCAGGGCGGGATCGCCGCTGCGGTGGGTCCGGACGACTCCCCTGACCTCCACTTCCGGGACACCCTGGCGGCAGGGCGAGGTCTCTGCGACGAGCTGGCGGTGCGGCTGCTGGTGGAGGAGGCCCCGGCACGGGTCGCCGAGCTGGAGCGATGGGGCGTCGCTTTCGACCGTGCTGGCGGAGCGCTCGACCTCCACCGGGAGGCGGCACACAGCCGGGCTCGCGTCCTCCACGCCGGCGGGGACGCCACCGGCGCCGTCGTCGAGAGGGTCCTTCTCGAACGGCTTCGCCGGAGCGGAGCCGCGGTGGCCGAGGGCCAGGCGGCGACCCGGCTGGTGGTCGGCGAGGCGGGCTGTGTCGGTGTGGAGCTGAGCGACCTGGAGTCGGGGAGGCGCTGGCGGGTGAGCGCCGCGGCCGTGGTGCTGGCGACCGGCGGAGCGGCCGCGCTGTGGCGACTGACCACCAATCCGGCGGGCGCGACCGGCGACGGCGTCGCCCTCGCCTACCGGGCTGGAGCCGACGTCGCCGACCTCGAGTTCGTCCAGTTCCATCCCACCGTGGCCGCACTGCCAGGCGCTCCTCCCTTCCTGGTCAGCGAAGCGGTTCGAGGGGAGGGCGGACTGGTGGTCAACGCGGCGGGCCGCCGCTTCCTGTTCGACGCCGACCCCCGAGGCGAGCTGGCCCCCCGTGACGTTGTCGCTCGGGCCATCGCCGAGGAGCTGGCGTGCAGCGGGAGCGACACCGTGCTGCTCGATTGCCGGCCACTCGCGGACGGCTTCGAGGCGCGCTTCCCCACCGTGGCGGGGAGCTGCCGGCGCCACGGGCTCGACCCCGCCACCACGCCGATCCCCATCGCACCGGCCGCCCACTACACCATCGGCGGGGTGGTCACCGACCTCGACGGGGCCACCACCGTCCCCGGTCTGTACGCCTGCGGCGAGGTGGCCCGCACCGGGGTCCACGGCGCCAACCGGCTGGCCAGCAACTCCCTGCTCGAGGGGCTCGTGTTCGGCCGCCGGGCGGGGCTGACCGCGGCGGCGGCGTGCGCCGGCCGGGTGGCGGCCGGCGCTGACGAGCTGCCCGGCGCGCCTGCGACGCCGAGCCTGGGCGATATCGCCGCGGCCCAGGAGCTCCGCGAGCTGATGTGGTCCGCGTGCGGCATCAGCCGGACCGGTGCGGGACTCCGCGCTGCCCTGGCGGTGATCGACCGGATGGGCGAGGAGCGGCGGCCGTCCCTGCCCGCCCTCGGCCTGACCACGGCACGGCTCGTCTGTGAGGCCGCGCTTCACCGCGAGGAGAGCCGGGGAGCCCACCACCGCAGTGACTTCCCCACGAGCAGCGATCGCTGGCATGGTTCCCGTGTCATGCGCTCACAGAGAGGAGACCGCCTTGACTGCGACCCTGCAACCCATCGCTGAACCGCTGGCCCCGGAGCACCTGGATGAGCTGATCCGGCGCGCCCTCGAGGAGGACCTCGGGCCCGGCGATGTCACCACTGACGCCCTGATCCCCGCCGAGATGACCTGCCGGGGCAAGGTGGTCTGCAAGCAGGACGGCGTGATCTGCGGTCTCAGCGTGGCCCGGCGTGTCTTCGAGCTGGTCGACCCGCGGGTGCAGTTCGATGCCAAGGCCAAGGATGGTGACCGCGTCCAGGCCGACCAGATCGTGATCCGTCTCTTCGGTCCGGCCCGTGCCATCCTCAAGGGTGAGCGGGTCGCCCTCAACTTCCTCCAGCGCCTGTCGGGGATCGCCAGCCTGACGGCTCGCTACGTCAAGGCGGTGGAGGGCACCAAGGCCAAGATCCTGGACACGCGCAAGACCACCCCGGGCCTGCGCGCCCTCGAGAAGTACGCGACCCGGATCGGCGGCGCCGTCAATCACCGCTACGGGCTCTTCGACGCGGTGCTGATCAAGGACACTCACCTCGCCCTCACCAACGGCGTCAGCCCGGCATTGCGGGCGGTGCGCAAGGCCTACCCCAACGAGGAGCTGATCGTCGAGGTCGGCTGCTTCCAGGAGCTCCAGATCGCCCTCAACGACAAGGCGCCCCGTATCCTCCTCGACAACTTCTCCCCGGGACAGGTCCGCGAGGCCATGAGCCTGATCCGCGGCCGCGCGGTCGTCGAGGTGAGTGGCGGCGTCCAGCCTGGCAACGCTCGCGCCTACGCGCTGGCCGGGGTCGACTTCATCTCGGTGGGAGCGCTCACCCACAGCGCCGAGGCGCTCGACATGTCCATGAAGGTGACCCGGTACTGAGGCTCCGCACATTGGGCCGGCACGGGCAGGTGCTCCGCTCCGGCCCGGACGTCGAGCCGGCCTGACTGCCTGGTCTTGCGCTCGCCGGCCCGGGGGGCCGCCGACCTGGCTCGGTGGCGTTGCATCCGCCACCTGCGCCAAGCCTCGCTTGGCACGCAGCCTCGTGCCGGCCGGGCGGTGTCAGCTCCCTGGGTGGAACCGCCCGCGGCAAACCTGCGCTCAGCACGCCCCCACGCCTCCTGGTGCCGGCCGCTAAGCTCGCGGGGTGAGCGAGCTGCCCGAGCACGCGCGCAGGAACCGAGCGTACTGGGATCACCTGGCGGATCAATACCGGGAGCAGGGCCGCCTTCAATGGGCGCGGTCCGAGCCCAGCTGGGGCATCTGGGGAGTCCCGGAGTCGGACTTGCACCTGCTCCCCGAGGAGGTCGCCGGCCTCGACGTCATCGAGCTGGGCTGCGGCACCGCGTACGTCTCGGCCTGGCTCGCCCGGCGCGGCGCCCGGGCGGTCGGCATCGACAACTCGGAGGCGCAGCTGGCCAGCGCCCGCGAGCTCCAGCGCGAGTTCGCCCTGGAGTTCCCCCTCATCCACGGCAGCGCCGAGGCGGTCCCGCTCCCCGAGCGCAGCTTCGACCTCGCGATCTCCGAGTATGGGGCGAGCATCTGGTGCGACCCCTACCGGTGGATCCCCGAAGCCGCGCGCCTGCTCCGTGGCGGCGGGCAGCTCATCTTCATGGTGAACAGCGTGCTGCTCATGCTCTGCGTTCCCGACGTCGACGGCGTCGCGGCCGCGGATCGGCTTCTGCGACCCGCCTTCGGCATGCACCGCTTCGAATGGCCGGACGACGAGTCCGTCGAGTTCCACCTCAACCACGGCGAGATGGTGCGGCTCCTCCGGGGCAGCGGCTTCACGGTCGAGGACCTGATCGAGGTCCGCCCCGGCGAGGCGGCCGCGAGCCGCTACTCATTCGTGACCCTGGACTGGTCGCGGCGCTGGCCCTCCGAGGAGGTCTGGAAGGCACGCCTGACCGGATGACGTGACCCCACCCCGCCGCGAGACAGGCCGGCCGCGGCGTGGGTGAGCCGGCTTGGTTGATCCGGATGCCCAGCCGGGTGGTAGCGGGGGCCGAGCCAGGCCAGCGACCGGGGTCAGCGCCCGCCGAGCTCTGCGTCGACGGGTTCGCGACCGCAGGCGCTCAGACCTCCACCGTCTGTGGAGTGCCGCACCTGGGTTCCGGCGCCGGCGCCCGGCCGGGCTCTGCCGCCGCGGCCAGCCCCCAGGCGCAGATCAGCGCCGCCAGCACGGGCAGGAAGATCTTGGTGATAACGAGCAGCTGCGCCAGGATGGAGACGGACAGCATCGGCAGGGTCAACCCATTGGCAACAGCGATCGCAGCGTAGAGCA
>DASPQV010000027.1:0-11694 GCA_035624785.1 Binatia bacterium | reverse complement strand
CCTGGTGCGGATGGCCAATCTGGCCACGGCCAACTGAGGAAACGGCTCCCGGGAGGCCCTGGAAGGGTCCCTTGCCAGCCGGAAACCCGAGCAACCTGCCCTTCCGACGGCGGCTGAAGTCGCTTCGCACCGGCCCAAGCGCCCACCTTCACCCTGACCGGGCGGATTTCAACGGCCTGCTAGACGGTTGCGCTCGCCGCGGAGCTGAGCGGCTTTCCCAGATAGGTCGAATAGGCCACGTCGATCCACTCCGGCGGTCCCTCGAGCAGCTCCGCCATGCGGCGGTAGTCGCTGTCGGTCTCGGGCCGCTCGGCGTTGCGGACGTAGCTCTCCCGGTCGCGGAAGTGGATGATCA
This sequence comes from Binatia bacterium, assembly GCA_035624785.1. Classification (GTDB taxonomy): domain Bacteria; phylum Chloroflexota; class Dormibacteria; order Aeolococcales; family Aeolococcaceae; genus JAJZNI01. The sequence continues at coordinate 11,339 of DASPQV010000027.1, read as the reverse complement.
TGACCAGCCGGTCGGGATCCCCGTCCTCCCAGGCCAGTTCCATCGAATGCAGTCCACGCTCCTCCGCCTCGTGGGCGGGGGTTATCTGGGTGGCCAGATCCTCGAATTCCTGGCGCCTGCCCGGCTTGACCCGGCCGCGCATCACCGTTCCGTACACCGTGTTCACCTCCCGTCGACCCGCCCGGTACCGGCGCCCACGCTAGCAAGCCGGGACCTCGACGTCTCGAACGCATGGTCGCGATGCTCCCCGACGTCACCCCACCGGCAGGTAGTCGAGGCCGTCGGGCAGGGAGAGGCGCGTGCTGCCCTGCCCGGTGAAGGTCCAGACCACCGTGTTGGTGGTCGGGTCGACGATCAGCACCTTGTTTCCCCAGTCGTCGCAGACGGCCACGCGATTGGCCGCCAGCGGCAATGCGATCGACGGGTGGTCGAGGCTGGACGCGCCCCTCGGTCGGTAGCTCCAGACCACCTTGCCCGAGGAGTCGATCCGGTAAACGGCACCCGGGTATGAATAGTCCGTCAGCAGCACCGAGCCATCCGGGTAAGGCACGGCGTCGGACGGGTAGAGAGCTGGCGACCGGGTGGACCAGCGCACCGTCCCGTCGGGGTTCAGCCAGGTCACCCAGCTGCCCCCGATCTCGGTGATCACCCGCGACCCGTCGGGAGCAGGGAACGCTCCGTTGGGCAGATCGAGTGACCCCGGCGGGTCGTGCCGGCAGCCTCCGCCGCCGATGGTGCCCAGCCACGCGCCGCCACTGCCGAGGTGGACCAGCCGGCAGTTGCGGATGTCGGCCACCCAGATGCTCCCGTCGGCCGAGGGCACGGCGTCATCGGGCTCGCTGAAGTAGCCCGGCGCGGTGCCTCTCACGCCGTTGTGGCCCACCTGCCAGAGCACGGTGCTCGTGGCCACGTCGACGGCGGTCACCGTCTGGCTACCCTCCGCGTTGGCGATCACGGTGCGTCCGTCCTGGGTGTAGAAGGCGTCATCCGGAGCACCGAAGGTAACCGGCAGGGTGCGCCCGGGGGAAGGGAATTCCCAGCTCACGCTGCCATCGGCGCCGACCAGGAGCAGGCGGTGGTTGCCCCGATCCGAGATCAGCAGCTCACCGGTGAAGGGGACCCCCGGTGCCACCGCGAGAAACGCGGCGGCCTGGCCAGGAAGCTGCACCACCGCCGGCGCCGCGGAAGCGGGGGTTGCCGGCGTCGTGCCGCCGGACGGAGCTGTCTGGACGCCGGCGGGCGCCGGCGATCGGCCGTTCACCGTCAGCTGCCCCGGGGCGGTCGCGCATGCTGCGCAGGCGAGTGAGACCAGCAGTAGGGGGACGCGGCGGGGCGCCGTCATCCCGGGATCGGGTCGCGCCCGTAGCTGACGCCGAAGAGCGCCTCGCCGGGGGTCCAGCCCGCACCCCGGCGGGTCCCCACCACGTAGACGACGCTGGCGACCAGAACCAGGACGGCAGCATCGAACCAATCATCGATGCCTCCGAGGTGGAGCAGGCTCCTGCCTATCGAGTTGAGCCCGACGACCACGCTGCCCACCGCGGCGATGTCGAGGGCTGCGGCGGCCACCGTATCCCAACCGCGTTCCGCCCCCATCGAGCCGCGGCCACGCCCCCGCCGTGCCGGGATGCGGCGGACGGCCAGGTAGGCGATCACCCCCATGGCGATCAGCAGGGCGCACTCGAGCAGGAGCGCGTCGACGTGCCGCAGGGAACCCTGAAGCGCTGGGCCGATGGCCACCCCCAGCAGGCTGAAGATTCCGACCCACAGCGCCGCGGAGGGGAGAAGCCCCAGCAGGAACCTCCGGCGCGGAAGTCCTATGGCCCCTGCGACCAGGTTGGTGCACACCCTGGTGCCGGGGAGCAGCCGGCCCACCAGGACACCGGTGGCTCCGGCCCCCTGAACGCGCCGCATGCCCCGCTTCAGGTGATCGGTGGCATGGATCCTGCGGGCCAGGGCGTTGAGACCCCGGGTGCCGGCCAGCCGAGCCCAGCTGTAGGCGACCTGGGCGCCGGCCACCGAGCTGGCGATGGCGGCGGGGAAGAACATGAACCCGACCGGGTCCCCGGCGGCGACCATGGCCCCGCCGGCGACCAGCAGCAGATCCCCGGGCAGGAGAGGCACCGGTACTCCGGCCTCCTCCACGAAGATCAGGCCGCAGAGCAGGAGGAGGGCCAGCCCGCCGTGGAGATTGGCCAGGAGGCTCACCAGCCGGGCTCCGCCGTCGCCGGGCTGGAGCGCACGTCAGGAGCCCCCGGTGACGGCGCTGACGCCACCGCCCTGGCCCAGGCTGGGAAGCTGGTTCGGAGCCTGAAGCCCCCCGCTGGTGGTGGTTCCGCTGCTGCCCTGAACCGTGGAGCCACCGGTGACGATGCCGCCGCCCTGGGCGGCGCTGGGAAGCTGGCGGGGCCCCTGAAGCTGGGAGCTGCTCGTCGTCTTGCCCGGGATGGTCGCTGCGGCCAGGCCGGCCAGCACAGCAGTGCCGGCGGCGGCGAGGGCGATCGAACCGTTCCGGATCTGCCTCCGGAGGTCGAGCGCTCGGTCACGCTCCCAGCCGTCAGAGGGCATCGCCGTCGTTCTCACGGCAGGCCCGAGCTCGCCTGAACGCCTCTGTCAGATGGCTCATCTTGCCCAGGCTAATCCGCTTGGACTGACGAAAGGCTGACGTCAAGCCTCCGCAAGGTTGGCCCCCTAGGCTGGAGGTCAATGAGTTCCCAGGTCCTCTGGTACACGACTCGGGGTGCCGGTGCGGTCAGCCTGGTGCTGCTGAGCGCGGTCGCCTGCCTCGGGCTGCTGACCCGGCTGCGGGTCCGTGGTCAGGGCTGGCCCAGCTTCCTCAGCGCCGCCGTGCACCAGGACCTCGCTCTCGTCTCCCTCTTCTTCCTGCTGCTGCACATCGTGACCGCGGTGGTCGACCCCTTCACCAACCTCGGGATCGCGGCTGCGACGGTGCCCTTCGGCTCAGCGTACCGGACCCTGTGGCTGGGCCTGGGAACCCTGAGCTTCGAGCTCGGAATTGCCATCGGGCTGACCAGCCTCGCCCGCCGGGCGATTGGGGTCCGGGCCTGGCGAGCGGTGCACTGGCTGGCCTACGCGTGCTGGCCCCTGGCGGTGCTTCATGGACTGGGGACGGGAACCGACTCCCACTCCGCGTGGCTGGTGGGGATCACCGTCTCCTGCTGCAGTGGCGTGCTCATCTGCTTGGTATGGCGGCTGGCCTCGGCGCCGGTGGACCCGCTGGCCGGGGCCAGAGCTGCTCGTCTCCCTGCCGAGGGCGTTCGATGAGCGGGAGCTGGTTCCTTTCCGGCCCGGCCCCGCGCGAGGGTGCTGAGACCGGCCGTGCCCACATCCAACGTCTGGGAGCGCCGTCCCTCACCGGCGCCGCGCTCATCGAGGCCCTGGAGCGAAGCGGCCTTCGCGGTAGGGGCGGGGCCGGCTTCCCGGTCAGCCGCAAGTGGCGTTCCGTGGCCGAGCGGCGAGGTCCTCGGGTGGTGCTGGCCAATGGCGCCGAGGGCGAGCCGCTCAGCTCGAAGGACAGGGTGCTGATGCGGCACCGGCCCCACCTCGTCCTGGACGGCGCGGTCCTGGCCGCGTCCGCGGTGGGTGCTCGGCAGGTCGTTCTCTATGTCGGGCGCGAGCACTTCGACGCGGCCGAGGCGATGCTCCGCGCCCTCGCCGAGCGTCCTCCCAGGGAGCGCCGCCGCTTCCGGGTCCTCCGAGCGCCGGTCGGCTATGTCTCCGGCGAGGAGACGGCCGCGGTCCACTTCGTCAACCGGGGGATCGCGCTGCCCACCAGCACACCACCCCGGCCCTTCGAGGCCGGGGTAGGCGGGCGGCCGACCCTGGTCCAGAACGTCGAGAGCCTGGCCTCGGTCGCCCTCATCGCGCGGCTCGGCGACGGCTGGTTCCGGGACCATGGCACCCTGCTGATCACCGTCACCGGTTCCGTCGGCCGTCCTGGGGTGTTCGAGGTCCCCTTGGGCACTCCGCTGGGCGAGGCCGTCGAGAGGAGCGGTGGGCGAAGCCATGCCATCCAGGCCCTGCTTGTGGGCGGCTATTTCGGCGGTTGGATCGGCGCCGGCGAGGCCTGGAACCTGCCCCTCCACCCGGATCGCCTCCGCGAGGCCGGCCGCTCCCTGGGCTGCGGGGTGGTCGCGGCGCTCCCGGCGAGCGCCTGCGGCGTCGCCGCCACCGCGGGCATCGCTGGCTACCTCGCAGAGCAGAGCGTCCGGCAGTGCGGGCCCTGCGTCTTCGGCCTCGGCGCGATCGCCGCAGCGCTCGGGCGGCTGGCGGACGGGTGGCCGGAGCCGCATGACCTAGTCCGGCTGGAGCGCTGGAGCGCGGAGCTGCCGGGGCGCGGAGCCTGCCGTCACCCCGATGGCGCGGCCGGGCTGGTCCGCTCCGCGCTCACGGTCTTCGACGAGGACTTCCGGCTTCACCAGGCGCGCCGCGGCTGCATGATGGACCGGCGTCCGGTCGCCGCCGGAGCCGCTTGATGGGCGAGTCATCCGAGCTGGTGGGGAGAACCCGCCCGGGCGCGACCCCGCCCCGCCCGCGAGGCGCCCCACCCGGGTTCTCGCTCGCCTTCGACCGGATCCGCTGCGATGGCCGCGGCTACTGCGCGGAGCTGCTGCCCGAGAAGGTCCTGCTCGACGAGTGGGGCTATCCGATCGCCACCCCGGGGCCGGTTCCCCAGCATCTTCTCGACCACGCGCGCCGTGCGGTGAGCGCCTGCCCGATGCTGGCACTCCGGCTGGTCGAGGCGCCGTCCTCGAGATGATCCGGCCCGCCATCGCCATCGACCGTGTCATGGGCACCTCCATGCACGTGGCCGCGGCCCGCCCCGACCGCCTCGCTGCGGCCAAGGCCGCGGCTGACCGGGTGGTTGCCGCCATCGACCGGAGCTGCAGCCGGTTCCGCGAGGACAGCGAGCTCAGCGCGCTGCATCGCGAGCGAGGTCGCGACGTCACCATCTCGCCGCTGCTGGCCCGCGCTCTCCGGGTGGCCCTGCGCGCCGCCCGCCTCACCGATGGACTGGTGGACCCGACCGTTGGGGCGGCCCTCAGGGCCTCCGGCTACGACTCGGATTTCGAGTCCGTGGCTCCCGTCGCAGAACCGCTCGACCTGTTCCGCCGGCCCGTCCCCGGCTGGGAGCGGATCCACCTCGACGACGCGCGCCGCCGCGTCTTCCTTCCCGGCGACGTCGAGATCGACCTGGGCTCCACCGGGAAGGCGCTCGCCGCCGACATGGCGGCCGAAGCCGCCGCGACCGAGGCGGGGTGCGGCGTCCTGGTCAGCCTGGGGGGCGACATCGCGACCGCGGGAGCGCCACCGGTCGAGGGTTGGCACATCCAGGTCGCCGAGGACAGCGCCGCAGAGGCGGATCCGGACGCCGAGACCATCGCCATCAGGTCCGGAGCGGTGGCCACCTCCAGCACCACAGTGCGGCGCTGGACCCGTGGGACGGCGACCCTTCACCACATCATCGATCCGCGAACCGGCCTGCCCGCCGCCGGGCCATGGCGCACCGTCTCGGTGGTCGCCGCCTCCTGCGTCGATGCCAACACGGCGTCCACGGCGGCGATCGTCCGGGGTGAGGATGCTCCCAGGTGGCTCACCGCGCTGGGCCTCCCCAGCCGGCTGGTGGACGCTGCGGGTGAGGTCGTCCGCTGCGCCGGGTGGCCGGTGCCCGCCTGATCGCGGCCTCCCCGCCGGCGTGCCAGGGCCGAGCATCGTCTACCCTGTCGGCGATGGAAAGGCCTGCCCGTGGTTACCGGATCAGCCCGCTCCTCCTCGGCGCCAGCGCGCTGTTCGTCGCCTGCCTGGTGACCTCCAACATCATCGCTGCCAAGACGGCGAGGATCGGCCCGCTCACCGCCCCGGCGGCGATCGTCCTCTTCCCCCTCGCCTACCTCTTCGGCGACGTGCTCACCGAGGTCTGGGGCTACGCCACCGCCCGGATGGTGATCTGGACCGGCTTCCTGGCCAACATCGTGGCGGTCGGCTTCGTCGCCATCGCCATCGTGCTGCCCTCCGACCCCAGCTTCCACGGGCAGTCGGCCTATGCCGCCATCCTCGGCCAGTCCCCCCGCCTGGTCGGCGCCTCGCTGGCGGCGTATCTCTGCGGCGAGTTCCTCAACAGCTTCGTGCTCGCCAAGCTCAAGCTGTTCACCCGCGGCCGTTTCCTCTGGACCCGCACCATCGGCTCGACGGTGGTGGGCCAGGGGGTGGACAGCGCGATCTTCATCTCGGCCGGCTTCCTGGGCGTGCTGCCCGGCTCGGTGGTGCTGACCAGCATCGGCAGCGTCTGGCTGCTCAAGGTCGCCTACGAGGTGGTGGCCACGCCGCTCACCTACCTGATCGTGACCGTGGTCAAGCGGGTCGAGGGCGTGGACGCCTACGACCGCCACACCTCCTTCGCCCCCATCCGGCTGGCCGCCCTCCGCGGCCTGCTCCGTGAGCCCGCCGCATGAGCGAACTGCTGCCCGGCCAGCGCGCCATCGAGGAGAACCGCCTGGAGAGCTTCGACAACCGCAGTCCCGACCGCGACTACACGGTGCAGTTCACGATCCCCGAGTTCACCTGCGTCTGCCCTCAGACCGGCTTCCCTGACTTCGCCACGATCAACGTGCGCTATGTACCCGGACCACGCTGCGTCGAGCTCAAGTCGCTGAAGCTGTACATCAACGGCTTCCGCGACCAGGGCATGTTCCACGAGGCCGCGGTCAACCGGATCCTCGACGACCTGGTGGCCCTGCTCGACCCCCGCTACCTCGAGGTGGTCGGCGACTTCAACGTGCGCGGCAACATCAAGACCGTGGTGACCGCGGTCCACCGCGCGGAGGGCTGGGCCGGCGAGCCCGACCCCTGGTGGGAGCCCAACCTGGACCGGTAGCCGCGGGCTGGGACCCGGGTCGGTGGCCGGGGGGGCGCGTCAGGCCGAGCACGGCGAGGCCGGCGTCAGAGCGGGCCGAGGATGTCCGCCGGGTTGTCAGAGCAACCCGAGGATGACCGCCGCGCTTCCGATCTTGGTGTACCCCCCGGTGGTGAGATCGACGATGGCGAGGTCCCCGGCGTTCTGCGCACCGTTGCTGTTGAGGATCTCGGCGATCGACGTGTTGCTCACCGCGGCTCCGGTCTCGCACCAACCCTGGTCGCCGCTCATGAGCTTGCGCGGCGAGATCGGCGTGGCCCCGAGCTGCGCCTCCCAGAGGGTCTCGGTCCACAGGGCGCCGTCCGGCGCCGGGTTGTCGTCGGTGGTGCAGTACGCGACCGTCGAGGCGTCGGGGAGCAGGACGTGCCCCGCCATGGGCTGGCCGGTGGAGACCGACACAGAGGTCCCGCCAGGACGGACGACCTGGATCCCGGCCTGGGCCGGAGCGTTCTCACCCAACCGGGTCACGCAGGCGAGACTCCCGTCCGGTCCGGTCCCCTCGAAGCTGAGGCTGCCGCACAGCGGCGAGGAGGTCCTCAGCGCCACCGGGTCCAGGCGGACCACGGTGATGTTGGAGTAGTCGACGAACGGTGAGGGCCCACCGCCGACACCGGTCGGCGCAGTGCCCAGGATGACGCCAGAGGCGTCCCATGCGAGCAGGCTGTAGCCACCGCCATCGCCGTCGGAGCGCTTCAGGGTGGTGATGACGACAGGCGCCGCGGCGCCGATCCCCGCGTACAGCTTGGTGGTGCCATTGAGGGTGGTGTCGAAGGTGGTGTCCGAGAACAGCCAGCATTGCCCGTTCGGCGATTCGGCGGCGCTGAAGAGGTCCCCGTCGCCCATCGGCGCGATCTGGCCCAGGGCCTTCGGCTGGCCGGTCGCGCCGAAGAGGGAGAGGTCCCCGGTGACGGTGTCGTACAGGTAGACACCGTCCGGGCCGTACCCAACCGGCCAGCGGCCCGGCGAGCTGATCCCGGTCTGGTTGAGCACTGCTCCGGAGAGGTCGACGAGCGCGACCTGGTCCGGGGTCGGCTCGATGGCGAGGATCGGGCTGCCCGTCGCCGGCCCGGCACCGCCAGCGCACGACGCCACCGTGGCGGCGCTTGGCGTGGGCGTCGCGGTCGCCACCGGTGTTGCGGCGGCGCTCGAGCTCACGGTCGGAGACACCGCGGCCGTGGATGTCGAGGCAAAGTGGCTGGTGGCCGTCGTCGACCCGCAGGCGGCGACGCAGGAGGCCAGGATGGCGAGGGCAGCCGTGAGACGGCCGGCGCGAGCGGTAAGCATGGCGGCATTGTGGGGCGACCCAGACGGTTCCGCAGCGGTGTTCGGCCGTCCGCGACGAAGCGCAGGGTCAGCTCAAACGGACGCCGTCCTCGACGTGGACCAGGTCGCTGAGCCGCGGGTCCGCCTCCAGGCCTGGGCGGACGCGGAGCACGAGCTCGTCGCCTCGCGTCGTGATCCCCGCACCCACCTCGGCGGCGAGATAGGCGACGACCCGCGGGTCCAGCGCACCTAGCCCTCGGAACCGCGCCGCCGGCATCGGGATCCCAAGTTGCGCCGCCAGCCGGGCCATCCGCTGATTCCAGACGCCGGCGGGGACCCGCGGCAGAGCCGTGCCCAGCCGCGCGGCGAGCAGCGAGGCCAGGGCGAAGACCCGGCTCTGATGCGGCTCGCTCACCCCCTCCCAGAGGGCTCGCTCGTGAACCATCCCGTCCAGGACGTCGCGGGCCCGATCGACGATGTCGTCGGGTGGGATCGCGATCCAGCAGCGGTCCCCGACCAGTCGGGCGCACCAGCCGTCGTGGGTCACAACCCTCCCCGGTCGCGCGGCGGCGGCCTCGAGACAGACCGCGATCCGTGAGCCGGGCTCGACGGTTGCACCAGGAACAGAGGAGGTCTCCTCGTCCCAGGTTCGGGTGGCCTTGAGCACCCGATGTCCTCGGATGACCGCCAGTGGAAGGGCCAGATCGTTCAATCCCAGCTCCAGCGTGGCCCCGACCGTCCCGTCACCGCGATCGGCGAGAGGGATCACCGCCGCGCCCAGGGTGTCGGCCGCCACCCGGCAGAAGCCCATCCCCCAGCGCTCCCGGTCGAGATGGCGGCGGGAGGTGACGATCTCGGCGCACCCGGCATGGCCGGCCCAAACGAGGTGGAACGCGCCTGCCTCCTGAAGGAGCCGCACCTCACTGGTCCGGGTGTGGCGCTCCGCATTCACTGCCAGCTGGACCAGGCAGAGGGCAGCGACCTCGGGCGCCTGCACGGGGAACGATGGCCGCCCGTCGACACGGAGTCGCAGCGCGGTGCGGGCGCTGATTCCGGCGGCCGCCATGTCGATGACATGGTGGGAGGTGCCCGAGGTGCTGACCCGCCGTCCCGCGACCAGGTGCAGTGAGGCGGCGAGCATTCCCACCTGGAGTCGCTGTGGTCCGTGGAGGCTCGCAGCGGTCGCGGACAGCTCCGCCAGGAGGAGGTCGAGGACTGCAGCCGCCGCCGGATCGGGAGGGGCCGTTGCCACCGCCAGCCGCATCGCTCTGAGGCCGAAAAGGACGGTGCCCGCCCCTCCTCCTTGCCAATCCGGGGTGGCTGCGATCTGCGCGCCGTCCCAGTCGAAGAGGGCGGCGGCGAGGGGTAGATCGCGCACCTCGGCGAGGGTCAGGTTCACGGCTGCCGCGCTCCGGGGCGAGCGGCCGGCGTGTCGACGGTGGCCAGACGGTAGCGGCGGCTGCCGTGGCTCACCACGCGGGCCGCTGAGCCATGCTGCTCCAGCCAGACGGCGAAGCGGCGGACCGCGCGGGCGGCCGTGTCCGACCGCAGCGTCACCAGCTCCGGATGGTGGACCACCAAGCGGACCGCCTCCCGATGCAAGTACCGGTCCTGGGTTGGCACGTGGACGATGAGGCATCCGTCCTGGACCTTGAGGTCGCCGACGTTGCGATCCAGCACCCGGTCCAAACGCTCGAGCAGCGAGGCGTCACCCTCTCGCTTGTCGTGTAGCCAGGCCCGGGGGTGGGCGCGGTGGATCTCACTGCGCGCCCGGAACGAGTCGGCGTTGGCGGTGTAGACCATGGCCAGGCATTCGGGGGCTCCACGGGCCAGGACGCAAAGGAAGTCGGTGCTGCTAGCCGAACGGTCGGGAGCCATGCTCAAGTCCCAGTCCACGATGGCCACGATGGGTTGGCAGCTTGGCCCTCCGTCGCGCACAACGCTGATGGCCCGAGCTGCGCTGCGCATTCCCAGGGCGTGGAAGCCCTTGTCGGCGAGGTGACGGCACAGCTCCTGGAGCTGGTCGGGATCGTCCTCCAGGACGATGACCTCGGGATTGGCCTTCACGAGGCACCCGGCCGGAGCACCACCAGGCCGCTCTCCGGATCGCGCCCCGGACGAAGGGGGATCCGGTGCCGGCGGAGCGCGACCTCCGCAGCCCGGAAGGCCGAGGCGGGTAGATCGAACCCAGCCGGGGTGGAGACGAGGGCTTGCAGCTCGGAGCTGCGGAGATGCGTGCCGCCGGGCAGGTCGACGCCGGAGCCGATGGCGAGCCGCATGCCTCCTACCTCTCTGACCAGGCTCCCATGCACCTCCGCCACCAGGTCCATGAAGCGGGAGAAGCTTCGGGCGTGGCGGGGGAGCGGAGCCGGAGCTGGGCCGTACCAGGCGATGAGCGAGGGTCGGCGGAGCCGGCCGGCGAGCTGACGCGGCAGCCGAGGAACCGCCCCGACCAGCATCCACGGCCACGGACGGCAAGAATCAGCGGCAGCAGCAGCCTCGCCGGGACGGGCGTCCTTGACGATGACCAGCTCGCGCTCCAGGTGCTCGCGGAGACCAACCGCCAGCTCGCCATCCTCAGCGATAACGAGGACGGCGCGGTCTTTATCCGGCACCATCACGCCTGGCGCGAGTGTCTCCGGGGCCGCGCTCAGCCCCTCCATGGCAGTCCCTCTCGACCTCCCGGGCGCCCCGGGTCGCATGCCGGCGCCGGCGGGCCGCCAATCATACATGCGGGGGCTCTGCCCCCGCAGACCCCCGCCGCGGAACGTCTGCGCTCCGGCCGCATGCGGGGCTCTGGCCCCGCAGACCCCCGCCGGGGAACATTTGCGCTGCAGCCACATGCGGGGGCTCTGCCCCCGCAGACCCCCGCCGCGGAACATCTGCGCTCCGGCCGCATGCGGGGCTCTGGCCCCGCAGACCCCCGCCGCGGAACATTTGCGCTCCGGCCGCATGCGGGGGCTCTGCCCCCGCAGACCCCCGCCGGGGAACATCTGCGCTGTAGCCACATGCGGGGGCTCTGCCCCCGCAGACCCCCGCCGCGGAACGTCTGCGCTCCGGCCGCATGCGGGGCTCTGGCCCCGCAGACCCCCGCCGGGGAACATTTGCGCTGCAGCCACATGCGGGGGCTCTGCCCCCGCAG
>DASPQV010000026.1:0-47238 GCA_035624785.1 Binatia bacterium | reverse complement strand
TACCAGACCTCGAACTCTTCGCGGCTCCACGCCTCCGATCGCACCCGTGCCCGCAGCTCGCAGACGTCGCCGCGGCACTCATGCCGGATCCGATCCACGATCATCGACTCCGCCGCCTCCTCGAGCGTCCGCTGACTCCTGTCGGCGGTGAGCTGCCCCAGAGCCGCGATTCTAAGCCCGCGACCACAATGCGTCCGGAGCGCCGAGAAGGCTGCCCCTCGAGCCGCCGCCGGCTGCCGGGCGGCGTACCATCCGGCGGGTCCGCACCGGTCCCGAGCCCTGAGGTGGAGAACGATGCAAGCTCTCGTCGTCATCGACGCCCAGAACGAGTTCTCGCCCGAGGGAGACTTCCCCGTCCCCGGCCATGCCGAGGCGGTGGCGGCCATCGCCCGGCGGGTCGAGCGGGCCCGGGCCGAGGGCATCCCGATCGCCTGGGTTCGCCATCACAACCGGCCCGACGAGCCGGCCGGGTTCCAGCCCGGGACCTGGGGAGCTCAGTTCACCCCAGGCTTCGGGCCCCGGCCGGGCGTCGCCACCGAGCGCGAGTTCGTCAAGGAGGTGTTCGGGGCGTTCACCGGCACTGACCTCGCCTCCTGGCTCGAGGAGCGACGGGTGACCGATGTGGTCATCGTCGGCTTCCTCACCCACATGTGCGTGTCGACCACCGCCCGTGAGGCTCTCATGCTCGGCCTCAACGTCGCCGTCGACCCCGAGGCGACGGCGACGGAGCCGATCGAGCGTCCGGCCATCGGTGCCCTGAGCGCGCCGGACTCGCATCGCGCCGCCCTGCTGCACCTCGCCGACATGGGGGTGGAGCTGTCCACGGTAAGCACGCCGGGCCGGCCTGACCTCCGGGCGGCGGGTTCCGCATGAAGGTCCTGGTGTCGGCGGCGACCAAGCACGGGGCGACGGCGGAGATCGCGGAGGCGATCGCGGAGGTGCTGACCGGGCGGGGTTTCGATGTGGTCGTCGCCCCACCCGAGTCGCTCTCTGTGATCGACGATTTCGATGCCGCCGTCCTGGGCAGCGGCGTGTACTTCGGGCACTGGCTGACGGCGGCCACCGACCTGGTGGAGCGCTCGACCGCAGCCCTGCGGGCACGCCCGGTGTGGCTCTTCTCCAGCGGACCGGTGGGGGAGCCGCCCAAGCCGGCGCAGAATCCGGTGGACGTGTCCGCGGTGGTGGAGGCCACCGGAGCCCGGGAGCATCGTCTTTTCGGAGGCAGGATCGCGCGACGGACGCTCAGCTTCTCGGAGCGCGCGATGGTTGCCGCCCTGCGCGTCCAGGAGGCGGATTCCCGTGACTGGGCTGAGATCAGAGGCTGGGCCTCGGCGATCGCGGACAGCCTCGATGCCAGCCGCTGATGGGGGCCTCACCGGCTCAGGGCAGCACCCCTCCGAGCGCCACCGACACCGATAGCGCCGCCAGCACCACCACAGAGACGCGGAACACCCGCCTGGCCCACGCGGCGGCATCAGGAGCTGCGAAGCCCCGGAGCCCAACCGCCAGCCAGCCGAGCCCGGCGATCCCGGCGATGCCCAGCGAGACCACCCCAACCGCGCCCACCACCGTGAGCGCCGCCACGGCACCCACCAGGCCGCCCATGCACAGCACCATCTGTGCCCGGGTGCTCCGCATCCCCCGAGCCTGCAGCATGGTGGGAAGCCGGGCGGCCCGATATTCATCGCTGCGGTAGACGGCGATGGCGTAGAAGTGAGGGATCTGCCAGAGCACGAGGGCGGCAAAGAGAAGCAGCGCCGGGCCGTCGATGCGACCTTTCACCGCACAGTAACCGGCGATGGCCGGCGCGGCTCCGGGAACCGCCCCCACCAGCGTCGCCCAGCTCGAGCGGCGCTTGGCCACGGCGTAGAGGACGACATAGAACACCAGAGCGAGGCCGCCGATGGCCGCGGTCAGGAGGTTGGCGAAGGACGCCAGGACCAGGACCCCGGCGCCCGCTCCGGCACCGTAGGCGACCAGCGTGGCCGGCGCCGGCAGCGTGCCCCTGACGAATGGCCGGCCCCGCGTCCGTGCCATCGCCCCATCGATGCGGCGATCCAGGTAGTTGTTGGCAACACACGCGAACCCCATGATCAGGGACGCTCCGCCCAGGGTCGCCGCCAGCACCCCCGCGCCGACGTGACCCCGGGAGGCCAGCAGGCAGCCGGCGGCGGCGGTGAGATCGTTGGCCGCGATCATCCCCGGCTTGGCGACGGCGACGACGTCCCTGGCCGCCGCGACCCAGCGTCGCGACATGCCGTCGCCAGGCCGCGCTGCCACGCTGCGGCGTCGCGCAACCGCCACGGTCATAGGCCGCCCTGCGAGCTCATGTACTGCTCCTGCTCAGGCATGCTCATGCGGCTGTTCAGGTTCCCCATGATCCACAGCGAGCCCACCACCAGGATGAGAACGATCGTGACCATGGTCAGAAACATGGCCAGCCGCCACCGCGGCCTCGCCTCCGCGCCGAGATGGAGGAAGAAGACGAGCTGCACCGCGAACTGCGAGACGGCGATCACCAGGATGAGGGCGATCAGCGTGCCGGCGCTGACGGCGCGCTCCACCACCAGGAGGTAGGCTCCGATGGTCAGCACCAGCGAGGCCACGAACCCACTCACGTAGGCGCGCAGGCTGAGGTGTCCCACACCCGGGAGAGGGGCCGAGGTCGCATGCCGCCGCTCGCTCACAGGTGAGCCGCTCCCATCAGGTAGACGACGCTGAAGATGAAGATCCACACCAGGTCCAGGAAGTGCCAGAAGATGCCGAACAGGGTCAGACGTCGAAGCTCACCCCGGCCCAGGCCAGACCACCAGATCCGAGCCGCCACCACCGCCATCCAGAGGAGACCGACCGTGATGTGCAGCCCGTGGGTCCCCACCAGGATGAAGTAGGCGGACAGAAACCCGCTCCGCGACCAGCCGGCGCCGATCACCGCCAGATGGTGGAACTCGCTGAGCTCGAGCGCCAGGAAGGTGCTTCCCAGGGCGAAGGTCAGTGCCAGGGCCACGACGGCGAGCCTGGTCCGCCCCCTGACCGCGGCCAGCATGGCCAGCCCGCAGGTGAAGCTGCTGGCGAGCAGCGCCATGGTCTCGGCCAGCACGTAAGGCATTTCGAAGAGCTGGTGGCCGGACGGGCCTCCCGCGGTGTTGCCGTGGAGCACCACGTAGGTGGCGAAGAGGCTGGCGAAGAGCACGCAGTCGGTGAGGATGTACACCCAGAAGCCGAACACGGTGCGCTCATCCGCCTCGGCGGCGTGGGCGTCCACGGGTGCGGGGTGTGCCTCGACCCTGATCATGCGACCCTCCGGCTCACCTCACCCCCGGCCTCGGCGAGGGCGACCTCGGCCGCCGCGATCGTCCGCTCGCTGTCATCGGTCCCGGTGGTGCGGATCACCACCACCAGGATCAGCACCACCAGAGCGACCGCGGCCGCCCAGTAGATGTGCCAGATCACGGCGAACCCGAGGATGAAGCTGAGGGCCCCGATGACCGGCCCGACCCCCGTGTTCCGGGGCAGATGGATGTCGGTGTACACCCGGGCCGGCGCCAGGGCTCCCCGCCGTGCCGCCTGCTTGGACGCCCAGAAGGCGTCCCGGCTCTGCACGACCGGTGTCACCGCGAAGTTGTAAGCCGGCGCCGGCGAGGACGTCGACCACTCCAGGGTCCGCCCGTCCCAGGGGTCACCGGTGCTGTCAGCGTTCTCGGCGCGCTTCCAGACGCTCCACGCCAGCTGCACCAGCATGATCACGACCCCGGTCGCGATCAGCAGCACGCCGAGCCCGGCCACGATCAGCAGGGGCTGCCAGCCGGTGGCGACCGCGTAGTGGCTGGTGCGCCGGGTCATCCCCATGAACCCGAGGATGTAGAGCGGCCCGAAGGCGAGCACGAAACCGACGAACCAGCACCAGAACGACCACCGCAGCGATCGCTCGTGGAGCCGGAAGCCGAATATCTTGGGCATCCAGTAGATCACCCCGGCGAAGTCGCCGAAGAGGACGCCGCTCACGATCATGGTGTGGAAGTGGGCCACCAGGAAGAGGCTGTTGTGGAGCTGGTAGTCGATGGCCGGGACGGCGAGCATCACCCCGGCCACCCCGCCGATGGTGAACAGACCGATGAAGCCCATGAAGAAGTGCATCGGCGCGCTGAAGCGGATCCGCCCCCGATACATGGTCGCCAGCCAGTTGAAGACCTTCACCCCGGTGGGGATGGCGATGATCATCGTCATGATCCCGAAGAAAGCGTTGACGTCGGCACCGGCGCCCATGGTGAAGAAGTGATGGAGCCAGACGGTGAAGGAGAGGAGGGTGATCGCCAGCAGGGCCATGACCATGGAGGCGTAGCCAAAGAGAGGCTTCCGCGAGAACGTGGCCACCACCTCGGAGAAGATCCCGAAGGCGGGCAGCACCAGGATGTACACCTCGGGATGGCCCCAGGCCCAGATCAGGTTGACGTACATCATCATGTTGCCGCCGCCGCCGGCGGTGAAGAAGTGGGTGCCGATCGACCGGTCGAGGAAGAGCAGCGTCAGGGTGACGGTCAGCACGGGGAACGCGAACATCACCATGAACATGCTGCAGAGCACGCTCCAGGAGAACATCGGCATCTTCATCAGGCTCATGCCCGGGCAGCGCATCCGCAGGATGGTGACGAAGAAGTTGATCCCCGAGAGCAGGCTGCCGACTCCGGCGATCTCGAGGCTCCAGATCCAGTAGTCGACCCCGACGCCGGGACTGTACTGGAGCTCGGACAGGGGTGGGTAGGCGAGCCAGCCCGCCGCCGAGAACTCGCCGATCCCGAGCGAGGCATTGATGATCAGCATCCCGGTGAAGAAGAGCCAGAAGCTGGTCGCGTTGAGGAACGGGAAGGCCACGTCGCGGGCACCGATCTGGAGCGGCACGATCAGGTTGATGAGGCCGAACATCAGCCCCATGGCCACGAAGAAGATCATGATCGTGCCGTGGGCGGAGAAGAGCTGCTGGAAGGTGCTCGTCGACACCACGCCCTGGGACGTGCCCACCGAGGTGGCCTGCTGGGCTCGCATCAGGAGCACGTCGACACCGCCCCTGACCAGCATCAGGATGGCGACGATGATGTACATCACCCCGATCCGCTTGGGGTCGAGGGTGGTGAGCCACTCCCGCCAGAGCCAGCCCCAGCGGTGCATCCGGGTGACCAGGGCCAGCACGGCGAGCACGACCAGGCCCAGGCTGACCACCGCCACCTGGGTGACCAGTTCGCTGGGGAAGAGCGCGTTCCAGGTGAGCCGCCCGAAGATGTCGGGCGCGATCACGGATCGGCTCGGGCCGCCACCGCGCCGGGGAGCGGGGGCGGGTCGGCCGCGCTCGCGGGCGCGGCCATCATCTGCTCCTTGGCGAGGATGCTGTCGAACAGACCGGTGGCGTCGTCGATGTAGTACGAGACCCTGGGGTTCACCGCCGGCACGGCCAGCGCCGCGTAGGTGGATTCGTCAAGCCTCGACGGCGACGCCCGGACCGTGGCGATCCAGCTCTGGAATCCAGCCTGGCTGGTGCAGCGGGTCTCGAAGCTCATGCTCGAGAAGCCGATCCCGCTGAGGTTCGCCGACAGCCCCGTGTAGGCGCCCGGCGTGGTCGCATCGAGGTTGAGCTGCGCCTGCATCCCCGGCATGGCGTAGATCTGGCTACCCAGCTGCGGGATCCAGAACGCGTTCATGGGCGCGTCGGCGGTGATCAGGAGCTTCACCGGCGTGCCCGTGGGGACGACCAGCTGGTTCACTGCGGCGATGTGCTGGTCGGGGTATATGAACAACCACTTCCAGTCGAGGGCGACCACCTGCACGGTGAGGGGTCGCGCCGACGAGCTCAGGGGACGGTACGGATCCAGGGCCTGTGAGCTGGTCCAGGTGACCACGGAGAGGACCACGATGAGCAGGGTGGGGATGCCCCACCACACCACCTCGACCCTGGTGTTCGCCTCCAACCCCGGCTCGTACCGGGCGCGGGCGTTCCCCTCTCGATACCTCACCGCGAAGGTGATCGCCAGGGCATACACGGGGACGACGACGAGAAGGCTGAGACCGGCCGCGAAGAGGATGAGGTGCAGCTCCTGGAGCCCCACCGTGCCCTTGGGCTCGAGGACCGGGACGTCGACGGTTCGCAGATAGCCAACCGCGGCGGCCACCACCGCCGCGGCCGCCACCGCGATGACGATGGCTCGGAAGGCCAGTCGCCGCCTCCCCCTCATCTGTCAGCCGGGGCTGGCGTCCGATGCTATCGCTGTCATGAAACGTGAGCCAGGATACTCCTCCTCGAATGCCTCTCACCGGGGGGTTTCCCTCGGCCCCGGGAGGACACGAATCAGGGGGCGGGCGACGACCGCTGTCCCGGCTGCTACGCTCGCCGCTCATGAGCGGCAGCTGGCTCACCTTCGACTGCTTCGGGACGCTGATCGACTGGCGGCACGGCGTCAGCACCACCGCCGAGCTCCTCTTTCCGGGGCGGGGCGGCGACGTCCTGGAGGGGTACATGCGACGCGAGGCCGAGCTGGAGGCGGCGCCGCCCTTCCCTCGGTACCGCGCCGTCCTCGCCGAGGGCTTGCGCCGGGCCGCCCAGGACCTGTCGCTGCCGCTGGGAGCCGACGATGCCGATGCGCTGGCCGTCACGCTCCCCTTCTGGCCCGTGTTCGCGGACGTCGGTGAGGCGCTCGCCGCCTGCCGCGCCGCCGGCTGGCGGCTGGCCCTGCTCACCAACTGCGATCGCGACCTGATCGGCCTCACCCGCCGCCGGCTTCCCGATCTCTTCGACGCCGCCATCACCGCCGAGGACGTGCGCGCCTACAAGCCCGATCCCGCCCACTTCCGGCGCTTCCAGGAGGTCTTCGGTCCCGAGCGCTGGGTCCACGTGGCCCAGGGCTACTTCCACGACATCCGGCCGTGCCACGCCCTCGGCATCCCGCGCATCTGGATCAACCGGCTGGGCCAACCCGACGATCCCGGCCTCGCGGATGCGGTGCTGACCGGGCTCAGCGGCCTCGCCGAAGCGGTCGAGAGGCTGGCCGGCCCCGCCTCCGCAACCGCCTGATCGGCGCGGGCCGGCCGGACACCCGCCGGGCGCCCGCCGCCAGGAAGCGGCGCGGCCAACCCCGCTCAGCCGGGCAGATCCCACCGCTCTGGATCGCCGAAGACGGTGCTCGCCGCCACACGCTGGAGGCTGCCCGCCTCCCCGGCGGGCAGGCCGTCGTCGTAACCCAACCCGGCCGGGCTGGTCATGAAGATCGCGGCGTAGAACACGCAGGCCGCCAGGTAGGTGCCGCTCACGGTCGGGTGGCTCCCGTCCGCCTGCCAGAGCTGGGGCGGTGAGGGTCCCTCCTCCACCGCCTCCCAGGCATCCCCGACCGGGACGACACCGACCCCCAGCCGGCCGGCCACCTCCAGGTAGCCGTCATCGATGGCCGCCTGCATGCTGGTGTAGTCGGGAAGTCCCATCTCTGGCCAGCCGTTCTGGTGGGCGAAGGTCAGGTAGAGGAGCGGCCGGGCACCCTGGTTTCGCACCATGCCCACCAGGTTGGCGGCCGCCGGGTCCGTCTCACTGGCACGGGTCGAGGCCAGCGCGGGCATCTGGCTCTGGTCCTGGAGAACGACGAAATTCCACCTCTCGGACCTGAGGGCGGTCGCGGTGGCGCTGTCCTCGACGTGGTCCTCCAGGGTCGTGCCGCCCGCATCCAGCGCCTGGGTGTCGACCCGGTGGCCGGCGGCCCAGGCCAGGTTGGCGAAGGTGGAGGGCAGGTCGTTGACCGACGTGTAGCTATTGCCGATGAAGAGGACCCGGGTGCAGCCACCGATCGGCAGCGTGCAGCCCGGCTGACCCCGGAGTCCGAGCTGGGGACCGGGGAACAGGCCCAGCCCCGCGACCAGCAGGATGCTGACCACCAGAGCAGCCCGCACCCACGCCCGACGGCGCCGCGGCCGGCGCCCTGACCGCGGCGGGTCCTGGCCCCGCAGACCGGCTGCCGCCGAGGCGGCCACGGAAGTCAGCGGCTGGCCGCAGTCGGGGCAGGTCCGGGAGCTGGCCGGAAACCATTTCCAGCACCGGGTGCACACCGCGTCTTCCATGGGGCTTCCGATTTCCCGCGCCCGGACGTGGTTGGGGCGGCCGGCGGAGTGCCGGCGGCCGGGCGGCTCTCAGGGTGCCATCCGGCCAGGATGCGGATGCTGGCACCACCGATCGGTCACAGACTCGTTCCAGTCCGCGCTCGCCGCTGATCTGCGATGCTTGTGCCGCCCACACGCCACCAACCGTGCCCTGTCCCAATTGCGGCGCCGCCAACCGTCCGGGGAGCAAGTTCTGCTCCGATTGCGGCTCGCCCCTGGCTCGGATCTGCGCTCATTGCTCGACGCCGCTGCGCCCCGGCGCCCGCTACTGCGATGAATGCGGACTGCAGCTCGGCGGGGTGCAGTCCCCGGGACGCCCTGACTCCGCGGCGGACGGCCAGCGGCCCGCCGAGCGCCGCATCGTCTCGGTGCTCTTCGCCGACCTGGTCGGCTTCACCTCGCTCGCCGAGGGCCGCGACGCCGAGGACGTCCGCGAGCTGCTCGGCCGGTACTTCGAGATCTGCCGTGCCCTGGTGGACCGGTACGGAGGCACCGTCGAGAAGTTCATCGGCGATGCGGTGATGGCGGTGTGGGGAGCACCGACTGCCCACGAGGATGACGCCGAGCGGGCGGTGCGGGCTGCCCTCGACGTCGTCGACGCCGTGGCAACGCTGAGCCCGGAGGCGGGCTCCGCGCTGAGAGCGCGTGCCGGCGTCCTCACCGGGGAGGCCGCCGTCACCCCGAATGCCCAAGGCTACGGGATCGTGGCCGGTGACCTGGTCAACACCGCATCACGGATCCAGGGTGAGGCCGCCCCGGGGACGGTGCTGGTCGGGGAGGCGACCCGGCGAGCGACGGAGGCCGGGGTCGTCTACGAGGATGCCGGCGAGCACACCCTGAAGGGGAAGGCCGAGCCGGTGCGCCTCTGGCGTGCCACCCGGGTCATCGGTGGCCGGGGAGGGGCGCTCCGATCCGAGGCCCTGGAGGCTCCCTTCGTCGGCCGGGACCGCGACCTCCGGCTGATCAAGGAGCTCTTCCATGCCGGCGCCGAGCAGCGCCGCGCTCACCTGGTCTCGGTGGTCGGCATCGCCGGTGTCGGCAAGTCGCGGCTGATCTGGGAGTTCTTCAAATACCTGGACGGCGTGGCCGAGGAGGTCTTCTGGCATCGGGGTCGGTGCCTCGCCTACGGGGAGGGCGTTGCCTACTCGGCCCTGGCCGAGATGGTCCGGATGCGGGCCGGCATCGCCGAGGGAGAGGAGGCGTCCGAGGGGCGCCGGAAGCTGGCCGGCTGCCTCGACGAGATCGTGGCGGATCCCGGCGAGCGGCGATGGGTGGAGCCCCGCCTGACCCACCTGCTGGGACTGGAGGGGAGCGGCGACCACGACCGCCAGGACCTCTTCGGCGCCTGGAGGCTCTTCTTCGAGAGGCTGGCGGACACCAGTCCCACCGTGCTGGTCTTCGACGACCTCCAGTGGGCGGACAGCTCGCTCCTCGAGTTCATCGACCATCTGATGCGGTGGTCCCGGAACCATCCCCTCTTCGTGGTCACCACGGCGCGTCCGGAGCTGCACGACCGGCATCCCCGGTGGGGCGCGGGGGAGCGCAACTTCACCTCGATCCAGCTGGAGCCGCTTCCCCCGAGCGCGGTCGAGCGGCTCGTCGACGGTCTGGTTCCGGGACTGCCCGACGAGGTCCGGGAGCAGCTGCTTCGCCACTCCGAGGGTGTGCCCCTCTACACCGTGGAGACGGTGCGCATGCTGCTCGACCGGGGGTTGATCACCGCCTCGGGGAACATCTACCGGATCACCGGGAGCACCCAGGAGATCGCGGTTCCCCAAAGCCTTCACGGCCTGATCGCGGCCCGGCTGGACAGCCTGGATCCGGCGGCGAGGCGGCTGCTCCAGGACGCCGCCGTGATCGGCCGGACCTTCACCGCTTCCGCCCTCGCCGCGGTCAGCGGGGTCAGCGGCGGCCCCCTCGAGTCACTCCTGGGCGAGCTGGTGGCCAAGGAGCTGCTCTCCCGGAACACGGATGCGCGCTCCCCCGAACGTGGCCAGTACAGCTTCGTCCAGGACCTGGTCCGCCGGGTCGCCTACGAGACCCTCTCCCGCCGGGACCGCAAGGAGAAGCATCTCGCCGTCGCCTCCTGGCTCGAATCCACACGGGGACCCGAGGACGCCGAGGTGGTCGAGATCGTCGCCTCCCACTACCTGGAGGCGCACCGTCTGGCCCCGGCCGACCCCGACGCAGCGCGGATCAAGGAGCGGGCCACCGAGGCCCTGGTCACCGCCGGTGAGCGCGCCGGCTCACTGGCGGCGAGCAGCGAGGCGGAGCGCTATTTCGAGATGGCGGCCAGCCTGGCCGCCAGTCCTGCGGCGGAGGCGGCGCTCCACGAGCGAGCCGGCCATATCGCGGGCCGGGCCCTGCGCGCCGACGCGGCGCTGGGACACTACCGGCGCGCCATGACCCTGTACGAGGAGCAGGGGCTGGTCCACGCCGCCGCACGGGCCTCCGCCTTCCTGGGGAGGGTGATGGGAACCCGGGGCCAGAGCGACCAGGCGATCGAGCGGATGGAGCGGGGGTTCCAGGTCATCGAGAACGACCCGCCCGACGCCGACCTGGCCACCCTCGCGGAGGCGCTGGGCACCCTCTACTTCTTCACCGGCAACACCGCCATGGCGTCCCACCGCATCGACAAGGCCCTGGACATCGCCGAGAGCCTCCGCCTCCCGGAGGTGATCTCGCGCGGGCTGAACACCAAGGCCCTGATCGCCCTGCGGCGCAGGCATCCGGAGGAGTGCCTCGCCCTCATGACCCACGCCCGGCAGGTGGCCCTGGCCAACGACCTCCCGGGGGCGGTGCTGCGCGCCTCCTACAACCTGGCCACGGCGCTGGTCCACCTCGACCGTTTCGCCGACGCGCTCACCCTGTACCGGGACGCCCAGGCGCTGGCACGCAAGGTGGGTGACCGCCGCTACGAGATGGGCGTGACCGCCGAAAGCGTCTTCATCCTCGCCCTGACCGGCGAGTGGGACCGGGCGCTGGCCATAGCGGAATCGGTCTCCGACGCCGAGGCCGAGGAATCGCTCCACGAGTCCCAGCCCCTGCTCATGGCGGTCGCCGAGATCGAGGCCCATCGCGGCAACGCCGGTGCCGTCGAGCGCGCCATGCTGGCCCAGGACAGGTTGCGGGATTCGTCGGACATCCAGGAGCGATCCGGCTACTGGCTGGTCCGCTCCGCCTGGCTGCAAACGGTGGGCCGGGTGCCCGAAGCCCTGGAGGCCGCCCAGGGCGTGCTCCAGCTGGGGGCCGAGCTTCCCGAGGCGCAGGAGTGCATCCGTCTCGGCTTTCCCCGGGCGATGGAATCAGCCCTTGCGCTGGGCGACACGGCCACCGCCACGCGGCTGCTGGAACGGGTCGAGCGCATGACACCGGTGGAGAGGTTCCCGTTCCTGAGCGCCCACGCCGCCCGGTTCCGCGCCCGTCTGGCTCTGCTAACGGGTGAGGACGGCCCCGGGGTCGAGGCCACCTTCCGCGAGGCGGAGGAAACGTTCGGCCGGATCGGGGCCGGCTTCTGGCTGGCGGTGACCCGGCTCGAGCTCGCCGAGGTGCTGGGGACCGGCGGGGACGGCACCGCGGCGCACACCCTGGGCAGGGAGGCCCTCGACGTCTTCGCGAACCTCGGTGCCCGGCCCTGGGAGGACCGGGCCAGAGGGCTGCTCGGGGTGGAGCTGTCAGGCTCGCGGTCAACCTCCCCGGCGCCCGCCGCCACGATCTCCGTGGGCGGTTGACTCCCCGATCACCCCGGGTCGTCGGCCCCGCGCCACGATCTCCGTCGGCGGTTGAACCCCCGGTCGCCCCGGGTCGTCGGCCCCGCCGCCACGATCGCCCGGCGCGGCTGACCCCGACGGCCCCGGTTATCAGGACGAGCCTTCCACCTCGCGAAGCCGGCGGCTGAGGTGCTGGAGCATGCGGTAGCTGACCTCGGGGTGATCCGCCAGGAAGGGCTTGAACTCCCAGACCGGCAGGATGTGGAGGGTCACCTCGGTCGTGGTTCTCACCGTGGCGCTGCGCCGGCGCTCGCTGTCGAGAAGCGCCATCTCGCCGAAGGCGGCCCCCGGCCCGAGCCGGCGGGTGCGGCCGGGGAGGAGCACCTCGAGCTCGCCCTCGCCGACCACCATGAAGCCGACCCCGGTGGCACCGCCGACCGTGATCTCGGTCCCGGGCGGGTGGTGGACCTCCTTGAAGCTGGCGGCGATCTCCTTCAGCTCGGCCTCCGGCAGGCCGGCGAACAGCGGGGCGCTGGCGAGTTCAGTCATCGCGGTCATGGTAGGCGCAATCGCCGGCCCGGGGTGCGGCCCCCCGGATTCGCTCCCCGCCTTCGCGAGTCGCGCCTCCCGGATTCACCGCTCGGCTCGCTCCCTGCTCATGATCCATGCTGTGCGCCCGTGATCGGAGCGGCCCTTCGCGAGAGCGCACACCCCACCCCCCGCGGCGCCGCGGATGCCCGGCCCCGGCCGGTGCGCCACCGCCGCTCCACCGCCCGGGCCGCGATGCCTCTCGCGCTCAGCGTGGCGGCCACTCTGCTGGTGAGCTGCGGCACCAGCGCCGGCGGTTCGTTTGCACCCCCCTCTTCGCCGGGGGCGAGCGGCTGCAGCAAGCCCGCCAGCCCGGGATCGACGACCATCACGGTCACCACCCAGGGTCGGAGCCGGCTGGCCATCGTCCACGTGCCCAGTGGGTACAGCGGAATGACGCAGGTCCCCCTGGTGCTCAACATGCACGGGAGTGGCGCGACCGCCGCTGACCAGGAGGCGTTCAGCGGGATGGACGCCACCGCCGACCGCTCCGGCTTCCTGGTCGCCTATCCCCAGGCGCTGATACCCGACGGCACCGGTTTCGATTGGAACGTGCCGGGCGTGCCGCTCACCGGCGGCCGGTCAGTGCCGGCCGGATCGGCGGACGATGTGTCCTTCCTGACCACGCTGGTCTCGACCATGGAGGCCCATTACTGCGTGGATCCCTCCCGCGTTTACGCCACCGGCTTCTCGGGAGGCGCTCGGATGACCAGCCAGCTGGCCTGCGACGCCTCGAGCACGTTTGCCGCCGTGGCCCCGGTCAGCGGGCTGCGCCATCCGACCCCGTGCCCAGCCAGCCGCGCAGTGCCGGTGATCAGCTTCCACGGCACCGCGGACCCCGTCGACCCCTACGCCGGCGACGGGGAGGCGTACTGGAGCTACTCGGTGCCCCAGGCGGCGGACGACTGGGCTGTCCAGGACCAGTGCGCCACCACGCCCAGCACTTCGGCGGAGGATGGCTACAGCCTCACCGAGTACAGCGGCTGCGCCGCCGGGTCGACGGTCGAGCTCTACAGCGTGACCGGCGAGGGCCACGAGTGGCCGGGGGGGCCCAAGGTGCCGCGAGCGCTCAGCAACGTTCTCGGGCCTCAGTCGTCGGCGATCGACGCCGACTCCCTCATCTGGTCGTTCTTCGCTGGCCACGCCGATCCCGGGGCAGCCGTTCACGGCGGCTAGCCCCGCCCCTCGATGACCCGCGGGAGGGGCTCCGTGGCCGATCGGCCTCGCCCGGCGTCACAACCCTGGGCGCGGCGGTGCTTCAGAGTCAGTGAGCGACTCCTATGCAGCGACAGGCACAAGGACGATGCCGCTGACCACCGCCGCTCCGGCCCATGCCGCCACCGACCCCCGGGCGGCCTTCGACCGCCTGTTCCGCGCCGAGTATCCGCGGGTGGTGGCCATCGCCCTGCGCATCCTGGGCGACGCCGGGGAAGCTGAGGACGTGGCCCAGGAGGTCTTCCTCCAGCTGCACCGGCGGCATTCGCCGCACGCCGGCTTCGCGCCGGCCTGGCTGCACGCCGCGGCGGCTCACTCCGCGCTCAATGTCATCCGGGCGAGGCACCGGCGCGAGAGCCGCGAGCGGCGCTGGATGAGCGGCGCCCCGCCCTCCGAGGACCCAGCCGAGCGAGCCGTCGCCACCGATACGGCCCGGCGCCTCAGGGCGGCCATGGGCCACCTCTCACAGCGCCATGCGAGCGCGCTGGCGCTCCGCAACGCAGGCCTGAGCTACGCCGAGGTCGCTGATGCCCTGGGCATCCGCGCCAGTCACGTGGGGACGCTGCTGCGACGCGCCGAGACGGCGCTGCGCAAGGAGATCGGGGATGCAGCGCTCTGACGGCATGCGTCGCAAGGAGACCAGGGATGCACCTCGCTGACGGCACCATCCGCCGCGCGGTCGACGAGCCCTTCGCCCTCGACCCCGCCCGGCGGCGCCACCTCGAGGCCTGCCCCCGGTGCCGGGGCCGGGCCATGGAGCTGCGCGAGGACGCGGAGCTGGCCCAGAGGTTCCTGGCCATCGCAGCCCACGGGCCGGCTGACTCCGAGGCAGCCCTGCGCCGCCTCGACGAGCGGCTCAGCACCGGGGGAGGCGTGCCCCGAACCGGCGGTTTCCGATGGCTCCGGGCCGGCGATGGCCGTCATCGTCCGGTCCGCGATCCCCGGCGGCGCGCTCGCTGGGTCCGCCGGTCGGCCGCGGCTCTGGGGGGGCTGGCGGCCTGCGCCGGGCTTCTCGGCGCGGGGGTGGCCAGCGGGTTCATCACCATCTTCCAGCCCAGCCAGGTTGCCCCGGTCGCGGTGACCACCTCGGATCTCTCCTCCCTGCAGGAGCTGGCCAGCTACGGCGACGTCAGCGGCATCCCCAGCCTGACCCTCATCCCGGCCACCCGGGAGCAGGCCGAGACGCTGACCGGCGTGAAGGCGCCGGAACCGGCCAGTCTGCCCCAGGGCGTCACGGCCACCGTGTCGTACTGGGTCATGAAGGGAGGAACGGTGACCTTCACTTTCGACGGAGCCAAGGCCGCGGCGGTGGCGCGCCAGCTCGGTGCCACCCTTCCGCCGATGCCGGCCGGCATCGACGGGAGCACCCTCCGGGTCACCGTGCCCTCCGTGCTCATCGAATCCTTCGGGGCCAACCTCGCCGATCTCCTCCAGGGGCGCACCTCGGCGACCGCGCCGGCCCTGGTGATCGCCGTGACACGGGCGCCGGAGGTGAGCTCCGACCGGGCGTCGGCCAGCCAGATCGAGGATTACCTGCTCGCCCAGCCCGAGGTCCCGGCGGGCCTCGCCTCCGAGATCCGGGCGATCGCCGACCCTTCGAGGACGCTCCCGGTGCCGATCCCGGTGGGCCTGGCCACCGCCCAGGCGGTAGCCATCGACGGCGCGCCCGGCCTCCTGATCGGCGACCAGACTGGGCTCGGCAGCCTCGTCCTCTGGGAGCGGGATGGCACCATCCGGGCGGTGCTCGGGACGCTCAGCTCCGACCAGGTGCTGGCGGTCGCGGACCAGGCCGGCTGATGCTCAGGCGACGCCGGGCAGCGCCGCGGGGTCGGGAGCGACTCGGCAGGTCCGCCCATGGTTGACGACGCGGCCATCCGCACCCTGGCGCTGAGCAAGCGCTACGGGGAGACCGAGGCGCTCGCGGGTCTCTCCATGACCGTCCCGCGAGGCTTGGTCTTCGGGTTCCTGGGCCCCAACGGTAGCGGCAAGACGACCACCGTCAAGCTGCTCCTCGGCCTGGCCTCACCGAGCGGCGGGGAGGCCTGGCTCCTGGGCATGCCGGCGGGGCACCGGCAGACCCGGCAGCGGGTCGGGTACCTGCCGGAGCTGTTCCGCTACCAGGCCTGGCTGACCGCCCGCGAGGTGCTGGCCCTGCACTGCCGGCTGGCCGAGCTCCCCCGGCCGTCGTGGCCGGGTGAGATCGATGCCTCCCTGGCCACGGTGGGGCTCGCCGACCGGGGCTCGTCCAGGGTCGGAACCTTCTCCAAGGGCATGCAGCAGCGGCTCGGCCTCGCCGTCGCCCTGGTCGGGGACCCGGAGCTGGTGATCCTCGACGAGCCCACCTCAGCGCTCGACCCGGTGGGCCGCCACGACACCCGGACCATCATCCGGGAGCTGCGCGATCGCGGCTGCGCCGTCTTCCTCAACTCCCATCTGCTCGGCGAGGTCGAGCAGGTCTGCGACCAGGTCGCGGTGATCTCGCAGGGCCGGCTGATCGCCTCGGGCCCGATCGACCAGCTGCTCGGGGCGGCCACGGTGCGACTCCGCCTCACCGGCGTCGACGCCGGCGTCATCGCCGCCATCGACCGCCATGGCGCACGGACCCAGCAGGACGGCTGGATCTCCGTCCGAGGCATCGACCCCGACGCGGTCCCCCAGCTGGTCGCCGACGTGGTGGCCGCGGGCGGCCGCGTCCACGCCGTGGAGCCGGTGCGCCAATCACTGGAGGATCGCTTCCTCAGCCTTCTCCGCGGAGAGCCCACCTGATGGCAACGCTGACCATCGCCCGGCTCACCGTTCTCGAGGCCACTCGCCGCCGCCTGGTCCTCGCCCTGGTCCTGCTGACCCTGGTCGTCATCGGCCTCACCGGCTGGGGCTTCCAGCACATCTCCCACCTCACCGACGCGGCGGGGCAGCCGGTGCCAGCCGACGAGCGCCGTTTTGGCGTCTCCCAGGTGTTGATCCTGGTCGAGTTCATGTTCAGCGGCGTGCTCGCCCTCAGCGCCGCGGTCGCGGCGGCGCCGGCGGTCTCCGCCGAGGTCGAATCGGGGCTCTCGCTGGCGATCCTGGCCCGTCCCATCGGCCGGGCCCAGGTGCTGATCGGCAAATGGCTGGGGCTCGCCCTGCTGATCCTGCTCTACACAGTCGCGGCCAGCGCCCTTGAGCTCGTGGTGGTGGCGGCGGTCAGCGGTTACTCCCCACCCTCGCCGGTACCCGCCGTGGCGTACCTGGTGGCCGAGGCGGTGGTGATCATGTCGCTCACCCTGTTGCTCAGCACCCGGCTCTCCGGGATGACCGCGGGGGTCATCGCCCTGGTGCTCTTCTTCGTGGCCTGGATCGGTGGCATCGCGGGCACCATCGGCGAGGTGTTCGGCAACGCGGGCATCCGCAATGCCGGGACCATCAGCCAGCTGGTGCTGCCCACGGATGCGCTCTGGCGCGGCTCGGTGTTCAACCTGGAGCCCGCCCTCTATCAGGCCGTGGTCGGCGGGACCACGGCGCGCGGGGGGGATCCGTTCTTTGTCGCGAGCCCTCCTTCGACCGCCTTTCTGGTCTGGTGCGCGGCGTGGCTCGTCGGGATCATGGCGCTCGCCGCCCTGAGCTTCCGCCGCCGCGAGATCTAGTCCGTCACGTCACCGGGGGTGCCGCGGCCGGCCACGGCGAGCTCGGGCGCTCTGAGAAGCAGCGCATGGTCCATCGAGGTGTTCCCACCAAGTGGCAGACATTTCCGTCCACAACTGGTATTCACCTCCTTGGCCCGCCGCCGCCACGCCGTGATCATGGCGGACGCGGGACCGGTTCCGGCTCAGGCGAGCACTCGGAGATCCTCGCGAAGCCGGCGGTCCAGGGGATGGTCCTCCGGGAGCCGGGCGGCGCATGCCTCGACCAGGGTCTCATCGTCGATCTCCGCCTCGACGGCGCCGTCGGTGCCCACCACCCGGTTCATCCCGGCTGACGCCTCGATCCGGACCGGGCGGTCGTACTCCCTGACGATGGAGCGCGCCACCCGCGCTCGCCAGGCGGGGCGCTGCCGGCGCTCCTCGGCGGCCACCGGGACGCCGATGTCGTCGGCATGGATCGCCAGCTCGCTGGCCAGATGGAAGCCCTGCCGCCCTGCCGGGTAGGGGCCGACGCTGGTGTCCAGCATCCCCTCCCGCCCCCGCTCGCGCAGCCGCCGGCGGGTCTCTGCGGCGGCCGGTCGCCACTCATCCAGCAGCGCCACCGGGGTCCGGTCAGCCCGCTCGCGCACCCCCAGGTCGTTGATCGCATCGAGGCTGGTCACTTCCCTGGCCTGGAAGCGCGCCATGAGCTCGGCCACGCTGCCGTCGAGGGTCGCGTGGTTGTACTCCTCGGACGCGGCCAGGTGGGCCACCACCTCGCGGACCCGCCAGCCTCGGCAGCGGCTCGGCTCGAGCCAGCCGCCCGGGTCCAGGCGCGAGAGATGCGCGTCGATGCGCGCCGCCTCGGCGTCCATGAGGTCAAAGGGATCCAGGTCCGCCAGCTCATCCCCGTCCGTCACCGATGCCGACATCTCGCTTCCTCCAGGTCCCGGCGCCGTCCCTGGCACCAGAGTAAAGCGTGTCCTGATCACCCCCGTGGGGGCGATCAGCGCCCCTTCCATCCCCTGCTCGGCCCCCGACCACCTCCCGCTCCGGGCGAGCGCAGCGTCCGGCCGCGGCTACACTCTGGCGGAGCCGAAGCCGGGTGGGCCCGTCCGGCTGAGCCGGAACGGCGGTTGCGGAGCCGGAGGCGAGTGCGATGACCACGACCCTGGTCGTGAATGGGGTCACCCACGAGGTGCGGTCGGGAAGCGATCGTTCGCTGCTCTCGGTGCTCCGCGAGGAGCTGGGCATCACCGGTCCCAAGTACGGGTGCGGGGAGGGCGCCTGTGGCGCCTGCGCGGTCCAGCTCGGCGACCGGGTGGTGGCCTCCTGCCGCACCCGGCTGGAGGAGGTGGGCGAGCGGCCGGTGACCACCGTCGAGGGGCTGGCCCGAGATGGCCGGCTCCACCCGGTGCAGCAGGCGTGGTTGGAGGAGGGCGCCCTGCAGTGCGGGTTCTGCACCCCGGGCTGGCTGGTCTCGGCCGCCGCGATGATGTCCCGCCAGCCTCGGCCGGATGAGGCCCAGATCATGGAGCACCTCGAGTACCACCTCTGCCGCTGCTGCACCTACCCGAGGATCCGCCGCGCGGTGCGGCGCGCCATCGAGCTCACCGACCATCCCGAGCCGATGCGCCCCGACCTGGCCGCAGCCGTCGCCGCGGTCCTGGGGGAGAGCGGAGCCGCCACGGCCGGCGCCCCGGGCGGGGCGGAGAGCGAGGTGGGATCCGCCGGGACGGCCGATCCCCCGCTCGACGTCGGGCCCGACGACGGCCCACGCCTCTTCGACGTCCTGGGCGACGGGCTCCTGGTCGTCGCCGGTCCGCCGGCCGAGCACCGCGGCTGGGGCGTGCCACCCGGGGCCTGGGTGCACGTGGCGGACTCGGGCAGGGTCACGGCCGGCATCGGCAAGGTGGAGGCCGGCCAGGGGACGCGATCGGCGCTGGCCCTGCTCATCGCCGAGGAGCTGTGCGTCCCCTACGCCTCGGTGCGGCTGGTGATGGGCGACACCGGCGCCTCCCCATGGGACATGGGCACCTTCGGGAGCCGGTCCATGCCCGACGCCGGGCCGCAGGTGCGGGCCGCGGCGGCCGCGGCCCGAGAGTCTCTGCGCGAGGCGGCCGCCGATCACCTCGGCGTCGCGGCCACCACGGTGACGCTCCAGGACGCTGCGGCGACCGTTCAGGGATCGGACCGCACCCTGACCTACGGCGAGCTGCTCAGGGGCGCGCGGCGCACCGAGCACGCCCCCGGCGAGGTGTCGCTGACCTCGGCTGGCTCATGGCGGACGGCTGGGCAACGGGCGGTGGCACAGGGGGCGGTGGAGGCCGTCCTGGCGAGGAAGCGGTATCCCTCCGACCTCAGCCGTCCCGGGATGCTCCACGGCGCGGTCCTCCGGGCCCCCACCTACGGGGCCCGGCTCCGTTCTCTCGGCACCCGCGCCGCCGAGGCGATCTCCGGGGTGACGGTGGTGCGAGACGGCGAGCTCACCGGGGTGGTGGCTCCCGAGCCGGAGACGGCGCGCCGCGCCGCCGAGGCGCTGGACAGCGCCTGGGACCTCTCCGCCCAGCCGTCTGCCGCGGAGCTTGAGGGGTACCTCCGCGCCCATCCCGTCGAGGCCGACGGCTGGACCGGGCCGGTGCGGCAGGAGGAGGGGGAGCCCGACCGTGCCCTCGCGGAGGGCGAGGTGCGCCTCGACGCCACCTACCAGACCGCGTACATCGCCCACACGCCGATGGAGCCCCGCTGCGCCCTGGCCGAATGGCGGGAGGGCACGGTCACGGTCTGGACCGGGACCCAGACCCCCTTCAACGTCAGGAGCATCATCGCCGAGGCCCTGGGCTTGAAGGACGGCGACGTCCGGGTCGTGGTCCCGGACTTCGGCGGCGGGTTCGGCGGCAAGCACGGCGCCACCGTGGCGGTGGAGGCGGCGCGCCTCGCCCGAGCCGCCGGCCGTCCGGTCAAGCTCCAGTGGAGCCGAGCCGAGGAGTTCAGCTGGGGCCACCTGCGTCCCGCGGCCGTCATCGATGTCGCCGCATCCACCCGCGAGGGGCGGCTCACCGCCTGGTCGATGATCAACATCAACTCGGGCCCGATGGCGCTGCTCACCCCCTACACGGTGGCGAGCTGGCGGATCGCCTTCCAACCGACTGCGTCCCCACTGCCCCAGGGCTCGTACCGCGCCCTCTCCGCCACCGCCAACAACTTCGCGCGCGAATCCCACATGGACGCGCTCGCCCGGCGCCTGGGCGTCGAGCCGCTCGACTTCCGGCTGCGCCATCTCGACGACCAGCGCCTCGCGAGCGTCCTCAGCGCCGCCGCCGGGCGCATCGGCTGGCGGTCCCCACGGCCCAGCACGCCCGGATACGGCCGGGGCATCGCGGGCGGGATCGAGAAGGGAGGCCGGGTGGCCACCGCCGCCGAGGTCGTCGTCGGGCCCGACCGCGAGCTCCGGGTCACCCGCCTGGTCACCGCCTTCGACTGCGGCGCGATCGTGAACCCGGACAACCTGGCCAACCAGGTGGAGGGGGCCACGGTCATGGCTCTCGGTGGGGCCCTCTTCGAGAGGATCGACTTCGCGGGCGGCCGGATCCTCAACGGCTCGCTCGACGCCTACCGGGTACCCCGCCTCGCCGACGTCCCCGAGGTCGAGGTGGTGCTTCTCGATCAGCCCGGCGAGGCCTCCGCCGGAGGTGGCGAGACGCCCCTGATCGCGGTCGCCCCCGCCATCGCCAACGCCATCGCCGATGCCTGCGGGGTGCGGCTGCGCACCATGCCTCTCGCCCCTGACGGGACCATCCCGGAAGCCGAGCCCTGAGGCTCGCTCAGGCGGTCGGACCGCCCAGCCAGCCGCGCCGGAAGAAGACGGCCATCAGCACGGCGACGGCGGCGACCTCGACCCCGATGCCGAGCACCCAGAAGGACCACGCCGGCACCAGCACGTGCCCGGTGAGCACCGAGAAGTTCTGCCCGAAGAAACCGGTGAGAAAGCTCAGGGGCAGGAAGACGGTGGCGATGATGGTCAGCTGCTTCATGACCACGTTGAGCCGGTTGGAGACGATCGAGATGTGGGTGTCCATCGCCCCGGTCAGCAGATCCCGGTACGAGTCCACGAGGTCGGAGACGCGGATGAGGTGGTCATAGAGGTCACGGAAGTAACGCTCGTCCTCGGCGCGGATGCCCTCCAGGTTGTGCACTCCCGAGACCAGGCTGGCGAACATGTCGCGCTGCGGCGTGACCACCTTGCGGAGCCCGACCAGAGCCTGCTTCATGGCGAACAGCTCACCGAGCTGCGCCTCGGTGGGACGCTTGAGGATGGCGTCCTCCAGGTCATCGATGCGGTCGTCGAACTGGGACAGCACCGGGAAGTAGCTGTCGACGAGGCGATCGACCACCAGGTAGAGCACCGACGCGGCGGGCGTCGATCCGACCGCCTGGCGGTGGCGGCCGAGGCACTCCCGAACATCGTCGAACAGGGCGCCGCCACCCCGATGGACGGTGACCACGTGCGCCGCCGAGTAGAAGACGTGGACCTCGACGGTGTCGGCGGTCTGGAAGGCCTGCGCCCCGTGCACCACCAGATGGGTGAAGCCGTCGTAGTCCTCCATCTTCGGGCGCTGTCCGAACTTCTCGGCGTCCTCGACTGCCAGGGGATGGAAGCCGAAGCCGTGGAGCAGCAGCTCGACGGCGAATGCATCCAGCTCGTCGAGGTCGAGCCAGAAGAAGTCGGGGCCGGCCAGGCTCTGCCGGACGTTCTCGGGGGTGGCGTCGACGGTGCCGCCGTCTGCCTGGGTGAGCTTTCCGTGCATGGGGCGCATTCTCGGCGCTGGCGGCCGCAGTGACACATGCTCGATCGGCACCCGGGAGTCGAACAGCGCAGGCCTGGGCGCATTCCGGCAGCGGGCACCGCCGCCCCCAGGGGAGCGGCGGCATCCCGCACTGCCCGCGGCCGCCGGACCTTGGAGATCAGGCTTGGCTGGGCAGAGCTTCGCCGGTCTCGAGGAGCGTCTTGAGGCCGCTCAGCACCCAGCTCCAGCCGGGGGCAGTCTCGGCGAAGGTCTCGTCCTCGGTCTCGAACTCGTGGACCACGGTGAGCTTGCTCACCTGGCCGTCCTCGGAGGCGATCTCCCAGGTCACCTGGCTTGGCCGGTTCGCCGCCAGCTTGGGGTCGTAGAGCATGTGCCAGGTGTGGACGAGGCGGCGGGGCGGATCGGCCTCGATGACCTCGCCCTCCACCATCAACGACGAGTGATCCGCGGCGTAGTGGTTCAGCTTCGCCCCCGGTTCGAAGGACGACTCCACCTGGCTGCCGTAGAAGTACCGGGAGGTGAACTCCGGCTGAGTGATCGCCTGCCAGACCTTCTCCGGGCTGGCCTTGATGTAGACGACGTAGAGCTGCCGGGGCTTGGTCGCGCTCGGGCTCATGGTCACGCCTCCTTCCTCGAGTGCCGCCTTGAGGTCGGCGAGTGCCGCCGCCCTCTCGCGGGTGTACTTGCCGACCCAGCGGTCGGCGATCAGCTGGACCGGGACGGCGTTGAGGAAGTGGAGCTTCTCGCGCCCCGAGCGCCGGGTCACGATCATCCCCGCGTCCTCCAGGATCCTGAGGTGCTTCATCACCCCGAACCGGCTCATCTCCACGTCCTCGAGAAGCTGGGTGAGCGTGCGGCCGTCGCGCTCGAAGAGCCGGTCGAGGAGGAAGCGCCGGGTGGGGTCGGCCAGCGCCCGGAAGACCCTGTTGTCGTCCACCTCGAGAGCTTAGGTTACCTAATGGTCACGTGTCAAGAGGGTCACATTTCAACGGAGAGCTAGCTCGGCCTCTGAGGCATCAACTCGGAGTGACCGCCCGAAGGCGGAAGCCGCCGGGAGCACACGCCCCCGGCGGCTCACTTGGGCCTCCGTTCGACAGGTTGAGCCCACTCGAGGGGCTCAGGCGGCCGCCAGCATCTCCTCGAGCTCGCCGGCCCGGGCGTGCGCCGCGGCATCGGCGCGGAGCCGCCTCAGGCTCGGGACCATGAGGGCTGCGATCGCACCCAGGGCCAGCACGCCGCTGCCGACCAGGACCGCCGGCTGCAGCCCGTCGACGAAGACCTGGGCTGACTGGTAGCCCCCGAGGTTGGAGAAGACGGTGGCCAGGACGGCGACACCGAAGACCCCACCCACCTCGCGGATCGCGTTGGTCACGCCCGATGCCTGACCGGTCTCATGCGGCCTCACCGCGGAGAGCACCGCATTGGCGGACGGGGCGAAGACCAGGGCCATCCCGGTCCCGGCGAGGATGAAGGGCACCACCACCGCCCCGAAGGGAGTGGTCGGGGAGAGCACCGCCGCGATCCAGACCAGGGCTCCGGCCTGGAGGGCGAGACCGGCGCTCATCAGCGGGCGGGAACCAACCCGGTCGGAGAGGACGCCCGCGATCGGCGCCACCAGCATCGGCATCCCGGTCCAGGGCAGCGTCCGGAGCCCCGCCTGGAGCGCCGTGTAGTGCTGCGCGGTCTGGAAGAACTGGGCGAGCAGGAAGACGGATCCGAACATCCCGAAGTACATCGCGTAGGAGACGGCGCTGGTGGCCGAGAAGGTGCGGCTGCGGAAGAAGCGCATCGGCAGCATCGGCTGCGCGGCGCGCCGCTCCCAGGCCACGAAGGCGGCGAGCAGCGCGGCGCCGCCGAGCATCGCGCCGAGGACCGTGCTGCTGGACCAGCCGAGCGCATTGGCCCGAACCAGCCCATAGACGACTCCGAAGAGCCCGGCCGTGGCCAGCCCGACCCCCGGAAGGTCGAAGCGACGGCCGCGAGCGCGGCTCTCGACGAGGCGCAGTGCCGCCAGGGGGATCACGACCAGGCCGACCGGCACATTGATCCAGAAGATCCAGTGCCAGGAGAACCCGCTCACTACCGCTCCGCCGATGACCGGCCCGAGGGCGACGCCGAGGCCGCTGATGCCCGACCAGATCCCCAGCGCGACGCCGCGCCGGCCCTGGGGGAATGCTTCGGAGAGGAGGGTGAGGGTGAGCGGCAGGAGGGTCGCGGCGCCGACCCCCTGGACCACCCGGGCGGCGATCAGCCAGGTGGCGGTGGGAGAGAGCGCGGCGGCTGCCGAGCCCAGGGTGAAGAGGCTGAGTCCGGCGATGAACATCCGCCGCCTGC
The DNA here is from genome assembly GCA_035624785.1 of Binatia bacterium. GTDB lineage: Bacteria > Chloroflexota > Dormibacteria > Aeolococcales > Aeolococcaceae > JAJZNI01. The sequence goes on along the minus strand of DASPQV010000026.1, from coordinate 22,854 downwards.
CGAAGCGGTCGCCGAGCGCGGCACCGGTCAGCAGGAGGACAGCGAAGCTGAGGGTGTAGGCGTTGACCGTCCACTCCAGCGCGTCCAGCCCGGCATGCAGCTCCACGCGGATGCTGGGCAGGGCGGTGGTCACCACCAGGTTGTCCAGGGTGACCATGAAGAGCGCCAGCGACACGAGGGCGAGAGTCCATCCGGCTCGGGGTCGGGCGGTGGTCGTCATGGCTGCGGACTCCTTATTGATGGCTCGATAAGTTGTGCGGACAAAAAAAGAGAACCCCTGACGTCAGCCGGCGGGGAGCCGGGGCAGGAGGTGAGCGGCGGGATCGGTGATCCGATGGTCGGCGGGATCGGCGCTGTCGGGGTCGTGCCACAGCGGCTCGCAGATCTCGGGCAGCCCGAGGATGGTGGTGACGTTGGCCAGCATCCCCTGGGCCAGGAACTCGGCGATCTCGCGGGGCGAGGCACCACTCAGCCGGGCGATGTCGTCGGCCAGAGCCTGGAAGCTGCGGGCAACGTGCCGGCGGATCTCGGGATCCCCGGCCGCGGCATAGGACTGGAGCTGCATGAGCAGCTCGTAGCGGTCGCCGATCAGGTCGGGGTAGCTGTGCCCCATCTGGTGCAGCGGTCCGCACGGATCGGGCCCACCCTTCGGTTGGCGCCGGGCGGCGTCCCGGAAGGTGGCCCGGATCCGCCCGATCACCCGATCGTGGGCGGCGAGGAAGAGGTCCCGCTTGCTCGGGAAGAGGGCGTAGATGTAGGGCTGGCTGATGCCCGCGCGCTCCGCGATCGCCGCCGTGCTCGCCGCCTCGTAGCCGGACTCGGCGAAGACCCGGATGGCGGCCTCGACCACCTGGTTCCGGCGCTCGTCCGAGGTCTGGCGGAGGCGGGTGGCGGCTTCGCGGGCGCTCATCGAGGTGATTATTGATCCACCTATCAGAAAAGTCAAGCGATCGACCGCACGTCGAACACACCCGTCCGGCTGTTTCGAAGGAATGATGGAAAGCCTGCTTGACACCCAGAGCCGGTGTCAAGTAGACTTTACACAGTGAAGAACACGGTCAGGACGCTGCGCGAGGCGCGCGGGCTCTCGCAGGGCCAGCTGGGAACGGCGCTGCGGGTTTCCAGGCAGACCATCAACGCGATCGAAACGGAGCGCTACACCCCCTCCCTGCCCCTGGCCCTCGCCCTGGCCCGGTTCTTCGAGACCACCGTGGAGGAGATGTTCGATGTTGACGGAGAGCAGGCGCGTGAGTAGGTGGTCCGCGAGATGGGTGATGCCCGCCCTCGTCGCCGTGGTGGGGATCGTCTACCTGCTCGCCGCAACGGCCGGCGGCCGGCTCCAGCTGGGCCTGGAGATGTTCGGGGTGATGGCGGTCTGCGCCATCGGACTGGTGCTGCTGGGCAGGCGCAGCGAGACCATACGAGGGCTCGCCGGCCCCGAGCGCGATGAGCGGTTCGCCCTCATCGATCTCCGCGCCACCGCGTCCACGGCGGTGGTCCTGATCCTGGCCATCCTGGGCGGCTTCGTCTTCGAGATCGCCCGGGGTCACAGCGGCGCGCCATACCTCTGGCTCGGTGTCCTCGCGGGGGTCGCCTACCTGGTCTCCGTCGCGATCCTCAGATGGCGCGGGTGAGGGGCCTGACCGACCGTCCGATCAGACCGAAGCTCGCAGCCCCCACGCCCCGCGCTGGCGCCAGGCGAGTTATAGAAAAATCTGTCCACAACCCGCGCGCACCACCCACCCTACCCGGGGACGCCCGTCCCCGTCCTGAGGGGAGACGGGTGCCGCGGCTCGTACAGCCCCAGCTCGCCGCCACCGGGCACCGTGAGGGCGGTGAGCAGCCCCCAGCCCTGGTCGGTGATCGGTCCGACCTCGACACCCCTGGCGCGAAGGTCGGAGACGGTGCTCTCCAGGCTGTCGCACATGAGGTAGAGCTGGTGGAGCATCCTGCCCCCCTGCTGAGCCGGGACCTCGTCGGCCGGGTGGATGGCGACCTCGGCGGGGGGCAGGGCGAAGATGAGCCAGCCGCCGCCGGCGTCCACCCAGGGCATCCCGAGGACGTCGCGGAACCAGGCGCGCAGGCCCTCCGGGTCACCGGTGAACAGGATCACGTGAGCCCCGTTGATCATCTCGTCACCTCCCGCGGGCGATCGGAGCACCGGCAATCGGCCCCCGAGTATGGTGACCGGGACGTCCGCTTGCCCGCCGGGAGCTGGCCGGCAGCGAGGCCGTCGCCCGGCTAGTCCCGCGGCCCCGCGGCGGTGCTGATCCGTCCTCCGGGCGGGCGGCCGGGCGCCGGATCGCGGCGGCTGCTGCGGACGGGCAGCTGCAGCACCCGGCTGCCGTCGGAATCGGGCGTGCCGATCGTCGGCTGGCCATCGAGGAACTCGAGCATCTCCCGGGCGCCGAGCGGCGGGGACAGGTGGTAGCCCTGCGCCCACTGGCTGGGGAAGGCATCGAGGGCGCGCAGATGGCTGATCTCCTCGACACCCTCGGCGACCACCGTCACCCCCAGGCTGTGGCCGAATGTGAAGATCGCGTGGGAGAGGCCGTCGTGTGCCGAGCCCAGCGTGGTCGTGAAGGCCTTGTCGATCTTGATGATATCGACGGGGAAGTCGCGCAGCCGGCTGAGCGAGGACTGCCCCGTCCCGAAGTCGTCGAGGGCGATCCGGATTCCCATCTGGCGCAGCTCCTGGAGCCGGCCGGTGATGCCCTCCGCCTCCTCGACCGCCAGGCTCTCGGTCACCTCGAGGATCAGGTTCAATGGGCTGAGCCGGGTGCGCAGCAGGATCTCCCGGAGCTCGTCGATGAAAGCGCCTCGCTGCAGCTGCCGGGCCGAGACGTTGACGGCCACGGAAATGCCGCGGCAGAGATCCCGCTGCGACCAGCGCACCGCCTCCGCGCACGCCTGCTCGAGCACCCACTTCCCGATCGGGACGATCAGCCCCGTCTCCTCGGCGAGCGGGATGAACTCGACCGGCTGAACCAGGCCACGGCGGGGGTGCCGCCAGCGGAGCAGCGCCTCGGCGGCGACCACCTCACCGGAGGGGACCTCGAACATCGGCTGGTACTCGACGATCAGCTCGTCGCGGTCCAGCGCGCGGTGGAGATCCGCCTTGAATTCGTGGCGGCTGCGCACCGCCGCGTGCATGCTCGGAGCGAAGACCTCCCAGCGGCCCTTGCCGAGGCCCTTGGCGGTGTACATGGCCTCATCGGCGTTGCGCAGAAGCTCGTCGGCACCGAACTCGTCGGGAGCGCCGGTGGCGATGCCGATGCTGGCCCGCACCATGATCTCGGAACCCATCACCAGGAAGGGCTCGCGCAGCCGGTCGACGATCCGGCTGGCCACGCCGGTGGCCACCCGGCAGTCGCTGATCCCGTGCAGCAGCACCGCGAACTCGTCGCCACCCAGGCGCGCCGCCACATCCTCCGGACGCAGGCACTCCTCGATGCGCCCGGCCACGGCACGGAGCAGCTCGTCACCGACCACGTGACCGAGGCTGTCGTTGACGGTCTTGAAGTCGTCGAGGTCGAGGAAGAGGACGCCGACCTGCTCGACGCCGTCGCAGAGGGCATCGCGAACCCGGGCCTGGAAGAGGGCCCGGTTTCCCATCCCGGTGAGGGGATCGTGGAGAGCCTGGTGACGCAGCTGGTGCTGGAGGTCGGTGAGCTGGCGCAGGGAGTGGCCGAGGCGGCCGTTCTCCAGGGTGCTCCCGGTGTGCGCGGCCAGCATCTCGAAGAGCCGGAGGTCGGCGTCGTCGAATGTGCTCACCTCGCCGAGGCGGTTGCCCAGCATCATCAGGCCGATCGGGCGGGTATCGCCGCGGAGCACCGCAACCATGCCGTCCCGCATCGCCTGGCGGTCGAGGAAGCGGCGGGTGTCGCCGTCGGCGGAGTCGCGATCGAGGATGGCGGGGGCTGTCGCCACCAACCCGGCGATGAAACGTTCATCCGATTCGTCGAAGCCGGCGGGACCCATCGGCTCGACGTGGTCGCCGCCCACCCCGGCGCGGACCATCACCTCGCCCGGCTGGGTCGGGAAGATGATGACCTCGGCGCTCTCGACGCAGAAGGTCTCGCTCGCCCCCCGGAGCACTCGGAGCAGCCTCTGGTCGAGGTCACCGCCATGCTGGAGCTGCTGGCTCGATTCGTAGAGGAACGCCACCTGCTGGCGGTTCTCGCGCTCCGACACGTAGGAGCGGTAGGCGAGGGCGACACCAGCCACGGGAATGATCAGCAGCCAGGCGATCTCGGGGTGGAACCACATGAGATTGACGGTGATGAGAGCCAGGCAGATGTTGATCGTGGTGCCCAGGATGGCCAATCCGTAGTTGGCGGCGAGACCGTTGCGGTCGACCCGACCCTCGGAGAGGAAGATCGCGACCACGAAGGTGGACGCCTGGAGGGTGCTGCCCACCGTGACCGCGAACAGGGCGGTGAGGGTCGCGATGTTGCCGGTGGGATCACCGCTCGGGGCCAGCCGATTGAAGACCCCCACCGCCAGCGCTGTGGCCAGGGTGATGTTGCTGAGGTTGAAGGCCAGCTTGAGCCTGGACTGCCGCCGGTGCACGACAAGGGCAACCGCGGCGCCCAGGAGGTAGGCGAGCACGACGTTCACGGGCCGGGCGAAGAAGAGCCCGATGACCAGGGGGATCTCACCCAGCGAGAAGGACTCCGCCTCTCGCCGGAACTGGACGTGGACGACACAGATCTCGGCGGCGCAGAAGAGCGCGGCGAGAAGCCACCAGGGCACCGTGTACGGCGACGAGCGCTGGGGCAGCGGGGCGACGACGGCGGTGGCGAAGGCGGCGGTGAGCGCCAGGCCCGCGGTCAGGAGCTGGACGCGGCTGGCCCGCCCGGTGAGCCATTTGGCAAGGCTGGCGACCGCGGCAACCCGGTGCGGCCGCGAGAGCCCAGCGGCGGCCCGCGACCCGTGCATGTCAGGCCCTGGGCCTGACCCGGGAGGTCATCAACTCCACCCCGCAGTCGACCAGAGTGCGTTGGACCAGGTCACCCCCGACCAGGTGACCCCCGACCAGGTCACCCCCGACCAGGTCACCCCCGACCAGGTCACCCCGGACCAGGTCACCCCAGTCCATGTCCCCGATGGCGTGGCCACTGAGGACCATGGACTCCCCGCCCAGTCCGTGCCGGTCCAGGGCACGTACTGCCAGGAGCTGAGGGTGGGACCCCAGACGTAGTAGGTGCCGGACCAGGTGGCGCCGTTCCAGTTGCCACCCTGCCAGGCGCCCCCGTAGCTCTCGAGGGTGGCCAGCGCGCCGGTGTCGACCGCGTTGCCGAAGATGTCCTGCTCGCCGGAGAGGGTGACACCCTGAAGGGTGACGTGAGCGGAACCACGGGCCGCTTCGAGCGAGCCGGTGCCCGTCGACAGGGCGAAGCTCTGCGAGGTGCTCGGGAGCGGCGCCTGGACGGCCGCCGAGGTCATGACCTCGCCAGCGCCAGAGGCCCGCGGTGACCCATTCCTGACCGGGACCGCGGTTCCGGTCAGCAGCGCCTTGATCTGGTCGGGAGTCGCTCCCGGATACTCCTGGACGAGGAGCGCCGCGATGCCCGAGACCACGGCTGTCGCCTGGGAGGTTCCGCTGCCGAGGAAGAAGCGGCCGCCGACGGTCGCCGTCGCCCCGTAGGCGTAGTCGATCACCGACCCGGGGACGCGAAGGCTGACCAGCGAGGTGCCGGGAGCCACCAGATCGGGACCGCGACTCCAGCTGCCGTGGCTGGAGAAGGGGGCAACCCTGAAGCTGCCGGCGTATCCCGGCTGGCTCGCCCCCACCGCGATGACATAGGGGTCGATGGCCGGGTCGGCCAGCTGAGTCGACGCCTGGCCCTGGTTGCCCGCCGCGGCCACCACCACGAGACCCTGCTGCCAGGCGACCTCGGCCGCATACGCCAGCGGGTCGAGAAGGTAGGACTGGCTGCTGTCGGTGCCGAAGCTGAGGTTGAGGACCCGGATGTTGAATCCGTTGTCGTACCGGTGCTGCACCACCCAGTCGATGGCCGCCAGGATCTGGGAGACGTCGACGGCACCGTTGGCGCTGCCGACCTTGACGTTGACGATGTGAGCGTCGGGGGCGATACCCAGGAAGTCGGTGGTATCGCCCGCGTATTGGCCGGGGGTGGCCCCTGGGTCACGGCCGGCGATGATCCCGGCCATGAAGGTGCCATGGCCGTTGGCGTCCAGGTAGCGCACCGGCGTGGAGGCGTTGTCGAAGGAGAGGTCGGGGCCGTTGATGACCTGGTTGGCGCCGTTCAGGCCCTGGACGGGGGTCACCCCGGTGTCGATCAGGGCGACACCGACACCAGCGCCCGTATAGCCGTCCTGCCACGCGCTGTCGACCCCCAGCTGCTGCTCGATGCTGTACAAGGAGCTGGGGGTCGTGGTCGGCGAGTAGGAAGCCGAGGCGAGCTGGACCGGACCGTCAGGAGTGACCTCCTCGACCCCGGGTTGCTGGCTCAGCCAGCCGATCGCGGAGCCGGGGACCTCGGCGACGCTGGCCGAGATGAGCTGGATGTGCTCGGTTACCCTGCCGCCCGCCTGCTCGACCTCGCGGTCGAGGGTTGCCTGGGCGCCCGGGGCACCGCGGACGATGACCTGGGTCAGCGCCGACCAGGTGACCCCGTCCGGCTGCGACTCACCGCACGAGGAGAGGACGCCGGCAACCACGGCGCCGGCGGCGATGAGGGCAAGCAGGGCGGCGCGTGGCCGCTTCTTGTCATTCCAACTGAGCATCGAGAGCGGCATCACGTCCGGTTCCCCCAGTTCCACCTGCGCTGGCCCCCTGATAGGAGCCTGATCTACTCACCAAGCGATGCGGAACGCGCGTCGATCGCGTTCAGGACCAGGTGACGCCGCAGGGCTGAGCCCCAAGCCCGGTGCCCAGCTGCAGGCCGAGGATCCCGGTCGAGTCGTCACCACCCGGGACCACGGAGGCCTGAGCGGCCGACGCCTGGGGTGCGGTTGCGACCGCTACCGCCGGCGCCGCTGACGCGGCCGACGCGGCGGCGACCACGATGCCAGCCAGCAGCACGCGAACGTGCTTCCTGTCATTCCAGCTGAGAATCGAAAGCGGACGCACTGGCGATTCCTCCAGTTCCACCTGCACTGGCCCCCACCGGGAACCCACTCCGACCAATCTATGGAGAACTCGTCGCAATCCACCCGATCAACCGGTAACAGAACGCCGACCATCGGAGGTTTCACTGGCGAATCCGTCACGCGCCGGTGACGACGCCGCCGCGTCGCGGTGACGCTGCCGAGGCGTTTCCGGATGAGCTCACGGCCGTGACCCGGCCGGGCAGCGGCACGCGGCCGAGACCGATCTCGGGCACAGCTGGGGCCGCGCCGCCCGAGCCGGAGGAGGGCAGCGGCAATCGCGCCGGACACCCCTCGGCGGTCCGTCGGTATCCTGCCAAGGGTGAGGCTCCGACCCGCCGCCGGCCCGCCGCAGGGCCCTCCTTCCCCCGGCTCCGCGCCCGCCAGCCCCGCCCCCGGCCCGGCTGGGCACGGACCGTCGGTCCGCCCGGTCCACCTCGGGCTCGCCCTGGTCGTGGTCATGACCGGGGTGCTGATCACAGCGGTCGACACCACCATCGTCGTGCTCGCCCTCCCCGAGATCGAGCGCGGCATCAACGTCGACCTCGCTTCGGTGGTCTGGGTGGTGATCGGCTACCTGCTCGTCATCACCCTGCTGGCCACCCAGGTGGGCCGGCTCGGCGACATGTACGGCCGGGTCCGGATGTACGAGGCCGGGTTCGTCGTGTTCATCATCGGCTCCGCGCTCTGCGCCCTGTCCTGGAGCGGGTCGTCGATGATCGGCTTCCGCATCCTCCAGGGCATCGGCGGCGCCCTGGTCACATCGAACAGCGGCGCGGTCATCGCCGACCTGTTCCCCGTGCACCAGCGCGGCAAGGCCTACGGCTACAACGGCGTCGCCTGGAGCGTGGGGGCGGTGCTGGGGATCGTCCTGGGAGGGGCCATCGTCACCTACCTCTCCTGGCGGTGGATCTTCTGGATCAATGTTCCCATCGGCGTCGCCGCCGTCCTGCTCGCGCTCCGCGTCCTCCGTGACGTCGGCATGCGCCACAGCCACCGCCTCGACCTCCCGGGCATGCTCAGTCTCGGTCTCGGCCTCTTCGGCGTCCTGTGGGCGGTCACCGAGCTGGCGACATCGTCGCTGGACGCGTCGATCCTCGGCTACCTGATCGGCGGGCTCATCTTCATCGCCGTCTTCGCGCTCATCGAGTGGCGGCAGGCGGAGCCGATGCTGCGCCTCTCCCTGCTCCGCATCCCCACCATGACCCCGTCGCTGCTCGCCGCATTCTTCCAGGGGCTGGCCAACTTCGCGGTGCTCTTCCTGGTGATCATGTACCTGCAGGGAGCCCGCGGCCTCTCCGCCCTCAACGCCTCGCTGCTGCTTGTCCCCGGCTATGTGGTGGGTGGCATGGTCGGCCCGTTCGCCGGCCGCCTGGCCGATCGGATCGGCCCGGTGATCCCGGCGACCACCGGGCTGGCCGTGCAGGTGGGGGCTCTCTTCATCTACGCGCACCTCGGGGTCCAGACCGGGCTCTGGGTGGTGGTGCTGGGCAGCCTGGTGAACGGCGTCGGAGCCAGCTCCTTCTTCCCCGCCAACAACTCGGCGGTGATGAAGGCCTCACCTCGCCAGCTCTTCGGCATCTCGTCGGGCATGCTGCGCACCTTCGCCAACGTCGGCATGGTGTTCTCCTTCTCGATGGCCATGGTGCTGGCGTCGCGCAGCATCCCCCAGCGGCTCGCCTTCGCCATCTTCGTGGGATCCACCTCGCTGCCCGCTCACCTGGCGGGAACCTTCACCAGCGGTCTGCATTCAGCCTTCTACGGGTCGATGGCGCTGATGGCGGTGGCGGCGGTTCTCTCCGCCACCCGCAGCGCCTGGGGCTCGCACCCTCAGCTGGCGGGAGAGGCCGGCCGCCGCAGGGCGGGGGGCGGTCAGCCCGCCTCCGAACCGACCTCGCGCTGAGCTCCCGCGGCTCAGCGCTGGCGGGGACCCAGCGGATGGCTCGGCAAGGAGGCCGTCGCTTCAGTTGGGGAGGCTGGCGGAGCCCGCGCGCTTGGGTGGCGGCACCCGGACGCTGAGACGGCCTCCTCCGGACGCCGGAGCGGTGCCGCGCCAGGGCAGTTCCTCGGGCAGATGGCGGGCCCGCTGCAGGAGCAGCGAGCAGCCGTGGGCGTCGATCGGGCGGGCGAAGAAGAACCCCTGGCAGAGGTTGACGTCCAGGGCGTGGAGCACGTCCGCCTGCTCGACCGTCTCCACCCCCTCGGCAACGGTGGTGATCGAGAGCGCGCGGCTGAGCTGGGCGACCGTGCGAGTCAGCTCCTGGCTCTTCACCGAATCCGTGATGCTGTCGATGAAGCTCTTGTCCAGCTTGAGGAAATCGACGGGCAGCTCGCGCAGGTGGCCCAGCGACGAGTAGCCGGAGCCGAAGTCGTCGATGGCGATGCGCACCCCGAGCCCCTTGAGAGCGGCTATCTGCTTCAGGGCAGCGCTGAGGTCGGTCATGACCTGGGACTCGATGATCTCCAGGACCAGGTGTCGGGGATCCAGGCCGCTCTCGTTGACAGCGCTGACCACATCCTCCTCGAGCTGGGTGCCGAACAGCTGTCGCGCCGAGACGTTGACGCTGACCACGAAGTCATCGAAAAGGCCGGGGTTGTTGGTCCGCCACCTCTGGGTCTGCCGGCAGGCCTCGCGGAGGACCCAGGCCCCCAGGGGGATGATCATGCCGGTCGACTCCGCGACCGGGATGAAGTCGAGAGGCGGCACCAGCCCCCGGACCGGATGCTGCCACCGCACCAGCGCCTCCACGCCGAGGATGCGGCGGCTCTTCGAATCCACCATCGGCTGGTAGTGGAGGACGAACTGGTCCTGCTCCAGAGCGGTGCGCAGCTCCCTCTCGAAGGTGAGACGCTCGACCTCGCCTGCGTGGACGTCGGAACGGTAGATGACGTAGCGGCCCTTGCCCTGCCGCTTCGCGGAGGCCAGGGCCACATCGGCATTGCGCAGCAGCTCGCTGGTGGAGGCTTCTCCCCGAAGGATCACCACCCCGGCGCTCGCGCTGACGGTGCAGCTGTGCTGCTCCGCGGGATAGGGACGCTGGACCACCTCGATGATGCGTCGGGCAATGCCCTCGACAGTGGCGGCGTCGCCCACCCGGGGCAGCAGGACTCCGAACTCGTCACCCGAGAGCCGCGACACCAGGTCGGTGCTGCGCAGGCAGGACTCGATGCGCTCAGCCGTGCCCCGCAGCACGGCATCCCCGACCGCGTGTCCCAGGCTGTCGTTCACCGACCTCAGATCGTCGACGTCGACCAGCATCAGCGCGATCTCCGCGCCGGGCCGGAACAGGTGGTCGAGGTGAAGCTCGAACACAGGACGGGTGCAGGCGCCGGTCAGGGCGTCGGTGCTCGCCAGGTCGCGGGCCTCGGCGTGGCTGCGGGCCAGCTCGGCGCGGGTCCCGTGAAGCCGCAGGCTGACCAGGAGCAGGGCGATGCTGAACACCCCGAGGCCGACCAGGGCGCCGGTGCTCAGCGGGGTGTTGGCCAGCAGCGCCTCGCTGGCGCAGATGCCCCCCAGGCCCACCACCACCGCCGACAGGGTGGCCACCAGGACGGTGGTCACCAGCCGGAGCCCCACGATTGGCCCCGCTGGGGTGACCAGTTTGCGCAGAGCGGCGTGATCTGGCATCGCGGCCAGGATAGCCACGCCCCGCCCGGCGCGAAATCACAGTCTCGACTCGCTTCATGTCACAGAATGCCTGCGGTCTGGGTGACGATCGAATTGCGAGCGGCCGGATCGCACACGGTGTCAACGGCCGGTGTAAGCGGTTTCAGCGATGTCACCGCGACCGGGGGAGGCCTCGCCCGGGTCCGGATCAGGGATCAGGAGCCGGCTGCCGCCTCGAAAGCGGCCAGGTCGGCGGGGCTGAACAGGGCGAAGGTGATCTCCCGCAGCGGAGTGCCCGACCGGGTGAGAGCGGCTCGGGCCTCGGCCAGCGCAAGGGGGGCGGCGCGCTCGATCGGGAAGCCGTAGATGCCGGTGGAGATCGAGGGCGCGGCCAGGGTGGCGCAGCCGTGCTCCGCGGCCAGGGTGAAGGCGGTGCGATAGGCCGACGCCAGCGCGCTGGCCTCGCCGTGATCACCGCCGCGCCAGCGGGGCCCGACGGCGTGGATGACGTGCCGGGCCGGCAGGCGTCCCGCCACCGTCACCACCGCGGAACCGGGCGGGCAGCCGCTGGGATGGCGGCGCCGGAGGTCGGCCATGATCTCGGGGCCGCCGGCGCGGTGGATCGCCCCGTCGACTCCCCCGCCCCCCGCCAGCGCGCTGTTGGCGGCGTTGACGATGGCGTCGACGGCGAGGGTGGTGATGTCGGCGTGGCGCAGCACGATCGCGCCGGCGCCGACCTCGAGCCGCGTGGTCATCTCCGATCCAGGCTAGCAGCCGGCTCAGGCACCCGCCGCCTTCGGGGAACCGGAGGGGCGCGCCACCCTACTCCGCCCTCACTCCTCCATCCGGGCAAAGGCCAGGCAGGAGTTGTGCCCCCCGAAGCCGAAGCTGGTGCTGATGGCCAGGTCCACCCGGGCCGGCCTGCCGTGGTTGGGCACGTAGTCCAGGTCGCACTCCGGATCGGGCTCGTCGAGGTTGATGGTGGGCGGGACGAACTGGTCGCGGAGGGCGAGGATCGAGAAGACCGCCTCCACCCCGCCGGCGGCCCCGAGGAGATGCCCGGTCATCGACTTCGTGGAGCTCATCGGGACGGTCGACGCCCGGGATCCCAGGGCGGCCTTGATCGCCCGGGTCTCGGCCGCGTCGCCCGGCGGCGTCGAGGTGCCGTGAGCGTTGATGTAATCGACCTCGTCGGGAGCCCGGCCGGCGCGGCGCAGGGCCTTCTCGACGCAGCGGCACGCGCCCGTGCCCTGAGGATCCGGCAGGACGATGTCGCAGGCGTCATCGGTGGCGCCGTAGCCGACCACCTCGGCGTACATCCGGGCGCCGCGACGCTGGGCGTGCTCGTACTCCTCGAGCACCAGGATCCCGGAGCCCTCGCCCATGACGAAGCCGTCCCGGGTCCGGTCGAAGGGCCGGGAGGCACGCTCCGGCTCGTCGTTGCGGGTCGACAGTGCCTGCATCGCATTGAAGGCGGCGACTCCGACCCGGGTCAGCGCCGCCTCCGTGCCCCCGGTGATGACCGCCACGGCGTCGCCGCGGCGGATCCACTCCGCGGCTTCCCCGATGGCGTGCCCGGAGGAGGCGCAGGCCGACACCGCGGCGAAGTTGGGGCCGCGGACGCCGAACTCGATGGCCAACCGGCCCGACGCCATGTCGGCGATCATCGCCGGGATCGTGAAGGGGGAGACGCGGCGCGGCCCGCCGTGCTCCAGCCGGAGCACCGCGTTCTCCAGCCACTCCAAGCCGCCGATCCCCGAGCCCACCAGCACGCCGACCTCGTCGGCGATGCTGCGGACGTCCAGCCCGGAGTCGGTGATCGCCTCCCGAGCCGCCACCAGCGCGAAGGCAACGCAGCGCGAGGTGCGGCGGGCCTCCTTGGGCCCGAGGTAGGCAACGGCATCGAAGCCCTTGGCCTCGCCGGCGAAACGGGTGGCCAGGTCACTGGCGTCGAACAGGGTGATCGGAGCGACCCCCGAGACCCCTCGACAGCAGGCGTCCCAGCTGCTGGCGACATCGTTGCCGAGAGGGGTCACCGCTCCGATGCCGGTGACCGCGACCCGTACCCGGCCATTTCCGTTCGGGTTCATGGCTCCTCCTGCGCCATCGGCCTGAGCTCGATCTCGGGCAACCCACTGGTGTCCCCGGGGACCCGCGCGCCCTGGCTGTGGTAGCCGCCGTCGACATGCAGCATCTCCCCGGTCACCGCTCGGGAGAGATCGCTGAGCAGGAACACCGCGGCGTCGGCGACCGGGCTGGCGTCGGCGCTGTTCCATCCCAGGGGAGCGACCCGCTCCCAGGCATCCTTGAGACCGATCAGCGAGGGGATGGCCTTGGCGGCGACCGTCTCCAGGGGCCCGGCGGAGATCGAGTTGACCCGGATCCGCCGCGGTCCCAGCTCGCGGGCGAGGTAGCGGACGATCGCCTCCAGGGCCGCCTTGGCCGGACCCATCCAGTCGTAGAGCGGCCAGGCCACGGTGGCGTCGAAGGTGAGCGTCACCAGCGAGCCGCCCCGCGCCGCCATCAGGGGAGTGAGCTCCTGGGCCATGGTCTTGAGGCTGAAGGCGGAGACCTGGATGGCGGTCGCCACCGACTCCCAGGGGGTGGTCAGGAACTTGCCGCCAAGAGCGTCCTCGGGGGCGTAGCCGATGGCGTGAACGGCGCCGTCCAGGGCACCCCAGCGCGCCTCCACCGCCCGGGCGACCGCCTGCACCTGGTCGGGTCGGGTGGCGTCCATCTCCAGCACCGGCTCATCGACCCCGAGGCGGCGAGCGCTCCGCTCGGTGAGGCTCATGGCCCGGCCGAAGGAGGTGAGCACGACCTCGGCGCCGCTGCGCAGGCATGCTCCGGCGATCGCATAGGCGATGCTCTTCGGGGTCAGCACCCCCGTGATCAGGAAGCGGCGGCCGGCCAGGAGCGGGACGGCAAGCGGAGCGTCGGGCATGGCGGTCGTCAGCGATCCGGGCGCGGCAGGCTCGGTTTCGGGGGCTCTCGGTGTGCTCATGGGCCGCAGAGGCTCAATCGGACGAGGGCGGCACGGTTACGCGCCGCCACCGCGGAGTGTGCCCGGCCGGCGCGCCGGGCCCATGCCGAGGTCGCCTGGGTCATCGGGTGTCCACCCGCGCGACCAATTCCAGCATCCGGCGGTGCCAGAGGGGTGTCCCGGCCAGGATGTCGCCGGTCTCGAACACGCCCCGCGGATCGCCGCGCCAGTCGGTCACCACCCCGCCGGCCTCGCGGACCAGCAGCGCCCCGGCGGCGATGTCCCACAGTCCGAGCCCCAGCTCGAAGAAGCCGCTCCACACCCCGGCGGCGCAGTAGGCGAGGTCGATCGAGGCGGCGCCGTCGCGGCGGAGGTCCTCGAATTCCTCGAGGGCGGCGTTCATGACCCGGAGATAGCGCGCATGCCATTCCGGGTGACGGAAGGGGAAGCCGGTCACGGTGACGCCGGCCGCCGGTGCCTGGCGCAGATCGAGCGGCCGCCCCTCGCGGTCGAACGCTCCCTCGCCGCGCTGCGCAACCCACCGGGCTCCCAGCTCCGGGGCGGCCACCACGCCGACCGAGGGCTCTCCCCCCTCGATGAGGGCAACGCTCACCCCGACGATGGGATAGCCGAGCACGAAGTTGGTGGTGCCGTCGAGAGGATCCACCACCCAGAAGCGATCGCCCCTGGTCCCGCCCGCCTCCTCGGCAAGGATGGGGATCTCGGGGGTCGCCATCCGGAGGATCGAGGTGGCGGCGCTCTCCGCCTCCCGATCGACCGCGGTCACCCAATCACCCCGCCCCTTGGCCTCGGCGATGGTCCGCCGGCCGGTGGCACGCGCGGTGTTGATGACCCGCCCAGCCGCCTCGGAGGCGGCGATCGCCAGGTGCAGGAGGTCGGTCGGGCGGCGGACGACGGGGGGGGCGACGGCGGCCACCTGCGCATGATCCGTGATCGGGGCTGCGCTTCGCCTCGGTGGCCAGTCCTGCCTCACGCGTTGGGACGCCAGGGCCAGAGGCTGCTTTGGGTGCCCTCGAGTGGCTCAGGCGCGTAGCGTTGGCGCGATGCCCCCGACGGAGCCGGCCGAGATACGGGTCGGCACCTGCAACTGGCTCGACCACGAGGAGTTCTACCCGGCTGAGCTCCGCGGCGCCCGCCAGAAGGAACGGCTCAGCTTCTACGCGCGCTACTTCCCCCTGGTCGAGATCGACTCCAGCTTCTACGGCATTCCCAGCCCCGGGACGGTGGCGGGATGGGTGGCCCGCACCCCGGACGGTTTCCGCTTCAACATCAAGCCCTACCGGAG
Organism: Binatia bacterium; assembly: GCA_035624785.1. Classification (GTDB taxonomy): domain Bacteria; phylum Chloroflexota; class Dormibacteria; order Aeolococcales; family Aeolococcaceae; genus JAJZNI01. Next base: position 7,842 of record DASPQV010000026.1, on the reverse strand, counting down.
CCTGACCCTCCATGAGCGGGACGGGCGCACCCCCCGGCCGCCCACCGCCGAGGAGGAGCGGGACTTCCTGGCCGCCGTGGTTCCGCTGCGCGAGTCGGGGAAGCTGGGCGCCATCCACTACCAGTTCCCGCCCTGGTTCACCGACACCCCGTCCGCTCGGGACGAGCTGCTCCGGGTCCGCGACCGGCATCCCGACGACATCCTCGCGGTGGAGTTCCGCCACCGCTCCTGGTTCGAGGGCGACCGCGCCGCCGCGACCGCCGACCTGCTCCGGGAGCTGGACTGCAGCCTGGTGGGCGTCGACGCCCCCCAGCTGGGCAGCGGCACCGTGCCCCGGGCCCTGACGGTCACATCACCGCGGCTCGCCATCGTCCGCTTCCATGGCCGCAACTACCGGATGTGGTATGCGCGCACCCAGACGAGCGGCGAGCGCTTCGACTATCTCTATCCGCCCTCGGAGCTGGCGAGCTGGGTGCCGGCGGTCCGGGCGGCGGCGGACCGAGGTGTCCCGGTCCACGTGCTCATGAACAACAACCGCAGCAACTACGCGGTGGTCAACGGCTTCGACATGGCCCACCTGCTGGAGATCGGGATGCCGAGGCCTCCGGAGCCGGTCCTGCGCCGCATGGCCGAGCGGGACGGCAAGGCGCCCACCTGGGCCCTCCGCGCTCCCGAGCCGCCGCCCGCCGGCACCGAACCGGGGGAGGGAACGTCCGAGCCGCCCAGAGGCAGCTCTCGGTCCCGGGGAGCGTTTCATCCCGGGCGTCGTGTGGCACAATCCCCCGAGCTTCCCCTCGAGCCCCTGTGATTCGCCCCGATTGATCGGGACGCAATGAGGCGCGCGCCTTAACCCGGGCTTCTCCGGAACGTCCCGGATGCGCGAGAATAGGCTGCGCGGGATGTCCGGTGCCCCGGCGGCCTCGCCGTTCGGCGTCGTCCCACCCCGATCTGCATGAGCACCGAGGTTCCGCCGCCGGGTTCTCCCGATCCCGTGATCTTCTGTTGGAGGTATTCGCGATGGCCATGGCGACCCCCCGCCGCAACGAACGGATGCAGCGTCGCCCCGCCCCGACCGGGGTGGTCATGCGCAACGACGCCGGGACTCATGAGGTCGAGGTCGCCAAGGCGCTCAACCAGTGGGCGGTGACGGTCACCAGCGTCGACGACGGACGGATGATCTGCCAGGACTTCTTCAACCGCAGGTGGGAGGCGGTGGCCAGGGCGGAGGACTTCCTGCGGCTGCTCAACCGCTCCGAACCGCCCCCCGGCTGGTGACAGCAGCGCTCATTTCCGGCCAGCTCGGCGTCGGCTCCGCTGCTCATGCCTCACGCACGTCAGTGCGCTGCGGCCCTGCGCTGCTCGCCTCCTGGATCTGACCGGCCTGAGCGCCGCTGTTGCCTCGGTCAGGCGGCGGGCTCGGCCTCCGGTGCCGGGAACTGGACGACCAGCTCCTGGCTGGCGCCGTCACGCCACACCGTGATCGGCATGGCGTCGCCCGGATGGCGGGCCCCGACCGCGGTCCGGAACTGGGACTCGCCGCCGGTCAGGGTGTAGGCGCCGATGGCGGTGATGATGTCTCCGGGGCGCACCCCGGCGACGGCCGCGGGCGAGCCGTCACGAACGGGGCCGACCTCCACGCCGTAGGTGGCGGGCAGCCCCCGGCCGGAGGCGATCGACCGGGTGACCGTGCGCACCCCAGCTCCGAAGCTGACCGATGGTCCGCTCTCGCCCTCGAGTCGGGGAAGGTAGCGGGCGAGCTGAACCGGATCGAAGCCGAGGAGCAGCCGCTCACCGATCTGGAACGCCGGCACCGAGACCCGTCCCACCCGGCCCAGGAGGATAGCGCTGGCGGAGGGGTCGGTCAGGACGTCCCGGACGCGGTGCTCGACCCCCCGCTGGTCCAGGTACTGGAGAGCCGCGGCGCACACCGGATCCCCGGCGCGCACAAAGACGGTGACTGGCTCGGCCATTCGCGGGGCAAGGCTAGCAGGGGCGCCGGGGGAGCAGGATCAGCGCACCGCCGAAGGTGAGCAGTCGGCACCTCAGAAGGCAGCCGGCTCCGAGAGACAGCGGGGTTGCCGAGACGTCGCGCCTGACAGTGATCGGCCGAGACCGGGGCGGCCTCAGCCCTCGGCGGCGAGCGGTGGTGCCTCAGGCGGCTCCGCCGGTCCCGATGCGTCGGGCGCACCCTCGGGCCGGGGCCCGTGCCGGCGCCGGCGGCGGTGGCGCGGCCGGAAGCTCCTGGGCCCCTCGGGCCCGAAGTGGAGAGGTCCAGCCTCGGGCCCATCCTCCGCGCCGCCCGCCGGCTGGCCCTCGGGGGCGCCCCCAGGGGCGGCCGTCTCCGGACGCGGCCCGCGACGGCGGCGACGGCGGCGATGGCGGTGCGGCTGGGCCGGCTCACCCTCGGCTGCCTCTCCGGGCGGCAGCGGCTGCCCGTCCGGACCGGTGAGGGCGGGCGGCGCCTGGCCGGTGATCGCTCCGCCCCGGCGACGGCGACGGCGACGGCGACGGCGGAGCTCACCTGCCTCACCGGTCGCGGCCTCGGTGGCGTCGCCGCGGGATGGGCTGCCCCGCCGCTTCGGCGAGACCACGTCGATCGCGGGGACGTACCCGCCCGCCTCCTTGGCGGATTCGACGAGCACGCCGTACATCGACTCCTCACCGGCCCGCAGGGTCGCCGCGTCGCCGATGCAGGCGACCAGGCGGCGAGCCCGGGAGACGGCGACATTCAACCGGTTGGGCACCCTGAGGAAGCCGATCCGGCCCCGCTCGTTGGAGCGGACCAGGGAGATGACGACCAGGTCCTCCTCGCGGCCCTCGAAGGAGTCGACGGTGTCGATCTTCACCGACCGCTTGAACTTGCGCCGACCCAGGGCCTGGCGCAGCCGCTCCACCTGCTCGGCGTACATGGCGATGACCGCCATGCTCAGCTCCCGGGGACAGCGCTCGTCGAGCAGCCGGACCACGTGGGCCGCAACCCGCACCTCGGTCTCGTTGCGGAGCGCGCCGCCGGGGCCGCGGCGCTCCCGGCTCCCCCGCATGCCGTCGGTGTCGACGAAGTGGAGGGCAACCGGCAGCGGCCGCCGGGTGACGAACTCATAGGCCTGCACCTCGGGCGCGTCCTCGAGCTGGCCCTCGTAGGAGGCACGGGATACATAGGCGGAGATCTGCGGGTTCATCCGGTGCTGGATGGTGAGAAGGCAGCGGGACGCGTCCGGCAGCCCGCCCTCCCAGGCCATCTCGAAGAGCGAGGTGTTGACCAGCTCCTCGAGGCGGGGGTCGACCTCGACGATGCCGTAGAGGGAGTCGTCCTCCACCGGGGGCAGCTGCTTGTGGTCGCCGACCAGGGCGAGTGCGGCTCCCAGGCGGAGAGCCGGGAGGGCCTCGTCCACCCGGGCCTTGTTGGCCTCGTCGAGGATGACCACGTCGAAGTTCATGTCCGTGATCGCCGAGGTCGCCGCGGTGGCGCAGGTGGCGAAGTAGCAGTTCGCCTCCATCAACCGGGGGTCATCCTCGTCGTCGCAGCGGAAGCGCTCGACGGCGGGATGGACGCGCTCCGCGCGGGCCACCCGGACCGCCCGCATGCCCGGCGTCCCGGCCAGCCGCTCCAGGGCGTTGTCGACCGCGAGGTTGGAGTGGGAGGTCACCAGGATCCGCTCCTCCGGATCAGCGGCCAGGCGGCGCTTGACCGCCTCCACGATGACCGTGGTCTTGCCGGTACCCGGCGGGCCCTGGATGAACACCGCCTGGCCGGCGCGCAGGCCGGTGAGCAGAGCCACGGCGCGGTCCTGGGGTGGGTTGGCCAGCATGCCCTCGGTCAGCCAGCCGGCGGAGTCGGCTAAGGCGGTATAGGCCGGGGACTGGACAGCCTCGGGAGACACCAGCAGCTGGGAGAGGAGGCCAACCCCGAAGTCCCGGGTGGCGATCGCCGCCAGCACCGATCGCTTGGCCTGGTAGAGAGCGCGATTGAAGGACGGTGTGATGTAGCCCTCGGTCCCGGCGTGCTCGAAGGTGCGGGTGGTCACCTCGACGATGTGGCGGTGATGGTCGATCCTCGAGACCCGGCCCACGAAGTTGGGCTCGTCCTCCGGCTCGACCAGGACGGCGGCGTCGGGAGTGAGGTTGATGGTCTCCCCCTCGGGCACCGTGAACTCAGCCTTGCCCAGCTCCGGCTGCCGCCGGTCCGCATCGGTGAACTCCCGTCCGCAGGAGGGGCAGCGGGTCTGCTCCCCAGGCCTCCACAGGGCCCGGCAGGTCCGGCAGCGCCAGAACTCCCGCACCGATGAGTAGCGGGTGCGCTGGGTCTGCCGCGCCTTCTCGGCTGATTCCAGCTTCTCGACCAGGCTGAGGGTGGCGTAGAGCTTGTCGCTCTTCGCCGCCCGGGCGGCGGCGTCGCGCCAGTCGAGGAGCCGGAAGGTGTCGCTGACCACCCCGTTGGCGGCGGTGACCACGGGCTCGCGGGTGGTGAGGGTGAGCACCTTGGCCCCCTCAGGATGGTCCTGGGCGGGCTTGAGGGCGACCACCCGCAGGGCCAGGTGGGCGCGATCTCCCCCGGGGGCCGGCTGGGGCACGCACTGCAGGGTCAGGTCGGGGAGCGCCAGCCGGATCTGGGGCGGCTCGTCATCGCTGAAGGAGGCGGTGAGGTGGCCGACCTCCGAGAGCCGTTCGGCAAAGTGGGCGCGCGGATCGGTGCCGGCAGAGCCGTTCGCCAAAGTGGTGAGGACGACCATGGCGTCGCTCCCATCGGGCACGATGAGATGGAGCCGGTCGAGCGCGAGGTCCGGTGCTATCAGCGGACTGTCAACCTCGATGCGCCAGAGGCTGTGCCTGCACGGCGCCAGCAGAAGTATTCAGGGAGACTTACGGAGGCACGCACTGGCGGCTGCACGGGGTAGGGCCGCTGGCCGGTGGCCGGGGCCTCGCCGGACGTGTGTCCGCCGTGGCTCTCGTAAGCTCCCGCCTGCCCCGACTATACCCGAATGCATGGGGGTTGCAACACCGGGGCCGGATCGTGTCACGGCCGTCGCACTCCCGGGAACGAGCCGTGGCGTGCGCGGGGCTGCTGAGCCGGGGCGTGCATGGGGCTGCCGAGCCTGTCCCGAGCGGGTCCCTCGAGCCAGGCGTGAACTCCGGCGGGGCAGCCTCGCCTCCTGAGGCTGGCGCAGGACGCCATCTGGGCGGATGCCGGCGGGGCAGGCGGCGCGGCTGCATGCCGTCCTATTGAGACAAACTTCTGAGCCCATGGCCGAGGTCGAACCCCGCGTCGCCACCACCGGGCTGCCGGTGGCCGTGGTGCCGGCACGGAGAGCCAGCCCCCTCCCGCCCGGGGCGCTGGTGATCGGAGCCTCCCTGGTCTTCCAGGGGCTGACCACCTATGGCTTCCTGGTGATCGCCCACAAGGCTCTCGGCGACGTCGCCTACTCGCCCTTCAGCTCACTCTGGGCGCTGGTCTTCGTGGCCGCCCCCGGCCTCTTCCTACCCCTGGAGCAGGAGGTGGGGCGGGCCGCATCCTCGCGCCGGGTCAGGGGGGTGGGGGCCGGGCCGGTGGTGCGCCGGGCGCTGCTCCTCGGCATCGGCCTGGCGCTCATGGTCATGGTCCTGGCTGCGGCCGGCGAGGCTCCCCTGATCTCCGCGCTCTTCAAGGGCGAGGGGCTGCTCCTGCTCGGCTTCATGGTCGCGGTCGCCGTCTACGCCCTCTACTACCTGAGCCGGGGGGCGCTGGCCGGGGCCAGCCGCTTCGGGGGCTATGCGGGAATCCTGAGCGTGGAGGGCGCGGTGCGGATCGCCGCGGCGGTCGCGCTCTGGCGAGCCGGGGTCCACAGCGGGGCCGCCTTTGGCCTCGCCATCAGCCTGCCCTGCCTGGTGGGCCTCGGCGTGATCCTGCCCCGCCAGAGGGGCATTGCCACGGCGGGGCCGCCGGCCCGCTGGAGCGAGCTGTCCAGCGCCCTGGGCTGGCTGCTCACCGGGGCGCTGCTGGCCCAGGTTCTCATCAACATCGCCCCCCTCGCCGTCCAGGCGTTCTTCAGCGGCGGCGATCCGGCGGCGGCCGGGCGGGTCCTCAACGGACTGATCATCGCCCGGATCCCGCTCTTCTTCTTCCAGGCGGTGCAGGCGTCGCTGATGCCCAAGCTCTCCGCCGACGCGACCGAGGGCAGGCTCGCCGACTTCCGGCTTCTGCTCCGCCGGCTACTGCTCGCGGTGGCGGCCGCGGTGGCCATCTCGGTGGCGGGAATGGCCCTCCTCGGCCCCTGGGTGCTGCAGCTGCTCTTCCCCACCTCACATCCCCTGGGGCGCGGCGACCTCGCCCTCCTAGCGCTGGGCAGCGAGGGGATGATGGCGACATTCACCCTTGCCTACGCGAGCATCGCGCTGCGCGCCTACCGGAGCGCAACGGCGGGGTGGGTGGCCGGCACCCTGGCCCTGGTGGCGGCGCTGGCGTTGATCCCCGGCACCCTCCTCCGGGTCGAGATCTCCTTCTGCATCGCGGTGGCGGTGGCCGCGCTGGTGATCGCCCTGCTACTCAGGTGGCGGCTGAGAAGCCCGCGGCCGCGTTCCGGCTGAGCTCGGGGATCGGTCACGGGGCCGCGCCGGCATGGCTCCCTCGAGGGCGATCCGACCGAAGCGGACCCCACCCCGACCGGAGCGCAACGCTAGGATCGACGTATGGAAGATGAGCAGGCCGGCGTCGACCTCTCGGGACTGCACCGCGAGCTGGATTCGCTCAAGGCGCGGCTCTGCCGCTGCGGGCACCAGGGCAACTGCCTCAGCTGCCGCGGCTTCGAGATCGTGCGCCAGCAGGCGCAGGCGGTCGCCGCCGCGGCCTCCCAGCCGGTGCTCATGCAGGTGGCCCAGGAGGCCGCCATGCGCGACCTCTTCGCCCAGCTCGGCGGGCTCCAGGAGAAGCTGACCGACGATCCTCAGCTGTCCGAGCTGATGACCCGCTTCGCGGAGCGGATCCAGGAGGACCTCGGCGGCCCGGAGGAGCTGGAGAAGCTGCTGCGCAGCTTCGGTCTGATGGCACCGGGAGCCCCCGGCCGGCCCGGCCCCGTGCCGGAAGGCGGTCGGGTTCCCTACGACGACCTGCCCACGCCGCCGAGCGGCCAGGGCTCCTCCGGCGACAACCCCACCCACCCTGAGCAGCCCGAGAAACCGCCCGACCAGGACCGGAAGGAATCCCCGCCGGACTGGTGGAACCGCCCGGCGGCGCCGGACGAGCCGCCGGACCAGAAGCCGGCGGGCTGACACCCAGGCCCGACGCTCGAAGCCTGGCGGCCGGCCCTCCCTTCGACGGAGGACGCTCGCGGGCGCCCCGAGGGCCGCACGACACTGCTGCGACGCCGGCCGGCATAAGCTTCCGAGCGATGGCCCTCGCCGCCGGCAGCGCCCCACAACCCGTCCCCGGCTGGCGCATCGAGCAGGCGGACTGCCTCGAGTTCCTGGGCAGCCTCGAGGACTCCTCGGTCGACTGCATCGTGACGGATCCGGCCTACTCCGGCATGAACCAGCACATGCAGTTTGGCCATGGCAGGATCGTCGGCCACTACGGCGACCCCGGCAACGCCAAGTGGTTCACGGAGTTCCAGGACGACCCCGAGACCTTCGCCCGGTTCCTCGATGAGTGCCATCGTGTGCTGCGGGCGGACCGCCACATCTACGTGATGTTCGATTCATTCTCCCTGCTCAGCCTGGGGGCCCTGATGCGGGAGAGATTCAATGTCAAGGGCGTCATCGTCTGGGACAAGGTGAACATCGGGATGGGCCACTACTTCCGGCGCCGCCACGAGCTGATCGTGTTCGCCTGCAAGGGGCACCGGCGGCTCTCGCGGCGCGACCTCGGTGACG
>DASPQV010000025.1:0-410456 GCA_035624785.1 Binatia bacterium | reverse complement strand
CGCAGAGGCGCTCCAGGGGCATCCAGACGTTGGGGTCCCTGGTGTTGTTGTCCACCACCTGGACCAGGTAGCTCGGATAGTCGAGCCGCGCCAGCGCCAGCAGGGTCATCCGGACGATCTCGTACGGCTCGTCGTGGCAGGGGACCTGGATGGCCACGAACGGCGGCCGGCCCACCGGTGGTGGCGGTGCTGGAGCGCCCCGCCGGCCCAGGACGTCGAGCATCTCGAATGCGTAGGACGGGGTCCGGGTGAGGGTCAGGACCTCGAGCAGGAGCAGCAGGCCGGCAATGCCCAGGGAGATCCCGGCGACGGCGTCCTGGTTGACGAGCGCGGTGATCTCCCCACTCGCCGCCAGCAGGGCCATCACCGCGGGCGCACCCCCCGCCCAAAGCCAGGCCGCGGCCCTGCCGACCAGGCAGGCCAGCGTCGCCAGCCCGCTGGCGACCGCGAAGAAAGTCAGGATCTCGATGAGCATGCTTTGGCGCGTTCCCTTCCTTTCGGCTCGAGATTCGGCGTCCCCGAGCGATCCCCCACCCTCCCTACCCTGACGGCGGGGTACCCGATCCGGTTTCCCGACGCGCCGCGGCGGTTCCTGAATCCGGACCCTCTTGCGGGTAGGACTGCGGCCGCTTCGAATGCTCCGATCCATCCGGCCGCCGCCTGGGGCAGTACGTTATCGGCGAAATCCCATTTTGGGCCATGATTGGCCCAAACGGGGGTGCTGCGCAAACATGTGCGCCCCGGCTCTGACCGCCTGCCGACCGGTCCGGCTCAGCCAGAGGCTGAGGGGTCGGCAGCCTGTCACCGCCCCGCTGTGCCGGAGGCCTGGCGGAAAGTCTGCGGCCGCCATCGCGGCCAGCCCGAGGGCCCCCAGCTTGAGCCCTGGCGTCCCATCGGCGATGCTCCATCTGTGAAAGGGCTCCGCCCCTCCGGGGTGAGCTCCAGAGCCAGCCTGAGCACCGCATGAGCGAGCGAGACCGAGTCGAGGTCCCCACCCCGGATGAGCTTCGAGGTCTCTACCACCTCGCCCCCGGGGAGTTCGTCAGCGCTCGCAACCGGCTGGCCGCGCAGCTCGCGGCGGGAGGCAGAAAGGAAGCGGCCGCCGCGGTGAGGCGCCTCTCCCGGCCCACCCCGGCGCTCTGGGCGGTCAACCGGCTCGCCCGTGACGCCGAGGAGGAGGTCGCAACGCTTCTGGACGTCGGCGACCGCCTGCGGCGCGCCCAGGCCAGGGTGCTGGCGGGCAGCCGCGAGGCCGCCGGGGACCTCCGCGACCTGGGCGCCGAGGAGGCGAGGATCATCGACCGGCTGCGCGCCGCCGCGGCCGGGTTGCTGGTGGCCGGCGGGCACGCCGCGACCGAGGACACCCTGCGTCGCGTCGAGAGCAGCCTTCGAAGCGCCGCCGTCGCCGACCGAGACGTCAAGGACGCGGTGAGGGAAGGGCGGCTCGGAGCGGAGCTGGAGCCGAGTGGCTTCGGTGACCTTCCGGTGCTGACCGTGGTGCCGGGGACGGGAGGAGGGGCGTCAGGAGAGGAGACCAGCGAGCCGGGGACCGGTCTCGAGGACGCGGTTGACCGGGCGATGCCGCAGGGCCAGCGGGCCGGGATGGCGCGCCGGGAGGAGCTCGCCCGGAGAGAGGCGGAAGCGCGCTTCGCCGCCGCTCGGGCTCGCCTCCGCGTCGCGGAGCTGGACCTGGCGAGGATGGAGGCGGCCGCAGAGCGCGCGGACCTGGCCGCCGCCAATGCCGCCGAAAGGCTGGAGCGGCTATCCGCCGAGCTGTCCGCGGCGCAGGAGCAGGCGGCCAGGGCTGACCAGGAGAAGCGCCGCGCCGCCGCCGCGCTGGCGGTTGCTCGGCAGGAGCTGGAGAAAGCCAGGGCGCTGGTCTCGCCGCGGTCCCCGGACGGCTCGTAGGCGACCTCAGAGAAGGTCGGGGCGCCGCAGCGGCTGGCCCAGCACGTGATGGTCGAGGAAGGCCAGCATCGTCTCGTACCAGAGGCGGGTGTTTCCCGGTCTGAGCACCCAGTGGTTCTCGTCCGGAAAGTACAGGAACTGCGAGGGCACCTCCTGGCGGCGAAGGGTCAGCCAGAGCCGCAACGCCTCGGAGATGGGGACGCGGTGATCGCGGAGACCGTGGATCACCAGCATCGGCGTGTGGATGGAGGCCGCCCATCGATTGGGCGACGCGGCGGCGTGGCGGTCTGGGTCGGCCTGCGGCGATCCGATCTCGTGCTCCCAGGAGTTGGCGCTGTCGGTGGTGCCGTGGAATTGCTCCAGTGACCACAGGCCGGCATGGGTGACGATGGCCGCAAAGCGGTCGCTGTGGCCGGCGATCCAGTTGGCCATGTAGCCGCCGAACGACCCGCCCATGGCGGCGGTGCGCGAAGCGTCGAGGTCGGGCCGCCGCAGCACCGAGTCCAGGACCGAGAACAGGTCGCTCATCACCCGGTCTCCCCAGGTCCCCCAGGCGCGCCTGATCAGGGCATGCCCGTGGCCGGTTGAGAGGGCCGGGTCGGGCAGGACCACCGCGTAGCCGCGCTCGGCCAGGAGGTGCGGGCACCACCGCCAGTTCCATGCGTTCCAGCTGCTCAGCGGACCGCCGTGGATCCAGAGCACCACCGGCGCGGGGCGCTCGGCCGAGGCCGCCTCCGGCAGCACCAGCCAGCCGCTGAGCGGAGTGCCGTCATCGGCCGCGGTGTGCACCGGCACCACCGTGGAGGTCAGCTCCACCGGGATGCCCGGCGTGGGCAGTGGCGTCACCGTCCCGTCGGGGCCGACGCGCACCGCCTCGAGGGGGCTGCTCCAGGAGGTGCGCAGGGCGTACACCACCCCAGCCGGCGCGGGGCAGATGGAGTGAAACGCCCCGGACTCGGTGAGCCGGATCACGCGCCCGCAGGTCACATCCCATCGGAAGATCGGGCGCTGCATCTCCTCGTCGGCGGTGAAGTAGACGGCTGAGGAGTCCGGGGCCCAGCTCGGCTCGCCGGTCCGGAGATCCAGGTCCCGTGCCACCAGCTGTCCCTCACCAGACGCCAGGTCGCCCACCCAGAGACCGACGGTCTGAGCCCGATCGGGATTGCCCTCGTCGCAGGCCAGGGCGGCCACCCGCAGACCGTCGGGCGAGACCTCTGGATGGGCCAGCTCCAGGTCGCCGGCCGCGATGGCCCGGCGGGAGCGGTCCCGGATGACCGCCAGCTCGGCTCGCCGGTGACCCTTGCCGAGTGGCCGCGACCAGACGGCCACGACGGTCTCGCCATCGGGAGAGAGCGAGAAGGCATGCTCCTCCGCGTACGCGCCCGGCTCCAGCTCATCGGTGGCGTCCGGGGTCAGGTCCTCCGCCTGAACGGGCTCTGGTCCGCTGACCCCTCGAAGCCGGAGCAGCCGGCACCACCGCGGCCCCAGCTCGTGGTCCCACCAGCGGATCGGGAAGGTGTCGTAGAGGATGCCGCTCACCCCCGCCTCGCGGCGGCGCTTCGCCTTTGCGGCATCGCCGTCGATGCCGTCGACGCCGGGGAAGAGAAGGACGCGGACGGCGACGGTGTCGGTGCCGCGAGCGGCTGTCACTCCGCGCGTGCCACCCGGCACGGAGAGAAGGGGACGGGCCTCGCCGCCCGTCGCCGGGAGGAGCCAGAGCCGGCCCTCCGCCTCCGCGGGCTCCGCCCGATCGCGCAGCGGGTCGGGGCGGGCGGAGCAGAAGACCAGCGAGCCGTCGGGAAGAAAGGCGGGGTCGCTCTCACCACTTTCCGACAGGGTCAGGCGGTGCGGCCCTGAGCAGCCGTCGGTCGCCACCTCCCAGAGTGAGCTGACGAAGCGCGTCGCGTCCGGTGACAGCGTCTGGACGGTCAGCACCAACCGGCGTCCGTCCGGTGACAGGACCAGCCCGGTGACGCGCGGGATGGTGGCGAAGCTGTCGAGGGAGAGCCTGGTCATCCGGTGATGATGACGCGAGCGGCGGTCGGGTGAGCAAGCCCCGGCTTGCCGAGGTCAGGCCTTCGGCTCACTCCCTGGCCGGCTCGTAGAAGGTCATCTGAGGTGCCTGGAAGAGCAGGTCGATCTTGGTCGTCGGGCCGTTCCGGTTCTTCTCCACCAGCAGCTCGGTGATGGACTTGTCGATGTCCTCCTTGTGCATTCCCGGGCGGTAGAGGAAGAGCACCACATCCGCGTCCTGCTCGATGGCACCGGAATCGCGCAGGTCGCTGAGCTGGGGCTTGCGGTTCTCCCGGTTCTCCGATGCTCGAGAGAGCTGCGACAGCGCCAGCACCGGGATCTGCAGCTCCTTGGCGATCGACTTGAGGCCGCTGCTGATGTCGGAGACCTCGGCGACCCGTGACTCCTGGCGCCCGCCGCGCATCAGCTGGAGGTAATCGACCACCACCATCTCGATGTGCTGCTGCGCCTTCATCCGCCGGGCTCGGGCGCGCAGCTCCGCGATCGGGAGGGCAGGGGTGTCGTCGATCCAGATGTTGGCCTGGCTGAGCCGGTCCATGGCGTCGGCGATCCGCTGGAAGGCGTGCGAATCAGCCTGCCCCGTTGAGATCAGGTAGGCGTCCACCTTGGCCTCGCTGCAGATCAGGCGCTGCACCAGGGCCTGCTTGCTCATCTCCAGGGAGAAGATCGCCACCGATCGCTTGGCCAGCACCGCCGCGTTGCGGGTGATGTTGAGGGCGAACGAGGTCTTGCCCACCGCGGGCCGGGCGGCCAGGATGATCAGCTCCCCGGGCTGCAGCCCCTGGGTCACCGAGTCCAGCCGGCTGTAGTTGGTGGGCACGCCGTGGACGATCTGGCGGCTCTGGGCGCGCCGCTCCATCAGCTCCCAGGTGTCGGTGAGCAGCTGGGCGATGTGGGTGACCTCGAGGCTGCGCCGGGAGTCGGCGATCGAGAACACGGAGCGCTCGGCGCTGTCGAGGATGTCCTCGGTCGTGGTCCCGGTCTCGTAGCCCATCTGGGCCAGCTCCCCGCCCGCGGCGATCAGGCGCCGGCGCAGCGACCGGTCGACCACGATCTGGGCGTAATGCCGCACCGACACCGCGGTCGGCATCTTCTGGCTCAATTCCGCGATGTACTCCAGCCCACCGCTTCTCGCCAGGGTCCCGTCCCTTTCCAATTGAGCCTTGAGGGTGACAACGTCGACCGGCTCACCGCGGTCGTCCAGGGCCAGCGCCGCCCGGAAGATCGCGGCGTTGCGTTCCGCGTAGAAATCCCGGGGGACGACCAGGTCGCGGACCTTGCTGAGCGCCTCCTGGTCGATGACCAGGCAGCCCAGCACCGCCTGCTCGGCGTCGAGGTCGTGGGGGAGGACGCGACCCGAGGGTGCCACCAGCGGTGCCAGCGATCCCCGCAGCTCCTGCGGAGGCGTGCTCACTTCGCGGCGACGACGACCCGAAGCGTCTCCGTGACCTCGGGATGGAGCTCGATCTCCACCTCGTGAGGCCCGAGCGACTTGATCGGCGGCTCCACCGTGATCTTGCGCTTGTCGATCTCGACCCCAGCCTCACGCTTGAGCTGCTGGGCAATGTCGGCGTTGGTCACCGAGCCGAACAGCCGTCCCGCCTCGCCGGTCTTGGCGTAGATGGTGACGGTGAGCTTGCGCAGCCGCGCGCTCAGCTCCCGGGCATCGTGAAGCGCTTTCTCGGCCCGGCGCCGGGCTGCCTCCTCGCGCTGGCGCAGCTGGGCGATCACCCGCTCGTCGGCAGCGATCGCCAGCTTGTTGGGGAGGAGGTAGTTGCGGGCGTATCCCGGCGACACCTCCTTGACCTCTCCGGCACGCGCCGTGCCGGTGACCTCCTTGACGAACATCACCTTCATGCCACCGCCTCCCCGTGACTGCCCGGCGTCGTCTGTCCGCCGCCCGCCGGGCCTGGGCTCTCCGCGATCATCGCCGGCCCCCGCCGGAGACGCCTCGTCAGTGCCAGCGCCAGCCGCTCGCCGGCGGCCACATCCTGGTCGAAGCGGCTTCGCCCCTCGGCGATGAGCCGTTCCTGCTCGGTCACCACCTCGGCTGGGCAGAGCGCGGTGAAGGCCCGCAGGGCCAGCAGCGTGAGGGCGACAGCGTCGATCTCGCCGATGATCGGCACCGCCTCGGGAAGGTCGATCACCGGGGTGATGATCAGTCCCAGCGCCGCCGCCAGCCCGGCCTTGGGGGCCAGCGGCACCCGGGGATCGCGGAACAGGCAGTAGGCGAGCCGGAGCTGCCGGGGGAGGTCGAGGACCAGGCGCTTGAACCAGCGGAGGCGGTCGAGCATGGGCCGACCGAGTCTACGCGGAGCCGCCCGACCCCGGCTGGCCACCGGACGTGGCACCGATCCCCGCTCGCGGGCTCTGGCTGGTCGACGCTGCGCCCTCGCTGTCCCCCGGCCCTCCGCCCCGCTCACGATGCGCGGCTCGCTGTCTCTCGGCCTTTCGCCCCGCCGACGAATGACAGCTCCCGGCCCCGGTCCCATCCCCGACTGCGCCATGATCTGGCCTCCATGACCATCGAGCTGCGCCGTTTGGGTTCGGACGAAGCGGGCCACCTCGTCGAGGTGAACCGCGTCGCCTGGGGCGAGATCCTGACGTCCGAGGAGGTCGCGACCAGGGCCCAGGGGATGGCCGGGTTCCGTGGCTGGGTCGCCGAGGAGGAGGGCCGGCCGTTCGGCGTGGGGGCGATCGTCGACCTGCGGCTCACCGTGCCCGGCGGCGCCCGGGTCGCGATGGCCGGCGTCACCGAGGTGGCCGTCCTGCCCAGCCACCGGCGCCGCGGGGCCCTGCGCGGGCTGATGGCGGCGATGCTCGATGACGCCCGGGAGCGCGGCGTTCCGGTCGCCGGGCTGGTGCCCAGCGAGGCGCCGATCTACGGGCAGTTCGGCTTTGGGCCCGCGGCCCGCGCGGCGACCGTCGAGGTCGATGCCGCGCGCGCCCGGGTGTTCCACGGTCACGGCGACAGCCGGGTCGAGCTGGTCGAGGCCACCGCCGCCCTGTCCGCCCTTGCCCGCCTCCACGAGCGGGTCTGCGCGGCGCGCAACGGTGCCGTCAGCCGTCCGGGGGAGCTGCTGCGCCGCCGCTACGCGGACGCGGAGAGGCCCGCCGACGGTTACAGCCCCATCCACTTCGCCGTTCACCGCGACAACGCGGGGCAGGTCGACGGGCTGGTCTCCTACCGACTCAAGGTCTCATGGGACGGACTTGTCACCACCGGTGCCCTCACGGTTGAGGAGCTCTGGGCGGTCACATCCGAGGCCGAGGCCTCGCTGTGGCGCTTCTGCATCGAGCACGACCTGGTCACCCGCGTGACCGCCCGGCGCCGCCCGGTGGACGAGGCCTTCCCCGAAAGGCTCGCTGACCCCCGCAGCTGGCGGCGCCTCCCCTCCGACCTCCTCTGGCTCTGTCCCCTGGACCCCACCGTCCTGCTCGCCGCCCGGCGCTACGGGCGCGACGACGGTCTGGTCCTGGAGATTCACGACCAGCCGGGCACAACTCCGCAGCGTTGCTGGGTGGAGGGCGGTCTGGACGGGGCCACCTGCGCGGCCACCACCGACGAGCCTGACCTGTCCCTGAGTGTGAGCGCCCTGGCCGCCGTCTGCCTCGGCGACGTCCCGGTCGAGCGTCTCCAGCGGGCCGGCCTGGTCGAGGAGCGAACCGCGGGAGCGGTGGCACGGGCCACCGCCATGTTCAGCTGGTCGCCGCTCCCCTGGCCGGGCTATGTTTTCTGATCCAGCCGTGGTGGCAGGCATCCCCGGTGGTTCTGGCACCCATGTCGTCCAGATCGCTATCGGCCGGGCTGGTGAGCTACCACTGCCATGGTCCCCGCGTCTGGCCGCTCTGGGTGGCGGCGATGATCAAGCCGGACCTGTGGATTACGCTCAGGACAGACTGAGCGGCGAATGCCACGGGCGCGGAGCGCCCGCCTATCTGCCGGCCGGGCACTGGCTGGCTGCTGACCTGGTTGCGCTGCAGAGCCTCACCGGCTGGCAAAGATGGTGGCACGATAATAGGCAAGCTCGGTGAGCGACTCGCGGATGTCCTCCATCGCCCTGTGGGTCTCCGCTTTGGCGGGAGCTCGCTGCAGCACCTCCGGGTACCAGCGGCGGCAGAGCTCCTTGATGCTCGACACGTCCACCGACCGATAGTGGAGGAATTGCTCGATGGCGGGCAGGTACGTCGCCAGGAACCGGCGGTCGGTGCCGATGGAGTTCCCGCAGAGAGGAACCGTTCCTGGCGCCTGGATGTGCTCCCGGAGGAATTCCAGGGTGAGCTGACCCGCCTCTTCCAGGGAGGTCGACGAAGCTTCGATGGCGGTCAGGAGACCGGAGGCGGTGTGCATGGCGCGGACGACGTCATCCATTTGGAGCAGCTGCCCGGGCTCGGCATGCACGACGATGTCGGGACCTTCCGCCAGCACCACCAACTCGTCGTTGGTGACCAGCGTCGCGATCTCCACGATCACGTGGCGTGCGGGGTCGAGGCCGGTGGTCTCGAGGTCCATCCAGGCAAGCACGGCCGACAATGTTAGCCGCCGACGGGGCGAGAGGTCATCCTCAGGCGGGGGAAACCTTCACCGGCGGGAGCCCTGGCCGTGCTCGTCCAGCCGCTGGCGCTCCTCGCGCGAAAGGCTGTTGATGCCGTGCTCGGAGATCTTGTCGAGGATGGCGTTGATGTCGCTCTCGTGAACCACCCTGAGATGGACAGCACGTGCCGCCTTCTTGCGCTGCCGCTCTCGGCGGTGTGATGTATCACCGGTGACGAAGGGGGGGAGCAGGATGGCGGGGATCCAGCGCGCGCGGGTGAGGCGGAATGCACGGGTGGCCAGCAGGGCAACCGCCGCGGTCACGAGCAGGTAGATGACGTCGATCCAGACGCGCTGGCTGAGGTAGATGAGGACGTCGATCCCAATGAAGGCGACGGCAAGGACCCAGGCCTCGATGCCGAAGAAGAAGCGGACTCGTGGATAGGCCGCCGCGAAGGCGACGAGGACGCCGGTCTCGAGGTCGAACATCCCGGACGAGTCTTGGACGAACCACTGGCCCGTGACCATGCCGAAGACGGTGATTGCGAGCGCCGGGAGGGCGGCGATGATGGCGTAGAAGAGGAGGCAGCGCCGGGCGCCGAGGCTCCGCTCCAGGCGCTCGCCGAGCCACCAGAAGACGACGATGGCGAGGATCAGCCAGAGGCTATTCGAGAGGTCCAGGAGGGCATTGGCAAAGGGCCAGGTGAGCAGCCGCCAGACCTCCCCTTGGCTCACCAACTGCGATGAGAGGGCGAGGGGGGGAAGCAGGGACGGGCTGATTGCGAAGAGGACGAGGGTGATGCAGGCGATGGCCGTCACCAGGATCGTGGTGGTGACGTCGACCGTCCCGATCCGGAACCAGTGGCTGGGGTCGCGGGGACCCATCACCGAGAAGCGCCTCATGGCCGGAGTGTGGCACTCCTGAACACCGCGTCGTTTGACAGCACCCAATGTCCTGGGGGTTGGTCGGCTCCGGAGCATGGGTGGTGATAGCAGAGGGCAGAGGCTGTCGCTAAGCAGCATTTGGCGCTAACGCACCATTCGGCGGCATGGTTGCCATCTCAGGCGACGCCGAGGGAGGCGCTGGGAGAGGCCGCTGGCCACATGGCCCGTTGGACACGAACG
This sequence comes from Binatia bacterium, assembly GCA_035624785.1. Classification (GTDB taxonomy): domain Bacteria; phylum Chloroflexota; class Dormibacteria; order Aeolococcales; family Aeolococcaceae; genus JAJZNI01. The sequence goes on along the minus strand of DASPQV010000025.1, from coordinate 400,855 downwards.
AGACTGTCGACAACCCGGCACCGCAAGGCCTGGCAATGACGTGGGGCCGGGACGGTGGCGACTGGGTGGAGCGGTCCGCCGCGGACGAGCCGTCAGGGGCAGCGGTGGTGGGCGGGCAGGTGGTCTGGGACCCGGCGCGGCCCGAGGCTCGACCCGGGTGGGGTGGAAGTCGCATGCCGGGCGTCGCAGAATAGATCCGATGAGCGAATGGGTGTACTTCCTGCACCCGCCGCGCGACGACTTCGCCGCGACGATGACTGACGAGGAGAACGCGGTTTGGCAGGCCCACGCTGAACGGCTCGAGAGCTTGCTCGCTGCAGGCATCGTGGTTCTCGCGGGCCCGACGCTCGGCAAACTCAACACCGGCATCGTGATCTTCGAGGCGGAGAACGAGGAAGCGGCGACGGCGGTGATGGAAGGGGACCCCGCTATCGCCGGAGGATACGCGCGTGGCGAGATGAGGCAGTTTCGCGTCTCCTTCCTGCGCGGCGGGCCGACCAGGCCGTCAGTCGCTTGAGGGCTCACCCGCTGACCGACGCGGTCTCGATCACCGGTCGGACCGGCCCCGAGCCACCGCTGGCGTAGCCGACCGTCCAGCAGGTGGAGGCGACGCAGGTCACAGCCTGGAGGTACTGGTACGGATCGCCCTGCTGGTTGTCGAAGGCTGGCGAGGCGCTCATCGGGGTCCAGGAGCCGCCGGCGTAGTGCTCGACGAGGTCTGCCACTTGCAGTGGAGACGTGATGCCGTTGCTGCTCGCGCCGAAGCCCACCGCCCAGCAGTCGCTCCAAGACTGGCACGCGATGCCTGAGAGGTTGCCGCTGCCGCTCGGTGTTCCGGCGACCGGCTCCACCGTCCAGGCACCGTTGCTGAGTTGCTCGATCACCGGCGGCCCCTCGGCCTCGGGGCCGCCGCCGACCGCCCAGCACTGGTCGGCGGATGCGCAGCTGATGCTGTCCAGCGTGCCTCCGGTCTGGTCGGATCCGGCGAGGTCGGGGCTGGTCACGGCCGCCCACACTCCGTTGCTCAAGTGCTCGACGAGACCGCTGAAGTCTCCTGCGTCACCAACCGCCCAGCAGTCGCCCGCAGCCGGACAGGCGATTGCGGAGAGAAGCGCGTCATTCGCGGGCAAGGCAGGACCGCTCACCGCCACCCAGCCGCTTCCGTCGAAATGTGCGAGCAGTGGGCCTACCGCTTGCTTGGCTCCGCTTCCGGCGCTGCCCTGCCCCACCGCCCAGCAGTCGCTGGAGCCGGTGCAGCTGATTCCGAAGAGCCCGCCGTCCTCGCTGGAGAGGCCGGGTGTTTTGACGGCGGCCCAAGTGTCCCCGTTGTACCGCATGACGAGCGGGCCGGTGGCCCCCGAGCCCACCGCCCAGCAGTCGTCGCTGGCGGCGCAGGCGACTCCGTTCAGCCCCCCGGCGATGGCCGGCACGCCGCTCACGGCGATCCATCGATTTCCCTGATAGGCATCGATGATGGGCACCGACGCCGAGAGGTCCCCAGCACCGGAGCTGCCGACCGCCCAGCACTCGCTGGCACCCGCGCAGGCGATGGCGTTGAGCACGGCGGGCCCGCTGGGGGCGGCCACCTCCGCCCAGGCCGTGGTCAGCGGCGGGAGCGACTCGGTGCTGCTGGGCGTCTCCGTTGCCGGCGTGGGACTCACCGCCCCCGGCACGGTTGACGCGGAGGTCTGGGAGCGGGTGGGGCTTGCGGCCGCGGTGCCGGATGAGGGCCGCGGCACAACTGATGAGGTGCCGCAGCCGGCCATGCCCAAGGCGAGGCCGGCGATCAGGGCGATGGTTCGCCTTTCCACCGGAGCCGCCATCCTGCCCCGGCCCCTTGCCCCGATTGCCGGAGCCTGGACAGCGGAACACCCAGCCATCGGACCGCGTTCTCCAAGGAGCGGACGGCGTTCGGCACCACGTGCCCCACAGCCGTTCCCGTGTGAGGAACGTGTTGGGCAGCCGTCCGGTTACGGGTCGAGCCACTGCAACAGAGAGCGCATTGGCCGGGCTGCTGGCGATCCTGTCGGGAGCGCTCGGAGCTCCTCAGATCGAGATCGTCACGGCGGGGACCTGGGGCCGGTCGCCACCGCTCGGGTCCAGCGTGCCCTGGATGACGTAGACGCCCGGCGCGGTGGGCTCGGCGAGGTCGGCGGTGAAGGTCCGGGTCGTCCCCGGCGGCACGCTGATGAGGGCGATGGCGAGGCAATGGGCACCGGCGGGAAGCGTGGTGGGCGGAATCGGGACCGATGCCCCCGCCGGTGTCTGGGCCCGCGCCGTGAGCGTGGGGACGCAGCCCCCGTACAGGGTGAGGGGGCCGCTGACCGTCACGCTGAGCTCCAGCCGCCCGTCTGGCTGGGCGGTGACCTCCGAGGTCCAGCCGGCGCTGTTGGAGGCGGTGCCCAGCACCGCCCCCGCGGAGGGCGCCGGGGTCGGGGCTGAGGATCCGGCGGTGATGGCGGGAGTCGGGGTCCCCGTTGCCGGGCCGGGGAGGCCGCCGGAGTCACCCCGGGCTGGACCGCAGGCCGCCGCGCAGGTGGTCGCAGCGCAGAGGAGGAGGGCGTCGACGAGCCTCATGCTCATGAGACGTTCGCAGGCGGCTCTGGGTTCCCTGGTGCTCAGCTGCGCTTGTCCTGTGCGAGCATTGGTTGAGCAGGTGCCGACTCTACGGGCGATCCGAATCAACCCTCCCGTCAAGACGTACGTGGGCTACAGCATCGGCTGCGCCGCGGTGTGGGCGGTGATCCTCGCCGACCGCTTGGAGGCGGTGGACGGGACGCCGATCATCGACATCAAGCCCGTCATGGACGCGGTCGAGGAAGGCTGACACAGCTCCGAGTGACGCCGCTACGGAGCCGCCCAGCATGAGGCGGCGGAAGCGCCTTCTCCGCGCGCCGGGCAGCTCACATCGATGGCCCACGCGGCGCCACCCACGGTAATGACATCGAAAGGTTCACACGAGGTTTCGCGGGCACCGTCGTGCGTTCATGAGATGGTAAGGATCGGTGAGTAGCCTCAGTCCCATCACTGAGGTTTGAGAAGCGATGGAGCCCACCACCCCCCCTTCTGATTCGTTGCCCGACGCGGTTTCGGGAGCTGTTCCCGCGGACGATCATCCCGCGCCGCCGGACCTCACACCCCCTCCGCCCTCCTACCCCTCCGGTTCGGGCGCATGGCCTCCCATGCCACCTTCCGGCCCCGGCACCTCGGGCTGGGGCTACCCGGCATGGGGGGCCGCGCCCTACCCGCCGCCCCCGCCCGCCACCGCGTATCCGCCCCTGGCGTACCGCCAGCCGCGCAGGAAGCGCCTGTGGCCGGCCACGCTCGCCGCCGGGGTCGCCATCGCGCTTGCCGCCGGTGGCATCGGCGCGGGCATCGGGGTCGCGCTCCGCGCTCCGACCAGCGCTGCCTCATCTCCGCAATCGGGCACGAGCCTGCCATCCGAGAGCAGCCAGCCCGCCACAGGCGGAGGCTTCAACGCATCGGCGATCACCGCCGCCGTCGATCCCTCCGTCGTCGACATCAATGACGTGATCAACGGAGCCCCCGCCGCGGGGACTGGGATCGTCATCAGCTCGTCGGGCATCGTGCTGACCAACAACCACGTGATCGACGGCGCGACCAACATCACCGCCCAGGTGAACGGCCAGGGCACCATCTACCAGGTGAAGGTGCTCGGCTACGACAACGCTGACGACATCGCGTTGCTCCAGCTCGAGAACGCTGCCACCCTGAAGGTGGCCCCGATCGGCGACTCGTCGACGGTCCAGGTTGGCGACTCGATCGTCGCCATCGGCAACGCCCTGGGACGCGGCGGCACACCTGCCGCGGTGACCGGGACGGTCACCGCCCTCGACCAGACGGTCACCGCCAGCGACGGCAGCTCCTCCGAGACCCTCAACGGCACCATCCGGATCCAGGCTGGCATCCAGCCCGGCGACTCGGGCGGCCCGCTGGTCAACGCCGCCGGCCAGGTCATCGGCATCGACACCGCCGGCTCGTCCTCGGGGGTGACGTTCGCTCAGCAGACCAGCGGCACAACCGGCTTTGCGATCCCCATCGACACCGCGATGGCGATCGCTCATCAGATCGAGAGCGGCAGGTCGAGCGGCAACGTGGTGATCGGTTCCACGGGCCCGCTCATCGGTGTGGAGGTCCAGAACGCCCCTGCCTCCCCGACGTCGCCGGCCGGCGCCGGAGCGCTGATCGTCGGGGTCGTCAGCGGCACTCCGGCAGCGGCGGCGGGACTCCAGGCCGGCGACGTGATCGTCTCGGTGAGCGGGGCCGCCGTCACCAACGCCGGCGATCTCGCCAGCGCCCTGAGGAGTGATCGCCCCGGGCAGACTATCCAGCTCGGCTGGGTCGACGGATCCGGCGCCCCGCACACCAGCTCGATCACCCTCGCCGCTGGACCGCCCAACTGAGCTCCGGGTCCGGGCGTCCCTCGGACCGCCTCGGATCTGTCCAGTTCGAGCTCAACCGCCGAGCAGGTCGGGATGGTCCTCCAGCCAGCGGCGGGCCGCGTCGGGATCGCCGCCCGGGATCTCGCCGTCCAGGATGGCGTCGAGCAGGGCCCTCTGCGCCCGTCCCACCCACGGACCGGGTCCTCTCTCCGCCATCCGCATCAGCTCGTGGCCGTCCAGGGGAGGCCTGAGCCTGGAGATCTCGCCCTCGGCATCGAGGCGGGCCATCCGCCGTTCGAGCTCGTCGATGGCATCCAGGTCGGGGAACGCCGAAGCCTTGGTGTCGGCGCGCGCCACCGCCAGCGACCGGTCGCGAAGCTCACCGATCGTGCGTACGAATCGGCGCACCGCGCCGTCGCCCACCTCCTCGGGCCGGTACTGGATCGGCCACATGTGGTGGAGCACGAGGCTGACCACCTGGGCGATCTCCTGGTTGCTGTAGCGGAGCCTCTCCATGACTGCGGCGGCCAGCTCCGCGCCCACCCTCGGGTGGTCGTAGAAGGTGTGGCGTCCGTCTCCGGACAGGGCGTGGGTCGCCGGCTTTCCGGCGTCGTGGAAGAGGCAGCCGAGCCGGGTGACCAGGTCCGCGGGCGACTTCTCCACGGCTCGGAGGGTGTGTTCCCAGACGTCGTAGATGTGCCAGCCGCCCTGCTCGACCCCGATCATCGGCAGCAGCTCGGGGATGACGACCTCGAGCAGTCCCGACTCGCGCAGCACCTCCATGCCCCGCCGCGGATGCGGCGAGACGAGGAGCAGGCTCAGCTCGTCGCGGATCCTCTCGGCGGAGAGGATGGCGGCGCGGTGGGCCATCTCCCGCATCGATGCGAGCAGGCCGGCGGCTAGATGGAAGCCGAGCTGGGCGGTGAAGCGGGCGGCCCGGAACATCCGCAGCGGGTCCTCCGAGAAGGTCTCGGCCGGGTCGAGCGGCGTCCGCAGGACACCGTGGCGCAGATCGTCGAGCCCGCGGCCGGTGATGTCGAGGATCCGCCCGTCCAGCGTCTGCACCAGGGTGTTGACGGTGAAGTCGCGTCGGCGGATGTCGTCGTCCAGGGTTCCCGGGCGGACGTCCGGCTTGCGCGATTCCGGGTCGTAGCGCTCTGCCCTGGCCCGCACCACCTCGATGACGAAGCCGCCGCCTCGGACCTGCGCCGTGCCGAAGTGCTCGAAGACAGCGGGTCGCGCCCAGCCCAACCGTCTCGCCACGGCCTGCAGCAGCGGGACGCCGTCGGACCCGACCACCACGACGTCTATGTCCTTGCCCTCCTTGCCCAGCAGCCGGTCCCTGACGAAGCCACCGACCAGGTAGGCGTCGACGCCCAGCTCGGCCGCCGAGAGCTGGAGGACCTCGAGGACGCGGGCCAGGTCCAGCCGAGGGGGGACGGGGTGGATCTGAACGGGCACCGGGCAGCAGTGTAAAGAGGCGGTGAGCGCTTCCCGACGTCAGATGTCCGCGGTTAGAGCCGGCGACCCAGGAAGGCGGCCAGCCTGTCGACGGCTGGGGCGTCGGGAGGCGCCGGCTGCTCCTCTCCGAACGCGTGGCTGCGCCGCGGCCCAGCTCCGACCGTCTTCCGGACCGTTTCCAGCGTGGCCGCGGCGACGTCATCGGGGAGGCCGGCCGGCTGCCCCGTGGCCCGGGCGAGGTCCCAGCCGTGCACCAGGCCCTCGGTGATCCGCATCCCCACCACGAACTCGCCGCCCCGCGGACCGATCGGTGTGGGGTAGGTGCCGTCGAGGAAGCCGGGCTGCTCGAAGATGGCCGCCAGCTCCCTGACGGATTCGCGGAAGTAGCTGACGGGATCGTCTTGGGGGCCGAGCCCCACCCGCGCGCGCAGCCGCTGGAGGGCTTCCGGGCTCTCGGCGCGCTCGCCAGCGATGATCGCCGCGAACATGCGATTGCCGCCGGCGAGGTGCGCGACCAGCTGCCGGACGTTCCAGTCGGGGCAGGGGGTGGGGTCCTCCCACTGTTCGGGGCGCACCCCCTCCGCCAGTCGCTGATCCGCCCGCATGACGGCGTCGAAGGCGGCCAGCGTGTCGGACAGGTCGGTCATCTCTGATCTCCTCAGGTGAACGGGACGCGGGCGCAAAGCGCGGCCTCCGACCCGCGTGGCCGCCGTGCAGAGCGCCGCCCCGGCGCCGCCGCCGATCCTAGTCCAGCACGGCCTCCGGTGCTGGGCGGAAGGCCCATATCGATGGCACGCTCGCGGGGCTCGACGGCCCGCCGGTCGCACCGGTCAGGCTCCGAGGGCTGCCTCCATGGCGCTGGTGGCGCCACCGCGCCGCCGCCGCAGCATCGCCAGGCCCAGGAGCCCGGCCACCGCGGTGCACACCGCGGCGGCCAGGAAGATGGTGCGCAGCTCGTCGAGGAGCGCTGATTGCAGAGCGGTGTTGTACGCGGTGCAGCTGAGCGCTCCGCCCGGACAGGGAGGGATCCGGCTGACCTCCTGGTTGTACCGGTAGAGGCCGATCGCGGTGAGCAGGGATATGCCCACCAGCATGCCCACCATCCGGGCGACCACCACCAGTGAGGCCGCCAGACCGTGGCGGGCCGGACCGACGGCGCCGAGGATGGCGGCGTTGATGGGAGCGATGGCGAGCCCGAAGCCCAGCCCGCAGCCGACCAGGATGGGATCGCTGGGGCGCAGGCCCGGCCCCACCGCGCTGGCCGTCCACTGACCCATCAGGACAAACATGGCGGTCGCCAGCGCCATCCCGCCCAGGGTCGTCAGCCGGTAGCCGAGCCGCTCGCAGAGCAGCCCGCCCAGCACCGCGCCGACCGGCACGGCGGCGAGCAGGCGGAGCAGGACCAGAGCCGCGCCCAGCTGGGAATCGGGATAGGCGGTGGCCCGGGCGAAGATGGGCACGTCGACCAGGGCCGCCATCAGCCCGGCGCCGATCGCCAGGTTGGTGATCAGGGCGCCGGCAGCTGCGGGATCGCTGAGCTCGCCCAGGGGGAGGAGGGCCGTTGACCCCCGCCGCTCCCACCAGGCGAAGACGATCGCCAGGATCAGGGCTCCGGGGAGCAGGCCGGCCGCGGCTGGGGCCACCAGGGCGTGGCTGGGGTCGGCGGTCGAGAAGCTGACCACGATGAAGGCGAGCACCACCGCGAGGAGGAGACCTCCGATGGCGTCGACCCGCCGCCACAGGTCCGGCAGGCGTCGCGGCCTGAAGAGCCGCGGCGAATCCGCCGAACCGGTGAGCCCCCAGGCCACCGCGGCGGTGCCGGCAGCCAGGGCGGCGATGGCCAGCGGGGTGCTCCATGCCGAGCCGCCGGCGAGCGGCGACCAGAGGACCCCCCACACCTCGCTGCTGGCGAGGGGGCCGGGAGCGGCCACGGCAAGGCCGCCGGCGGCGAGGGCCAGTCCGACGAGGAGCCCTCCGACCAGGTCGAAGCGGTGAGTCACGTGGCGGGCGGCAGGCGCGGGCGCTGTCCTCTGTGCCCCCGCGCCGCCTTCAGCCGCCCCCTGTGGCTGCGGTCTCACCGGTGAGCGGGCCAGCAGGAAGCCGCCTCCGAGCAGGGCGGCCAGGGGCAGGTTGAGCCAGAAGATGAGACGCCAGGGGGGCGGCGTCGCCAGGCTCAGGATGGCGGCGCCGTAGAGGGGCCCGAGCACCGAGCCCAGCTCCTGGACGGCCCCCACCACCCCCAGCGGAAGGCCCCGGCGGCCCACCGGCCAGAGGTCGGCGACGATGGCCAGGGTGACCGGAACCAGACCGCCGCCGCCCGCCCCCTGGAGGGCGCGACCGGCGACCGCGGTGGAGAGATCCTGGGCCGAAGCGGTCACCAGCGAGCCGAAGGCGAAGGTCAGCAGGCACCCGGCGAACACCGGCACCCGGCCGGCGATGTCCGAGAGACGGCCCAGGAGGGGGAGGAGGGCGACGTAGCCGAGCAGGAAGCCGCTGACGATCGGCGCCGCCGCCTCCAGGTGGTCGAGGCTCAGTCCGAGATCGGTCATGATCGCCGGCAGGGCCAGGACCACGACGTAGGTGTCCGCAGCCGCCAGGAGCACCGCCGCCGCCGCGAATCCCAGCCGCCAGCGGGCACGCCGTGGCGCCGCCGGAGCGTCGCCCTCCGGCGGCGCGGTCAGGGTTCCGGCGGCGCCCTCCGAGGCGCTGGGTTCGCCGGTTCTGGCCAGCCCCATCGGTTCAGGTGGGGGGCGGCGTGACGCTCACGCTCTCACCGTAGTTGGTGATGAGCAGGGTGAAGGTGCTCTGGTGCCCAGCCTCGAAGATGGGCCCGGTGAGATCCACCTCGCGGACCTGGTTGCTCGAGGTGTCGATGTCGAACGTCACCGACACCGGCTGGCTGGGCTCGGCATCGACCAGCAGCGATTTCACCTTCTGCCCGGGAAGCGTGGCGTTCACCTGCTGCAGAGATTCGCCATTGAGCCGCGTCTCCCCGCCGATGCTGGGGTGCTGAGCCGCGGTGAGCAGCGTCGAGATGCCGCTCTCGGGATCGAGCAGGCGTCCGGGATCGCCGAATCCGTACTGCGCCGGGTTGGTGACCTGGTACTTGGTGCTGAAGGGCGTCAGCGCGTAGAAGGTGCCGCCGGTCGAGACCACGTGCACCTGGACCAGGAACCCGCCCTCCAGGACCCCGACGGTTCCGGTGAAGCTGTCCGGTCGCAGCGCGTCGCCCTCGGCGCTGTCCAGGATCGTCCCGCTGCCGGCCACGTCCGAGCTGGTGAGCTTGATGTGGAAAGCGGAGGTCTGATCGAAGGTCGCCTTGGCCCGCTGGAGGAGGGCGCTCGCCGATGGGCCGCTGTAGCCGCAGGAGACGGCCGCCGCCAGGACGGCGCCGGCGAGCAGCCAGCGGGCGCGCGATCTGGGCATCCTGATTCCGAGTATGGGCTCACCAGCCGGGCGAGCGAAAGCGGTCCGGTTCCAGCGTATGGTGGCGGTGCCGTGAGCTCCGCGCGTCCGGCCCAGCCCTCGCGTCACCTGCCCATGCGCATCGCGTCCGGGGTGCTGCTTCTCGGAGCGGTCGCGTGCGGGGTCGTGGGCATGACCACCATCGGCTTCAGCCAGTCGCTGATCAGCGTTCTCCAGCTGCTGCCCGGCCAGAGACTGCCCGATGCGTGCGTGAGCGGCGGGATAGCCACCTACAGCGGGATCTCGCTGGCCCTCAGCACCGCCCCCAGCGTCAACACCGAATGTCTCCAGAGGCTGCATGACGGGGGCGGGGCGGCGGTCGGCGTGCAGCCCCTGGTGCTGGTCGCGTTCCTGCTCATCGTCGTCGGAGTCCTGGTCAACGTCTGGAACCCGCCGTCGCGGCGCACCGCCACCATGGCCGCGTCGCTGCTCAGCGCCGCTCTCCTGGTCGTCGACCAGCTGCGCTTCGGCGCTGTCTTCGAGACCCGCTTCGGGCTCCGGGCGGGAAGCGTCGCCGCGTCGCCGGCCTCGGGCTTCTGGCTGGCCCTCGCTCTTGTGGTGCTCGCCTGCCTGGCGAACCTGGTGCCCGATGTCAACTCGTGGGTGTCCCGTGCCCTGGCGCCGCTCGAGGAGCCGGAGGGTCCACCGCGCCGGTGAGACGGACGGCGTCGTCTCATCGCGAGCGGCGAGGCGGGACTGGGCTGCGGGCACGGCGCGGCGGGCGGGCAGGGCGTCTGTCCTTCCAATCCGCCCATTGTCCCTAGGACCGGCATCCCCTAGGCTGCGATCACCGGGCCCACGCCGGACCGACCGCCTCTGGAGCTACCGCGATGCTCGCTCGCACCCCTCTGCTCGCTATCGGTGCCTCCCTGATCGCACTCTTGGCTACTGCCGCCTGTGGCTCGACGAGCTCACCGAGCGGATCAGTCGGGGCCACCGGGCCGGCAACGTCCACCGCCGCTGCCACCTCGGCTGCCACCGCCGCTCCGACCTCCACACCGGCGGCGTTGGCGACTCCGAGCTTGAGCGCGGGGACCACCGGCAGCCTATCCTGTCCCTCCGCCAGCACCATCAGCAGCGCCCTGGGGATCGCCAACCTCACCCTCACCGCGACCCAGACGCCCGCCTCGATCGCCTCGGGCGCCTCCGGCATCGGCTGCACCTACATAGGCGCGGGAACCGGCGCCGTCGAGGTCGTACTCGCCGCCAACGTGCCATCCAGCTACGTGGACACGCAGGAACAGCAGATCAACTCGGAATCCAAGGGCATCGGGGTCAGCTTCACGCCGATCTCCGGAGTCGGCGACCAGGCGTGGTCGTACCACTACTCGATCGGATCTGTGGCCGCCCAGGGGGTCCTCGGGGTCAAGGGCTCCAGCGTCGCTGGCGTCTACTGCACCGAGGTGACCACCACCCTGAGCCAGATCGAGAGCCTGGTCAACCAGCTGTTCCCGTAAGGCGTCACGCCGGGATCGCAGGCGCCTCCGGCAGCGGTTCCAGCCCGGCACACCGGCGCAGCAGGCTCACCTGCTGGCGGTCCGGGCCGCTCCTCTCGTGGCCGGGCACCTCCAGCACCCAGGGCACCCGGCGGAGCCGGGAATCGGCGAGGAGCAGCCGGAACGCCGCCTCGCCCATCTCACCCTCGCCGACGTTGGCGTGCCGGTCGACGTTGCTTCCCAGCGCCACCGCTGAGTCATTGGCATGGATCAGGTGGAGTCGCTCGAATCCGATCTCTCGTTCGAATTCATCCAGCGCCTCCCGCGCCGTCTCCGCGCTGCGGAGGTCGTAGCCGCTGGCGAACGCGTGCTGGACGTCCAGGCAGACGCCGACCCGCTCCGATCCCGCCGCGTCGACGATCCGCCCCACCTCCGCGAAGCTCCGGCCGATGCAGTCGCCGGAGCCGGCGCTGTTCTCCACCAGCAGCCGGGCGCGGCCCGGAGGGCTGGTCGCGATGACCTGTCGGAGCGCCGCGCCCATCTGGGGGAGCATGGCGTCGAACCCGGCCCCGAGATGGGAGCCGGGGTGGAACACCACCGAGTCGGCGTCGAGCCTGGCGGCCAGCTCCATGTAGTGGACCAATGAGTTGATCGAGAAGCGCAGCAGCGTCTCCTTGGGCGTGGCCAGGTTGATGAGGTACACGGCGTGAAGGTGGTGGCCCCGCAGCCCGGAGGCCGCGTACTTGCTCAGGTAGTGCTGGCGGGCTGGCTCCTCGAGGTGGAGGGGCCGCCACATCTGGGCTGGGGTGGGGTGGGTCTGGATCACCGCGGCGCCGACCGCCAGGCCCGCGTCCACGGCGTTGTGGATGCCGCCCCGGGCGCGGACGTGGGCGCCGATCAGCGGTGAAGCTTCGCATGGCACGCTGGAGCCCATCAGCGGTGAAGCTCCGCGTGGCCCGCTGGAGCCGCGCAGCGGTGGCTCTCCGGCTCTCACGCCGCCTATTCTGCCATCGGCGGTCGCTGGCCCCGCCGCGCCGCGCCGGACCCGGGGAGGGCCTTAGCATTCCAGGCCCCCCTTTTGGGCCAATTTTGGCCTAAACAGGGGCCCGCGCACGATAGTGTCCGTCCCCCCGAGCCCAGGGATCAGTGCTCCCAGAGCGCACGGTGAGTTGGATTCCTGGCCCCGCCGTCCGCGGTGGTCAGGAAGGTGCCACCAGCAGCTTGATGGCGACGCCCAGCCCCACCAGGGCCACCCCGTAGCGGAGGACCGCCGGAGGGATTCTCCGGCCGGCCAGGGCGCCGAGGACGCCGCCGATCAGGGCGCCGCCGGCCAGGACCCCGGCGTCCATCCAGTGGACCGGGCCGAAGAGCGCGAACCCGACCGCCGCGATCAGGTTGACGGTGGTGCTGAGAACCACCTTGGCAGCATTGAGACGCTGAAGGTTCTCGGCGATGAAAAGCGCTAGCAGGGCGAGCAGCATCACCCCCAGGGCCGCGCCGAAATAGCCCCCGTACACCCCACCCAGGACCAATCCCCCGAACAGCACCGGTGACCTCTCCCCCGAGTGCTCGCCCATCAGCCGGGCGATGCCGGGTTGGAGGAGGAGGGCCAGGCAGCCGGCGATGATCAGCCAGGGGACCACCCGGCTGAAGATGCCCGTCGGCGTCTTCAGGAGGAGTGCGGTCCCGGCCAGGCCGCCCAGGGCCATCGGCACCATGAGCCGGAGCACGCGCTGCCGCTGGCCGGTGAGCTCGCCGCTGTACCCGTGGGCGCCGCTGAGGTAGCCGGGGATCAGGCCGACGGTGTTGGTGACGTTGGCGGCCAGCGGGTTGAGTCCGGCGCCGAGCAGGGCGGGGTAGCTGAGCAGAGACCCGCCTCCCGCGATGGTGTTGGCCATGCCGGCGAAAAGCCCGGCGGCCGCGACCGTCCCAGCCTCGAGTCCGGTCATCGGGAGCCGATCGTGTCGGGGGCGGGGGGGACGGCGCCGCAAAAGGCCATCGCCGAATCTTCGCAACCGCGCGGGACCCCTGGGTCACCGGGCGCTGGAGGGGCTTGCCGCGCCGTGGGCGTTGTCGGTGAGGCGCGGCAGATCGCGACCGACTGAGCTGGGCTAGGCGGCGGGTTCGGCGACCAGCGCCTCGCTCTGAGCCGCTTCGGTCTGAGCCGCCTCGGTCTGAGCCGCTTCGACCGAGATGGTCTCCAGGCTCTTGCCGCTCGGCTCGGGCAGGACCATGGTCAGGGCGGCGCCGGCCACCCCCACGGCGGCGCAGAAGACCATTATTCCGCCCAACCCGATGGCGGTCTTGACGAGCGGGAAGAGGAGGACGCCGAGGAAGGCGCCGAGCTTGCCGAAACCGGCGGCGATGCCGTGCCCCGTGGTCCGCTCGGCCACCCCGAACACCTCGGTGGGGATCACGAAGGTGGTCACGTTGGGCCCGAACTCGGTGAAGAAGTAGCTGACCCCGAAGAGCACCAGGAAGGGGGTGACGGTGGTGATCAGTCCGGGGATCAGGCCGATCAGGGCAAAGCACACGGTCATGCCCAGGAAGCCGATCCACTGCAGGCGGCGATGCCCGACCCGGTCGATGCGCAGGAACGCCAGCACATACCCGGGCACCGCGAAGACCGCGAAGATCATCAGGGTCCAGGCCGTGTACTGGAGGAGGTTGTCCCCGGGCGCGACCGCTTTGAGGATCACCGGCAGCGAGATCGTGTTGCCGTAGTACATGTAGTCGAGGAGGAACCAGGACCCCGCCGTGCCCAGGATCAGGACCAGGTTGCGGGGCCTGCTGATGAAGGCACGGAAGCTGGCGCTGACCCTGGCCGTGCCGGACTTGGCCACCTTCACCGTGCCGTGGCTGTACTTCTCGATGGCGGCGCGGGCCTCGGCCTCCCGTCCCTGGACCGCCGCGGCGTAGCGCGGAGACTCCGGCATCCGGCTCCGCAGGTAGATGACGCTCATGGCGGGCAGTGCGCCCAGGCCGAGCATCACACGCCAGACCAGGTCGTGGTTGACCCCCGAGGCGAGCAGGGCGAGCGCCACCACCGGGCCGATCAGCAGGCCGGCCGCCTGCGACGAGAAGACCAGGGAGACCAGCTGGCCGCGGCCCTTGCGGTTGGCGTACTCGCTGGCGAGCACCGCGCTCACCGGGTAATCCCCGCCGATGCCGAGGCCGAGGATGATCCGGAAGGCAACCAGCCATGCGTAGCTCGGGGCCAGCGACGTCGCCAGGGCGCCGAGGGCCATGATCGCCGCCACCAGGCCGTAGACCCGTTTGCGGCCCAGCAGGTCGGCGAGGCGGCCGAAGACCACCGCTCCCACCAGGGTGGCGATCAGGGTGGCACTGCTCAGGAAGCTGGTCTGCAGCGGGCTCAGCGACCACTCCTTGGCGATCAGGGTCACCGCGACCCCGATGATGAAGAGGTCGTAGGCGTCGGTGAAGAAGCCCATCGCGGAGGTGACCGCCGCCTTGAGGTGGAAGAGGCTGAGGGGAGCCTCGTCGAGCGCCTCCCCGATGGTTCTCGATGGTGAGACGGGTGGGCTCGCGATGCTGCTTTCCACCTGCTGTGCTCCCCTGGGTTGTCGACTGGCTAAAGATTGGCTAAGCGGTGGTTACCGACTGGGGAAGGCTGGGTTAAGGAACCCTTAACAAGCCGGGGTGGCCGCCAGGGGAGCCCCCGGCACGCCTGCGCCTGGATCGGCGACCATCGGCAAGCTCTGATCTACCTGGCCGCCCTTACCGCGATCACCGCCATCTGGGGATGGACCTTTGTGGTCGTCAAGGACGCGGTCGAGCAGTACTCGGTGCCCGCCTTCCTGGCGCTGCGGTTCGGCGTCGCCGTCCTGGTCCTCCTCCTGGTGGCCCGGCGGCTCCCCGAGCGTCGAGCCCTCCTCGCGGGGGCCGGCATCGGTGTGGTGCTGGCGGCGGGCTACGCGTTCCAGACCTATGGCTTGCAGCAGACCGCCCCGGGCACGGCCGGCCTCATCACCGGCCTCTTCGTGGTCTTCACCCCGCTCATCGACCGCGCCTTCGGCAGCCGGGTGGCGGTGCGCACCTGGGTGGCGGTGGTGGTCGCCCTGGCTGGGACGGCGCTGCTTGCAGGGGTCGGGGGCGGTGCCTCGGTGGGCATCGGAGACCTGCTCATCCTCGGCTCGGCCGTCTGCTTCGCTGTCCAGATCGTGCTGCTGTCCCGTCACGGTCCCCGGCTGCGGCCGATGGACCTCGCCATGCTCCAGATGGCAGCGAACTTCGTGGTGTTCGCCGCCGCCGGCGCCACCTCGTTCAGCGCTCCTTCCGTTTCCGTCTGGGGTGCGGTGGTGATCACCGGGGTGCTGGCCAGCGCGCTGGCGTTTCCCATCCAGGCCTGGGCGCAGGCGAGGATGAGCGCCACGCGCGCCGCCCTCATCTTCGCCATGGAGCCGGCCTGGGCCCTCTTCTTCGCGGTGATCCTCGGCAAGCAGCCGCTCGGCCTCATCCAGGCGCTGGGGGCGGCGCTGCTGCTGGCCGCGGTCATCGGCCACGAGGCGGTCCCATTGCTCCTGCCCGGCAAGCAGCCCAGCGAAAGCCCGGCGCCGGCAGGAGTGCTCCGGGAGCGATAGCGGCAGAGACGGCCGGGCGCGACCGCGGAGTGGGGAGATGGGTGCCGCAATCGCGCGCCGGGCCGTCCGGATGTGGACTCCTCGAACGCCCTGGCCACCACGACCAGGTGCTGACCCGGACATCACCCGGACATAGCCGGCGGCACCCTTGACATTTGTCGAGGCCGTTGCGCTGACGCGAGGTCATTCCCCGGCTGGCGGACCGCACCTATCCTGGGGCCATGGCCCTCACGGATCGCTGGCTGGCCGTGGGCCGCGCGCTCCTCACCGCCCTGCCCCTGATATTCCTGGCGGGCGTGACCGACCTGCTCGGCCACGGGTCCACGGCAGAGCGAGCGCTGGTTGGGGTGGCGATCGCGGCGGGCATCCCCACCTGGGTGTGGTTCTGGTGGGTCGCGATCGACACCCGGCGATCCCTGCTGGCCCCGCTGGCAGCGTTGCTGATCGTGCTCATCCTGGTGGCGTTGGATGCGGTCGCCGCCGCCGGCCAGGATGCGCTGCTCCTCGGCGCCCTGGCGGTGGGCGCGGCGCTCCCCCTGCGCCGAGCTGTCCCGGTGGTGCTCGGCGTCTCGCTGATCGCCGTGGCGATCCAATTCATCCACCACGCCAGCGTCCTGGTGGCTGCTTCGGTCCTGGTCGATGATCTGGTCCTGGGCGCCGTGGCCGGCGGGGGCCGGCTTCTGATCCTCACCAACCGGGACCTGGTGGCAGCCCGCGACGAGATCGCTCGTCTCGCGGTCAGCGAAGAGCGTCTCCGCTTCGCTCGAGATCTGCACGACCTGGTGGGGCAGAACCTGACCCTGGCGATCCTCGACGCCGAGCTGGTGGGACGCGACCTTCCGGCCGCCGCACCCGCTGACCTGCGCACCACGCTGAGCGAGCTGGAGCGCACCATCCGGCAGGCGCTGGGCGACATCCGCACCGCGGTCGCCGGCTACCGGGAGCCCACCATCGCGTCCGAGCTCGACGCCGCCCGGGCGCTGCTGGCGGCAACCGGCATCGACCTGACCGTGGAATCGCGCCTCGATTCCCTGTCGCCGGTTGAGGAGGGCGTGCTTGCCTGGGCCCTCCGCGAGGGGGTCACCAACGTGGCCCGCCACAGCCAGGCGGCTCACTGTCTCGTGCGCCTCAACCGCGAGGCGGAGCGCACCGTCCTGGAGATCCAGGACGACGGCCGCGGCTTCGACGGTCTCGGAACGGGCACCGGTCTCGCCGGTGTCAGGGAGCGCCTTGCCGCGATCGGCGGCACTCTCGAGGCGACGGCGCTAGAAGGACGCGGCTACCGCCTCCGCGCCTCGCTTCCGACCGCGGCAAGATGATCCGGGTGCTCCTCGCCGAGGACCAGGCGATGATCCGCGGCGCGCTGATAGCGCTGCTCTCCCGCGTGGCCGACATCGAGGTCGTGGCGGAAGCCGCCGACGGCGACTCCGCCGTCGCTGAGGCCCTGCGTGTGAAGCCCGATGTCGCCGTTCTCGATATCGAGATGCCGGGCCGCGACGGGATCTCGGTGGCCGGCGAGCTGCGGCGTCTCCTGCCATCGTGCCGGGTGCTCATCCTCACCGTATTCGGCAGGCCCGGGTTCCTTCGGCGCGCCATGGACAGCGGCGTGGCGGGCTTCCTGCTCAAGGACGCGCCCCCCGAGCAGCTGGCCGAGGCGGTGCGCCGCACCTCGGCCGGGGAGACGGTGATCGACCCCGAGCTGGCGGTGGCTGCCTTGAGGGAGGGCAGCAGTCCGCTAACCCCACGGGAACGCGACGTGCTGGCGCTGAGCGTTCGGGGCGCCAGCATCGACGCCATCGCCCGAACCCTGCACCTCTCCAACGGAACGGTGCGCAGCTACCTGTCGATCGCGATCCAGAAGCTGGAGGCGAGCAACCGGTTCGAGGCTGCCCGCATCGCCGAGGAGAAGGGGTGGCTGACACCCTGACCCTCGCCGCCAAGGGCTGGCGTCCTGACATTTGTGGAGGAGGCGGGATCCCAGCCCGACGAGTGGAACTCACGACGCGAGTGCCTGGCTGAGGCGACGGCGCGCCAGTAGCGTGGACCTCACCCTTCGAGCAACCTGTGAGGGATTCCAGCCATGAGCCTCAGGTCCGAGTCCGCTGCCACGACCACCACCAGATCCGCGTCCAACTCCACGATCGACACCAGGCCCGCGTCCAACTCCACGATCGGTACCAGGTTCGCGTCCTCCGCGGCCTGGCGGATTGGTCTCGCGGCGGTGGCCAGCTTCGCCGTGGCGGCGCTGGGCTTCATCACCTGGGGGCCACTGTTGGCCATCAATCTCTCGACGTCGCCGGGAATCCCGTGGTCCGTTCCCGTCGAGGCGATCCTTCTCCTCCTCATCTGGCGGAAGCTGGCCGGGCGAGGCTGGCCGCGCCGCGCCGCTGCCGCCCGGGCTGCTCTCCTGCGACCCCGAGCTGTGCCGCCGCGGGTCTTCACCTGGGCTCTGATCGCCGGAGCGCTGTCGCTGGTGGCGCTGGCGGGACTCTGGATCGTCCTCGTCCAGCTGACTGGGGCGGGCGGCAACCCCACCCTCCCGAGCAGCGCCGCGTATCCCGCGATCACCATCGCCGCCGCCATCATCATGGGGTCGCTGGTCTCACCGATCACCGAGGAGTCCGCATTCCGGGGTTACGGACAGGTGTTGCTGGAGCGCCGCTTCGCGCCCGCCACCGCGGTGCTTCTCTCCTCGCTCTTCTTTGCCCTGTATCACGGCCCGACCCAGGGCTTCGCGCCCACCAAGCTGCTCTTCTACTTCACGGTCGGGGTGGTCTTCGGCGCCATCGCCTGCCTCACCCGTTCAGTGCTGCCGGCTCTGCCCATCCACATTGCCGGCGACCTCCTCTTCTTCACCGCGATCTGGCCCCATGACGCGGCCCGTGTGCTGGTGTGGCACGGCGGCGCGGACCTGGCCTTCTGGCTCCGCGTCGGCCAGGTGGTGGTCTTCACCGTGCTCGCCGCGTTTGCCTTCCGCCGGCTGCACCAGGCCTGCTCCCGGTCCCTGGATTCTGGCGGCGCCGTCGACCTGTCGTTGCCCTCCGGCGCTGCCGGCATAGCGGGCGGCACGGCTTCTGAGGTGGTGCTCCTGCCCATGGGCGGCTAGGCAGGGCTGCCGGGCACCGCACGGACATCCCGGACGGTGCCGAACCGGCCATCGGCCTCTGTGGGGCGGGCGGTCTCCGGGCGACTCCCGCGGGGCGGCTCCCGGGCGTTGCACGGCGTCACAGAGTGGTGACGCCCGCGTGACAGCCGTGGGGCGGGCGCGCTAGCCTGGGCACCGACGGGCGGGATGCAGTCCCCTCGGGGCTCCCGCCGTCGCTGGTCTCGACCCGGAGGGGGCTCCCGTCAGCGCTCAGGAGGAGAGATCCATGAGGCTCGCCGCTCCGATCGCTGCCAAGGCACGCCGGGTGCTGGCTCGGGTGCTGCCGCGCCGCCGGCTCACCCAGTGGGTGGTCGGCGGAGCCCTCGCGCTCACGCTGGTAGGCGTCGGTGCCACCGCCGTCGGCGCCGCCCCCTGGGGTGGATTCGGCTGGGGAGGTGGAGCGCCCAAGACGCACCATCAGATGCCGGCCATCGTCGGCATGGTGGCGACCGCGCCGGCGAGCAGCACCGGCAGCTTCACGGTGACCGCTTGGAAGAACGCCACCTGGACGGTGGACCTCTCGGCGTCGACGACCTACAGCGAGTGGGCGGTCAGCTCACCGACCTACGCCAACATCGGGGTGGGCGACGAGGTGGTGGTCTTCGGGACCTCGGCAGGCTCGAACACCATCGACGCCACCAGCGTGGTGATCATCCGGAAGCCGGTGGTGGTGGGCAAGGTGGCCACCGCGCCGGCGAGCAGCAGCGGCAGCTTCACGGTGACTGCCTGGAAGGACGTGACCTGGACGGTGGACCTGTCGGGGTCGACGACGTACAGCGAGCAGGGAGTGAGCTCGCCGACCTACGCCAACATTGGGGTGGGCGATGAGGTGGTGGTCTTCGGGACCTCGGCAGGCTCGAACACCGTCGACGCCACCAGCGTGGTGATCATCCAGAAGCCGGTGGTGGTGGGCAAGGTGGCGACCGCGCCGGCGAGCAGCAGCGGCAGCTTCACGGTGACTGCCTGTAAGGACGTGACCTGGACGGTGGACCTGTCGGCGTCGACGACGTACAGCGAGCGAGGAGTGAGCCCGCCGACCTACGCCAACGTCTTGGTGGGCGACGAGGTGGTGGTCTACGGGACCTCGGCAGGGTCGAACACCGTCGACGCCACCAGCGTCGTCATCCTCTCGAAGCCGCCGAACCCCGTTCCGTCACCGGCCTCGCATCCGGCCAAGCCGCAACTGAGCGTCGTCAAGCCCCCGGCGCAACCCAGCCCCGCCGCGCTGCCCCACGGCTACCCGCTCCCGACCCCGCCGGCCACCTGGGTCCATCCGGATCCGTCCTGGCCAACTGCCTGGAACCATGACCCGGGTGGACGCTGGAACGGCGGCGGCGGCCCGGGCGGGCGCCGGCACTGATCAGATCGCACAGCCACGCCGCCGCGGCTGAGGACCATGCCGACCGGCGGCTGGCTTCCACGGCGGCCGAGGACCACGCCGACCGGCGGCTGGCTGCCACCGCGGCCGAGGATCAGCCCAACCGCCCGTGCAGTGCCAGGGCGGCGGCTGCGTAGCCGACCCAGGGGAGCGCGGCTACCAGCAGCCACCCTCCGTGGGCCTGCCCGCGACGCAGCACGCCGAGCAGGTACAGCCCGGCGCCGAAGGCGCAGCCGGCGCTGATCAGCCCGGCCGCGCCCAGGTGCTTGGGGTCCCAGGAGGTGAAAGAGATCCCCACGAAGCCGAGGATGCAGGCCTGGAAGGCGGCCGCCCCGAACACGTTGCCCAGCGCCAGGCCGTCGTCCCGGGCGTGCACCCAGATCGCGCTGTTGGCCGCCTCGGGAAGCTCGGTGGCGAACGGAACGATGATCACGGCCAGGATCAGGGGGTCGATGCCGAGGCTCGACGCCGCCCCCTGCAGGCCATGGACGAATAGGTCTGAGCTGACCACCAGCAACGCCACCGCGACGATCAGCTGGATGGCCACCACCGCACCCGGCGGGGGGTCGGTGCGCCAGCGGACGAAATGCAGTGGCTCCGGCATCCTCCCCTCCTTCCCCTTTTCCCGCAGGGTCCCCCCCGCGTATCCGGCGTAGAGGAGAAGCAAAAGGACGCCGATGACCACCCGCTGCGGGCGGTCGACCAGGCTCGAGGCGACGGCACAGCCGAACGCGCTCAGGAAGGTGCCCAGATCGCGGCGCACCTGCGAGGCCTCGGCCTGGAGACGGCGCCCGTCCCGCCGTGCCAGTGCCGCGGCTCCGGTCACGGCACCGCCGAGGGTGAGCAGCAGAAACGAGGATCCGAGCACCGCGCCGGCCGCGATCCGGTCCGACTGAGCCGCGCCTCCCAGCAGCGCGACCACCACGACCACCGTCTCCGGCAGCGCCGTGCCGAGCGCCGCCAGCAGGCTCCCGGTCGCCCCGGTGCCCAGCCGCAGCAGGTAGCCGGCCCACTCGACGGCGTTGGTGAAGAGCTCGGCGGCGACGACGATGAGGACCAGCGCACCGATGAGGAGCAGCGCGGTCAAGCGCGAGTCCGCTTCCGCCCCTGGCCGGTGAGGGCGTCGATGGGCGTCCGCATCCACTGGGTTCCGAAGTTGAGGACGTGACGGACGGTGATGGGCTGGATCCGGTGCACCGGGGCGTCGCCGCGCGCCCGGCTGACCGCGTCCAGGACCCGCTGGCGGTCCCAGGGGAAGAGGGTCCGCGGAAGCCGGGCGTAGGGAAACCGCGCCACCGCCCACGCCTCGATGCTCCGTCGAGGCCGTCCGCCCCTCACCTCGCCGAGGTAGACGGCGTCACCGGCGTTGCGCAGTCCCTCCCAGCTGTACACGCCGACCAGGTCGAGGGCGCGCACGGTCAACCCCGTCTCCTCCTGGGTCTCCCGAACCGCGGCCTCGGCCGGGGTCTCCCCGGTCTCGCAGTGGCCGCCCGGCAGCTCCCATCCCGGGGGCCACGGCCGCAGCTGGAGCAGCACCCGGCCCCGGTCGAGGATGACGAGCTGGGCGCCGTTCACCGGCCAGGCCGTGCCGCCGACCTCGAGCGATGGCAGCCCTCCCCGCGACGGCCTGTCCGGGAAGAGAAGCGCTGCCAGCCTCTGGCTGAGCGTCAATCGATGGTGACGTGGCGGGGGCGGCGGGTCCGCGACGCTGAGTTGCGCCGCCCGCTCGCGGTGGTCCGGCCGCCCTTGCGGGTGTTGTGCTGGACCAGCGCCGTCAGGGCCAGCACCAGCTCGCGCTGAGCCCGCATGAGATGCGCGGCCGCCTCCGGAGGCACCAGCTCGCCGACACGACGGGACAGCTCCTCGAGGATTCGGGCCGGGATGGGGCCGCTGCTCTCAGTCATGTGCGCTCCTTTGCCAAGACGATGAAAAGCTCTTCTTCCGCGACCCTGACGGCAGCCGGTTCACGACTTCGTGGCCACGAAGGTGAGGTGGAGCAGGCCCTCGTCGAGGCGGGCCCGGCTCACCCGCTTCCCGTTCAGCGCCCGGGGCAGCGAGATCTCCCGCTTGTAGGGGCCCACGGTGACGAAGAGCTCGCCCTCCCGGTGGGTGACCTCGACCTCGTCCTTGGAGATGAAGGGGAGCTGGAGCATCAGTTCGTACTGGCCGTGCACCTTGCGAAGCCGCTGCGGCACCACGTGATAGTAGGCCTGCGCGGGGTCCTCGTCGGCGAACAGCGCGTCGGCCAGCTCGCCGAGCCGCTCCAGGCCCACGATCTCGTGATCGAAGAGCTTGCTCCTCCGGATCGGTATCGGGTCGAAGAGGGTTCGCACCGAGTCGTTGTAGCGATCCTGCACCTTGCGCCAAGCTGCGAAGTAGCGGTCGGTGATCTCGTCCGGCAGCACCCGGTTCACCACCACCAGGTCGGTGAGGTAGTCGTACAGGCTGAGGTAGGTGAAGGCGCGCTGGGCCTCCTTGAGCACCATCTTCTCGAGGTTCAGCACCAGCCGGACGGTGCAGGTGGCGGGGTCGTTGAGGATCTGCTTCATGCTCTCCAGGTCGAGCAGCAGCCTGCTGACGTGACCGAAGATGTCGTCAGCGGGAAGCGGGATGTTGACGAAGGGCTGGACCACCGGCCGGGCCACCTTCATCACCCGGCGCGAGACCGGGAACAGCTTCTGCAGGTACCAGCTGGCGATGTCGGGGAAGGCGAGCAGCTGGAGGGTCTCGCCGGTGGGGGCACAGTCCACGATCAGGGTGTCGTACTTGTTTGCCGCCCGGTGGCGCTTGATCTGCATCAGCGAGGCGACCTCCTCCATGCCCGGCGGGGAGGCCAGCTCCTCGGCCACGATGTCGTCGGCGCCCTGCGAGGCGAAGAGGGTGCTGAGGTAGACGTGGATCCGGTCCCAGTGCGCCTCCATCTCACGGAGGGCGTTGACCTCCTGCGCCCAGAGGTTGGGAGCGACCGGTGTCGGGTCTTCCCCGACCTCCATGTCGATGGAATCGCCCAGGCTGTGGGCGGCGTCGGTGCTCATCACCAGGGTCCGCTGGCCCAGCTCGGCGCAGCGCACCGCGGTGGCGGCCGCCACCGTCGTCTTGCCCACCCCGCCCTTGCCGGTGTAGAGGATCACCCGCATTGCCGGGTCCGTTCAGGAGGAGACGACGTGGGTGACCACAGCCCAGGCGATCAGGATGAGGATCACCATCAAGCCGGCGATGATCGCGACTCGGCGGAGGTCGGCCGGCACATAGGGCACGCGGTCGAAGGGGATCGCTGGGTCGTCGCTGTCCAGGGGCGCCACCATCGAGGCGGCGCTCCATGCGCGAGTCCGCTGGGCCGCCTGGCGCTGCTGGCGGAGGCTCCCCTCGCTGGCGGAGGCCTGCCCCTGCCCCGCCGGGGTCAGGCGCTCGACCCGCCGCCGGCCCGGACCCTCCTCATGGGGGACGGGGTGGGCCGGGGCGGCTGCCGGCGCGGTCGCCGGCACGGTGACCTGCGGGGACGGCTGCCGGTCCGCCGCCTCTGCGGCCATCGACTGACCCGGAGCCGCCGGAATCGGAGGTCTCACCGGGGCGGTCGGGCCGCCTGTGGCCGGACGCGTCCGCGACTGCGCCAGGGCGGGTTGACGGGTGGAGGCCCTTTGCTTCTGCCTGCGTGTCTTCTTGGCCATGGCTCGCTGCCCCGAAGCCTACCAGGGCCGAGGTAGCGAGGCGACGAAGCCAAAGGCTTCGGGCGCCGAGCGGACGACGCCCTGGTACCGGCACGCGTACCAGGGCCGAGGTAGCGAGGCGACCGAGGCGAAGGAAGCCGGGAGGGCCGGCGCCCCTGGTAACCTCGGCCTCAGATGAGTGGTCGCGACCGAACGGCGGAGGGCGCGGGGCGCCGCGGCTTCATCGACCGGTACTCGGCCGTGCTCATCACCGCGGCGGCGGCGATGTGGGCGGTGGACACCTTCTTCCGGCCCGCGCTGGTTTCCGAGGGCCTGTCCGCCAGCCAGATCGTCCTGGGCGAGACCCTCATCATCAGCCTCTGCTTCATCCCGGTCGCCCGACGGGTGGCCCGGGAGCTGCGCCGTGCCTCGTGGCGCACCTGGCTGGTCCTCGCCGCGATCGGGGTCGGCCCCCAGGCGTTCGCCACCGTGCTCTTCACCAAGTCGCTGACCTTCGCCTACTCTCCCGGTCTCAGTCACCAGGCCAGTCTCGGCATCACCTCCGAGGTGTACCTCCTCTACTTCCTCCAGCCGGTCTTCGGAGCCGTTCTGGCCTGGATCTTCCTGCGGGAGCGCCGCCGTCCCGTCTTCTGGCCGCTGGCCGCGGTCGCCCTCGGCGGGGCGGCGCTGATCGCCTTCTCCACCAACGTCGCCGCCCCGCAGGTGCAGCTCCTCGCCGCCGGCTACGTCCTGGGGGCGGTGCTCCTCTGGGCGGCGGGTACGGTGCTGGGGCGGTACGCGCTCACCGGGATCTCCTTCGCCTCCACCTCGGCGATGCGCTTCGTGCTCGCCCTGCCAGTGCTTTTGGTGCTGATGCTCACCGACCCCGCGGCGGGCGGGTTCGGCAAGTACGCCCCCGGCCAGATCCCGACCTTCCTGGGCATCGCGCTCATCCCCGGGCTCATCGCCATGGTGCTGTACTACCGGGCGCTCTCGAGCACCCCGGCCTCGGTCTCCTCCTTCGCCGAGCTCGGCTACCCGGCGGCCCTGTTTCTGATCTACACCCTGCCGCCCCACCTGGTCTGGCGGTTTGGCGGCTTCGGGCTGCAGCTGAACCCCTGGATGGTCGTCGGCGCCGTGATGCTGGTGGCGGCTGTGGTCACCCTCAACTACCTGATGCGCCGCGACGTCGTCCGCGCCCCGCGGCCGAGCGTGCTCCGCCTGGTCGCTGACCGCAGCTCGGGCTAGCCGCAGGCTTCCTCGGTCGGCTCGCTCGGGACGAGGCGGACCGGCCTGGCCCGATCCCTCCGCTACTCGTCGGTCAGCTGCTCGGCCCGGAAGCCGGCGTCGCGGAGCAGCCCGAGGGCGCGCTCCACCGAGCCGGCGTCGATGGTCAGCACCAGGGCGGCGTGCTGCGTGTCCGAGTGCTCCATGTAGAGGTCGAGGATGTTGATGTCGTTGGAGCCCATCAGGGTGGTGACCCGGGCCAGGACCCGCGGCCGATTCTCGATGGGGATCGCGATGTCGGCGTTCCGCCCGCTCCGCTCGATCAGGATCCCCCCGAGCGCCTCGTAGGCGGCGCCCGCCCTGGAGAAGTGGCGCTCGATGGCGGGCCGGTCGCCGATGTCGCCCTCGAGGCGGCGCATGGCCTCGCTGAAGGCTTCGAACACCTGGCGGACGGCGCTGGCGTTCTCGGCCAGGATGTCCGCCCAGAGCCCGGGGCTGGAGGCCCCCACCCGGGTCAGGTCGCGGAACGAAGGTCCCGCGAAGGCCAGGGCGTCGGGTGAGATCTCGGCGGTGACCTGAAGCAGGGCCACGGCCAGCAGGTGGGGGAGATGGGAGAGCGCTGCCACCAGCAGGTCGTGGCGCTCCGGGTCGACGGCGGTCGGCACGGCCCCGAGATCCTCGCGGACGAACTGGGTGATCCGCGCGTAGGCCTCAGGCAGGGTGTCGCCGGTCGGGGTCAGGAAATAGCGGGCCCGGCGGAAGAGGTCGGGGCTGGCGTTGGCAACCCCGGCGAGGCGGCCCCCCGCCATGGGATGGCCGCCCACGAAGCGCCGTACCCCCGCCGCAGCGGCGCCGCGGACGATCGCGGCCTTGGTGCTGCCCACGTCGGTGACCAGGGCACCGGTGGGGGCCAGGTCGCTGAGCAGGCCCGGGATCAGCGATACGGGGGCGGCCAGGACCACGATCTCGGCCTCGCGGAGGTCGGTGAGCCGGCCGCCTCGATCGACGGCCCCCAGCCCGACGGCCCGCTCCACGGTCTCGGGCGAGTCGACGCCCACCACCTCCCATCCGGAGCGGCGGGCCGACATGCCCACGGAGCCGCCGATCAGCCCGACGCCGGCGATACCCAGGAGCCGCTCAGACATCGAGTTGCCCGTTGATACCGCCCTCGGGGAGGCCGAGGCGACGCTCAGACATTGAACCTGAAGTGGACGACGTCGCCATCACGGACGACGTAGTCTCGCCCCTCCAGCCGCTGCTTGCCCGCGTCCCTCGCCGCGGCGTAGGAACCAGCCCCGATCAGCTCCTCGGCGTCCACCACCTCGGCGCGAATGAACCCGCGGGCGAAGTCGGTGTGTATGGTCCCCGCGGCGTCGACCGCGGTCGCGCCCCGCCGCAGGGTCCAGGCCCGCACCTCCTTCTCGCTGGCGGTGAAGAAGGTGATGAGGTCGAGAAGCCCGTAGGCCTCCCGGGCCAGGCGGTCGAGGCCGGGCTCCTCCAGCCCCAGCGAGTCGAGGAACTCCCGGCGATCCTCCGGGGGCAGCTCCGCGATCTCGGCCTCGATGCGGGCGGAGATGACCAGCGCGTCCCCGCCGTGCTGCCATGCCAGTTCGGCGACCCTGGCGGGCGGCGCTGAGCCCGCCTCGTTCTCCCCGACGTTGACCACGACCATGAGCGGATCTGCGGTCAGCAGAAAGAGATCGCGGAGGTGGCCGCGCTCCTCCGTGTTGAGCTGCAGCGTCCGCACCGGTTGGCCGGCATCCAGGTGAGCGCGCGCTCGCCGCATCGCCTCGATCGCCTCCGCCGCCTTGTCCTTCTGGAGCTTGGCGGTCTTCTCGGCGCGCTCCAGGCGGCGGCTGACCGTCTCCAGGTCGGCCAGCTCCAGCTCGAGCTCGATGACCTCCAGGTCCCTGGCCGGGTCGATCGCGCCCTCCACGTGGCTGACGTCCGGGTCCTCGAAGGCTCGAGCCACCAGGGCGATCGCGTCGCACTCCCGGATGTGACCGAGGAACTGGTTGCCGAGGCCCTCGCCCCGGCTGGCGCCGCGCACCAGCCCGGCGATGTCGGTGAAGGTCACGGTGGCCGGGATCACGCGATGCGGGTTGAAAACCGCCGCGAGACGATCGAGCCGCGGGTCGGGCACCGGCACCACCCCGGTGTTGGGCTCGATGGTGGTGAACGGGTAGTTGCCCACCTGGGCGCCCGCCCGGGTGAGCGCGTTGAACAGCGTCGACTTGCCGGCGTTGGGCAGGCCCACGATGCCGACGCTCAGCGCCACCGCGCGCCCACCATCGGCCGAGCTGCCCCTCGGCGAGCCGCGCCCGGACCGTGCGGCGCGCCAGCGTAACCCTCCTCGCCAGCGTAGTTGTGGACATGAATTTCCCTAACTCGCTGGCCCGGAGTGGCTGTCCTCGCCCGGGTCCTGGGCTCGGCGGGAACCTCCGAGGCGAGCCGATCCCGGCGCCCCGGGGGGGAGGCGATTCGCGGCTCGGCAATGGCTCGGGTCATCGTGGCGATGCCCGTCTAGTCCTGCTCCAGCTCGAACTCCGCGTGCAGCGCCTGGACGGCGTCGGCAACCCGGTTGCGGGCGATGATCACGGTCACGTGGATCTGGCTGGTGGTGATCTGCTCCACGTTGATCCCCCGCGCCGACAGGGCTCGGAAGATCCGCGCGTGCATCCCCGGGGTGCCCAGGAAGGCGGTGCCGACCACCGAAACTGTGGCGATGGCGGTGTCGGTCACCACCCGCTCGGCGCCCACGCTGCGCGCCACCTCGTCCAGGATCGGTCGGGCCCGGGGGAGGTCCTCCTCGGCGATCGTGAAGGCGAGGTCGGTGAAGCCGTCGTGGCTGACGTTTTGGACGATGATGTCCACATTGATACCGGCGTCGCCGATGGCGGTGAACGCGGTGGCGGCGATCCCCGGACGGTCGGGTACGCGGGTCAGGATGACCTTGGCGACTCCGGCGTCATGGGCGATGCCGCGGATCTTCTGCCGATCTTCCATGGCGGAGCTGTGGCGGATGAGAGTCCCGGGATCGTCCCCGAATGTCGAACGCACGACGATCGGCATGGCGTAGGTCTCGCCGATCTCGACGGCGCGCGGATGCATGACCTTGGCGCCGACGGCGGCGAATTCTAGCATCTCGGCGTAGGCGATCTCGCGGATCAGCCGAGCCCTCGGCTCGATCCGGGGATCGGCGGTGTAGACGCCGGCCACGTCGCTGTAGATCTCGCAGCGGTCCGCCTTCAGCTCCACCGCCAGGGCGACCGCGGTGGTGTCCGAGCCGCCCCGGCCCAGGGTGGTGATGTCCAGGTCCTCGGTGGCACCCTGGAAGCCGGCGACCACCACCACCTTGCCGCGCTCCAGCTCCTCGATGATGCGCTGCGGGACGATGTCGACGATCCGGGCGCTGCGATGGATGTTGCTGGTCCGGATCCCGGCCTGCAGCCCGGTCAGCGAGATCGCGGCCACCCCCAGGCCCTCCAGGGCCATGGCCATGAGGGGAGCGGTGATGGTCTCGCCGGTGGAGAGAAGCTGGTCCATCTCGCGGCTCGGCGGCGCCGGGTTGATCTTGTGGGCGAGGCTGAGCAGCTCGTCGGTGCTGTCGCCCATGGCGCTCACCACCGCCACCACCCGTTCGCGCGTCGATCGGGTGACCGCAATCCGCTTGGCCACGCGCTGGATCAGCTCGGCGCTGGCCACGCTGCTGCCCCCGAACTTCTGGACGACGCAGCCGTCGCTCACGGCGCCAGGTCCACCCGGGCGCCGAAGTTGCGGACCCGGTAGGTCATCGAGCCGCCGGCCACCCCGCTGCGCCGTGCCACCGCGTCCATGGCCGCCGCAACCGGGGCCGGATCCCCGCTCACCAGGGCGAGCACGGACGGTCCCGAACCGGCCAGGCAGGCTCCATGGGCGCCCGCCTCCAGGGCGGTCTCGATCAGCAGCGGCACGTGGGGCATGAGCTCGCTCCTGGCGGGCTGGTGCCAGCGGTCGCGCATCGCCTCTCCGAGGAGATTCAGCTGCCCGGTCAGCATCGCCGCCACCAGCAGGGCGCAGCGCGCCGCGTTGTGGACCGCGTCCTCCCGGCTGAACGAGTGCGGAACCACCTGCCGCGCCAGCGGGGTGCTCATCTCGCCCTCGGGCAGGAAGACGACGGCGCGCAGCTCCTCGGGAACCTCCAGGTGGACGACCGGCCCGCCCCTCACGCAGACGGCCAGGCCACCGAGCATGGCCGCAGCGACATTGTCGGAATGCCCCTCCAGGGCCGCGGCATGGGTGATCACCTCGTTCTCGTCCCAGCCGAGCCCGGCCAGGGCGTTGGCGACCAGCACCCCGCTCAGAGCTGCCGCGGCGCTGGAGCCGAGGCCACGTCCCAGCGGGATGGCGGTGCGGCAGCGGAGCTCGGCCCCCGGCGGCGGCACCCCGGCCGCCTCGCAGGCTGAGACGTAGGCTCGGCAGATCAGGTTGCCGGCCGGGTCGCTGAGATCCGCGGGGGCGCCGGGGCCGGGGTCGATGGTGAGCCCCCCCGCGCCGTCGCTCCGCGCCTCCACCTCGTTCTGGAGCTGCACCGCCAGGGCCAGGATGTCGAAGCCCGGCCCGAGGTTGGCGACGGTCGCCGGGACCCGGACGGTCACCCGCACGGCCGGGCGCTCCGAACCCGCCGCCGCCGCAGTCCGGGCGAGACTGCCATCCCCGTGCTAGAGGCCGATGGCGTCGGCGATGCTCGCCGGCGTCCCGATCACGGAGCGGGGCGGGGCCAGGCCGTCGCTCACCGCCGGGAGATCCTTGAGACCGTTGCCGGTGAGCACGCAGACCGCCCGGGCGCCCCGGGCGACCGCCCCACCGGCCACCGCCTTTCGCAGCACCGCGAGCGAGGCCGCCGACGCCGGCTCGCAGAAGATGCCCTCCGCTGCCGCCAGGTCCCGCTGGGCGGCCGCGATCTCGGCGTCCGAGACCGCGTCGATCAGACCCTCGGAATCGTCTCGGGCCGCCACCGCCCCTGACCAGGAGGCGGGGTTCCCGATCCGGATCGCGGTGGCGAACGTCTGCGGGTCGGGCACCGGCCGGCCCAAGACCAGCGGGGCGGCGCCGGCTGCCTGGCCTCCGATCATCCGGGGGAGCAGCGAGGTCCGTCCCGCCGCCCGGTACTCGCGGAATCCGCGCCAGTAAGCGGTGATGTTGCCGGCGTTGCCTACCGGGATGGCGAGGACGTCGGGGGCGTCGCCGAGCTCGTCGACGATCTCGAACGCCGCCGTCTTCTGACCCTCGATGCGATGGGGGTTGACGCTGTTGACCAGGGTCACGGGGTGGGACTCGGCGAGCTCGCGCACCGATTGGAGGGCGGCGTCGAAGTTGCCCTCGATGATCAGCACGGTGGCTCCGAAAACCTGTGCCTGGACCAGCTTGCCGATCGCGATCTTGCCGGCGGGCACCACCACCACGGTGCGGAGCCCGAATCGGGCCCCATAGGCGGCCGCCGAGGCGCTGGTGTTCCCCGTGGAAGCGCAGATGATCGCCCGACTGCCGCCCTCCAGCGCCTTGGCCACCGCGACCACCATGCCCCGGTCCTTGAAGGACCCGGTGGGGTTCAGCCCCTCGAACTTGAAGTGCAGGGAACGCAGCCCGAGCTCGACGGCGATGCCGCGGGACTCGATGAGCGGTGTGTCCCCCTCGCCCAGGGTGATCATCGGCGTGGATGCGGTGATCGGGAGGTGCTCGCGATAGCGGAGGAGCACCCCCCGGCTGCGGATCCCGGCGGCCGTGCTCATCGGCTCGCCTCCAGCCGGTCGAGGACCTGCTCGACCTCCTCGAGCACCGGGACCGTGTCGAGCGTCTCCAGGGCGCGATCCAGCACCGCCCGCGGGGCAGCGCCGGTCTCCACGGTCAGCTCGGCGCCGCTGCCGCTCCGTCCCATCCGCTCCACCCGGACGCCGCGGTCCTCGAGCATCTGGGCCACGATCGCCGGAGCGTCGGGGTTCCGCTCCACCCGGAGGCGGAGCCAGGCCGATGTCTCGGCCTCCTCGTTGCCGGCAATCGGCACCGGGGCGGCACCGGGGAGCGGCACCGCACGCTGCTCCCGGCGGGCCCGGGCCACCGCGACCAGGTCGCTGAGCACCGCGCTGGCGGCGGCGCCGGCCCCGGCGCCCCGGCCGCCGATCAGGAGGGTACCCGCCAGGTCGCTCTCCACCAGCACGAGGTTGTCGGCTCCTCGGACGCCTCCCAGCGCATGGGAGCGGGGCACCAGGGTGGGCTGGACGCTGAGGCTGAGCCCGGCGTCCGACCGTGCCGCCGCGGCGACCAGGCGGATGGCGGCGTCCGAGGCCGCGGCCGCTGAGGCATCCTCGGAGGTGAGTCCCCGGATGCCGCGCCGCCTCACCTGCTCAGGCGACACCCGGGCCCCCAGCCCGAACCAGGCCAGGATGCAGAGCTTCTGGGCGGCGTCGTGGCCGTCCAGGTCCGCGGCGGGGTCGGCCTCCGCGTAGCCCAGCCGTTGGGCCTCGGCCACCGCGCCCGCGAAGTCCGCACCCGCCTCCAGCCTGTCCAGCACGAAGTTGGTGGTGCCGTTGATCACCGCGGTGATGCCGCGGACCTCGTCACCGCCCAGGGAATCGCGGAGCATCCCCAAGACGGGGATGGCGGCTCCCACCGCCGCTTCGAAGGCAAGGCCTCCGCTCCCATGCCGGACCCGTCCGGCGAGCTCATGGCCGCGATGGGCGATCACCGCCTTGTTGGCGGTCACCACTCCGAGGCCCGAGCCCAGCGCCGCGTCGATCAGCGTGCCGGCCGGCTCCAGCCCGCCCAGCAGCTCGACGACGACATCGACACCGGGCCATCCCACTGCGTCGCCGGCATCCGCGATCACGTGGATTCCGGGCAGGTCGACCCCGTCCAGTCGCCGCCGGTCTCGCTCCGCCACGCAGAGGAGGCGCAATGGACCACCGGCTCTGGTGGCGAGCCGGTCCCGATGCTCCATCAGCTCCCGGGCGACCGCCGAGCCGACGGTGCCCGCGCCGAGCACGGCGATCCCAAGGGGGGACGTCATAGGCCGGCCGAGTGTACACATGCGGGGGGCGCTGCCCCCCGCATACCCCCCGCCTCAGCTTGCCCGACTGCACGTGGGGGGCACTGCCCCCCGCATACCTCCCGCCGGGCGCTCCGCCCGCTGCGTCAGGCGCCCGGCGAGACCTCCGGGAAGGGCACCCCACCCGCCTTGTGGGAGGACGGCTCGTCGGGTCGGTAGTTGCCGAGGCCGGGGAACCGGGACTGCCGGGCGAGCAGGCGGAGCAGCGGGATGACCGCGCCCGAGGGCACCGGGTCACCCCAGAGGCGGCCTTCGGCGGCGTCACAGCCGAGCCGCTGAAGGGCCAGCAGGGTGGCCTCGTCGTCGACGCCCTTGGCCACCACCGTCAGGCCAAGCGCGTGAGCCAGCTCCAGGGTGCCCCTCACCAGGCCAGCCTCGCCGCCCTCCTCGCGCACTGATGCGACCACCGCCGCATCGAGGCGCAGCTCGGTGAAGGGGAGAGCCCGCAGGCGGACCAGGGGCCCCGACCCGGAGCCGTAGTTGTCGATCGCGATCCGCACGCCGAGGTCGGCCAGCGCCCGCAGTACCGAGGACGTCGAACCCAGCGCGGTGTTCTCGTCGACGCTCAGCGACAGCCGCGCCGCCGGCACCTCCCAGCGCTCGAGCAGCCCGGCAAGGGCACGCGGGAGCTGGGGGTCCTGGACATTGCGGCCGGCGATCTTGACGACCACGTGGAGATCGTTGCCCTGATCCCGCCAGCGGGCCTGCTGCTCCACCGCCATCCCCAAGATCGATCGGGTCAGCGCCCGGATGATCTCGCTCTGCTCCGCGGCGCGGACGAACTGGTCGGGCACCAGCAGGCCCAGGCGGCGGTGCCGCCAGCGCACTGTGGCGTCGAGGGCGACCAGGCCGGAATCAGCCACCCGCACCAGCGGCTGGTAGAAGAGCTCCAGCTCCTGGTCGTCGAGGGCTCGGCGCAGCTCGGTGAGCCGGACCGCGCGGCTCTCCACCTCGTCGGCCTCGTCGCCCTGGTTGTAGACCATCCATCTCCGCCGGGCCCGGGTGGCGGCCAGCCGCGCCGTCTCCGCATGGCTGAGCAGGCTCTCGGCGTCGTCTCCGTGGTCCGGGAAGTTGGCGATGCCGATGCTGACGCTGACCTCCAGCGACCGGCCGTCGATCGTGAACGGCTCCTTGAAGGCGGCCAGCACCTGGCGGGCGATCCTGGCGCTCGACGCCGGGGTGGCGCTTCCCCCAGGGATGACCGCGAAGTCATCGCCACCGAGGCGGCTAACCACGTCAGAGGTGCGCAGGGTCTGGCGCAGCCGCTCCGCGGCGGCCGCGAGCAAGCGGTCCCCGAACCCGTGGCCCCATTCCCGGTTGACGACCGCGAAATCGTCGATGTCGACGAGGAAGAGGCTGAATGGCATCTTGCGGGTGCCGGCGGACTGCAGCCGGGCGGCGAGCTGCGCACGCAGTTGGTGCTCACTGGCCAGTCCGGTGAGCGGGTCGTGGAGGGCAGGCGGGGTCATCGCCGCCGCGCGAGCGCGGACCTGGTCGAGGTCCCGCACCACCACGATCCGGCCCTCGCCCCCGACCACCGGAGTGGTGTCCAGGATGGCCTGGAAGCTGCTGCCATCGCGCCGGAAGGCGGCCATCCCGGCCGGCTCCCGGGCGGCGGCCGCGCTCTCCCGCCCCTCCGGCGGGGTGCGGGCTGGGTCGGGGCCAGGCGGGTTCGCTGTATCGCCGCGGAAGGCGGGCACCAGCTGCTCGATGTGGCACGCCGCGAGCTCGGCCGGGACGGCCGCGAAGAGCTGAGCGGCGGCCGGGTTGGCCAGGGTCACCTGGCCCTCGCCGTCGGTGATGAGGATCGCGTCAGTCACCGAGTCGACCACCGATCGAAGCCGGGCGGCGACGGCCCCCAGCTCGCGCTCGCGCTCGGCCGCCCGCCCACGGCTGCGCTCGAGCGCCCGG
This sequence comes from Binatia bacterium, assembly GCA_035624785.1. GTDB lineage: Bacteria > Chloroflexota > Dormibacteria > Aeolococcales > Aeolococcaceae > JAJZNI01. The sequence continues at coordinate 367,097 of DASPQV010000025.1, read as the reverse complement.
GCCAGCAGGGTCACCGCGGTCGTGGCGGCGACGACGACGAGTGCCATCAGCAGCGCCCATGCGACCATGGCGATCACACTAGCGGAGCCGCCGGCGAGTTCGTGACCACGAGCCGGTCACGGAGCGACGGAGACTCCGTGCGCCGCTGCCCCGAAGCTCGTGTGCGACGGTGATACGGTGGGATCGGAGATGACCCATTGATCGAAGCCGCCGCGGACGTCACCGTCCCGGTTCCACCCGGCGAGGCCCACGACGTCCTGCTGGACCTGGAGCATGCGGCGTGGCTGCCCGCGGTGCGGGGGCTGCGTCACGTCGGCGGTCCGGCTCGGGGAGCCGGGGCGCGCTATGAGGTCGAGGTGGGCATCGCCGGCCGGCACCTCCGCGGCGTCCTGGTGTGTGCCGAGGCGGCCCGGCCCAAGCGGGTGGTGATGACCCTGGAGGAGGGGCTGGACCTCACCATCGTGGCCACCGTCAGACCTGCCAGAGCAGGTTCGCGGGTGGAGCTGTCCGCGCGTTACTCGGTGGGCGGCGGCCTGGCCGGCCTGGCCATCGAGAAGGCGAGCGCGCCGGCCGCCCGGCGCGAGGTGTCCCGGGCGGCGGAGCAGTTCGCCGCTTCGTTCGACGGCAAGGCGGCCGTTGGCGGCTGAGGTGTCCCGGGTGGGAGCACGGGCGGACGACACCGAGATGGACGCCCTCGCGGCTCACGCCCATGCCCACCCCGAGCTGTCCGGGGAAGCCGCCGAGCGGCTCATCGAAGCTGCCCGGGCCGGGGACGCTGGAGCGCGGCAGGAGCTGGTCGAGCATTCCCTGGGAGTGGTGCTCGACCAGGCCGTCACCCGCCGCGACCGGGGCGTCGAGGTGATCGACCTCTACCAGGAGGGATCGATGGCGGCGATCGTCGCGGTCCAGGAGTTCCTCGACCGGGGCGGCCGTGGCGCCCAGTTGGCGGGCTACATCCGCCGGGTGGTCGGCGGTCACCTGGACCGGGTCATCGAGCGAGAACGGGAGGCCGCAGCCTCGGCGGCGTCGCTGGTGGAGGACACCCGGCGGTTGGAGGCGGCCCAGGTCGAGCTGCGGCATCGCTCCGGACGCGAACCCACCGGCACCGAGCTGGCCGCGGCGCTGCAGTGGAGCCAGGAGCGGGTGGAGCTGGTCGCCGGCCTCCTCGCCACCGCCCGGGAGATCTACGACGCCGACATCGTCCAGTACCTCGACGACGCATCCGACGAGGGTGAGGCCGGGGACTGAGCCCGCCGGCGGACCGGCTCGGGCTGGGGGCGAAGCCGGGCGCGGGGCCCGTCCCGGACCGCCGGCTCAGGCGTCGTCGCCGGGCTCAGCCAGGTCCTCGCGATGCCAGTCCAGGTCGCGTGTCTCGCCCGCCGCCGCGCCTCGCCGCATCGCCTCGGGGCCGAAGCGCCGGCGGAGCGCGTCCACGGTGGCGTCGATGCGCCGGTCGCGAGCGCTCACCGGCTCCGCGAAGAGATCGAGTTGGGCGGCTGCCTCCAGGTTGTGCACCCCCGCGCCGAGCAGCCGGATGGGGCGCCCGGGGCGATGCGCGGCGCTCAGCAGGGCCACGGCTCCCGCGGTGAGCGCGGCCTCGGTGTCGCTGGGAGCGCCGAGGGTGAGCTGGCGGGTGATGGTCGTGAAGTCCGAGTAGCGGAGCTTGAGGCTCACCGTCCTGGCGGTGAGGTGCGCCGAGCGCAGGCTGCGGGCCACATCGGCGCAGAGGTGGACGAGCCGCTCGCGAAGCTGGCCGAGGTCGTCGGTGTCGCGCCCGAAGGTCTCCTCGCGGGAGATCGACTTGGGCGCCTGGGGCGGCGTCACCGCGGAGGTGTCGATGCCTCGGGATCGCCGGCTCAGGGAGAGGGCGGCGGCGCGGCCCAGCTTTCGCTCCAGGAGAGCGACCGGCTGTTGGGCGAGGTCGCCCAGCGTCCTCAGGCCCAGCCCCGAGAGGGCTCGCTCGGTGGCCGGCCCCAGCCCGGGAAGGGCCCGGAGCGGCAGCGGTTCCAGGAACGCCTCCTCCTCACCGGGGGGAACGACCACGAAGCCGCGTGGCTTGCGCAGGTCCGAGGCGATCTTGGCCAGGGTCTTGGACGTGGCCACTCCGAAGCTGGCCTCCAGCCGGGTCTCGCCGAGGATGCGGTCGTGAAGCCCCATGGCCGTCTCCGCCGGATCCCCGGGGGTGGCGGTGACGTCCAGATAGGCTTCATCGAGCGAGAGCGGCTCCACCAGGGGCGTCACCTGCCTGGCCAGGCTGAAGACGGCTGCCGATGCCCGCCGGTATGCGGGGAAGTCGACGGGGAGGAGGACGGCGCGGGGGCAGAGACGGAGCGCCTGGCTCAGCGGCATCGCCGAGTGGACGCCGTAGCGGCGGGCCTCGTAGGAGGCGGCGGAGACGACCCCCCGGGCCGTGTGTCCCGGATCGGCGCCGCCCACGATCACCGGCAGGCCGCGCAGCTCCGGCCGCCGCAGCTGCTCGACCGATGCGTAGAAGGCGTCGAGGTCGAGGTGGATGATGGCTCTCGGCCAGCGCACGCGAGCAAGTGTGCGCGGCCACCGGGGTGGCACTGTGAACGGGCCGCCGATGGCGCCGCGGCGTGACGGGAAGGCCGTGGCAGACGCTTCGGCGAGCGCCGCGAGTGCGGGCTCGGAGCTCCTGATCCGGGGATCTCAGCTAGCGCCCCGGAGCCGGTGCGGGCTCCGGCTTCCGACCCCGGACGTTGAGGTCGGCTGCCAGCGGGCCGGCCGTCCGCCGATGCTCCCACTCCTGGATGTCGTCCTCGCCCAGGTACCCGGCCGCGATCATCAGATCCACGTAGCTGACTCCGAGGTGGGGAGCGGCCCGGCGGAGCACCCAGGGGGGCGGGTTGTCCTTGTTCTTGTTGACGGCCTGGTAGAAGTAGATCTGGTTCAGATCGCAGAGGAGGGCAAGGCGGTGCAGCGAGATGCCGCGCTCACGGCACCGCTCCTTGAGGTAGTCGCGGAAGTCGACGTCCTTCATCTGTCCTCGCCCGATCGGTGAAGCCGCTGTGAGGTTGCCGTCGCCACCGAAGCTACCACGCTTGTCACCGCAGTGTGCTGTCCGAACAGCAGTTTGGGGAGGTCCCTCAGCCTAGCTATCACGCGGTCGGCATCCTCGGGCCCGGCGTCGTCCCGGTGCTCGCTGACCCGGATGGCGGCCATGCCCGCCGCACGCGCTCCGGCCACGTCCTCCCGGCGCCGGTCGCCGACCATGGCGCACGCCCGGCTCTCGACTCCGAGCGCGGCCAGAGCCGCACTGAAGATCCGAGGTGAGGGCTTGCGCCAGCCAACCTCGGCCGACAAGGTGACGCTGTCGAAGAGCCGGGCGATACCCAGGTGCTCGAGCTGCGCGCGCATGCATGGGTATGGGGCGTTGGAACAGATGCCGAGACGGAGCCCGCGGCTGCGCAGCTCGGTCAGGGTCTGGACGGCGCCGGGGCCGACACTGACGCCTTCCCACCAGGCCCGCTGAGCCAACGCCGCCGCCTCGTCGAGGAACGCCTCGCCGAGAAGCAGCCCGTGGTCCGCGTACGCCCGGCGCTCCAGGGCGCGCACGTCCACCTCCTCGAGCGCGTCCCCCTGATCGTGCCGGGCGACCTCCTGCTCCACCCGGTCATGGACCTCGTGCAGCAGGGTCCCGGCCGAGGGCGCCGGGTCGATCCCGGCGGCCCGGATCCGGGCTGCTATCTCGGCATACGCGCGCCTCAGCGCGGCCTCGGGTCGGACGAAGGTCACCAGGGTGAGCCCGTAGTCGAAGAGCACCCCCTCGATGCGCTGCTCGCCGAGCCGGGCCACCCAGGGCCGGGCGACGCCGGGCCGGGCCTCGCCGGCGACCAGGCCGGGCCTGTCCGGCCCCGCTTCCTTCACCCGCTCCGCCCGCGGCCGCCGCCAGCGCCACCGCGGCGCCGCCGGGCCGCGACCCTCCGCCGCCGTCGCCGCCGCCCATCGCCCCCGCCCCCGGCCCGGCCGAACCTCTCGTAGAAGGTCACCGACGGGTGGGCCTCGGATGGCAGGTTGGCCCTCGCGTCCGGCGACGCCTCCACCCTGGCGGCGTATTCGGCGAGAACCGCTTCCAGGGGCCGCTTGCTCTTGGCAGACGGCGACGCCGTCTCGGCCCAGGGCTGGGAGGTCGGCGACGCCTCCGGCGGGGCGGTGGTCTCCTCCTCGCCGGGTACCGAGTGGATGAGGTCGCGGATTGCCCGCTGGACCAATTCATCCGAGCTGGGGCTGCCGGGTGGCTCGGTCACCATCCGGCTCCGGCAGCTCGGCCGAGACCGGCGAGGCAGAGGCCGGCGACCGTTTTGATGTCGACCTCGTCGTCGGCCACCAGACGGCCCACCTCCTCGGCGGTGAAGAGGCGTGAGACCAGCACCTCGTCGGGGTCGGTGTGGGCCTCACCCAGGGTCAGCTCGCTGGCGGCATAGAAGTGGAGGATCTCGCCGCTGTAGCCCGGCGCTGACGGACCTGCGCCGAGACGCCGCCACCGGCTCGCCGCATACCCCGTCTCCTCGGCAAGCTCGCGCCGGGCGGCCGCCTCGGGTTCCTCTCCCCGGCCCAGGGTCCCCGCCGGAATCTCCCAGAGCGCCCGACCGACGGCATGGCGCCACTGGCGCACCAGCAGGATCCGACCCTGGGAGTCGGTGGCGACGATCCCGACGGCGCCGGGATGGTCGAGGACCTCGCGGGTGGCTCGTGACCCTGCGGCGGTCTGCACGGTGTCGCAGTGGAGGGTGAGCAGCCGGCCCTGAAAGACGGTTCGCCGCTCGATGGGCCGCTCCTCGAGGAGATCGTCAGCCGCCGCCATCTCCGCCGAGTCTGACGGCATGCCGGCCCGGCGCGCACGGCCGGCTCATCCCTTCGCCGCTGCCCCCTCCTGTCCCGGGCCCCCCAGCCAGGCGGCCGGGACCTCACGTGGCCAGCCCGTTGCTGACGTTCGAGAACATGTTGCTGACCTGATGTCCCGCCACGGTCAGGATCACGATGACGACGAGGGCGATCAGCATCAGGATCATGCCGTACTCCACCATGCCCTGACCGGACTCGTCGTCGGCTTGGCGGTGGACGCGACGAAGGGCATCCCCCAGCTTGGTTCTCACCCAGTTGGTGAAATCGGACACCTATCCGCCGCTCCCGGCAACCCTGATTCTCGGCCCCGGCGTTGGACGTCCACGGGGCTTCAGTGACGTCGATGCTAGGGCCGATCCGTTCGCCGCGTTTAGACTTTTTGGTTGCAACGCGGTCGCAGCCCCGATACGAGGGTCTCCCGGCCCCGACGCCAGCCACCCGGTCCCGCGGCGGGGTGGTGGCTCATGCCGACGGCCTGTTGCTTGCACAAACCCCCATCGCCTGTGGTAGGGTCCGCGGGTCGCGGAGCGATCCGATCACGTCCTGGTCCGGCGGGGGCGGCCCCGCCGATCTGCGGCCCACCGCCCGAATCCACGGTGGAACGGAGACCGAGGTGTCCCGTCGTTCGCCCGTGGAGCGGATGACCGGTAGGGGGAACGTCGGGGCGGTGAGGAGAGGTTGTCCCTGTGAGGTTGGTTGCCCGCGCCGCCGCCCTGGCCCGCCAGGCCGGGAGGTTGCCGGCGCGGTTCCGGGAGTCGTTCCGCCTCCCCATCCGGCGCCGAGCTCGACTCGGGATCGGGATCCGGCTGTCCCGCCGGCTGACCGAGCTGGTGGTGGGGCTGGCCATCATACCGGTGGGCGGCGCCGTGACCCTGGCCGCCACCACCGCCCCGGCGGCCAGCTCGCCCGGCTCAGGGCTGGCCAGCTCCCTGCTCCGCTACCGCGCCATCTGGCCAGAGCAGCCGGGCTCGGACCCACCCCATCAGCTGGTCGCCGCCCCCGCCGCCCCCGGTGCCCCGGCGCTGGTCACCCTGCCAGCCGCGCCCCTGGTGACTGTCCTGACGCCGCCGCCGGCGCCCACCGCGCCGCCGGCCAGCTACCCGCCCGGGAGCATCCAGGCCATCATCACGGCCGCGGCGGAGGCGGACGGCGTCGACCCGAACTGGATGCTGCGCACCGCCGAGTGCGAGTCCGGCCTTCGCCCCGACGCCTACAACCCCGCCGGACCGTACTACGGCATCTTCCAGTTCCTGATGTCCACCTTCAAGGCGCACGGCGGGACCAACATCTGGGACCCGACGCAGCAGGCGACCATCGCCGCGAGCATGTTCGCGTCCGGCGACTCGGTGGCCTGGCCGGTTTGCTCCCACGCTTAGCGCGGCGCGCCGGAGGCAGCTCCCCCTTTCATCCGCCGGTGAGCCGGAAAGCCATCTCCGGCCGCGCCGTGCCGGAGTTATTCCGCCGCCGCCCCGTAGAGCTGGCACGACGCTGGTAGGGAGCTGACCAGCACCGGCACCGAGACGTTCACCGCCGCTCCTCCGCCCGGCCAGAGCCGCTGCGTGACCCCGCCGCCGACGATGGCGCCGGCGCCGTCGCTGCAGGCCACGAACAGGTTGACCAGGGTGCCGGCGCCCAGGGCGCCGCTCAACGTCCCGGTGACGGCGCCCGTGTATCCACCCCCGCCGCCGCACGGTGAGCCGCAGGCGTACGTTCCGCCGGCTGCGGTGAGGACCGCGGGTGCCGGCCCCGGCGACCAACCCCCGACACCGACGTTCACCTCGGTGCTGGTGGCGCCCTGGCACGAGTCGGTGCAGAGGGCGGCCACCGCCAGGGTCTCACCGGGAGCCAGGGCCACCGGGGCCGCGTCGAGGGCAAAGGTCCCGCCGGGGTGGTGAACCGTGAAATGGGCCACCACTTCGGTGGCGGTATGGCTGGTGGCCTGGTTGTGCAGCACCGCGACCGGGATCGCCTGGAGGTAGTGGGCGCCGACCCCGGAGGCGGTGACCGTCACCTGCTCGGTGTCCGCGGTCGGGCTCGGAGTGGAGGTGGGAGATGGGGCGGCCGTGGGGAAGGGCGTGGCCGGGGTGCTTCCGGTTGGTGCCGCCGTCGGGCTCGATGACGTGGCGGTGGGCTGAGCCGAGCTCCCGCAGGCGGTCAGAGCGATGGCCATTCCCGCGGCGACCAGGGCGCGATGCACCTCGCGATGGTAGGCGCTGGCACCTCCGAGCACGGCGGAGGGCGGAGGAGCGCGGCGCTCCTCCGCCCGTTGCGGGGACCAGAGATCAGAGACCGAGGTCCTCTCGGATGGACTCCAGGTCCTTGTGGCAGTTCCCCAGGTCCTGACGTGCCGTGGTCACCGACTGGCGTGCCGAGGCCAGGGTGGGCTCGTTCCCCGGATAGCCGGAGGCCTCGAGATTGATCACCGAGCCCACCACCCCGGAGGTTTCCGACTGGGCTGCCGCCAGCTGGCTGGCACAGTCGTTGAAGGCGGCCTGGGCCTCCGCCTTCTTGTCCGCGGAGGCGTTGCTGTCGGTGATGGCGGTCTGCACCGCCGGCATCACCGACTGCAGGAAGGACTCGACGGCAGTCTCGGTGTCAGCGGCGATCACCAAGTGGACCTTGGGCGCCTCGAGAACGTAGACGCGGTACCCGGTGACGATGGTCTGGGCGTCGCTCCACGCCTGCTGGACGGTGGTGTCGTTCTGGATGGTGGTGTTCAGGGTCGAGAGGCCGGACTCGTCGCCCTGGATCTGGCCCAGCAGGGTCGACTTGTCACCGGCAGTGACGTTGGCGCTGTTGTTCAGAGCCGTGGTCAGGGCCTGGAGCGTGGTCTCGCGGTTCGCGATGGCCGTCGCGGCGCGCTGCTTGATGCAGGCCAGCACCGCGGCGGTGCTGCCCCTGCAGGCACCCGAGGTCGGACCGGCCGATGGGCTGCTCGATGGGCTGGCAGCCGGGCTCGGCGATGGGCTGGAGGTGTCTGCGGCGGCCGGGAGGGCTGAGCCGGCGAAGAGCGCGGCGGCCACCGCCAAGCCGCCGATGCCGGTCAGGAGGGGGGCACGGACTCTCATTGGGACGGGTCTCCTTCAGTGCTGGCCAGGCCCTGGTTGGCCTGGTTCAGCTGGCTGTCGATCTGGTTCAGCTGGTCCTCGATCTGGTTGATCTGCTGGTCGCTCAGCCCGGACGGCGCGGCCACGGTGCTGACAGGGGTCGGGGTGGCCATCGGGATGCTGGAGCCGCTGCTCGGCGCCTGGGAGGGGCTCGATGCGGGAGCGCTCGAGGACGTTTCCTGGCCCTGCTGGGCCGGCCCGGCCGAAGCCGGCGCCGCCTGCCCGCAGGCGGCGATGAGAAGCAGGGCCGGAGCCACGGCAATCGCTGCTCTGAGCCTGCGGTGACGGGTCATCGATGCTGTCCTCCTGATCGCCCTGGCGGCGTTGGGAACCTGAGGGCATCATCGAGGAGGGTGGCGCCGCGAACCTGAGACATCGTTGAGTCGCAACAACCTCTCAGCCGGCTCTCAGCCTGAGACGGCCCCCGCGTCGCCCCCCGGGCTAGCCCTCATGGGCGCGCCCCGAGACCTGTCGCTGGGCCGGGTGCACGCCGGTGCGGGGGAGGCTGGATCGGACGGGGCGACGGCGCCATCGGGGGGCCGCTCTCCGGACCAGTTTAGGAATTCCCTGTCCACAACTCTTGGCCGATGGGATGGGGTGCGTCCGCCACCCAGCGGCGGAGCGAATGGGGTCGGCCGAGGTTCAGGCCGGTCCGTCGACCTGCTGGGGGGCGCTGAAGGCACTGCGCCGGAACAGGGCGTGCAGGGCCAGCCCGTGCTCGCGGAGAGCGGCCTCGCCGCCCTCCTCGCGGTCGACGATCACCAGGGCCTCGACCACGGTCACCCCGGTCGGCTCGAGCGCCTCCAGGGCGCGGAACACCGAACCGCCGGTGGTGACCACGTCGTCGACGAGCGCGGTCCGCTCCGCCGGCAGGGGGGCGGGCCCAGCCACCTTGGCCGCGGTCCCGTGCTGCTTGTCGGCCTTGCGGATCATGAAGGCCCGGAGCGCCGGTCCCCGGTCCGCGGCGCTGAGCGCGGCGATGGCGCCGAGCAGCGGTCCGACGCCGTCATCGCCGGCCACCGCCGTCACTCCCAGCTCGCGGCAGCGCTCCAGCATCAGCGAGGCGGCGAGGGCGAGCCCGCCACCCTCCAGGGTGATCTGCTTGCCGTCGAAGTAGTAGTTGCTGCGCCGGCCGCTGGCCAGCACGAAGTCGCCCCAGCGGAAGGCCCGCTCGGCGAGCAGCGCCCGCAACTCCGCGCGGCGGGGGTCGGGCCGATCCGCGCTCATGCTTCGGGGAGCCAGCGCAGCAGCGGGTGACGCGCCGCCTCCACTTCGTCCACCCGCTCGATCGGGGTGTCGTGCGGTGAGGATTGGAGAAGGGACAGGTCCCGCTCCGCCTCGGCGACGATGCCGGCGAGGATGTCGGCCAGCTGGTCGAGGCTGCGCTTCGACTCGGTCTCGGTCGGCTCGAACATGAGGGCCTCGGGAACGGTGGTCGGGAAGTACACGGTCGGTGCGTAGACCCCGTGGTCGAGGAGGCGCTTGCCGACGTCCAGGGCGCGCAGTCCCGGGACCCGGGTGCCCCGGGTGGTGACCACGAACTCGTGCATGCACTGCGGACCCACCGCGGTCGGGAAGAGGTCGCGGAGCCGCCACTCCAGGTAGCGGGCGTTGAGCACTGCGTCCTCGGCGACCCGGGAGATCGCGGACCCGTAGGCGCGCAGGTACGCGTAGGCCCGCACCAGCATCCCGAAGTTGCCGTAGTGTGCCCTGACCTTGCCGATCGAGCGGGGCCGGTCGTGGTCGAGACGGAAGTGCTCGCCGTCCCTCTCCACGGTGGGGACGGGGAGGAAGTCGGTCAGACCGGCGGCGACCCCGACTGGGCCGCTGCCCGGCCCGCCCCCGCCGTGGGGGGTCGAGAAGGTCTTGTGAAGGTTGAGGTGGACGACGTCGAACCCCATGTCGGCGGGCCGCGCGATGCCCACCAGGGCGTTGAGGTTGGCGCCGTCGTAGTAGAGCAGAGAGCCCGCCTGGTGAGCCACCTCGGCGATCTCCAGGATGTCCTTTTCGAAGACCCCGAGGGTGTTGGGGTTGGTGAGCATCACCGCGGCCACCGACGTGTCGATGCGGGAGCGCAGGTCGGTGACGTCCATGGTGCCGTCTCGGGTGCTGCGCACCGTCACCACCTCGAGGCCGGCCAGAGACGCCGAGGCCGGGTTGGTGCCGTGGGCGGAGTCCGGGATGATCACCCGGGTCCGCCGGGTGTCGCCGCCGGCGGCGTGGTAGGCCTGGATCATCCGGAGCCCGGTCCATTCGCCGTGGGCGCCGGCGGCCGGCTGAAGCGTGAAGCGGGCCATCCCGGTCAGCTCGGTGAGGATCCGCTCCAGCTCCCACATCAGCTGGAGGGCGCCCTGGACGTCGTCGACGGGCTGGTCCGGGTGGATGTCGGCGAAGCCGCTCAGCGATGCCAGCTGCTCGTCGATCACCGGGTTGTACTTCATGGTGCAGCTGCCCAGCGGGTAGATCCCGTGGTGGAGGTGGTGGTTGCGGCGGGCCAGCCGGCCGATGTGCCGGGCGAGCACCGGTTCGGGCAGAGCCGGGATGGCCGCCGGGACGGATCGCAGCGCCACCCCGGCAAGCAGCTCGCCCAGCGGTGGCTCCGGGACCCCGCTGGCCACCTCACGCGGCCCGCCCAAGTAGTCGCGACCCAGCTCGAATACCAAAGGCTCCTCGCCCGCCCATCCGGGCGGCGTCGGCGTCATCTGGCGGCCCCCTGGGAGGCGGCCACCCGGGAGCCGGCCGCCCAGCGCTCCGCCGCCCGGACGTAGCTGTCGATGGCCGCCGGGGCCGTGGTCTCCGTGCAGCAGACCAGGAGCTGGTCGCTGCGGCCGGCGTCGATCCGCCCCAGGGGCAGGCCCGCCAGGATCCCTGCCTCCCGCATCGCCGCGGCGAACCGATCGGCGCCGCCGGGGACCCGGAGGGCGAACTCCCAGAGGAAGGGCCGGTCCGGCTCGACCAGCGAGAAGCCCTCGAGCCGGGTGAGCCTCTCGGCCAGGTGGTGCGCGCGCCGGATGCTGACCTCGGCGACCCGGCGCATCCCGCCCGCCCCCATCCGGGCCATGTAGACGGTGGCGGCCAGGGCCATCAGCGCGTGATTGGTGCAGATGTTGGAGGTGGCACGCTCCCGCCGGATGTGCTGCTCGCGAGCTTGGAGGGTGAGGGTGTAGGCGCGGCGCCCCGCGTGGTCCCTGGCCATCCCGACCAGCCGTCCGGGGATGCGACGCATCAGGGGCTGGCGCACCGCCATGAAACCCAGGTGAGGGCCGCCGAAAGAGGGCGGGATGCCGAGCGGCTGGCCGTCGCCGACGGCCACGTCGAAGCCCTGCTCCCCCGGGCTGGCCAGCAGCGCGCTCGCGAACGGGTCGATGCAGCAGATTGCCAGCGCTCCGGCGGCATGGGCCGCCTCGACGGCGGCGGCCCCGTCGGTCACCGTCCCCAGGAACCCCGGCTGGGCCACCACCACGCAGGCGTGCTGGCTGGTCGCCGCCCTGATGTCGCCGGAGGTGATCACCTCCACGCGCCTCCCGCCGCCGAAGGTGCGGATCACCGAGAGCACCTCGGGGTTGAGGTCGGCGGCGGCGAGGACCCGGTCCCGCCCGGTGTGGGCCACCGCCAGCATAACCGCCTCGGCGGCGGCGGTCGCCCCGTCGTAGAGAGAGGCGTTGGCGACGTCCAGGCCGGTGAGCTCGCAGATCATCGACTGGAACTCGAAGATGCTCTGCAGCGTCCCCTGGGACGCCTCCGCCTGGTACGGCGTGTAGGCGGTGTAGAACTCGGGGCGAGCCACCGTGGCCCGCACGATCGCCGGCACGTAGCGGCGGTAGACGCCGGCCCCCAGGAAGGAGTCGAGGCTGCCCAGCGGCCGGTTGCGGGCGGCAAGCCTCTCCAGCTCGGTGACCAGGTCCTGCTCCGCCAGCGGCGCGGGGAGGTCGAGGCGGAGATGACGGAGCTGCTCGGGGACGGTGGCGAAGAGGTCGTCGATCGAGGCGGCGCCGACCGCCTCCAGCATCTGACGGCGCTCATCCGGCCCGTTGGGCAGGTAGCCGGTCCGGGTCCCGGGCGGATCCTGGCCCGGCACGGCAGCGCTCTGCTCCCGCTCCTCGCTTCGTCGCACCCGGTCGGCCATCGTCTGGCGCCCTAGTATGCCGAGGCCGTGCTCAGGCTTGCACCCGGCGTGGCAGACGGCGACCGAGCTCCGCGCTCCACGCCCCGCCCGACCCGCCGCTCAGGACATGTCCGGCCACGGGGTGCCGCCCGCGACCTCTTCGCCCTCATCGGTCTCGCTGCGCTGCCGGTAGCGCTCCGCCACCATCTTGTAGGCGACGCTCTTGGGCAGGCCCAGCTTGACGAGCGACTTGACCTCGTCGGCCATCACCTTGTCGCGGGCCGTCTCGATGGCCGCGATCACGTCGTCGATGCTGACCGTGGTGACCCGCTTGGACACCCCGCTACTGTACCAGCCGGTCCGGCGCGCCAAACCCGGCGGGCCGCGCCAGGCCTGCTCCTGGCACCAGGGTGAGCGCTCCCCAGAGGTTCCGGTCCACGCCGAGCTCCCCGACCCGGATCTCGGGCGGCGGCTGCAGGAAGAGGCTGGCCCCAACCGTCTGCCTCAGCGTCCCCTCGAACCGCGGCCATGCGTTGATGACGCCGCCGCCGAAGACGACCACGTCACAGTCGAGCAGGGCGACGCTGTTGACCACCGCCAGCCCCAGCCACCGGCCCACGTCGGCCCAGACGCCGGGGTCGTCGAGCTCCTCGGCGGGACGGCCGAAGCGCCGCCGGATGGCGTTGCCGCTGGCCAGGGCCTCCAGGCATCCGTGGCCGCCGCAGTGGCAGGAGGGACCGCCCAGGTGCTCGGGCCAGAGCACCTGGTGTCCGGCCTCGGTGTCGTGGCGCGAGATCACCAGCTCGCCGTCCCGGACGACCCCGGCGCCGATCCCGGTGCTCACCGTGTAGTAGACGACCGTCCGGAAGCCCCTTCCGGCTCCGAAGCGCGCCTCGGCGAGGGCGGCGCAGTTGGCGTCGTTCTCCGCGTAGACCGGGCAGCCGAAGCGCTTCCCCAGCGTCGCCACCAGGTCGAGGCCGTGCCACGCCGGGGACAACCCGGGAGGATTGAGGAGCCGGCGACGCACGCGGTCGAAGGGTCCCGGCGTCGACACGGCGACGCCCGCCAGCGGCGCCGAGCCGCGGACCTTGTCGAGCATCTCGGCCAGGAAGGCCCCGGGGTCGCCGTCCCGGGGCGTCGCCCGCAGCAGCGGTGTCCCGGGAAGCCCGTCGTCACCGGTGACGCCGGCCAGGCACTTGGTCCCCCCGATGTCGACGAGGCCGATCACGGTCAGCCCCTCTCGCCCTCCCCGGTCCGGGCCGCCGCCACGGGCTCGGCCGCGGCGGGGCGGCTCTGCTGGCGCCGCCCCTGGACGAACCAGCCGATCACCGCGAGCACGATGAGGATGGCGAGGACGATGCCCGCCGTCTGGATCGGCCCCGAGATCCTGTTCCAGGTGCTGCCCACGGCCCATCCCGCCAGGGCCAGGGCGGTGACCCAGGGGATGGTTCCCACCGTCGTGTACAGGGTGAATTCCGTGAGCGGCATCCGGGCGAGCCCGGCCGGGAAGGAGATGTACGTGCGCACCACCGGCAGGAAGCGGCCCAACAGCACCGCCGCCCTCCCGTGACGCCGGAACCAGCGGTCGGCGATCTCGACGTGATGGCGCCGGATGCCGATGTAGCGGCCCGGGCCGAGCAGGACCGGCTCACCCAGCCACGCCGCCAGCCAGTAGGCGAGCAGCGACCCCACCACGTTGCCGGCGACACCGAGCACGATCACCAGCAGCAGGTCGACCCCCTGGGCGGCGCCGGCCGGGCCGAGGTGGCCCGCCGAGACCAGGTACCCCGCCAGGGGCATGATCACCTCGCTGGGGAAGGGCACGCCGACGCACTGCACCGTCATCAGCAGGAAGAGGATCAGGAGACCCCCGGTCTGGACCCACTGGGTGACGTCGAAGACGCTGGCGAGGGGGTGCATTCAGGGCTCCTGGGCGCGATCTGCGGGTTGGTCCACGATGGTCGCACTCCGCGCGGTGGTCACGGTGACAGCGCGCCGGGAGGCCGCCCTCCTCAGGCTGGAGCGAACCACCAGGACCACCACGATCGCCGTGCCGGGGGCCAGGCTCCGCCAGTCCAGGGTGCCGAGCATCAGCCCGAGGGGCACCGCCACCACCACCGACAGGTCATAGACGCGGCCGCGCATCCGGGTCAGGAATGCCACCGGCAGGGCGATCACGGCGCAGATCAGGCCGGCGATGGGGAGGGCGAAGAGGAGCCCGGAGACGAGCGGGACGAGCCCCCGTCCACCCCGCCGGAAGCCGATTGGAAAGGCGTCGCCGGTGACGCAGCCGGCCATTGCGCTGGCGGTGAACCAGCCAGTGTGACCCCCGAGCCAGCCCGCCACCAGGCCGACCGCCCCACCCTTGAGAAGCTCGGTGAGCCCCGCGACCAGCGCCACCCCGACGCCGGCCACCCGCACAGCGTCGATCGCACCGGTGCCCCCGCCGAAGTCGCGCAGATCGACGTCGCGCCAGCGCCAGGCCAGCAACCACGCGACCGGCAGCGCCCCCACCGCGTAGCCGCAGGCGAAGGCGATCCCCGCGCTGAGGGGCGCCGGGGTCACCAGGGCGGCGGCGAGCACGGCGGGCATCATGCTGCTTTGCAGGCGGGGCGGACGTAGAGGATGTTCCCGCGGTCCATGCGGTCCACCTCCGGATTCTCGCCCTCGGCGGGCCTTGGACCCGCTGCCTGGACGGCGATTCCCACAGGGCCGGTGCCGACTCGCTCTAATCTCACGGCCGTGCCACGGCTGCCGCGTCTCGCTCGCCTCCCCGAGTGGCCGCTGCCCTTCGACCCGGCGGCCGAGCTCGACTGGTCGGATCCCACCTTCAGCCGCCGCCTGCTCGGCGAGCATCTCGACCAGAGCCATGACGGCGCCAGCCGCCGCCAGGCCGTGGTCGACCGTCACGTCCGCCGGCTCCGGATGCTGCTCCCGCCCCCGCCGGCCCGGATCCTCGACGCCGGCTGCGGGCCGGGTCTCTACGCCATCCGGCTCGCCCGGCTCGGCTACACGGTGGACGGGGTAGACGTCGGCCCGGCCGTGATCGCCCACGCCCGCCGGGAGGCACGCCGGGAAGGGCTGAGACACCTTGCCCGGTTCTGGGTCCAGGACATCCGCGACCTGCCCCGGTCGGACGGCTACGACGCGATCCTCCTGATCTACTACGTGCTCGAGAACCTGCCGGTCCGCTCGCAGGTGGCCGGCCTGCGCCGGCTGGCCGGAAGCCTCCGGCCCGGAGGTCGCATGATCGTTGAGCTGCGGCTGCGCCCTGACCAGCTTCCCGGCCGGATCTCGGCGTGGGAGGTCACCAGCCGCTCGCTGCTCGGCAGGCGGCGTCAGCTGCTCCTCAGCGACACCGTTTACGACCGAACCCGCAACCTCTTCATGCTCAGAGAGGTTGCGATCTTCGGGGACGGCACGGCGGCGGTGCAGCAGACCACCAGCCGGCTGCTCGGCTACGCGGAGATCCCGGAGATGCTCACCCGGGCCGGGCTCGCCATGGTGGCGACGTACGACGGCTGGACGGCCCACCCCGGCAGCCCGCTCTGCGACAGCCTGCTGGTGGTGGCGGAGCGCTCCAGCCCGGGGCTGCCCCGACCCGCCCCGGGGCCCCCGCGACACCACCGGCCCGCCTCCCCGACGCGCCCCCGACCCCCGGCAGCTCCGCCTCTCGCCTCCGGGACCCGGCCCAGCTCTCCGGAGTGACGCGACCGCCGGCGTGAGCTATCCGCAGCCGCCGGGAATAGCGCCCACCGCCACCGCCAAGGTGAGCTCCGGGGCGTCACCGAGCATCAGCGTGGCCTGGTAGGTGCCGCCCGGGAGGCTGGGGTCGACGGGCCAGCTCACCTGGTACGCCTCCGCCGCCCCGGCGGCGACGCTGAGCCTGCCGCACAGACCGGCTGCCACCGGTGCTTCAGCCCCGCTGTACACGCTCAGGCCGGTGGCGTCGGTCACTACCAGCTGGAGGGGCTGCTGGCAGTCGACCTGGAGGATGGTGGGGCCGGTGACGGTCTCCGTGAAGTTCACCTGCGCCCCCGGATCGACCCGTCCCTGGTCGGCGGCGGCGCTGACCGGAGGCATGGCCACCTGGGGGGCCGGCACCGCCGAGGGGGTCCGGCAGGGCGGGGTCTGGGTGGCCACCGCCGAGCTCGCCCCGCAGGCAGTGAGAACCAGGCAGAGCGCGAGGAGCGGCCGTCTCGTCACAGCGTCACGGAGTCTGCAAGCCCGGGCCGCCCTCTGGCACGAGAGGCTCGTGAGCGGGGGACCTCCCATTCGTTGCCAAGGGCCGTTTCATTCAACCAATTGAATGAAACCGTCCCTGAGGGCGATCGAGGCTGGTCCTCCCTCGCCGCGGGGCGGGGTGGAGCGCCCTAGGATGCGACCCCGGTCAGGACCGCCGCCCCCCGGTCCCGGGTGCCGGAGGGAGGCGCCCCACCGCGGGTCGCGGGCGCCGCAGGGAGGGCCGCATCGCTCCGGGTACCATTGGCTCCGCTCATCGAGAGAGTGTCCGAGACGTCTCGGAGGAGGTCTTCTGCCCCATGCCCACGCCCGCCCCGGACCGCATTCGCACCGTGGCTGTGGTCGGTCACAGCCACGACGGAAAGACCACCCTGTGCGAGGCTCTGCTCCACACAGCCGGCGCAACCCAGCGGATGGGGTCAACCGATCAGGGCACCTCGATCTTCGATTACGAGCCCGAGGAACAGCGCCGCTCGATCTCGATCGGCGCGGCCGTGGCCCACTGCGAATGGAGGGGCACGCAGGTCAACCTCATCGACGCTCCCGGGTTCCAGGACTTCGCCGGGGAGGTGGCCGCCGCCCTGGCGGGGGCCGACGCCGCCGTGCTGGTGGTCGGTGCCACTGGCTCGGTCCCGGTGGGGGCCGAGCTGGCCTGGGAGATGGTGACCACCGCCGGGCTCCCCTGCCTGATCGTGGTCAACCGCATGGACCGCGAGAACGCGACCTTCGATGCGACCGTGGAAGCGCTGCGCGGGGAGTTCGCCCGAAAGCCGATCGCCGTGGCCCTGCCCATCGGTGCCGCCGAGTCCTTCAGCGGCTACGTTGACCTGGTCGAGGGTGGCGCTCAGGCCTTCGACGGGGCCGGCGGCGCCGACCCCACCGGGATGCCGGCGGCCATGGCGGACGCCGTCGAGCGCGCTCGCACGGCGCTGGCGGACTCCGCCGCGGAGACCGACGACTCACTCCTCGAGAAGTACCTCGAGGGCACCGAGCTCAGCGGCGCCGAGATCCGCCAGGCGCTGCGCCGGGGGACCGGGTCCGGCAGCCTGGTGCCGGTGGTCTGCGCCGCGGCCGCGGATCGCCGCGGTGCCGCCCTGATTCTGGACAGCATTGTCCAGTACCTGCCGTCCCCCGCAGAGCGCGTCCACCATGCGACTGGCGCCAGCGGCCAGGAGGTGCAGATCCGCTGCGATCCCGCCGGACCCCTGGTGGCGCGCGTCTTCCGGACCACGGTTGACAACTTCGGCAAGATCTCGTTCGTCCGGGTGCTGCGGGGAACCCTCCGTGGGGAGACCCATCCGTTCAACGCCAACCGCAAGGTCGAGGAGCGGCCCGCCCAGCTGGGCCGGCCGATGGGCAAGCAGGTGGTGGTCAGCGGCGAGGTCGGCGCGGGAGAGGTCGCCGTGCTCACCAAGCTCCAGAGCACCGCGACCGGCGACACCCTCTGCGAGCGCGGGACGCCGGTGACCCTTCCTCCCATCGTCCTGCCCGCCGCCGGTTACGCGGCCGCCATCAGCGCCCGGAGCAAGGGGGACGAGGACAAGATCATGCAGTCGCTGGCCCGCCTCGGCGAGGAGGACCCCACCTTCTCGGTGGACCGGGACGAGGTGACCCACGAGGTGATCGCCCATGGGCTCGGCGACGTCCACCTGGACGTGGTCCTGGAGAAGATGCGCCGCAAATACGGCGTGGAGGCCAAGCTCCAGGCGCCCCGCATCCCCTATCGGGAGACCATCAACGGCACCGCCCGGGTCCAGCATCGCTACAAGAAGCAGTCGGGCGGCGCCGGGCTCTACGGAGACGCCACCATCGAGATCGAGCCGCTGCCCCGGGGCGGCGGCTACGAGTGGGAGGACAAGATCTTCGGGGGAGCCATTCCCCAGCAGTTCCGGCCCTCGGTGGAGAAGGGGGTGCGTCAGACCATGGAGCAGGGTGCGATCAGCGGGCATCCGGTGGTCGACATCCGGGTGAGGCTGGTCGACGGCTCCACCCATCCCGTCGACGGCAAGGACATCGCCTTCCAGCTCGCCGGCTCCATGGCGATGCGCGAGGCTGTCCAGAGGGCTTCGCCGGTCCTCCTGGAGCCGATCGCGATCGTCAAGGTGATCGCTCCCGACCGGTTCACCGGGGATGTCATCGGCCTGTTCAACGCCCGTCGCGGCCGGGTGGCGGGGATGAACCCACTCGGCGACGGCCGCTCGGAGGTCGCCGCTCAGGTGCCCCAGGCGGAGATGTTCACCTTCCCGATCGACCTGCGGGCCCTGACCCAGGGCCGCGGCCGCTATTCGACCGAGTTCTCCCACTACGAGGAGGTGCCAGCGCCGATCGCCCAGCAGCTGATCGAAGCTCATCAGAAGGAGCACGCCCCGGCCACCGCCTGATCCCACCTCGGCCGCCGGCGGGCCGGCCGCCCCCTCCTCCGGGCGAGGCGCCCCGGGGTCCCCGCCGCACTGGCGCCTCCCTCAGGAACGGACGGCGGCGGCGAAGGTGAAGGGGTGGTGGTAGCGGAAGGCCTCGTCCTCGCCCAGTTCGCTCATGCGCTCGGTCAGCTCGGCCTCGAACCCCTGCCGGATGGCGGGGCCGAGGA
The DNA here is from genome assembly GCA_035624785.1 of Binatia bacterium. Classification (GTDB taxonomy): domain Bacteria; phylum Chloroflexota; class Dormibacteria; order Aeolococcales; family Aeolococcaceae; genus JAJZNI01. Next base: position 348,190 of record DASPQV010000025.1, on the reverse strand, counting down.
CCGAGAGCAGGGCGTGGGATGAGGGTCCTGAGCCCATCATCAGGTCGGTCCACTCGCGCGCCGTCGTGACCCTGCCGCCGGTCACCATCATGGTCGTCACCACGTTCGTGAAGCCCGCCGCGCCGAGCAGGCGGCCCACCACCTCGGGCTCGCCGAAGCGGCTGCGATCGCCCGGGGGCCGAGGAACCGCGATGGGGTGGCGTCTCTCGAGGGCGAGCAGCAGCTCCTGGTAGACGGCCTGCGCCGGCGTGTCCAGGGCGCGATCCAGCACCGAGACGGCGATCCTGGCGCCTCGGCGCAGCACCCGCCGGGCCTCGCTGAGGGCCCGGACCGGGTCGGCCAGGTAGGGGAGGGCATCGCCGACCGTGACCACGTCGAAGGTCAGGTCGCTGAACACCAGCGCCTCGGCGGGGACGTGGAGGAAGCGCACCCGAGGCGACGCCCGCCGCCGGGCCACCTCCAGCAGCCGGCCGGCGATGTCGACGCCGATCACCTCCCCGGACGCTCCCACCCATTCGGCCGCCATCTGGGTGACCAGCCCAGTTCCACACCCGACGTCGAGGACGCGCTCGCCAGGGACCGGCGAGGCGATCTCGACCAGTCGGGCGGCCACCCGGCGGTGGACCCCTGACGACCAGTCGTCGTAAGCGCCGGTCACGGCGTCGTAGAAGGAGGCGAGATGGCGGGCGTAACGAGTCGCCGACGGCCACTCCCAGTCCGCGGCGTCGAGGGCCGGGGGTGTCATCCGAGCGGTAGACTCTCGGGCCTGTGCGCTGTTGGTGATGAAGGGTTCAGCCACATGGAGACTGCAGAGAAGATGAACGCGAACCCCGAGGTTAAAGAGGCGGCGGTGGCCCCGAAGCCAGACCGCCAGCGTGCTGGCGAGAACTCTAGCGGCGGTACCGTGACCCTGGGAGTCGACGATCGCCTCGAGGGGAAGCTCATCATCCGAAGCGATCTCGTCGTTCATGGCACCGTGGAGGGTGAGGTCATCACCGCCGGCGACATCACGGTCGAGGGTGGTGGCACGGTCAAGGCCAGGCTGGAGTGCCGCAACGTCACCATTCGCGGGCGGGTCGAGGGCGACGTGAGCGCGCAGCAGCGTCTTCGCCTCGCCGGTTCCGGCTACCTCCAGGGCAACATCCGGGTGGCCAAGCTCCACGTCGAGGACGGCGCCACCTTCAACGGGTCGATTGCCATGGTCGGCGCCGAGGGCTGAGTCCTCACAGCCTCCCCCTCCAACCGGGGAGCCCGCGCCCAGCGGAAGCCGCGCGCCGGGCATCCCTGGCGCGTCGACCCGGAGCCGGCGAGCTCAGAAGCCCGCGAAGGCGAGCGCCCAGACCATCAGCATCGCGACCCCGGCGAGGGCGAGGACGGCGAGGACGATCGCCCGGCGGCTGGCGGTGCCGTATCCGGAGGCGAAGCCGGGCGGCGACGGGTGGGTGCGCAGCATGCCCTTTGTACGCGGAGGGGGTCGGAAAGGTTACGGCCGCCACCCGTGTGGCGCGTATGGCCTGGTCGGAGCGCCCCTACCGCGAATTGGGGCTGAATTCAACCGACCTCCCCTGGCATCTGCTTACAATCCCCGGCGAAGCTCGGGCAGACCCGGTCCCGAGTCCCTCCCGGTTCCCAGGAGACGAAGACGATGGCTGTCACCGGCTACTGCCTGAAGTGCAAGAAGCAGACCGAGATCAAAGATGCCCAGGCGATCACCATGAAGAACGGCAAGCCGGCGACCACCGGCACCTGCCCCACCTGCGGCACCAAGATCTTCAAGATCGGCAAGTCCTGAGGCAGACCCTCAGGATCCCTGGGCAGCCCGCTCCGCGTCTCCATACACCTGGGTCGCGGAGCGGGTGATGCTCATCAACCGGCCGTTTGCGTCGCCGACGCGCTGGAAGCCGAATCGCTCATACAGGCCATGGGCGTCCGCGGTCGCCAGGATGAAGCGGCGCAGCCCCTGAAGCCGCGGATCGTCGGTGACCGCCGCGACCAGGCGAGCGCCCACGCCCCGTCCGCGGGCGCCCTCGGCGACGTAGACGTCGGCAAGCCAGGCGAAGGTCGCCTGGTCGGTCACCACGCGGGCGAAGCCCACCTGCTCCTGGCCCACCATGGCCGCGAAGCACAGGCTGTGGGCGCAAGCTCGCTCAAAGGTCTCCCAGGGGATCCCGGCAGCCCAGTAGCTGCCGGCGATCCAGCGGTGAGCGAGGCGCAGGTCGATGCCGGCCGGATCGCTGGTGACCCGGACCCGGGTCGGGAGGGTCAATCCGCCTCCAGGTCGCCGGCGCGGGCCACCCCGGCGATGGAGCCGACCTGGTCCCCCTCGGCGAGCCGCATGATGATGACCCCGCGGGTCTGACGCCCCGACACCCGTACCTGCTCGAGCGGGATGCGGATCACCTGGCCCATGGTCGAGATCACCATCAGCTCCTCGGTGCGATCCTCGACCACCCGCATCCCGACGATCTCACCGACCTTGGGGATGGCGTTCTGATCCATGGTGTAGACGCCCTGGATGTTGCGGCTCTTGAGCGGGTAGTCCTCCATCGGGGTCAGCTTGCCGTAGCCGAGCTGTGTCACCACCAGGACGTGGCCGCGCGGGTTGACCACGTCGAACCCGGCCACCTCGTCGCCGGGGCGGAGCCGGATCGCCCCCACCCCCATGGTGTCGCGGCCCATGGGCCGCACCTCCTTCTCGGAGAACCGCGCCCCCTTGCCGTGCCTGGTCACCACCAGCAACTCGTCGCCGCCACTCGAGATGCGGACCCAGTCCAGCTCGTCATCGGCCTGCAGGTTGATGGCGATCAGCCCGTTGCGCCGCACCGAGGAGTACGACGCCGAGGGCGTCTTCTTGATCTGGCCCAGCTTGGTGACCATGACCAGGTACTGCTCGTCCGAGAATCCCTCCACGGCGATCAGCGCGGTGATCCGTTCGCCCTGGTCGATCTCGATCAGATTGATCACCGGCAGGCCCTTGGCCTGGCGCTTGACGTCCGGGATCTCGTGGGTGCGCAGCCGGAATACCCGTCCTCGGTTGGTGAAGAAGAGCATGTCGCTGTGGGTCGAGGCGGTTGTCGAGTGCTCGACGTAGTCCTGCTCGGTGGAGCGCTTGGCGCCCACCACTCCGCGCCCACCACGGTGCTGGGCCCGGTAGCTGTCCAGCGGGATCCGCTTGACGTAGCCGCGGTGGGTGAGCGTGACGAAGACCTTCTCGCGGGGGATCAGGTCCTCCTCGGAGATCTCCACCTCGGTGGTTCGGATCTCGGTCCGGCGGGGGTCGGCGAACCGCTTGCGGAGGTCGGCCAGCTCGTCCTTGATGAGCTGGTCCACCAGCCGCGGGTTGGCTAGGATGTCCTCGTAGCGCGCGATCTCCTTGATCAGGTCCTCGTACTCGTCGCGGATCTTCCCCGACTCCAAGCGGGTGAGCCGGCCCAGGCGGAGGTCGACGATCGCCTTGGACTGCCGCTCGGTGAGCTGGAAGCGCTCCTCGAGGGCTGACTGGGCTGCCTTCTCGTCCTGGGCAGCGCGGATCAGGGCGATCACCTCGTCGATGTGGTCGAGGCACTTGAGCAGGCCCTCGAGAATGTGGGCTCGCTCCCGGGCTCGGGTGAGCAGGAACCGGGTCCGCCGGGTCACCACCCGGCGCCGGAAGTCGACGAAGTGCTCCAGGATGGCCTTCAGGCCGAGGATCTGAGGACGGCCGTCGACCAGGGCCAGCATCAGCGCCCCGAAGGTGTACTGGAGCTGGGTGTGCTTGAAAAGGTTGTTGAGCACCGTGTGGGGGCGGGCGTTGGTCTTGAGCTCGATGACGATCCGGGTGCTCTCCGAGCGCCCCGACTCGTCCCGGAGCGCGGCGATCCCCTCCAGCTTCTTGTCGTTGACCAGCTCGGCGATGCTGGCCAGGAGGCGTGCCTTGTTGACCTGGTAGGGGAGCTCGCGGACGATGATCTGCTCTCGCCCGGTCTTGGACTCCTCGAACTCCACCTGGGCCCGCATCACGATCCGGCCGTGGCCGGTGCCGTAGACCTGGGCCAGGTCTCGGCTGTAGATCAGCCCGCCGGTCGGGAAGTCGGGGCCGGGGATGATCTTGACCAGGTCCTCGGTGGTCATCTCGGGCTCGTCGATGAGCCGGACCAGGGCCTCGCAGACCTCTCCGAGGTTGTGGGGCGGGATGTTGGTGGCCATGCCGACCGCGATCCCGCTGGCCCCGTTGACCAGGAGGTTGGGCAGGAGGGCGGGGACGACGGCCGGCTGGAGGATCGCCGGGTCGGCGAGATAGGTCTCCTCCATGTCGACGGTGTCCTTGTCGATGTCCTCCACCAGGGTCATCGCGACCGCTGACATCCGGGCCTCGGTGTAGCGCTGCGCCGCCGGCGGGTCGCCGTCGACCGAGCCGAAGTTGCCCTGCCCGACCACCAGCGGGTAGCGCATCACCCAGGGTTGGACCAGCCGGGCCAGCGTGTCGTAGATCGCCTGGTCGCCGTGAGGGTGGTAGTTCTTCATCACCTCGCCGACGATCGAGGCCGACTTCTTGGTCTTGGCCCCCGCGGTGATGCCCTCCTGGAGCATCGCGTAGAGGATGCGGCGCTGCACCGGCTTGAGGCCGTCCCGGACATCCGGCAGGGCCCGGCTGATGATCACGCTCATCGCGTAGTCCAGGTAGCTCTGCCGCATCTCCTGCTCGATGTCGACGGGACGGATGTCGCCGGCGTGGAAGACGCTCATGCGGTGGTGCTCCTCGAGGCGCCGGTCCGCCTGGAGCCGGCCGGGGATCGCCGGCGCGCCACCGGGGCCGTCGAGCCCCCTCCATCGGCGGCGCCTCCGCCCCGACCTCCACCTTCCGGGTCTCCCGGCCGCTCGCCCGGCAGAGCGCGGAGGGCCTCGGCGATCTGGGCCGACAGGCCCTGGCGGGAGGCTCTGACCGCCACCCGGATGGCGTTGGCCATCGCCTCGGCGTCACTCCTCCCGTGGGCTATCACCACCTCTCCGGCCACTCCCAGGAGCAGCGCCCCGCCGGTCTTCCGATAGTCGACCCGGTCGCGCAGAGGCCGGAGCCGGGGCTTGAGCAGCGCTCCGCCGGCCCTGCCGGTCAGCGAGCTCCGGGCCTCGCGGGAGATCGCTCCGAAGAGGAACTCGGCGACCCCCTCCGCCGTCTTCAGAACCACGTTGCCGGTGAACCCGTCGGTGACCGCCACGTCGCAGATCCCGGTGAGGAGGCTGTGTCCCTCGACGTTGCCGGTGAACTCCAGCGGCGAGCCGAGGAGGAGGCGGTGCGCTTCCTGGACCAGGCGAGATCCCTTGTCGGGCTCCTCCCCGTTGCTGAGCAGGGCGACCCGGGGCCGCTCCACCCCTTTCATGAGGCGGGCGTAGACCGCGCCCATGATCCCGAACTGGAGGAGCCACTCCGGGCGGCAGTCGGCATTGGTGCCGGCATCGATCAGGAACGTGGTCGCGGTGGGAGTGGGCAGATCGGTGCCGATCGCGGGCCGGTCGACCCCCGCGACGCGCCCCACCGTGAAGAGCGCGGCCGCGAAGGTGGCGCCGCTGTTGCCGGCCGAGACCGCCGCCGAGGCCCGGCCCTCGCGGACCAGCCTGGTGGCCACCACGACGCTGGCGTCCCGCTTGCCGCGGACGGCCTGAGCGGGGTGCTCGTCCATGCCAATGACGTCTGCGGCGGGGACGATCTCCACCTCTGACCGCAGCCGCTGGCCAGCCCTCTGGGCGGCGCTGGGATGGGCTGCCCGCCAGGCGTCGAACTCGGCCTGGATGCGCTCGGTGACGCCGACCAGGAGAGCGTGGGCGTCGCCGTCGGCCACCACCTCCAGGGCGCCCCAGACCGCGGCCCGGGGGTCATTCTCCCCGCTCATCACGTCCACGGCGACCCGGATCGGGGCGGGCATCAGCGCAGCCTCTCCACCAGGGACACCGTCAGCAAGCGATCCCGCCGCGAGCCCACCGCGCCGCGAGGCGCGGGGTCGAACCCAGGCTGTTCGACAGCAGTCACGGGCCCGCTCCTTCCAACCGCGCCCCGCACATGCGCGTCCGAAATCGTGACAGCTCCTCTCCGCTGGCCCGCCGCAGGCGTGTCATACGTCGAGGTTGCGCACGGAGCGGGCATGGGTCTGGAGGAAGCGGCGGCGCGGTTCCACGTCCGAGCCCATGAGGCGATCAAAGACATCGTCCGCCTTGAGCGCATCCTCCACCGAGACCTTGAGCAGGATCCGCCGGGCCGGGTCCATGGTGGTCTCCCACAGCTCCTCGGGATTCATCTCGCCCAGCCCCTTGTACCGCTGGACGTCGACCTTGCCGCCCATCGCCTTGAGCTTGGCGTCGCGCTCCGGGTCCGAGTAGGCGTAGTCCACCCGCTGCTGCTTGCCGGTGCCCTTGCTCAGCTTGTAGAGCGGCGGCTGAGCCAGGTAGAGATAGCCGCCCTGGACCACCGGCTGCAGATGGCGCCAGAAGAAGGTGAGCAGCAGGGTGCGGATGTGCGAACCGTCGACGTCGGCATCCGCCATCAGCACGATCCGGTGATAGCGGAGCCTGGCGAGGTCCATGCCGTCCCCGAAGCCGGTGCCCAGCGCGGTGATCAGGTTCTTGATCTCCTCGTTGCTGAGGATCTTGTCGGCCCGCGCCTTCTCGACGTTGAGGATCTTGCCGCGGAGCGGCAGGATGGCCTGGTTGCGCCGCTCCCGGCCCTGCTTGGCGGAGCCGCCGGCGCTGTCTCCCTCCACGATGAACAGCTCGCAATGCTCGGGGTCGCGCTCACTGCAATCGGCGAGCTTGCCGGGCAGGGTCGTCGACTCCAGCAGCGACTTGCGCTGGACCAGCTCGCGGGCCCGGGCCGCGGCCTGGCGGGCCCGGGCCGAGGTCAGCGACTGATCCACGATCCGCTTGGCGTCGGCGGGGTTCTCCTCCAGGTACTGCATGAGCGCGTCGCTCAGCACCGTCGAGACCTGGCCGGTCACCTCGCTGTTGCCCAGCTTGGTCTTGGTCTGGCCCTCGAACTGGGGCTCGCGGAGCTTGACGCTGATCACCGCGGTCAGGCCGTCCCGAACGTCGTCGCCGCTCAGGTTGGGGTCCTGCTCCTTGAGGATCCCGGCCTTGCGGGCGTACTTGTTGAGGGTGGCGGTGAGCGCGGAGCGGAACCCGGTGAGGTGGGCGCCGCCCTCCTCGGTGTTGATGTTGTTGGCGTAGCTGAGGACGTGCTCGGTGAAGGCGGTGTTCTGGTACTGCACCGCGATCTCGACGATGTTGCCCTCGATCTCGCGCTCCACGTACATCGGGCGCACGTTGACCACGCTCCGGCTGGCGTTGAGATGGCGGACAAAGGCGCGGATCCCACCCTCGAAGTAGAAGCTGTAGCGGAAGCCGCGCGTCTCGTCATGGAGGGTCAGCGCCACGCCCTTGGTGAGGAAGGCCAGCTCACGGAGCCGGTTGGTGATCAGCTCCCAGTTGTAGGTTCGCTCGGGGAAGACCTGCGGGTCTGCCCACCATCGGATCAATGTGCCGCGCAGCGGCGTGGTCCCGAGCACCTCCATCGGCCCCTCGGGCACGCCCCGGCGGTAGCTCTGCCAGTGGACCCGGCCGTCCCGGTACACCTCGGCGACCAGGCGCTCGCTGAGGGCGTTGACGACGGAGGCACCGACTCCGTGGAGTCCACCCGAGATCTTGTACCCGCTGCCGCCGAACTTGCCGCCGGCGTGCAGTTCGGTGAGCACCATCTCCAGGCCCACCTTCTTCTCGGTCGGGTGCATGTCCACCGGGATGCCCCTCCCGTTGTCGAGCACGGACACCGATCCGTCGCCGTGCAGGGTGACGAGGATGGTGTCGCAGTGCCCCGCCATGGCCTCGTCGATGGAGTTGTCGACGATCTCGTTGATGAGGTGGTGGAGTCCCCGGGAGTCGGTGGAGCCGATGTACATTCCCGGGCGCCGGCGGACGGGCTCCAGCCCCTTGAGCGCCTCCAGCGACTCCGCGTAGTAACCGTCCCCCTTGCGCGCCCTGGGCACGGGTGACGGCTCACCGGGGCGGCCGCTGGCGATCGAGGTCGAAATCTGGGTCAGTTGAGGTTCCTCGGAGAGGCCGCGTCAGTCCTGACCAGGCCGCGCAGGGACCGAGTTGCGGACCCTGGCTGGGGCGGCGGCGCGTAGGCGTGGACGACGGCTCGTGGTCGTGATTTCACAATTGATTTTACCAGCTAAGGGTGCATGCCAAGCGCCGCCCGGGGCTGCGCGCTTGCCAGCGAAGCCGCGCTGCTCAGAGGGCGGAGCAGCGCTGACAGCCGGAGCCCAAAGGCTCGCTTCGCTAGGCTTGATGAGTGCCCCTCGACGAGTACCGCCGAAAGCGGGATTTCAGTCATACCCCGGAGCCGAGCGGCGATGGCCCGGCGGCGGGCTCGACCGCCGATGAGGGGCTGTGGGCGCGGCTCGCGGCGGGGCCGCGGTTCTGCGTCCAGCTTCACCGCGCCACCCGCCTCCACTACGACTTCCGGCTGGAGCACGGAGGCGTCCTGCTCTCCTGGGCAATCCCGCGCGGCCCGTCACTCGACCCCGCCAGCCGCCGCCTGGCGGTGCAGACCGAGGACCATCCCCTGGACTACGGGGACTTCGAGGGGGTGATCCCCTCCGGCTACGGGATGGGAACGGTCGAGCTCTGGGACGCCGGGACCTTCGAGTGGGTCAGGGAGTCGGCTGCGGACCCGGACCGCCAGATCGCCAAGGGGGACATCAAGTTCCGGCTGGCGGGGCAGAAGCTGTCCGGCGAGTTCGCCCTGGTGCGGATTGGGGAGCGCGGCCGGCGCTACGGCGGCAGCGGCGAGGCCGACCGAAACTACCTGCTGATCAAGAAGCGGGACGAGGTCTCGATGGCGGGTTGGGATGCCGCCGACCACGATGGCTCGGTCAAGAGCGGCCGCTCCCTGGACGAGATCGCGGCGGCGGAGGGCGGCGATCCACGCGAGGCGCGCCGGCAGCGCACGGCTCGGGAGCGGATGCAGGCTCAGTCCCCGGCTCAGACCCGGGATGGGGCGTCCCGCAGTTCGGGTGGCGTGGCGCCCTCTCGGGGCAGGCCGGCCCCGGGCGGGCCTGGCTCGCCGCCTGCGGCTCTGCCCAGCCGGCTCCCCCTCCCGATGCTCGCCACGCCTGTCGACCGGCCCTTCTCCCGGCCGGGCTGGCTCTTCGAGCTCAAGTACGACGGCGTCCGGGCGATCGTGGCGGTGGCCGGGGAGGCCGTTCGGGTGGTGGGCCGGCACGGCCGGGACGAGACCGCCCGTTACCCCGAGGCGCAGGCCATCCCCACCCAGCTGAGGGCCGAGAGCGCCATCCTGGATTGCGAGATCGTGGCCTTCGACGAGAGGGGGCGCCCCGACTTCGAGCGGCTGCAGTCCCGGATCAACGTGGACGGGCGTGCCGAGGTCGGAAGGGCGGCGGAGCGGGCCACGGTGACGTTCGTGGCATTCGACCTGCTGGCCCTGGACGGCCGCGATCTGACCCGAACGTCGCTCCGGATCCGCAAGAAGACGCTCGCCGAGATCGTCGGGCCGCCCGGCCCGCTGCTCTACGCCGACCATCTCGAGACCGACGGTGAGGCCCTGTTCGAGGCCCTCCGGGAACAGGGACTGGAGGGGATGGTCGGCAAGCGGGCCGACTCCGTTTACCAGGCGGGCCGGCGCAGCGCCGACTGGCTCAAGGTGAAGGCCTGGCGCACCCAGACGTGCGCGATCGCCGGCTGGACCCAGGGCCATGGCCGGCGCGGGCACCTGGGCGCCCTGGTCCTGGCCGTCCGCCGCTCCGGGCCAGAGGCCGCCCCCCAGCCCCACTGGGACCACGCCGGTGAGGTGGGCACCGGCTTCAGTGATTCCTCGATCACCGACCTGCTCCGCCGCATGGAGCCATTCCGCCGTCCCACCCCGGTCTTCCAGCCGGCTCCGAAGCTGGCCGAGCCGGTCACCTGGGTGGAACCCGAGCTGGTCTGCGAGGTCCGCCATGCCGGCTGGACCCGGGCGGGAGCTCTCCGCCACCCCGCCTTCCTGGGCCTGCGCTCCGACCTCGGCCCGGAGGACTGCATCCCCGAGGAGGCGGCCGACGTCGAGGCGGCGCTCCCGGCCTCCGAACCGGGGGATCGCCAGGTTCCGAGGCACGGCTCTGACCCGGAGGGCGCCGAAGGCGCGGTTCGAGCCTCGGGTCAAGGGGCCGCCCGGGGCGAGGCGGGCCAGTCCGCGGCGCCCAGCTCGGCCGGCCCGGCGGGCCTCTCGTCAGCGGCCGGGGGCCCTGGCCGGAAGGCCGGACCGGGGGCCGCGAGGCGAAAGACCGGGCCCTCCCCCTCGATGGCGCCGGGGCTCGAGCTGCCACCCGAGGTCGCCGAGGCTCTCGAAGCCCTGCCCCGCCTTCGCCCCGACGACTGGTGGCGGATCGGCTCGCGGCGGCTCCGCCTCACCCACCTCGACAAGCCGCTCTGGCCCACCCCGGTGATCACCAAGCGCCAGATGATCGACTACTACGTCCGGATATCACCGCTGCTCATCCCCTACCTGCGCGACCGTCCGCTCTCCACTCAGGTGTTTCCCGACGGGATCACCGGGCACTCCTTCTGGCGCAAGGACAAGCCGGCCCACGCCCCGGATTGGATCGACTCCTGGGTCTTCCCCGGCGAAGGGGGAACCAAGAGCTGGATCGTCGTCCGGGAGCCGGCCACCCTCGCCTGGGTCGCCAATGCGGGGGTCATCGATCTCCATCCCTGGCACTCGCGGATCGATGCTCCGGAGCAGCCGGACTGGGCCGTCTTCGACCTCGACCCCTTCGAGCCGGCCACCTTCGACGACGTGCGGGACATCGCCCGCCTGGTCAAGGCCGCCCTGGACCATCTGGGTCTGCGCGGGCTGCTCAAGACCAGCGGGCAGACCGGTCTGCAGATCTACGTGCCGGTTCGCCGCGGCCCCGACTACGACCAGGTGCGGGGCTGGGTCGAGGAGGTCGCGCGGGCCATCGGCAAGGTGGAGCCCGACCGGATCAGCTGGGAGTGGACGGTGAGCCGCCGGGCCGGCAAGATCCGGATCGACTACACCCAGAACATAATCAACAAGACGCTGGCCGCCCCCTACTCGCTGCGCCCCGCCCCGGGCGCCCCGGTGTCGACGCCGCTCCACTGGGAGGAGCTCGACGACCGCCGCATCCGCCCCGATGGCTGGACGATCGCGACCATCTGGGACCGCCTGGCCGAGGTGGGCGACCTCTTCAGCGGGGTGCTCCTGGGCGACCAGGACCTGCCCGGGTAGCCGGCGGCCGCCGCCGGGACCGCGACGCACCCGGCCGCGCGCGGTCGGGCCCGCCGCTGACCGGCCCGGTCTCGGCGCCAGCTCCCCACCGCCAGCCCGGCTGCTCCCTGCCGCCAGCCCGCTGCTCCCCGCCACGACCTCGGCTGCTCCCACCGCCAGCCCGCTGCTCCCCGCCGCCACCGCGGCTGGTCGCGGTCCTGCTCGCTCGCCGCGCTGGGCTCGGCCCGGACGGGCGGGGCTCGGCCACCGCCGCTTTTCGTTCCGGCCATACAATTCCGCCATGGCAGTCCTGCTCCTCAATGCCTCACTACAGCCGCTCAACGTGATCAGCCATCGGAGGCTGGTCGTGCTGCTGAGCAAGGAGCGGGTCGCCTTCCTCGATGAGGAGGCCCAGATCCGGGCGATGGCCGCCCTCCAGGACCGCCGGCTGCCGGAGGACGTGGTGATCGTCCGCTTGCTCCGCAACATCCACGTGCCACGCCGCGTGCTCCGCCCCAACCGGCGCAACCTGCTGCTCCGTGACGACAGCACCTGCCAGTACTGCGGCTTGGTCGCCGCTCCCGCGGACCTGACCGTGGACCACGTGGTGCCGGTCTCCCGGGGTGGCTCGCCGGACAGCTGGGAGAACGTGGTGGTCGCCTGCAAGCGCTGCAACTGGCGGAAGGCCGACCATCTGCCCATCGAGGTGGGCATGCACCTGATCCGTTCGCCCCAGCCCCTGACCCAGGAATACGCCCACATCATCTTTCTGCGCTACCCGGCGCTGAAGGCCGCCTACGACGCCTTCTGCGCCTCGGCGGCGGCGTAGCCGGCACCGGACTCCGCCATACCTCGGCGGTCCGCGTAGCCCGCACCGGACTCCACCATACCTCTGCGGTCCGCGTAGCCCGGACAGGACTCGGCACAGCTCAGTCGCCGTCTCCTCCCGGTCGTAGTTGTGGACGACTATGGCTAAAACGTTGGCGGGCTGACACGGGCTCACCGCGGATGACCCTCTCCCTCTGCTGCAACCGTCCACGGGGAGACGGACGCCGAGCGGGCCCGGCCCCGGCCGCCTGGCCCCCCGCGCCCCACCGGCTCGCCCTTCACTGGGCTCTCAGCCTCGTCTCAGGGAACCATCAGGTTGCTCTCATCGAATCGAAACCTTGAGCGGGTAGCCTCAGGCCCATGAGTCGCCGCCGGGCTACCGTGCTCGGGGGGGTGACTGCCATGGGCCTCGCCGTCGCCGGCATGGCGCTGCTCAGCCCGTGGGACGCCGGGGTGGTCGCCTCCCCGGGGCTGGCTGCCACGACAGGATCGACCCCGTCGACGGGATCGGCCGCCGGAACTGGAACCGTGGCAGCGGCCGCCACGCTCGATGGCGACGGGGCGGCGACGGGGGCGCTGGCGGAGGCGCTCTCCGGGTCACGCGCGACCCCTGCTGTCGCTGCCGCGCCCACCCCTCCCCCGCTCGCGCCCCTGGGGGGCGAGGTTGCCGTGACCTACCACGCCCAGCAGGACCCGGATTGGTGCGACCCAGCGGACATCGAGATGTGGCTCCAGGCTGACGGGATACCCCTGCCCGCCTCCGACGACTACGACGTCCAGCAGGCGTTCTGGAGCTACGAGACGGACAACAACGACGGCTACACCATCAGCGAGTGGAACGCCTCACCTTACGCGGTCGCCGTCACTCTCGACGACTACGGCGGTTGGAGCGACATCGGCGACGCGCCTCAGCCGTCGGCTGACGCCGCCGGGGTGGTGATCTCGAACAGCCTGGCGGTGCAGCACCAGCCGGTGATCGTGATGGTCGGAGGCGGCACCCACTACGTGCTGGTCACCGGCGTGACCCTGAGCAGCAGCGGCGCCGATGCCCCGCCGGTCCAGGTCAAGGTCGCCAACCCGCTCGCCTTCGGGGTCGGTGGCAGCCCGCCGGCCGGCTCCGACGGCACCAGGACCATGAGCTGGAACGACTTCACCGCCTGGTACACCGCCAACACGGCTCACGGCGGCGTCTGGTCCGGCCAGTGGGTGCTGATCGCGCAGGGGATCCCACTGGTGGGCTGACGCGGGGCGGGATCGCACTTTCCGCGGCTCCCTGTTCTTGCCAACAAAGTCCACAACCACTCCGGCGGACATGATGGTCGCCCCGAGCTCACGGCGTCTGACGAGCTCGGGCCGCGCTCCCATCGAACCAGCTGGCAACCCGGCTGCGAAAGGGGGTCGCGCCGGGGATCCCGGGGACAGCCCCGCCGGCTCTGGACACCGCCCCGATAGATAGTTAGACTATCTAAATACAGCCGGCCGGGGCGGGAGCCGCGGACCACCGGCGAGCCGAGCCACCCAAGGCGGGTGCGGCGTGTCGGCCGCGAGTCGCACCATGGAGAACGTCATCAGGGTTGGGAGGTGAGCAGGCCATGGCGGAGGATCGCTTCGGGGCTCGGGCCCAGCTCGGCGACGGGCTGAGCTACCAGCGGCTGGCAGCCCTCGAGGAAGCCGGCGTGGGCGCCGTCTCGCGGCTCCCGGTGACCGTGAAGATCCTCCTGGAGAACCTCCTGCGCCACGCCGGCGATCGCTTCGTGACCGACGACGACGTGGCCGCGCTGGCCCGCTGGGACGGGCGCGCGCCCGAGCACGACAAGGAGCGCGCCTTCGTCCCCGCCCGGGTCCTGCTCCAGGATTTCACCGGGGTCCCGGCGGTGGTCGACCTGGCGGCGATGCGGAGCGCGGTGCAGCGGTCGGGCGGCGACCCGCGGCGGATCGACCCGCTGGTCCCGGTCGACCTGGTCGTCGACCACTCGGTGCAGGTCGATGCCTTCGGCAGCCGGGATGCCTACCGCCGCAACATCGAGCGCGAGTACGAGCGCAACCACGAGCGGTACACCCTGCTGCGCTGGGCCCAGCAGGCTTTTCGCGGCTTCCGGGTCGTCCCCCCGGGGATGGGCATCGTCCACCAGGTCAACCTCGAGCACCTCGCCGAGACCGTCACCGTCCGGGAGCTCGAGGGCGCGCGGACCGCGGTCCCCGACACCGTGGTCGGCACCGACTCCCACACCCCGATGGTCAATGGCGTCGGCGTCCTGGGCTGGGGCGTCGGCGGGATCGAGGCCGAGGCCTGCATGCTCGGCCAGCCCCTCTTCCTGCTCACACCGGTGGTGGTCGGGGTGCGCTTCCACAACGCGCTGCCGCCGGGGAGCACCGCCACCGACCTGGTGCTCACCCTCACCGAGATTCTCCGCAGGCACGGCGTGGTCAACAAGTTCGTGGAGTTCTGCGGCAGCGGGCTCTCCTCGATGTCGGTGCCCGACCGGGCCACGCTCTCCAACATGTCGCCGGAGTTCGGCGCCACCGCCTCGCTCTTCCCGGTCGACGACCGGACCCTGGGCTACCTGCGCGACACCGGGCGCAGCGCCGAGCACGTCGAGATGGTGGAGCGGTACTGCAAGGAGCAGGGTCTCTTCAGGACGGACCAATCGGCGACCCCCGTGTTCTCGGAGCTCCTCGAGCTGGACCTCGCCACCGTGGAGCCGTCGGTGGCGGGTCCCCGCCGGCCCCAGGACCGGGTGCCGCTGGGCGCGGTCTGGGAGTCGTTCGAGGCCGTCCACGGCGCTCATCGTTCCGATGGCAACGGCGGCAAGGACGACCTCTCCCGACTGGTCGCCGGGGGCGGCAACCCCGAGCGGACCCCCGGCAACCCGCATCCCGGTGAGCCGGGTGAGGCGTTCGCGGCCCCACCGCGGGGCGCTCTCCGCGGGCTCGACAACGGGTCGGTGGTCATCGCCGCCATCACCTCGTGCACCAACACCTCCAATCCATCGGTGATGGTCGGAGCCGGGCTGCTCGCCCGCAACGCCGTCGAGCGCGGGTTGCGCCCGCCGGCTCATGTCAAGACCAGCCTGGCCCCGGGGTCGAGAGTCGTGACCGGATACCTGGAACGGGCCGGGCTGCTCGGCCCACTCGACGAGCTGGGATTCAATCTCGTCGGCTACGGCTGCACCACCTGCATCGGCAACAGTGGGCCCCTTCCCGTGGCGGTGGCGGCCGAGGTGGAGAGCCGCGACCTCGCCGTCTGCGCGGTGCTGAGCGGCAACCGCAACTTCGAGGGGAGGATTCATCCGCAGGTCAGGGCGTCGTACCTCGCCTCGCCGCCGCTCGTGGTCGCGTTCGGTCTCGCCGGCACGGTCGACATCGACCTGACCAGGGATCCGATCGGCACCGGTTCGGACGGGCGGCCGGTGTACCTGCGCGAGATCTGGCCGAGCCCCGAGGAGGTCCGCGAGGCGGTCGCTCGCTCGCTGGGTCGCGACCTCTTCGACCGCGAGTACTCGCGGATCTTTGAGGGCGACGAGCACTGGCGCGAGCTGCCCTCGCCGGCCGGCGCGATGTTCGAGTGGGATCCGGACTCGACCTATGTCCGCGAGCCGCCCTTCTTCCAGGGGATGGAAGCCGAGCCGGCGCCTCCCCGCGACATCGAGGGCGCCCGGGTCCTGGCCCTGCTCGGCGACTCCATCACCACCGACCACATCTCGCCGGCGGGAAGCATCTCGCTCAGCTCCGCGGCCGCCGCCTATCTCCGCGAGCATGCGGTGGAGCCCCGGGACTTCAACACCTACGGCGCCCGTCGGGGCAACCACGAGGTGATGGTGCGGGGTACCTTCGCCAACATCCGGCTGCGCAATCGCCTGGCCGGGGACCGGGAGGGCGGGTTCACGACCTATCTCGGCCCAGGCGCAGCGCCGGGAACCGGAGACTCCGCCAGCGAGCCCGGCTCGGGCGATACGCCGGCCACAGCCGGCCCCCCCGCCGGCCCCGACGAGGTGATGAGCATCTACGACGCGGCGATGCGCTACGCGGCTCAGGGGACGCCTCTCATCATCATCGCCGGCCGCGAGTACGGCTCCGGGTCGTCGCGGGACTGGGCCGCCAAGGGCCCGTACCTGCAGGGTGTGCGCGCCGTCATCGCCCAGTCGTTCGAGAGGATCCACCGCAGCAACCTGGTCGGCATGGGGATCCTGCCGCTGCAGTTCCGAGAGGGCGAGAGCGCCGAGTCGCTCGGAATCGATGGCCGCGAGAGCTGCACCATCAGCGGCATCGCGGGGGTGCGGCCCGGAGGCACGCTGCCGGTCACGGCACGCCGCGAGAACGGCCTGGAGGTGCGCTTCGAGGTCACGGTGCGCCTGGACTCCGAGACCGACCTGGAGTACCACCGCCACGGCGGCATCCTCCAGATGGTCCTGCGCCAGCTGACCGCCGGGTGAGAGCCTGGTGGCGCTGCGACGGCTCGGCCTCTCGGTCGCAGCGCGCCAGGACTGCTGAGGTTTCCTGATGCCCGGGCCACGGATCGGCATCACCTGCAGCGGGCTGAGACCGCCCGACTACACCGACCCGTACCTGAGGGCGCTGGAGGCCGCGGGGGCGACGGTCGTGCGCCTGACGCCGCCGGGTTCCGACATCGGCGAGCAGGCTCACCTCCAGCTCCCGCCCGGCTCGGGCACCGGCGAGCAAGCTCGTTTCCGGCTCCTGCGGGAGCTGGAGGCCCTTCTCCTGCCGGGCGGCTGGGACATCGAGCCCCAGGTGTACGGGGAGGCCCCCGGTAGTGTCGGCGACCAAATCGATCCGGCCCTCGACCGCATCGAGATCGCGCTGACGCGGTCCGCCGCAAGGGTCGGCGTGCCGGTGTTCGGAATCTGCCGCGGCCAGCAGATGGTCAACGTCGCCCTCGGCGGGACCCTGCACCAGCACGTGGACGGCCACGACCTCCACGACCGCCCCCGCAACTCCCTGGCTCATCCGGTGGCGGTGGAGCCCGGCTCGAAGCTGGCCCGCGTCACGGGACCGGGACCCCTGATGGTCAACAGCCTCCATCACCAGGCGGTGAAGGCGGTGGCCCCCGGGCTCCGGGTAAACGCCCGCGCCCCCGATGGGGTGGTCGAGGGCCTGGAGTCAGCGGACGGGCTGATCGTGACCGTGCAGTGCCACCCCGAGGAGCTGACCGCCGAGCACGCCTGGGCGCGCGCCCTCTTCACGACTTTCGTGGATCGCGCAGGGGGGCGCTCCAGGACGGGCAGAGCGTCCGCCTGAGGCGGTCAGCCGCTGCCGCAGACGGCGACCAGGGCCGAACGGCTCTGCCAGCCTGGAGGCGCCCATTCTTCGACCTTCGACCTCGGGTGCCGGCCGGGTCGGGCGGACGGGCGGTGCGCCGTGGGAAGCCGGATGGATACCTGGGCTGGGGTCGGGCTCTGGGTTGGCACCGGTGGGCCCTGTATTCTGCTAGACCCGGTTTAGGCCACGATTGGCCCAAAGGCACCCCCGCTGAGAAGGGAGGTCCCCGGTGGTGGGCGATCGGGTCGAAGGCGCTGCTGCTCGGGTTGGTTCAAAGTGACCGAATCCTCCATGGGAGGACAAAGTCACAGAACTCCTAGCGAGGACGTGTTCTCGGAACACTCACAGCGTCAAGGTGCAGCCCTTGCCACAGCTCCCGGCTGCGGGCTAGACTCCCTGGCAATCTCGAACATCCGTGCGCCACGGAGGCTCCGTGAAACCCGCTCCCCGGCGTTGGGAGATCTGCGACGCGGTGCCCCTCGACGGGCAGCCGCCGATCCTCGGCCGGCTCCTGGCTGGCCGGGGACTGGACATGGAGGCGGCGTCGGACTTTCTCCGCGGCGGGATCGAGCTCCTCGATCCCTTTGGCCTCGAGGGGATGGCCGACGCCGTGGTCACCCTGGGGGTGGCGGTCGGCGAGGGCCACCGGATCGCCGTCTATGGGGACTACGACGCCGACGGGGTGACCGCCTGCGCCATGCTCACCCGGGCCCTCAGGGCAGGCGGGGCAGACGTGGTTCCGTACATCCCGAACCGCATGACCGAGGGCTACGGGCTCCACGCGGCCGCCCTCGAGGAGCTTGCCGGCCGGGGCGTGCGCTGCGTGGTCACCGTGGACTGTGGCACCAGCTCGGAGGAGGTTGCGGCGGGCCGGCCCCAGGGGATGGCCCTGATCGTCACCGACCACCACCTGCCCCTGGCGCCGGACGGCAGCCCCGCCCGGCTCGCCCCCGCCGACGCCCTCATCAACCCCAAGCAGCCCGGCGACGGCTACGGCTTCGACGGCCTGGCCGGCGCCGGGGTGGCCTGGAAGCTGCTCTGCGCGCTGGAGGCCGAGGGCATCGTGCCTGCGGGCCAGGCCGAGGCCGCAATCGGGCTCGCCGCCCTGGGCACCATCGCCGACATGATGCCGCTCACCGGGGAGAACCGGACCATCGTCCACCGCGGGCTGGGCACGATCCTGGCATCCCCGGGCTTGAGTGCGCTGGCGCAGCAGGCCGGCCTGGACGCTCCCCTGGCGGCCTCGGACATCGCCTTCGGCATCGCCCCGAGGATCAATGCGGCCGGTCGCATGGAGGATGCCCGGCTCGCCCTGGAGCTCTGTCTCACCGACGATCAGGAGCGGGCCCGGGAGCTGGCGCGCTGGCTCGACGAGCAGAACCGCAGCCGCCAGGACGCGGTGGCGACGGCGCTCGAGGAGGCCGAGAGCCGGGTCGCCGACATTCGTGATGATGCGCCGGCGATCGTGCTCGGCGACCCCGGCTGGCTGATGGGCATCGTGGGGCTGGTCGCCGGCCGGCTGATGGAGCGGTATGCGGTCCCCGCCTTTGTGGTCTGCCTCGACCCGCGGGAGGCCAAGGGGTCCGGGCGCTCGGTCGCCGGGGTGCACATCGTGCGTGCCCTCGACCGCGCCGCCGGAACCCTCCTCCGGTATGGCGGCCACGCCGCGGCGGCCGGATTCAGCCTCAGAGCGGACGACCTGGAGCGCTTCCGGGATCAGGTCTCCGAGGCGTGCGCCGAGCAGCTCGGCGGGCGGCCCAGGGAGCGGGTGTTCCGGGTCGACGGTGAGATCCGCGGTGCCGATGCGACCCCGGAGCTGTGCCGCCAGCTCGAGGCCATCGAGCCCTGCGGGGTCGGCAACCCTCAGCCTCTCCTGGTGCTGCGGGACTGCGAGGTGCTCTCCGCCCAGCCCTTCGGCGGTGACGGCCAGCACCTCAGGGTGGCGTTGCGGGACGGGGGCGGCGGCATCGTCGAGGCCATCGCCTTCAACAAGCCCGGCCTGGCCGGCCACCTGCCACGCGGCCGCCGGATCGACATCTGCTTCGGGCTGGGGCTGGATGCCTGGCAGGGGCAGCTGCGGGTGCGCGCCCGGCTCCGGGATCTGCGCCCGGCGCGGGGTGCTGCGGCCGCGGCCGAGCCCGCCGCCGAGGTCCTCGCCACGGTTCCGGCGGTGGCCGGCTGAGCTGTCAGGGGACCTCGCAGCTCAGGGTCAGGGGGAGGAGCTTCCCGTCCGGGACCTGGACCGACTGGCTCTCGCAGGGGGTGTTGCCCGGCGCGTTGGGATCGCCCATCCACAGCTCCACCTGGTAGAGGCCGGGCTGCAGAGGCACGCTCACGATCGTCCCGCCGGCTGAGGCCGTCACGGTGCGGGTGGTGATAACGGTCTCCGGATTGGGGGTGGCCACGACCAGGGTGACGGTCGCATCGAACAAGGCACCGGGGGGACCCCCGGCAACCACCAGCGTGGCCGTCATCCCTGACTCCCTGGACGGCCCGGGCCACGGCTGGACCATGACGATGACCAGAGTCTCGACGATGAGCACCGCCGCGATCGCCAGTCCGACCACCCATCGGGTCCGGCGACTTGAGGAGGTCGCTGGCTCGATGGGGCGCTCCACCTGGGGGAACGCGGCCCGGCGCGGCATGGCAGCAGAGTAGTCGGGAGCGGGCCTGGATTGTCGGCGTTCATGGAGCCTTGACGGCACGCCTCAGCATGGAGTCGCCGGCGGCAGGGCGCGACCCACGATACGGGCATGCCGAGCGCCTCGTCCGATCGCTGGCTCCGGATGGTGCGGCTGCTCGAGGGGCTCGCCGCCGCCCGCATCGGAGACACCTTCAACCAGTACCGGGAAACCGGAGGCGACGACGTGAGCCGTGAGGCGCCCGCGATCAGGCGCCAGAACCTGCTCCGCTACCTCGCCCAGCGCCAGCGGGCGCCCGTCCTCGTCGCCGCCGAGGCGGCGGGTTGGCGCGGGGCGCGGTACTCGGGGCTCTGCCTGCTCTCCGAGCGGCAGTTCGCGGCCTCGCCGGAGGACCCGGACGGCTACCAGCGCAGCTCCAACCACCCGAGAGGCTGGGCAGAGCCGTCCGCGGCGGTGGTCCAAGGGGTCCTCCGGGAGGGTGGGTGGAACGGGAGGGTGCTGCTGTTCAACGTCGTGCCCAGCCATCCCGCCGGCCCCACGCCGCACTCCAACCGCCGGCCCACCCACGCCGAGGCGGTCGAGGGCTCGCGCTTCCTGTTCGCTCTGCTCGACATCGTCCGGCCGCGCCACGTCGCCGCCATCGGCAGGGTTGCGGCCGGCGTCCTCGGCGAGGTTCCGGTGATCCGCCATCCCTCCCACGGCGGAGCGGCCCGCTGCCGCACCGGACTGCGCGAGCTCCTCTCCGTGTGGCTGCCGCCCACGGATCCCGCCCCGGGGGATGCGAGCCGAAGCACATCGCGCCAGCCCGAGAGTGCGATCCCCAGCCGCGGGGTTGTGAGGCAGGCCTCGGGTCCGGAATGATTTCCAGACCGTGACCACCGCCGCGATCGACTGGAAGGCCTGGCTCGCCAGCTGGGAAGCCCAGCAGGGCCGTCACAATCCGCGCCGCGAGGAGCGCTTCCTGGTCATCGTCCAGGCGGTGCGCAGCCACTGCGGGGCTGACCCTCGGGTGCTCGACCTCGGTGCGGGCCCGGGATCCCTCTCCCTCCGGCTGGTGGAGGCCATCCCCGCCGCGCGGGTGCTGGCGATCGACCGCGACCCGCTGCTCCTCGAGCTGGGCCGGCGGGCGCTGGCCGGCGAGGGCCGGATCCGCTTCGTCGACGCCGACCTGGGCGATCCCGACCTCATCCAGCTGGGCAGCGATTTCGACGCCGCGGTGTCCACGACGGCCCTCCACTGGCTGCGCCCGGAGCCGCTCCGCCAGCTGTACCGCAGCCTGGCCGCGATGCTCCGTCCAGGCGGGATCTTCCTGAACGGCGACCGGCTCGCTGGCGGGTCGGAGCTGGACGACCTGGCCAGCGTGGTTCGCCACCGCCTCGAGCCGGAGGTGATGGACGACCCGGCCGACCCCGGCACCTGGAAAGGCTGGTGGCGGGCGGTCGAGAGAGAGCCGGGGTTCGCCGCCGCGCTCGCCGAGCGGGCCCGCCGGGACCACGGCCACCCCCAGATGCACGGCCAGGCCCCCAGCCTGATGATCCACGAGGCGGCGCTGAGGGAGGCTGGGTTCCGCGAGGTGGGCGCCCTCTGGCAGCACCTCGACGACCGGGTGCTCGCCGCCCTGCGCTAACTCCGGGGCGGCTCGGTTGCCCTGGCCGCCTCGACGCCGCCCTCTCCGACCGCCTCAGGGGTGCCGCCGCGGCGCGGGGCATCCCCCCGACCGGTTGGCGCCGCTCTCCGGGAGCTCCCCACCCTCGCCGGCCGGCCTCGGACCTGCTCCTCGACCTCGCTTCGCTCCGGGTGCTGGTGGTCGTTGGCGGCCTCCTCAGCGGCCGCACGAGCCGCCCGGCGCTTGTCCCGGACCTTGATGAGCTTGGCTCGCTCGTCGACCAGCGGAACCCGGTGGGCCGGCCGGGCCGGACGGATGATCTCGTCGCGGCCGCCCCGGCGCGGCCCGGACCAGAGGGCGGGCGGGGCGTCGAGATAGAGGGCGAGGCCGTAGGCGGCGGCCTCGTAGTTCACCCTCCAGCCGCGGAAGTGGGGCCAGGCGTCCTCCGGGTCGCGCTCGATCCTCCATCCGACATCGCGGAGCCTTTCCACCGCGTCGTCGTAGTCGGAGCGGGTGAGCTGGATGGGGTCCGCCGGGTCGGGGTCGGTGTCCACCCGTATCCTCACCGCGGCCGCCAGCTGCCAGAGGGCCGTGTAACCCATCCGCAGCATCGGCCGGGCCGACGCCGGCGCCGAGATCGGGGAGAGGCTGAGGTGGAGCGCGGCGGCGTCCATGACCGCGAGCAGCCCGATGACCCAGGAGCGGAAGGGGTTCGGGGAGCGGAAGTAGAGGAGCTGGGGGTAGGTGGTGTGGGACTCCGACACGTCCGCCGCCCACTCGGTCCAGCGCTCGTAGAGCCAGCCCAGCCGCTCGGTGTTGTCGATCAGCTCCTGGCGGATCAGGACCTCGGGCCCCCACGCCGGGACGCCACCCAGGAACTCCAGCATGGTGACCAGGGTCTCCCGGCGGTTGAAGGCCGCGTACAGCGTTGGCAGGTAGGCGATCTGCAGGGCCACGATCACCAGCCCGCTCATGGCGCAGAGGAAGGTGAGCGCGGTCGGGACCGCCCCCAGCGGCGCGGCGAAGCCCAGGGTGAACATCGAGGAGCCGGTGATCACCAGCGCCGGCACGAAGTTGCCGGTGAAAGGCCAGAAGAGGAGGGCGTAGCTGGCGTAGGTCAGCGCCACCCAGGCGAGCAGCAGGATCGCAAGCAGGGCGGGGCCGCCGAGGGCCGCGAGCCGGTCCCGCTGCCGGTAGTCGTCGATCCGGTCGGTGATCAGCTGGAAGGCGCCGTGCACCACCCGGGTGATCAGCACGGTCAGCCGCGGCGCGGTCGCCCGGGGGACCACCAGCGTGCCCAGGACGCTGGAGGCGGTCAGCACCAGGATGGCGATGCCGACCGCGAAGCCGGCCCAGGAGAGCGCGGTCACGGCTCCGAGCATACGGGCAGAGGCCCCGAGCACGGGGCCGGCCGGCCAAGCCGCCGCCGGGGATAGAAGAGGCGCCATGGCCACTTCGGCGGCAGCCCGTGTTAGAGACAAAATCGACTCTAACTTGCCCTCGCGTCGCGCTCCTGGCCGCCCGTCTCGGCGACCATGGGCACCACCACGGCACCGCGCCGCTCGTGAGGTGGCGCCGGACCGGGGACGGCGCCGGGCACCCAGTCGGTGAGGCGGCGTCGCGGTCCGCCGCCGTCGCTGCGGCGGTCGGGGGCGACGAAGATGCGCATGTCGGCTTCGGGTTCGGGTCGGTCCAGGCGCGGGCAGGCCCCTTCCCCCGAGCTGGCCTCTGCCCGCTCTGCCCTGGCCCGGGGCATTAGGCCGCCGGTGAATCGGTCGGGCAGACGGTGCCAGCGGCCGGCAGGGTGAGGCCGGTGAGGTAGGCGTTGACCGCCGAGCGAACGCAGGCGCTGAAGAGGTATGAGGTGTGGCCGTAGCCGTCCCGGGTGAGCAGGACCGAGCCGCTCAGCTGCTTCTCCAGGCTCTGCGACCACGCGTAGGGTGTGGCCGGGTCGTGGGTCGCCCCCACCAGCAGGATGTGCGGTGCGCTGGTGACGTGGAGCGGAGCCGGCTGCGCCCCCCGGACCGGCCAGTACGCGCAGGTGAGCAGGGAGTAGACCTCGCTCTGTCCGAAGCGCGGCTGTGCCGCCTCGATGGAGCTGGCCATCTGGTCGTAGCTGGAAAGGCTCTCCGGGACCGCGTGGTCGGCGCAGTTGATCGCGGCATTGGCCTCCATGCTGTGGTCGTAGCCGTTGGGCCCGCGGCCCTCGAGCTGGTCCGCGGCCGCCACCAGCGCGGTCACGTCCCCGGCCACCGCCTGGGCGAATGCGGTGTAGAAGAGGCTCCACGAGGTGGGGTCGTACATCGCCGCCGCCAGCGCCGTGAGGGCGAGCCCCCGGCCCACCGTGCGCCCGTCAGGCAGCTGAACCGGCTGCGCCGCCAGGGAGGTGAGCAGGGAGCTGACGGCGGCGTCGGGGTTGGCGCCCAGGGGGCAGCCGCTCTTGGCGGCGCACTGGCTGATGAACCGCTGGTAGCTCGCCTCGAAGCTGGCGCCCTGCTGGATCGACTCCTCGGCGAAGCTGATCGACGGGTCCAGGTCGCCGTCCAGCACCATGGCCCGGATGCGGGTGGGGAACAGGCTGGCGTACTCGGCGCCGAGGGCGGTGCCGTAGGAGAAGCCGAGGTAGTCGAGCTTGGCGTCTCCGAGCCCGGCCCGCAGCGCGTCCATGTCGCGGGCGGCATCGGCGGTGCCGACGTAGGGGAGGAGCCAGCCGTCGTGCAGCTCGCAGGCGTCCGCGAAGGCGAGGCTGGTGGCGACCAGGTCAGCCTCGCGGGGCGGAGAGCCCAGCGCGTCGGGATCGACGCCGAGGTCATGGTCCAATCCCTGGGTGGTCTCGCAGGACACCGCGGCCGAGCCGGTGGTCCCGCGGGGATCGAAGCCCACGATGTCGAACCGCTGGTTCAGAGGCTCGAGTATCGAGTACGCCTCCTCGACGAACTGGACCCCGGATTCCCCCGGCCCTCCCGGGTTGACCAGCAGCGAACCGATCCGTTCTGCCCGGTCCAGCGCGGGCATGACCAGCACCGTTGTGGGGATCGTCCCGCGGTTCGGGTTGGAGTAGTCGAGGGGCACCCAGAGTGTCGAGCAGCGGGCGCCGCGTGGCGCCTGGGGGTCGCAGGTCGCCGGCTCGAGGCCGGGCGGATGCGATATGGGGGAGGCCGGCCCCGCCAGCGGGGAGGCCGTGGCCGTCGCGGTGGCCAGGCCCGCCACCGGCGTCGTCGTGCCCGGTGCAGCGCCGGGAGCGCCGGGCCGCCCGCCGCCGGCCGATGTGCCGGGCGCGATCGGCCAGGCGAGTCCGCAGCCGGCGAGGATCAGGGCGGCCAGCCCGGCGGTGCTCAGGCGTCCAGGGCGGGCGCGCATCCGCCGAAGTATCCCGCTGCGGCGGTCGCCGGGTCTCGGCAAAACGTTAGAGGGCCGGCTCGGCGCCGCGCCGGGCCGGCCCCATCCCCCCTCGGGGCCTCTCCTCCCCGGCGATCGGGCTGATTCATCAGAACCGATCGGCGCGATCGACCATATCAGACCCGTTACAGGTTTGCAAGCGATCTGTCAGATGGATGTGGCCAGCCCTGGCCGGCGGGGTGGGGCCAGCCCGGCTGGGCCCGGCGGCCGAGGGGCGGCGAGCCCCTGACAGGAGCGAGCGCGACCCGGCGCCGAACGGCGCCGTGCTGGGGGGGTGAGCCACGTGTGGCTTTGCCATCCGCGGCGAGGGGGGCGGCACTGCCCCCCGAAGAGACGAGGGATCCCATCGGCGCTCGCGCCGATGGGGGTACGCTGGTGCCTTGAAGCCCGAGGCCCACACCATCGGCGAGCTTCGCCGTTCCGAGTACCTGGTGCGCCCCATCAAGTCGGAGCTGCGCCGCAACCTCATCCGCAAGCTCCAGGCCGGGGAGCCCCTCTTCCCCGGCATCGTCGGCTACGCCGACTCCGTCATCCCCCAGCTGGAGAACGCGATCCTGGCCGGCCAGGACGTGGTGCTGCTTGGCGAGCGCGGCCAGGCCAAGTCGAGGCTGGTTCGCTCCCTCACCTCGCTCCTCGATGAGGCGGTGCCCGCGATCGCCGGTTGCGAGATCAACGACAACCCTTACGCCCCCATCTGCCGGCGCTGTCGCGAGCTGGTCGGCGAGCTGGGCGAGGACAGCCCGATCGCCTGGCTCGAGCCCGAGGACCGCTACGGCGAGAAGCTGGCGACACCCGACACCTCCATCGCCGACCTGATCGGCGAGGTCGACCCCATCAAGGTGGCCGAGGGCCGGTACCTCTCTGACGAGCTGGTCATCCACTACGGCCTGGTGCCCAGGACCAACCGCGGCATCTTCGCCATCAACGAGCTCCCCGACCTCGCCGAGAGGATCCAGGTAGGCCTGCTCAACATCATCGAGGAGCGCGACGTCCAGATCCGCGGCTTCCGGATCCGGCTGCCCCTGGACGTCTTCGTGGTGGCCACCGCCAACCCCGAGGACTACACCAACCGCGGCAGGATCATCACCCCTCTCAAGGACCGCTTCGGAGCCCAGGTCCGCACCCATTACCCGCGCACCGCCGAGGACGAGATCGCCATCGCCGAGCAGGAGCGGGTGGTCTTCGACGAGATGCCGGTGCCGGTGCGGGTGCCCCAGCACATGAAGGAGATCGCGGTCGAGATCACCCACCTGGCCCGCCGCCACCCCCAGATCAACCAGCGAAGTGGGGTGTCGGTTCGGGTCACCACCGCCAACTACGAGAGCCTGGCCAGCAATGCGCTCCGCCGGGCCCTGATCACCGGGGAGAAGGAGGCGGTGGCCAGGGTCAGCGACCTGGTCGCCGTCAGCGCCTCGACCGCCGGCAAGGTCGAGCTGGACACCTGGGACGACAACGACGACGAGCAGGTTCTCGACAAGCTGGTGCGCACCTCCTGCAGCAATGTCTTCCGGCGCCACTTCAACGCTCACGAGCTCGCCGACATGGTGCAGCGCTTCGACCGTGGCGGCTTCACCGTGGAGGTCGGCCCGCTGGTGCCGGCGGAGAGCTATGCACAGGCGATCGCCGAGCTCCCCGGGCTCGACCGGGCGCGCCAGAAGCTGGACGAGCCGCCGGGGCTGCCTTCGATGGCCGCGGTTCTGGAATTCGTCCTCGAGGGCCTGCACCTGAGCAAGCGGCTCAACAAGACCGCCTTGGAGAGCACGTCGGTGTACGGCGGCTAGACCGGCCGCGATGGCGCCCTCGCCCGCGCCGCGGCACCGCTTCTCCGCCTGGGACGGGACGCAGGACCCGCTCGGCCCGGACCTGGAGGAACTCTTCGACCGATTGAGCGAGGACGTCTTCCACGGCTGGGACTTCGAGACCGCGCTGCGGCGCCTGCTCAGCCAGGGCTGGCACGACCGGCGAGGCCGCCACCTCATGGGAATGGAGGAGATGCTGGAGCAGCTCGGTCGGCGGCGGCAGGCCCAGCTCGAGAGATTCAACCTCAACTCGGTCTTCCAGGACATGCGGGAGAAGCTCGACCGGGTCATCTCCCAGGAGCGCAGGGGGATCCAGGAGAGGTTGGACCAAGCGCCTGACGAGGCGCGCCCGCTCCTCGAGCGGGTCGCCAAGCAGCGGCGGGGGCAGCTGGATGCCCTGCCGCCCGACCCCGGCGGGGCGATCCGCAAGCTGCGCGACTACGAGTTCATGGACCCGCAGGCCGAAGCGGCGTTCCAGCGCCTCCTCGACGAGATCCGCAAACAGGTCGTCGATGCCCACTTCAAGGAGATGACCCAGGCGATGCGGGCCATGACCGGCGAGGAGATGGCCCAGCTGCGCGCCATGGCCAAGGACCTCAACGCCCTGCTGCGCCAGAAGCTCGAGGGCGTCCCGCCGGCGCAGCGGCAGCGCAGCTACGAGTCCTTCCTGCAGCGCTGGGGACGGATGTTCCCCAACGCGCCGGCCTCCGTCGACGAGTTCATCGAGCAGCTGATGCGCCAGATGGCCCGCATGGATTCGCTGCTCCAGTCGCTCTCCCCGGAGATGCGCCGGGAGCTGCAGTCGGTGATCGAGTCGGTGTTCGACGACCCCGAGCTCCAGGCCACCCTGGCCGACCTGGCCGGCACCCTCGACCTGCTCTCGCCCCGCTCGCGATTGGGCAGCCGCTACGGCTTCTTCGGCGACGAGGAGGTGTCGCTCGAGGAGGCCATGGGCCTCATGGACGGCCTGCAGTCGATGGAGGAGCTGGAGCGGAAGCTGCGCGGGATCGGTCGCGGTGAGGCCATGGATCCCGAGGCGCGGGGACTCCTCGACCAGCTGCTCGGAGGCGAGGCGGCGCAGAGCCTGGACGAGATGCAGCGCCTGGTCCAGGAGCTCGAGGGCCGGGGCCTCGTCGAGCGCAGTGCCGAGGGCATGCAGCTGACCGCTCGCGGCATGCGCAAGATCGGGCAGAAGGCGCTCGGCGATCTCTTTGCCCGCTTGAGCCGGGATCGCTTCGGAGAGCACGACCTGCTCCGGCTCGGGGTCGGCGGCGACCGTGGCGACGACAGCAAGGGATACGAGTTCGGCGACCCGTTCGACCTCGATGTGCAGCGGACGATCATGAACGCGGTGACCCGCGAGGCTCAGGGTGACCGCGAGCTCGAGGCACCGCCGCCCGCCGGTCGCACCGGTCCGCCACCGCAGGGCCGCGAACCCGAGGGCCCCGAGCCCGGCGCCGATATCCCGGTGCGGGGCCGGCGGGTGCCCCGCCTGGACGCGGGTGACTTCGAGGTTCACCGCACCGAGTCGATGACCCGATGCGCCACCGTTCTGATGCTGGACATGAGCCGGTCCATGCCCCTGCGCGGCTACTTCTATGCGGCCAAGAAGGTGGCGCTCGCCCTGGATTCGCTGATCCGCAGCCAGTACCCGCGCGATGCCCTGACGGTGGTCGGCTTCAGCGACCTGGCCCGGGAGATCCCATCGCGCGCCCTGCCCCAGCTCTCCGTCAACGAGTACGTGTACGGCACCAACCTGCAGCACGCCCTCATGCTGGCCCGCCGCATCCTCGGACGCAGCCACGCCGAGAACAAGCAGGTGATCATCGTGAGCGACGGCGAGCCCACCGCCCACATCGAGAACGGCCGTCCGGTCTTCTACTATCCGCCGCTTCCCGAGACCTTCGCCAAGACCCTGGTCGAGGTGCGCCGTTGCACTCTCGAGAACATCGTGATCAACACCTTCATGCTCGAGTCCAACCATCACCTGGTGCGCTTCGTCAACCAGATGACCCGGCTCAATCGAGGTCGGGCCTTCTTCATCAGCCCGGACCGCCTCGGTGACTACGTGCTCGTCGACTATGTGAAGTCGAGGCGCGCCTCCGCGGCCTGAGCTTCGCGCCGTCGCAGCCGCAAGCTTCACGCCGCCGCCAGCGCCGGTCCGCCTGTTACCCTCGCCGGGGATGAGCCTCAGCCAACCCGCCTCCGCCCCGGTTCCGCCGCCGCCCCTGGCGATGCCGGTGGCCGCCGCCCGTGCGGTGGACGCGGTCAAGATCTACGGCCACGGTGACACCGCAGTGCGCGCCCTGGACGGGATCAGCGCGGCCTTCGGCGCGCGCGAGTTCACCGCCATCATGGGCGCGTCCGGGTCGGGCAAGTCGACACTGCTCCACTGCCTCGCCGGGCTCGACCGGCTCACCTCGGGGCACAGCTTCATCGGCGAGGTGGAGCTGGGCTCGCTGGGCGATCGTCAGCTCACCCTGCTCCGGCGCGACAAGGTCGGCTTCATCTTCCAGTCCCTCAACCTGGTGGCGACGCTCGATGCCCTGGAGAACATCGTGCTCCCCCTGACGATCGCCGGCCGGAAGCCGGACCCGATGTTCCTGGAGTCGGTGGTGCGCATCACCGGGATGGGGGACCGGCTCCGCCACCGGCCCGGTGAGCTCTCCGGCGGCCAGCAGCAGCGGGTGGCGGCGGCTCGAGCGCTGGTCAGCCGCCCCGAGATCATCTTCGCCGACGAGCCCACCGGCAACCTGGACTCCCACAGCGGCGGCGAGCTCCTCGCGTTCCTGCGCCGGGCGGTGACGGACCTGGGGCAGACCATCGTCATGGTCACCCATGACGCCTTCGCTGCCGCTCACGCCGACCGGGTGATCTTCCTCGCCGACGGCCGGGTGGTCCGGGAGCTGCGCTCGCCCACCGCCGACACCATCCTGGAAGTCGTGCGGCACCTGGGCGAATGAGGATGCACTAGGCCCGCCATGCTGAAGGTCAGCCTGCGCAGCCTCCTCAGCCACAAGCTCCGGCTGGCCCTCACCGCCACCGCCATCGTGCTCGGGGTCACCTTCGTGGCCGGCACCCTGATCCTGACCGACACCATCCGAAACACCTTCCAGGGCGTGCTGAGCAACGTGGACCGGGGGGTTGCGGTGGAGGTTCGCGGCAGGCCACTGGTCGGCGAGACCAGCTCCTACCTGCCGGTGCCCACCTCGCTGCTCGCCACGATCAGGGCGGTCTCGGGAGTGCAGGACGCCGTCGGCCTGGTCAGCACCCGGGGCATCGCCCTGATCGAGAACGGCAAGGTGATCACCGGACGGGTCGGGGTGGCCACGCTGGGTGGCAACTGGATCGCCGACCAACAGCTCTCCCCCTACCGGCTGGCCTCGGGGAGCCCGCCCCAGGCGGCCGACGACATGGTCATCGACCAGGCCACCGCCACTCGCCAGCACCTCGCCGTCGGGGACCAGGTCGAGGTCTCCTTCAAGGGCGGACCCGCCCAGTCCTTCCGGATCAGCGGGATCGCCGAGTTCGGCAACCAGACCAGCGTGGCCGGGGCGTCCTTCGCCCTCTTCACCGAGCCGACCGCGGAGACCCTGCTCCAGGCCGGCGGCACCTACAACGCCATCGACGCCAGCGTCCAGTCCGGGGTCACCGCCCTCCAGCTTCGGACCCGCATCTCCAGCGCCCTGAGCGGGGACGCGGTGACCGTTCAGACCGGCCAGCAGGCCGCGTCCCAGGCCGAGCAGACCGCGGTGACCACGATCAACAATTTCGTGGGCACCCCGCTCCTGGTCTTTGCCTTGATCGCCGTCTTCGTCGGCAGCTTCCTGATCGTCAACACCTTCAGCATCCTGGTGGCGCAGCGCACCCAGGAGCTGGCTCTGCTCCGAGCCGTGGGAGCGACCCGCGGCCAGGTGTTCAGCGAGGTCGTCACCGAGGCCGCGATCACCGGGGTGGTGGCCTCCCTGCTCGGCTTCGTGCTCGGCCTCCTGGTCGCCCGGGTGCTGGTGCGCATCTTCAGCTCGACGGCGACGCTCAGCGTGGGTGCCGACGCCCTGATCTGGTCCCTGGTCATCGGCACCGTGGTCACCGTGGTCGCCGCCGCCTTCCCGGCTCGGAGAGCCACCCACATCCCGCCGGTGGCGGCGCTTCGCGAGGCCGTCCCCGAGACCCACGACCTGCCGCGGGGCCGGATCGCGGCAGGGTCGCTGGTCCTGGCCGCCGGTGTCGCCGGGCTCCTGGGCACGCTCTTCACGGCCAATGTCAACACCGGGCCGAACCTGGCGATCCTCGGCCTCTCGGTGCTCGCCATCTTCCTGGGCATGGCCCTGCTCGCCCCCGGCCTGGTGAGGCCGGTCGCGGCGGTGCTGGGCTGGCCGGCGCGGCGGCTGCGGGGCGCCCCGGGCCGGCTCGCCGGCGAGAACGCGCGGCGGAACCCCCGCCGCACCGCGCTCACCGCCTCGGCGCTGATGATCGGTCTCGCCCTGGTGACCGCGGTCGCGGTGCTCACCGAGTCCGTGGAGGCGAGCATCGACGCCGCCATCGACGGCAGCGTGAGGGCCCAGCTGGTCGTCCTGGACCAGCGCGGCGGGGGCGGCTTCACCCCCGACATCGCCAGCACCCTCCGCCAGGATCCGCGGCTGACCGACATCGCCGAGCTGCGGAGCAGCGATGTCCTGGTCGGCAACGTCTCGACGTCGCTGCTCGCCCTCGATCCGAGCCAGCTCTCGCGGGTGCTCGACCTCAGCATGACCACAGGCAGCGCGGCCAGCATCGCCACCCAGAACACGGCCGTGGTGGACTCCACCACCGCGGCCGCCGACGGGTTGCAGCTGGGCAGCCGGGTGGCCATGACCTTCCCCCGTGGAGACCGGATCAACGCCGTGGTCGGGGGGATTTACTCTCCCGACGCCCTGATCAACGGCTACCTCGTCTCACTGGCCACCCTGGCGCCCCACGTGGTGAGCCAGCAGGACGACGCCGTGCTGGTCAATCCCGCGTCCGGGGTCAGCCTGAGCACCGCTCAGGCGTCACTGCTCCACGACCTGCAGAGCTTCCCCGTGCTCACCGCCATGACCAAGGCGGAGTACAAGGACCTGGTCAGCACTGGCCTCAACAGCTTCCTGAACCTCATCTACGTGCTGCTCGGGCTGGCCATCATCATCGCCGTGGTCGGCATCATCAACACCCTTGCCCTGAGCGTGCTCGAGCGCACCCGCGAGATCGGCCTGCTCCGGGCTCTGGGCATGACCCGAACCCAGACGCGCGAGATGGTGGCCTGGGAGTCGGTGATCATCGCCCTGCTCGGCGCCGTCCTTGGTCTCGGCGTGGGCGCCGGGATGGGCATCGCCCTGGTGGTCTCCCTGCATGCTGACGGGATCAGCCAGACCTCGGTGCCCGGCGGCAACCTGATCATCTACGCGTGCGCGGCCGGGCTCTTCGGGATCCTCGCCGCCATCTTCCCGGCGATCCGCGCCTCGCGGGTTGACGTCCTCCGCGCCATCACCATCGAATAGGCGAGGCGCTTCCTTGACCTCGTCGGACTGAGCGGCGCATCGCACCAACCGCCAGTTGGCGCGAGCTCTCACCCCTGGCGCACACTGGGTCGAATGTCCGATGCGCCTCTCGATGACCGCAGCGCCTTCGCGGAGCGGCTCCGGCTCCAGCTGCGGTCGCGGTACCGCGGCATCGAGGTGGGCATCGACGGTGTCGCCTTCGCGCTGACGGTGCGCGCCGCCGGGGCCGAGAGCACCCTGCCGCTGGCGCCCCTCCACCACGCCTGCCTGCGGGAGCCGGGGCGGAGCGCCAGCCTGATCGCCGACTTCGTGCGCCGGGCGGAGCGGCAGCTGAGCCCGCGCACCGGGATGGAGGTGAACCCC
Organism: Binatia bacterium; assembly: GCA_035624785.1. Taxonomy (GTDB): domain Bacteria; phylum Chloroflexota; class Dormibacteria; order Aeolococcales; family Aeolococcaceae; genus JAJZNI01. The sequence goes on along the minus strand of DASPQV010000025.1, from coordinate 315,509 downwards.
AGCCGGCTGCTCTGGTGCGTCCGGAGCCAGCGCTACCTCGAGGGTTTGAGCCGCGCCGCGGAGCTGGTGACGCGCTCGCTCGGCGCCTCCGTGGTCGCCTTCATCGCCGAGGTCCTGCCCGGCTCGGTGATGCGCGGCCTCGCCGCCGGTGACCTGGAGTCGGCCGGCCTCGACCCGGCCACCGCCGGCGAGCGGGCCAGCGTCAACACCGGGGCGCGCTTCGCGGCGCTGCCGGAGCGAATCCGAGCCGCGGACCGGATCCCAGCCGACGGCTGGCGGATGAGCAGCGACGGGCTCTTCCAGGGCAGCGTGATCACCGTCCCCGAGGTGCTGGCTGCCTTCGCGGAGCGGGCGGGAGGCGAGGTCCTGCTGGCCGTCCCAGACCGATCCCTGGTGCTGGCCCTGCCGGCCTCGCTGCCCAGCGCCGGCCGGTTCCGGATGCGGGTGGTGCGCGAGTGGCGGGAGGCGATGAACCCGGTCTCCCGGGACCTGCTGATCACCGATGGCAGCTCGCTGCGCGAGGTGGAGAGCCGGCCGCGGCGTCACGGCTTCGAGCTGCTCGGCTGGCTCCGCGGCTGACCGGCGATCAGGAGCCCGCGGCCCAAGCACCTCGGTCCTTCATCACGCGGAGAGGAGCCGGCCCCCGGCGAGATCACCCCGCCCGCATCGCCGGTGCCTGGTGTGATCTCAGTCGGCGGCGCCGGCGGTTGCGGGCGCTGCGATGGTCCGCACCGGGCGCACCGCCTGGATGCGCCGCTGCTCCTCGCGCTGGGCCGCGAGGCTGGAGGCCACCGCCACCGCGGCGGCACCCACCAGGGTGACTCCCACACCGGCCGCGACCCGCCATGGCGACCGCGACAGGCTGGGGCTGGGGAGCTGAGGGCCCTCCTGGAACCAGAGGGTGATGGCGGTCTGCTCCGCCGTCTCACCGCCCCGCCTCGCCCTGGTCCGCTCCACCCGGACCGCCGCCGGTGCCATGGGGTGGCGGGGCACCGCGACCAGCCGGGTGGCGCTGCGCACGACGACCCGCTCCAGGGGCTGGCGGAGATGGCGCAGCGGGGCCAGCGATGCCATGACCCGACAGGATACCGTTCGGGCGTGGACGCCGAGGAGCAGGGAGACGCCGCACCCGCTCCCTCGCAGCCTCCCCCCGCCGCCGAGGCTTCGGCGGCCGCTGAGGTCGCCGAGAGCACGGCCCCGCCGGTCCGGCACTGGCCACCTCCGGGCGAGCTCTCCTCCCACGCCGGCCGGGTGGAGGCCGCCTTCCTCGGTGCCCTGGCCGGGGAGCGCGCCGCCCAGGCGCCGGCGGCAGCCGGGGACCTGCTCGAGGTTGCGGCCTCGATCGCCGGCGTCGGCGGCTTCGACGCAGAGGACCTCCGCCGCCGGGGGCTGACCGGGTCGTCTCAGGCGGGCCCCGCCGGCCTGCTGCTACGAGCGGTTCCCTTTGGGCTCCTCTCGCCTTGGGACCGCCCCCGGATCCGCCGCGACGCCTACCGGGTCGCCGCCCTCGCCGGAGCCGACGAGGCCACCGCGGTCGCCGCAGTCGCCGCCGCGCTCCTGGCCGCGGACCTCACCCGGTTCGACCCGGTGACCGCGGCCGTCAGGGTGCGCCAGTCACTCCTCGAGGATGCCCCCATGGCGCTGCTCGACCGGCTCCGCACTGGTCCGGCCGAGCTGCCCGAACACGACGACGACCCCGGCGCCGCACTCCAGCTGGCGGTCGCCGCGATGGGCTCCGCCGACCAGGTCGAGGCAGCGGTCCGCGCGGCGACGGCTCCCGGGCGGCGGGCGGCGGTGAGCCTGGCGGGTGCGCTCGCCGGAGCCCACCTGGGCAGTGCCGGCATCGACGACGCCCTGCGATCGTCCCTGCCTCACGGTCAGCGGGCGGTGGAGCTGGCTGCCGCCGTGGCTTCCGTGGCTGGCGGCGCGGCCGGCCCCGGGTCCCCCTCAGAGCCTCCCGCTCCCCAGCCCGCCTGAGGACCCTACGGGCTGTCCACGGTTGCCCGGCCCTCCTGCCTCGCGCCGCCATCCGATCCCGACTCACCGTGGTCAGCGCCCGGGCTCAGTACACTGGCGGTGACGATGTCGGAGATCGGCCGGCCGGGTCGGCGGATCCGGATCCTCACCGCCAAGGTGGGCCTGGACGGGCACGATCGCGGGATCAAGGTGATCTCGCGGGCCCTTCGTGACGCGGGGGTCGAGGTCATCTACACCGGTCTCCACCAGACCCCCGAGATGGTGGTCGACGCCGCCATCCAGGAGGACGTGGACGGCATCGGCATCAGCATCCTGAGCGGTGCCCACATGACCCTCTTCCCCGAGATCGTCCGCCTGCTCAGGGAGCGGGGCGCCAGCGACATCGTCGTCTTCGGGGGCGGGATCGTGCCCGACAGCGACGTGCGGGAGCTCGAGAGATTGGGGGTGGCCCGGATCTTCACCCCCGGGGCATCCCTCGGTGAGGTGGTGGACTGGGTCACCCAGCGGTTCGGAGCCGCCGCCCGCAGCTAGTGAAATGGCTGCCGGGACCTGGTCCGGTCCGGCTCCCTGTTAGAGTCCTGGCCTCGTGGCAGACCTGTCGCTGAGCGCAGAACCGCGTCCCGAGCGGGGCAGGCACGTCCGTGCGCTGCGCCGCGGCGGGCGGGTCCCCGCCGTCCTCTACGGGCGCGACCTCGAGCCGGTGGCGATAAGCGCCGAGGCCTCGGCTCTCAGCCGGGTCTGGGAGCGAGCCGGCCGCACCCGTCTCGTCGATCTCAAGCTCGGCGGCGAGCGGCCGCGCAAGGTGCTCATCCGAGACTTCCAGATCGACCCGCGAAGCGCCCGCCCCCTCCACGTGGACTTCCTGGCCGTCAACCTCCGGGAGCGGCTCCAGGTGGACGTCCCCGTGCTCCCCGTCGGCGATCCCCCCGCCGTCAGCCAGCTCAAGATCGGGCTGCTCCAGCAGGTGGTGTCGACCCTCCGCATCGAGGCCCTGCCCGGCGATCTGCCCGCTCATCTCAGCGTGGATGTCAGCGGCTTGGACGAGATCGACCAGTCGGTCCGGGTCCGTGACATCCAGCTTCCTCGGGGTGTGGAGCTCGCCGGCCACATCGACCCGGATGAGGTCGTCGCCAAGATCGCGGCACTCCGCCTGGCCATCCCGGAGGAGGCTCCCGCAGCCGCCGAGGCGGAGGCTGCCGCCGAGCCGGCGCCCGAGCCGGAGGCCTGACCCGCCCCATCCCGTCGCCCTGTCGGCGCCACCTCTGGTCGGCCGCCAGCTTTCGCGTCCCTGCCACGCTGGCGGCACGCCGCTGCAGCGGACGCAACAACTCCTGGCGCAGGCACGACAACGCTTCACGGTCCACCGACGGGCTGGCCGGCGGGGTTCCGGCTCCTTACCATTGGGACGTGCGGCGAGGCGCTCGACGCGTCCGAGCCGCCCCCGGGACGCCCCTGGAGGGGGGCCTCCGTTCTCGCTGGCCGGCGTGCCCACCAGGCGAGCGGTCAGCCTGCGGCGGCGGGCGCGCGCTCCGGGCCGCCGCACCCGGACGCCGCGGCCGCATCTGCGGCGATGGCGCCGGCCCCTCGCAGCGGTCATCGGTCACGGACGCGCCCGCGAGGAGCCCCGCCGGACATCGACACGGACCGCCGCGAACAGGTGCCGGATCCCCGGGCGCGCGGCTGGAAAGTCCGGGTCAGCCCCGCGGGCGCCGGCGCAGCCGCCCCCGTGGCGGAGTCGAGCTTGAGGCCTGCTGGGGGAGGACTTCGGAGTGGGGCCCGGGTTCCCCGGCATCGGGGGCGGGCACCGAGGGGGGCGGCGGCTCCTGGCCGACCAGGACGGCGTTCTGGAATACCAGCAGGTTGGGCACCACCGCGATCCGCCCGTCGTCGGTGTGGAGCACCGTGGTGCGCAGGGCTATGTCGTGGACAATGCCCGCCTGCTCGGTCACCGTTATCCGGTCACCGATCTGGAACGGCTTCTCGATGAGGATGAAGATCCCCGCCAGCACGTTGCGGAGCAGGTCCTGGAAGGCGAGCCCGATGGCCAGGCTGAAGATGCCCCCGAAGGTGAAGACGTAGGCCGCGTCCAGGCCGCCGGCGACCAGGCCGCCGATCACCGCGAGCAGCCAGGTCAGGATGGTGATGACGTTGCGGGCCAGGCCCCGGACCTGGGCATCGCCGACGGCGCGGTCGGCGGCGCCGGTGATGATCCTCCGCACCACGTAGCCGGCGATCAGCACCAGCGCGAAGATGATCAGCGCCCCGAGGACCCGCTGCACCAGCGGCCCGATGGCGCTGCTGTCGCCACCGAGAGCGGTGCAGACCCCCCGGATCGGGTTGTTCTGGCAGCCCTGCAGGCTGGGGCCGGGCGAGGGGGTGGGAGCCGCAGCGGCGAACAGCATCCAGGCGCGATCGTAGTGTGCCGAGCCCGCGCTTAGCGAACCCTCGGGCGTGCGGCGGTCGCGCGGATAATCACGACGGTGCTGTTCGATCTGCCCCTTGGCTTCACCGGCGCTGACTCGGCAAGCCTGGCGGCCACCGCGGAGGCGGACGGGCTCGACGGGGTCTGGTCCGCCGAGACTGGCCACGATCCCTACCTGCCGCTCCTCCCCGCCGCGCTGGCTACACAGCGGATCACCCTGGGGACCGCCATCGCGGTCGCCTTTCCGCGCAGCCCCATGGTCCACGCCCAGGCGGCCTGGGATCTCCAGCGAGCCTCACGCGGACGATTCATCCTCGGGCTCGGGGCCCAGGTCCGCGCCCACAATGAGAGGCGCTACTCGGTCCCGGCCGACCGGCCCGCGGCTCGGATGCGCGACCTCATCCGGGCGATCCGGGCGATCTGGCGGAGCTTCCAGGAGGGGACCCCGCTCCGGCACAGCGGCGAGTTCTATTCGCTGAGCCTGCTGCCGCCCTTCTTCAACCCCGGACCCCTGGACGTGCCGGCACCTCTGATCTTCCTGGCCGCGGTGGGGGAGGCAATGCTCCGGGTCGCGGGCGGCGAGGCGGACGGCGTCCACGTCCACCCGCTCCACACCGAGCGCTACCTCGACACCGTGGTGCGGCCGCTCGTCCGTGGTGCGGCGTCGGCGTCAGGCCGCGATCCCGACCAGGTCACCCTCGCCGTGCCGGCCATGATCGCCACCGGGCGCACCGCGGACGAGGCTGCCGCGGCCCGCGGACCGCTGCGAGCCCAGGTCGCCTTCTACGCCTCCACGCCCACCTACCGGCCGGTCCTCGAGCTCGAGGGTCAGGGGGAGATCGCGGACCGCCTCCACCGGCTCAGCGTCCAGGGCCGATGGCCCGAGATGCCGGCGGAGGTCGACGACGCGTTGCTGGACTCGGTCTGCACCACCGCCACCTGGGACGAGCTGCCAGCGGCGCTGCTCCGGCGCTACGGGACCCGGGCCGGCCGCCTCATGCCCTACGCGGTCGAGCCCTCCGCCCCGTGGGCCGAGATCGCCCGGCGGCTCAGGGATGCCGCTGCTGCCCCCGTGGCGGAGCACGCCGGGGCGGCCGATGCATCGCTGCGGGACGACCGCGGCGCGGGGTAGGGTTACCCACATGCTGATCGCGATCGTCCTCATCCTCCTGGTCATCCTGGTCGTCTGGGGGCTGCTCGCCGTGATTGGCCACCTCCTCACCTGGGTGATCGTGGGCCTCATCGCCGGGGCACTGGCCAGCCGGGTCGTCCAGGGCCGCGGCATGGGGTGCCTGATGGACCTGGTCTTCGGGCTGGCCGGGGCCCTCCTCGGCGGTCTGGTCATCCACTACGTGGCCCCGTCACTGCTGAGGGCGGGGGGAGTCCTGGGGCTGATCCAGGACATCATCGTCGCCTTCCTCGGAGCCGTGGTCGTCCTCGGTGTGGCCCGGCTCGTGTCTCCCAAACGCCGCCTGACGGGTGGCAGGAAAAGGCGCCTCCTTCCCCGATGACGCCGGGTGGCACCGGCCGGGAGGCCATCTCCCTGGGTGGGTCTCCGGGCGGCGCCGCTCCCCTGGTCGTCCTGGTCCGCCATGGCGAGACCGAGTGGAGCCGCAGTGGTCGCCACACCGGCCGCAGCGACATCGCCCTCGATCCCGAGGGGGAGGCTCAGGCCAGGTGGTTGCGCCACCGGCTCCGCGAGTGGCGCTTCGCGACCGTGATGGTCAGCCCGCTCCGCAGGGCCCGGAAGACCTGTGACATCGCCGGCTTCGGGCGCGCTGCCCGCGTCGAACCGGATCTCCAGGAATGGGACTACGGAAGCTACGAAGGGAGGACCGCGGAGGAGATCCGCGAGCAGCGTCCCGGCTGGACCATCTGGCGCGACGGGGTGGTCGGCGGCGAGACCGCTGAGGACGTCGCCCGGCGTGCTGAGAGCGTCCTCGCCAGCGTCCGTGCCGCCGGCGGCGACGTGGCGCTCTTCGCCCATGGCCACCTGCTGCGCATCCTGGCCGCCCGCTGGTGCGACCTGCCGCCGGTGGCCGGCGAGCACCTGGCCTTCTCGGCGGGCGCCATCTCCATCCTCGGCTCCGACCGGGACGCCCCGATCATCTGGCGCTGGAACGACACCTCACACCTTCCCGCCGGCGACCACCGCTGGTAGAGGCGAGCGCGTAGCGCGTCTCGGTGGGCGTCTCAGGTCGGGGGAGGCGGCCCGAAGCTGCGCTCGCAGTCCACGTCGAGGGTGGCCAGCAGCTCGCCGGCGAAGTAGGCGGGACCGACGGCGAGCACCCGCGGCCCCAGGGCGTCGAGGTCCACCTGGTCCAGGTGCATCACCGCTCCCCTCCCGGGTGGTCCGGTCGAGGACCCACCCGGCACCCGCACCACCGTCAGCTCGCCCATGGCCTCCAGGAGCGGACCGTCGTCGCGAAGGCGGGGGACGTAGCTGAGCACCGCGGTAGGCCGTCCCATCGTCTCGGTGGCGTGGGCAACGGCACCGGCGATCGCCTCCGGGTTGGTGGCGCAGTCGATGATCCAGTGCTGGGAGCCGAGGCGGTGATGGCTCAACCTACCCGGCAGCTGCACCCCGTCGAGCACCGTCCGAAGCGTCGCCGGCGGTGGCGGCGTCCATCGACCGGTGTCGAGCAGGCGCAGGGCCGCGGTCACCCCGGCCAGCGCGTTGACCCGGCCCAGGCCGGGGGAAAGCTCGCTGTCGCCGGGCACGGTCGATGTCCGGTCGACCCGGATCAGCTCGGCCCCGTGTCTTCGCGCCTCCTCGACGACGACGCGATCCGCCTCCGCGAACGGCTGGGGCGCGCTGACCAGGGCGCTGGTCGCCGCGGTGACGACCCCGGCCTTCTCGGCGGCGATCTCGGTGACGCTGTCCCCAAGAACACCGACGTGCTCCTCGATGACGGCGGTGATGGCGACGACCCCGGGCCAGAGCAGGGCGACCTCGTCAGAGCGCCCGCCCATCCCCGCCTCCAGCACCACGGCATCGCAGCCGCGATCCGAGAAGTGCCGGATCGCCGCCAGCAGGAAGAGCCCGCTGGGTGACAGGTAACCGCCGTCGGGCAGCTGGGGGCCCCTACTGCGGACGGTCGAGGCGACGTCACCGACCAGACGCTCGTAGCCGAGACGGTCGATCGCCGTCCCCCCCACCCGGATGCGCTCCCGGTTGCTGCGCAGCCCCGGGCTGGTGAGCGTTCCCACCCTGAGGCCGGCCGCCGCCAGGGTGGCGGAGGCGTAGGTGGCCGCGGTCCCCTTGCCCTTGGAGCCGACCACGATCAGGACCCGCTGAGGCCGGGCGCGCCAGGCCGCGAGGTCGACCCCCAGGTGGGGTGCTAGGGCGGCCGCTCGCGCCAGGCTCCGGCGCAGCCCGGCCGGCCGGCCCGCCAGCCGCTCGGAGAAGAGGGCCTGGTCGGCGTCGATCCGCTCCCGCCGCATGGATCAAGAGTAGGCAACCCCGCACCCTTTCCCGTCGCCGTGCCGGTGGGTCGCGCAACGTGTCGGCCGAGCCTTCGGGGCGACCTCTCGCCCGGTCGGCTATCATCCGGCCGTTGGCGGTCCGTCGGGGAGCGGTCTCGCCTTGTGACAGGAGAAGGAGTTGCCGATGCCGGCGTGCCGCACCCGGCGGCGTACGGCTCGGCCACACGGGATGTGGAGGCCGCGCTCGCTCCCCAGCGCCGGGAGGCCGGATGGTCCCCGCGGCCCGGGGCGGCGGCCAGAGTCCGGATGAGATGAGCGACACCCGTCCTCAGAGGGGGCCGGAGCCGCGGCGGCGGCGGCGCCGCTCACGCCACACTCTCAGGTTGCCCCGGCTGCGCTGGATCGCCCTGATCGTGCTCGGCTTCCTGCTCGCCGGGGTGGGCGGCGTGGTCAGCTTCTTCTGGCCCACCATCACCGCGGCGGTGGGGGCGACGGGGCAGAACGCGATCCCCTCGCTGCATCCGACCGCCACCAGTGGTCCGGCCACGAGCCCCCCGTCGACCGCGCCTCCCACCGGCTCCGCCTTCACGGTCCTGCTGATGGGTTCCGACAACGACCAGAAGTTCACCAACGGCGCGGGAACTCCGATCTTCTGCTGCGCCCAGTCCCTGATCCTGATGCGGGTCGACCCCTCCACGTCCAGCGTCACCATGCTCTCGATCCCCCGTGACTTCTGGGTGCCCCTCTACAGCGGGACCGGCGCGTCCCTGGGGTCCGGCAAGGTCGACCAGGCTTTCGGTGACGTCTCGCCACCGGACGGGACCAACGGTGCCAGCGCCGAGATCGCAACCATCGAGCGCGACTTCCAGGTCTCGGTCGACCACTATGTGTGGATCGGGCTGGAGGGGCTGATCAACCTCATCAACGAGGTCGGCGGCATCGACATCGTCGCCAGCCACCCGGTGATGGACGACAACTACCCCTACGACGTCGCCGGCAGCACCAACCCCAACGCCGCCGACCGGGTCTCGGTGCTTCCCGGCGCTCAGCACATGGACGGCTACGAGGCCCTCGAGTACGTGCGCTCCCGCCACGACGACCTCAACGGCGATCTGGGCCGCACCGTCCGGCAGCAGCAGGTCCTGGTCGCGCTCCGCCAGAAGCTGGCCCAGCTCAGCATCGCCGACGTCAACGGCATCGCCTCGGCGCTCAGCGGCCAGGTGCTCACCGACGTGCCGCTCACCAATCTCCCCACCCTGCTCGGGCTGGTCAAGGACGTCGAGTCGGGAAGCATCCAGCACGTCTTCCTGACCCAGTTCAGCATGGGTGTCGTGGACAGCCAGGACGTCGAGCTCCCCGACATGAGCGCCATCCTCGGGGTGGTCCACCAGTACTTCCCAGCGCCATGAGCCGCCGCCGGGCGGCCACCGCCGCCATCCTCGTGGTCCTCATGGCCGGCTTCGGCGCCGGGGTCAACCGCTACCTGGCGAGCCGGTCCAGCCGGGTCGACGCTCCTCCCGTCCACAATCCCGTCCAGTTCCACCCCCAATTCACCCTGCCCGGCTCCATCTACTTCGCGGCGGGCGGAGGGCTGTACTCCCTCCACGGCAGCACCATCACCGAGCTCCAGCCCCCGGGGCAGGGCTGGACGCAGCCGGTGCTGCTCCCTGACGGCAGCGCGCTGCTCGCGGTCAAGGTGACCACCAACTACTTCTCCGACCTCTACGAGCTGAACCTCGACGGCAGCATCGAGTCGCAGTTGAGCCACGACTCCGGCAAGGTAACGGCCACCCAGCTGGGCAACGACGACTGGATCGCCTACCCGGCGGTGGGTCCGGGGGACACCCTGTACTTCAGCTACGACTGGCCCAAGGGCGGCGTCTGCGAGCCGGGCAACGGCTACCAGGTCGACTACTCGATCTGGAGCACCACGCTGGGTACCGAGATCGATCGGGCCGGCGTCGTCAAGGGCAAGGACATCACCCAGCAGAGCTGGGCCAACTACTACACGGGCGGCGATGTCAGCCCGGTTCCGCTGCTGGGCGGCGGTCTCGTCTACGTCGATTACGAATCGGCGTACGGCGACACCGGTGAGCTGAGCACGCCGCTGGCGGGCGCGGTCCCGGGCACCGAGGTGAGCCAGATCCGCCTGGATCCCAAGGGAGGCTCCCCCGCCACCTGCGCTCCGGGCGAGGACGGGACGGCGCTGACCCAACCCGGCGATGACTGCGCCCAGCCGGCGCTCAACCCCGATCAGACCGAGATCGCCATGATCTGCACCCCGGTCGTCGCCGGCGCTCCGAGCAGCGCCGAGTCGGACCTGGTGGTCGCCAGCTTCGATGCCGCAACCGGCACGCTCGGTCCGCTCCAGCGCCAGGTCACGGGGGTGCTCGCCGCCTCTCCGACCTGGTCGCCGGATGGCCAGGATCTCCTCTACCTGGCTCCGGAGGGCGGCGACGGGTACTTCCAGCTCTGGTACCTGAAGGGCGCCACCGCCGCCGTCCCGGGTCACCCCAGGCAGATCACCAGCAACCTCGACCTGGACGCGACCGCCGCCCCCGCCTGGGCGGACAGCTGAGGCACCGCCCTGGCCGGCGGGTGGCCCACCACCGCAGCGGCCGCCCGAACTCTCCGGATCATCCCTCCCTCGCCTGCCGTGATCCTCGGCTGAAAGAGGCCCGATCCCCCGAGGACCGGGCCTCCGGCGAAGGAGAAGGCGCGAGCCGGAATCAAGATGTAGTGGTTGTGCCGGCCGCCGCCCCCATATCTTGATGAGCTCGATGGGTGATGTCAAGCGCGGCGGTGCCCTCGGGCCGGCGCCTCCGACCGGGCCTGGAGAGTGCCGCCGGTCGTACCGTTGCCACCCGTGACCGCCGGCGCCGCCTGTCCCATCCACGGTTGCTGCCAACCGTGACCGCCGGCGCCGCCTCCCGCACCAGCCGATCGGGGCTGGGCCCGGCCGCGGGATCGCTCTTCGCTTTCGTCGTCCTCGGGCTTCCCGACGGGATGCTCGGGGTGGCCTGGCCGTCGCTGCGGGCTGGTTTCGGCCAGCCGCTCGGCAGCCTGGGGGAACTGCTCCTCGCCTCCCTGGCTGGTTACCTCGCCATCACCATCACGGCGGGAGCGGCGCTTCGCACCCTCGGCACCTCCGCCCTGCTGATGGCAGCGGCGGTGGCCGCGGCGGCCGGCGCCGCACTGATCGCCGCTGCTCCGGCCTGGGGGGTGGTGGTCCCGGGGGCGCTGCTCCTGGGCACCGCCGGGGGTGCCCTGGACGCGGCGCTCAACACCGTGGTCTCCCTGAACCGGCGGCCGACCCTGATGAACCTCCTCCACGCCTCGTATGGAGTGGGGGCGGCCCTGGGACCATTGCTGGTGACCGCCGCCCTCGCGGCCGGCTCCGCGTGGCGCGGCGCCTATGCGGCCCTGGCCATCCTCGAGGTCGTCCTGCTGGCCGTATGGATGGCCAGCCGCCGCTCCATCCCACCGGTACCCCGCGGGCATGACCGGGAGAAACCTGCCCCGCCGGAGGTCCCGCTCCCCGCCGAGCCGCCGGCCGCATCCCGGTCCTCGGCGCCCCGGCCCGCGCTGCCGGCGCCGCCTCCGGCCCCCTCACTTCGACCCCCGGACTGGCGCCGGCTGCTCCTGCCTCTCAGCCTCGCTCTCTTCTTCTGCTACACCGGGCTGGAGGCGTCGGTCGGGTCCTGGGCGGCCAGCTACCTGCGCGGTTCGCTGGGGCTCTCGGCCGCCCTGTCCGGCGTCGCGGTCTTCCTCTACTGGACGGGGCTCACCGCGGGCCGCCTCGCCGCGGCCGGGCTGGGCCCGCGGGTTTCCGCACAGACGGCCGCCTGGATGGGGGCGTCGGTCAGCCTCGCCGGCGCCGTCCTGGTGTGGCTCGGTGCCAGCGCGTGGGTCACCGTGGCCGCCCTGCCGGTGATCGGGCTCGGCCTCGGACCCATCTTCCCCGCCCTCATGACGCTGACCCCCTCCCGGCTCGGCCGGTCGCTGGCGGTCCACGCCGTCGGCTGGCAGCTGGCGGCCGCGGGCATCGGCGGGGCCGGCGTGTCCGCCCTGCTCGGGGTGGTCCTCCAGGCCGCCGGGCTCAGCCGGCTCGGCCCGGCGCTGACCGTCCTGGCGGCGCTGGTGCTCATTCTCGACCTCGTCCTCGAGCGGGCGGATCGACGCGCCTGACGGCTGACGCCGCCGTGCCTGTTATTGACAGTTTCGTCCACAAGGGGTCGAGCGCGGGGGCAGGGCTCTCCCCTCACGTCCCGAGGCAGCGCCAGCCGCCTCTCAGCCCGAGGGGTTGCCGGTTCCAGGCCGCCTCAGGGCCCGTTGCGCCGCCTGGAGCACGGATCGCAGCAGCCGGCGCCCGGGTGCGGCGACGCCGGCACGGCTCCCTGGGGCCGCCACAGCGGCCACGGCAGCCCGCTCCGAGGTCGCCGGCAGCGGGCCGGTTGCAACCGCCACCCCGGAGGGGGACGGGTGGATCGCCGCCGCGGCACGCCGGGCCACGGCCACGGCGGGCGCCGCCATGGTCACGCCCGGAGCCGGGATCGCATCCAGCGGGGCGGACGCGGCCTCGACCCGCTGCGGCGCGGCCGCCACCACAGGCCTCTCGCGACTGGCCGATCGCATGCCGCGCAGCTCCACCGCGGGATGCGCAGCGATCACCTCGCCCATCTCCTCCGCGCTCATCGTCTCGACCTCGAGCAGCCGCGCCGCCAGGTCCTCGAGCAGGTCGCGCCGCTCCAGCAGGATCTCGCCGGCCCGCTGCATCGCCTCGGTGAGAAGGCGATCCACCTCCGCGTCGATACGGCGCGCCAATTCGTCCGAATGGGGACGGGACGGGCCCAGGTCACCATCCGCCTCGACCACCCGAAGCCCGACCCGCGACATGCCCAGCTCGGTGACCATCTGCCGGGCCAGCTGGGTCGCCTTGAGAAGGTCGTCCGCGCCGCCGGTGGTGATGTCCTCGGGACCGAGCAGGATCTCCTCGGCCGCCCGCCCGCCGAGCAGCCCGGTCAGCCGGGCGGTGAGCTGCGACTTCGAGCCCAGCACGCGGTCGTCCTCAGGGACCGTCAGTGTCCAACCCAGGGATCGCCCGCGGCCCACCAGGCTCACCCGGCGCACCGGGTCGGTGCCGGGCAGTGCCGCCAGGACCAGGGCGTGGCCCATCTCGTGGTGGGCGATGATCCGCCGCTCGGCGAGGCTGACCAGCCGGCCCTTGCGCTCGGGCCCGGTGAGCACCCGGTCCACCGCCCTCTCCAGGTGCTCCACGGCGATCGTGGGGGCACGCTCCCGAGCGGCGAGGAGCGCCGCCTCGTTGACCAGGTTGGCCAGGTCCGCGCCGGTGAAACCGGGGGTGCGCCGGGCGATCAGGGTGAGGTCCGCGTCAGCAGCGAGGGGCTTGTCCCGCGAGTGCAGCTCCAGGATCGCCCGGCGGCCGGCGACGTCGGGCACGTCGACGGTCACGGTGCGATCGAATCTCCCCGGCCGCAGCAGTGCCTCGTCGAGCACGTCAGGCCGGTTGGTGGCGGCCAGGACCACGATCCGCGAGGATTGGTCGAATCCGTCCAGCTCCACCAGGAGCTGGTTGAGGGTCTGCTCCCGCTCCTCGTGACCGGGGTTGACCCCGCTGCCGCCGCGGCGGCGGCCGACGGCGTCGATCTCGTCCATGAAGACGATGCAGGGCGCCGACTTGCGGGCTCGGGCGAAGAGGTCCCGGACCCGGGCCGCCCCGACCCCCACGTACATCTCCACGAACTCGGAGCCCGAGAGGGCCAGGAAGGCGCAGTCCGCCTCACCGGCGACGGCGCGGGCGAGCAGGGTCTTGCCGGTCCCGGGAGGTCCGACCAGGAGCGCTCCCCGGGGGACCCGGGCTCCCAGCTCCCGGTAGCGGCTGGGATCGCGGAGGAAGTCGACCACCTCGGCGAGCTCCACCTTGGCCTCCTCGCAGGCGGCGACATCCGAGAAGCGGGTGGCCGGGCGCTCACCTGCCGACTTCCTCCGGCCGAAGCGGAGCAGCCGGGCCACCCCGGAGCTCCCCTGGCGCCAGTAGAGGATGACGATGACCATGACCACGATCAGGGTCGGGACCAGGATCAGCAGGATCGTCTTGAGGGGGACGCCGGTGTCCACCGCGATGTTGTCGTAGCCGTCCTGGTGCAGGGTGGAGATGACCACGTCCTGGTCGGGGATGGGGGTTCGGTGCTCGCCGCCCGCCGCGTCCCACCAGGTCACGGTGTCGGTCCCGATCAGGGTGGGATGGGAGGGATCGAGGGAGAGCTGCTGCTGGGGAGGGATGCCGGCGGCATGGCTGCTGTCGGCGGCCTGGAAGAGCTGGCCGAGGCTGGCGTAGGGCGGCTGCGGCTGGCGGACCCAGATGAAGACGCCCAGGGCGATCGCCAGCAGCGCGGCCCAGGCGCCGAGGAGGGCGAATTGCCTTCGTGTCGACATCGCCTGCTCCCTCCGCCGCCGCTCACGAGGATCCCCGGCTCCCGGTCCGGACGGCCCCGGGCGGAGAGCCTGGGCCCGAGGGGCCATCGCTCCGAGCCGGTCAGTCCGGTGCCTCACGCCGAGTATATCGAGAGGCACACTGACCCACCAGGGGCGGGACGGTCAGGTCAGTGCTCCAGCGGCGCCATGAAGGGCGAGTGGTAGAGCAGGACCGCGGCGGCCAGCGCCAGCCCCATCAGCAGTGAGGCGGCCAGCCAGGCTCGGCGCCGTCCGCTGCCGGCCACCGCCGGCCGGCCAGCCAGGTCGCGGAGGGCGAGCCGGGGAGCGCGCTCCAGGTGGCCGAGGACGTGGATCGCCATCACCCCGAGCCAGAGGACGAAGCTCGCCTTGTGCGCGGTCAGCCAGAGGCTCCCGAACCGGGGGCCGAAGAGCCACAGCTCGACGCCGGTGCCGAGCAGCGCCGCCGTCAGGATCACCACCAGCGGTCCGGCCAGCCGGAGCAGGATGGGGGGTGGCCCGGCCGCGCGGTACTCGCGGTCCCCGAGGTAGTAGGCGGCGAATCTGCGGCCGGTGCTCGCCATCTTGAGCAGCACGGGCGGGATCAGGAGCAGCCCGATGGCGTCGTGGAGGGGGAGGAGCCGGTGGATCGAGAGCACCGTGATGCCCTCCGCCGCGAACAGCAGCAGGAGCACGATCCCGATGGTCGCGGTCAACCGGGCGTTGGCTTCGACACGCGGCGCCGCGTCGAGGCGGCGGTGCGATGGGCCGGTGACCAGCTCGGAGAGCGGAGCCGCCCAGCTGTGGATGGAAGCGTCGAGGCGATCCGCGACGGAGGCCTCTTCGACGGGAGGGCTCACCGGCTCCACCCCGCCACGGCTGCGATCGATTGGCGATCCCGCTCCACAACCGGGAGGCTAGCCCGACCGGCTTGCGGCTCCCTGACTGTGCTCAGACGGCGGCGGCGCCGTCCCGCACCCGGAGCGCGTCCATCCCCGCCGTCCAGACGGTGCGCCGGTCGGCGGTGATGGCCAGGGCGGCGTAGCCGTCGATGCCGGCGACCCAGCCCGGACCGGGCTCACCCATGACGTAGGCCGCGGTCGCGTAGGCGTCGGCGTAGGTGAGGCTGGGTCCGGCCACGGTCATGCTGAGCAGACCTGACGGCGGCCGGCCGGTGCGCGGATCGACGATGTGCTGGCCGCGCTCGTAGGCGCCGCTGGTGGCGACCGCCAGGTCGCCGATCTCCAGCACCGCGGCCATCCTGCCGGCGATCTCAGGATGGCGGATCCCCACGCGCCAGGGCTGGCCCGGGGCGGGGCCGCCGCGGGCCGCGATGTCACCGCCCGCGCCGATGAAGAAGTTGCGGGCTCCCTCCGCCTGCAGCATCGCCGCGGCACGCTCCACCGACCACCCCTTCACCAGTCCGGAGGGATCGAGGCTGCCGTCAGCCCGGATGTCGAAGGCGCCCTGGCTCCGCCGGGTCACTTCCTCGCAGAGGGCGAGCACCTCGCGGACCTGAGGCTGGCATCGGCCCTCGGTGAGCTCGCCGCGGGCGAGCCGGCTCACCTCGCTTCCAGCCTTGAAGGTGCTGAAGAGCGAATCCACCTCGTCGAACCAGCGGAACAGGCTGTCGATCGCACCCGCCCAGTCGCCCGCCTCGCGAACGTCGACGGTGATCACCGTGCCCATGACCGGCTCGGCCCGCACGGTGCGGGACGGCGGCCACCCTTCGTCCATCACCTTCTCATCGTTTCGTCAGGCATGCGCCTGGTCCAGCGCCGACTGCACCGACTGCATGTAGCTCTGGCTGTCGAAGGTGGCCCCGCTGATGATCTGCACCTGCGCGCTCTGGGCCTGGAGTACCTCCTGCCGCAGGTACGGGATGGCCACCGACGCGATGTACGCCGACTGGGGGTTGTCGCTCGGCTGCTGCACGATCTTGACGTCGGTGATCCGGCCGCCGGAGATCACCACCTGCACCTGCACGGGCCCGTAGAAGTTGGCCGCGTTCTGGCCCGTGTAGGTCCCGTTCTTCAAGCCGGTCGAGGACTGCGGGGTGGGAGTCGGGCTGCCGCCTCCCGATGGAGGCGCTCCGGATGGGGTCGCCGCCGGCGCCGCCGTCGACGGCGGGGTGGTGGGCGTCAGCGCCGCGGCCGGTGCCGCCGGCGGGGTGCGGAAGCTGAACACCAGGATCAGGCCGACCGCGGTGGCGACGAAGCTGACGATGGCGCGCACGGGCATCCCGGGTACCTCTCAGGTCAGGAACGCGAAGCGCTCGACATGGACCTGGCGCGCGGGCAGGCCGAGCGCGTGAAGGCTGCCCAGGACGTCGTCCACCATCTCCCGCGGGCCGCAGACGAAGACGTCGCGCTGGCGCAGGTCGGGGACCGCGGAGGCGAGCAGGCGGGGAGCGAATGGGTGAGGGTGGATCTCGCGTCCCCGCCGCCCGACGATGTAGTGAATGACGCCGCCGCGGGCGGACACCAGGCGGTCCAGCTCGTCCTTGAAGACGACGTCGGCCCAGGTGCGCGCCCGGTACAGGAGCGCGATGGAGTTCTTCCGCTGCGGCATCTCCTCGATGAGCGCGCGGAGCGGGGTGATCCCGATCCCGCCGGCGATCAGCAGCGCCCGTGGATGGTGCCGCCGCACCGAGGTGAAGACTCCGTACGGCCCCTCCACGAGCACCCGCGTCCCCGGCCTGAGGAGGGCCAGCGAGCGGCTGAATTCGCCCACCCCCTTGACGGTGATGCGCAGGTACTCGCCATTGGGAGCCGCCGACAGGGAGAAGGGGTGGACCTGCCACCACCGGCCTCGGGCCAGGAAGCGGAACTTGAAGAACTGCCCGGCGCGCATCGGCAGCTCGGCGAGGTCGCGGCCGCCGATGTAGATGGAGGTGACCTGCGGCGATTCCGCGACCAGGCTCTGGATGTGGAGGCGGTGACGAAGCCCGAGCCGCATCGGGATGACGATCCGGAAGGCGACGATGCAGAGCAGGGCGGCGGCATACAGGGCCATCCAGTAGCCGAGCGCCACCGGGTCGTGGACGAAGTCGGTGCCCACCGCCACCTCGTGGCCGAAGGCGAGCGCGATCGCCAGGTAGACGTAGAAGTGAATGAGATGCCAGGTCTCGTGCGAGACATGCCGGCGTGCCGCCCGGATCGAGGTCACCGCGATGAGGATGAAGAGGGCGATCGCCACATAGGCCATCAGCATGTAGGGATAGGTGGTCAGGAAGACCCAGGTCTGGGTGGCGAAGCTGCGGCCGTCGGCGAGCGCGAACCCGGCGGTGGTGAAGAAAACGTGGCCGCAGATCAGGTACACGGTGGCGAAGCCGAGCCAGCGGTGCCAACCCGCGATGCGGTCGATTCCCCAGATGCTGTCCAGCCAGGGGCTCCGAGACATCAGCACCACCTGGACCAGCGCCGAGTATGTCCCCAGCAGAGCGGCGAGCTGGCCGATGGCTGTGAAGTCCGCGGCCGGGCTCACGAGGTTGGGGAGCTGGCCGTGGCGCACCCACATCAGGACGATCAGGAGCGCGTTGCCGAAGACGATGAGCGCGGCATCGCCCGGCCGCAGTCCCCAGGCGCGCGGAGACCTGACAGCGCGCCTGGGTTGCGGTGGCGGCACGGCGGATGCCCGGGGGCGCGGCGGCGTGGCCGCGGTGGGGAGGAAGCGCACCATGCCGCGATCCTATGGCCCTCCCCTGACGGATGCCTTACGGTGCCCGCGCCCGTCGACACCGCGGGCGAGGACCGCCGGAGCGCTCTCGCCCACCCATCTGGTGACGCGCGGTCAGGCCGGCGTCAGCCGGGCGGGCCATCGTAGCCAGTGTGTTCGGCATCGGCGGAGTCTTGCTCCGGACCCGCACGGGAAGCGTTAGCGTGGCGGGCATGCGGGTCCTGGTGGCCGAGGATGACGCCCCGCTGCTCGCGGCGCTCCGGCGGGGAATGCTCCAGGCCGGGTATCTGGTGGACACCGCCGGCCGTGGCGACGACGCTCTCCACATGCTGATGACCGGGGAGTACGCGGCGGCCGTCCTCGATTGGAGGATGCCGGCGCTGGACGGTGCCCAGGTCATCGCTGAGGCCCGCCGCCGCGGGCTTCGCCTGCCCATCCTGATGCTCACCGCCCGCGACACCACCCAGGATCGCGTCCGCGGCCTCGATGCCGGGGCCGACGACTATCTGGTCAAGCCCTTCGACTTCGATGAGCTGCTGGCACGGATGCGGGCGCTGCTGCGCCGCGGCGGTCCGACGTCCGAGCCCACCCTCCGGCTGGCCAGCCTGAGCCTCGATCCGGCCACCCACGAGGCACGGAGCGGGGGCCGAGTCCTGAACCTGACCCCACGGGAGTTCGCGATCCTCGAGCTGCTGCTTCGCCGCGCGGGAGCGGTGGTGAGCCGTCAGAGCATCGCCGAGCACGTCTGGCCCGACGCCGACGCCAGCTGGAATGCGATGGAGGCCCACATGGCCCGCCTCAGGGCCAAGCTGGGAGGTGATGCGGGGGTGTCCATCCTCGCGATCCGGGGCACCGGATACCGTCTGGTCGGCCGATGAGGCGGCCGGGAACCGACCTCCGCCGCCATGCCCTGCGCACCGCCGCGGTCTCCACCGCCCTGGTCGCGGCCGCCCTCGCGGCGGTCCTCGCCGCCACTGACCTGATCGTCGAGCACAGCCTCACCGCGGCTGTCGACCAGCGCTTGGCTGACTGGATGGGCGAGGTCGCGGGGGCCGGCGGGAATGCCGCCGTCGCCGACAGTGACTTCGACGCCCCGATCCTCTCCTGGATCGCCCTGCCGGGCGGCCGCTGCACCCCGGTGGGCAACGCCCCCGCGCTGCCGTCCGGCCTCTGCAGCGCCGGCGGTCCGGCCAGCGCGACGGTCAACGGGATCCCGTTCCGCGTGGAGGGCCGGCGCCTCGCCAGCGGCGCATTGACCGTGGCCGGTGAGAGCCTGGCGCCGGCGTCGCGTCAGCTCTCGGACGTGGTGCTCGCTGAGCTCGTGGTCGGGCCGTTGCTGCTGGTCGTCGTCTTCGCCGGCTCGCTTGCCATCGGGAGCCGCGTCGGGGGTTCGGTGGAAAGGATGCGGCAGCGCCAGCTGGCTTTCACCGCCGATGCTTCGCACGAGCTGCGGACCCCGCTGAGCGTCATCAAGGCGGAGACCGACGTGGCCCTCGCCGGTGGCGACCGGAGTCTCCGTCCCGCCCTGACCCGGGTCAGCGGCGAGATCGGCCGGATGCGCCGGATCGTCGAGGACCTGCTCTGGCTGGCCCGCTTCGATTCCGAGCCTGAGCCCCCGGAGCCGGCCGACATCGACCTGGTCACCGCGGCAGCGGTGGCCGTCGAGAGGTTCGCGGCGCTTGCCCAGGCGCGGTCGTTGAGCCTCGAGGTCGAATCCCCGGAGCTGACCCTTCCCATCTCGATCCCGCCCGATTGGCTGGAACGCCTCATCGGCGTGCTGCTCGACAACGCCTGCCGGCACGCCCGGTCGCGGGTCGTCGTCGGGGTCCGCGCTCTCCCCGGGCGCCGGGTGGAGATGTCCGTCAGCGACGACGGCGAGGGGATCTCGGAGAGCGAGCTTCCCCGCATCTTCGACCGCTTCCACCGGGCGACCGCACGCGGCGAGGGAGCCGGGCTCGGGCTGGCCATAGCGGATGCCGTGGTCCGGAGCTCCGGGGGCCGCTGGGACGTCTCCCCGGCGCAGGGGGGCGGGGCGCGTTTCGCGGTCGCCTGGCCGCTGGGGCGGGCGGCTCAGCCGATCTCGAGGACCACCTTGCCGACCGCGCCCTCCCGCACCGCCTCCTGAGCCGCCGCGCACTCCTCGAGCGGGAACCTCCTGATCGGCAGCGCCGTCAGGGCGCCCGCCGCCAGGGCCCGGCTCACATCCTCCACGCCTCGGAGCAGGTCCGCCGCCGGCACCCCGTAGAGGAGCACGAATCGGAGGGTCACGTTGGCGGCCATGCAGGCCCTGACCGGGAGGACCGGATCCGGCTGGTCGATGGCGTAAGCGGCCACCACCGTACCCGGGCCGGCGAGGGCCAGGTCCTGGGCGAGGTTGGCGGCGATGTTGACCTCCACCACCCGGTCGACCCACTCGGCGAAACCGCGGATCCGCTCCAGGGCGTCGGGCTCGCGATAGTTGACCACCAGGTCGGCGCCCGCGGCCCCGGCCAGCTCGGCCTTCTCCGCGCCGCTCACGGTGGTGACCACCCGCGCACCGCCGTGCTTGGCGAGCTCGATGGCGAAGTGTCCAACCGCTCCCGCTCCCCCGGTGACCAGGACGGTGCGGCCGTCCACATCCCCGTCCGCGTAAAGGCAGCGGTGCGCGGTGAGCGCGGGCACCCCCAGGCACGCCCCCAGCTCCATGGAGGCGCCATCGGGGAGCGGGACGGCGGCGTAAGCAGGAACCACCGACCATTCCGCGGCAGTGCCCCAGGGACGGCCTGCCGCGGCCATCCAGAGCCAGACCCGCTGTCCCACGCGACCCTGATCGACGCCCGGACCCACGGCGTCGATCACCCCCGCCCCATCGTGGTGGGGGATCTGGAACTCGCCGATCGCCCGCGGTGTGGCCCCGCTCCGCGACTTCCAGTCGGTGGGGTTGATGCCGGAGAGGCTGATCCGCACCCGGACCTCACCCGGTCCCGGGTCGGGCCGGGGGATGTCGACGGCCCGCAGCACCTCGTGGGCCGGGCCCTGGCGCTCGTAGATCACCGCTCTCATCGCGATTCCTCCGCTTTTCTCCCCGCCGCCCAGGGCGTCAGCGGTGATTCTCCCCTCCGGTGACGCCGGGCCGCCGCCTCGGAGCGCCATCACTCTCCCGCCCTCCCGGCCCCCGACCCCCCCACCGCTCGCGGCTGGGTGGGCGGACGCGCACCCAACCATCGGCGCCGCCGCATTGCTCGCCTCGCGGATCTTCCCCTCGATGCCAGGGGCGTTGCCAGGGCCTGGCGGACACCGCGAGTGATCCACCGGGTTATGGACAGAGAATTCCATAACTGGCGTGGCGCACGCGTGCCACCCGTCGACGATGGGCTCGAGCACATCGAAGCGACTGCACACATCCGATGCGCGGGAGTCGCGATCTGCCAGGGCGGCGACGTCGGCTGCGCCGCGCGGCCATCAGGCGAAGGGCGACCCCGCCCTCTCCAGTGAGGCCACCTCGCCGACCGGCTTGCGGTTCTTCTTGCCCAGCCCCACCCGGCGGGCCGGGTAGCCGAAGGGCACGACCGCGAGCACCTCGTAGCTCGGGTCCAGGCCCACGTACTCCCGGACGCCGTCGAGCCCGCCGAAGCCGGTCCAGTTGGACCCGACGCCGTCTGCCCAGGCGGTCAGCATCATGGTCTGGATGGCTCGGCTGAGGTCGGAGACGCCGAAGCGGCTGGAGCGCTGGTAGGCCGCCACGACGGCAAATGCGGCCTGGGCGTTGTACGGCCCCGTCTTCACGAGCCTGCCCAGCTCCTGCAGGCGTTCACGATCCCGCACCACCACGAAGTGCCAGGGCTGGAGATTCATGCTGCTTGCGGAGAGACGCCCCGCCTCGACGACACGCCGGATCACGTCATCAGGCACCGGTCGATCCGCGAACTCGCGGACGGCGAGCACGGTCCGCGCCGCCTCGAAAACCTCGTTTGCCATGGGCGTCTCCTTGCTTCCCGACCCGCTGCCCGTCCGCCGCAGTCTACCGCCCACCCGCCCCTCAGCAATCTCTGAGCAGACTCCCAGGAATCGCTGCCACCATGGTGAGCTGTGGCCCCGACCGCGGCGGAACCGACCCGAGTGCTGGTTGTCGACGACGAGCGGAACATCACCGACCTGGTGGCGCTCGCCCTCCGCTACGAGGGCTTCGCGGTGGACACGGCGGCCACCGCCCGCCAGGCGCGACAGGCGGTGCTCGACAGGCGGCCGGCTCTCGTCGTCCTCGACGTCGGCCTCCCCGACGAGGACGGCTTCCAGCTGACCCAGCGCCTCCGCGCCGATGGCCTTCGGGTTCCCGTGATCTTCCTCACCGCCCGCGACGCCACCGAGGAGAAGGTGCGCGGCCTCACCGTCGGGGGCGACGACTACGTCACCAAGCCCTTCAGCATCGAGGAGCTGGTGGCCCGGATCCGCGCCGTGCTGAGGCGCTACGAGGGCGGGCCCTCGGCGCCCAGCAGCCGCCTGGTGTGCGCCGACCTCGAGCTCGACGAGGAGACCCATGAGGTGTGGCGGGCGGGCCAGCCGGTGGAGCTGACCCGCACCGAGTTCCGGCTGCTCCGCTACCTGCTGTCGAACCCCCGCCGTGTTCTCTCCCGGGCCCAGATCCTCGACCACGTCTGGGACTACGACTTCGGGGGCGACGCCGGCGTCCTGGAGACGTACATCAGCTACCTGCGGCGCAAGGTGGACTTTGCCGACCCACCCCTGATCCAGACCGTCCGAGGGGTCGGCTACGTGCTCCGGCCACCTCGCCCCGGCTGACATGACCCTGCGGGCACGTCTCCTCCTCGCCCTGGTCCCTCTCTTCGTCCTCTGCCTGGCGGTTGCCGACGCCGCGGTCTACGCGGATCAGCAGTCGTTCCTCTTCGGTCAGCTCCAGGAGCAGGCCACCAACGCGCAGGGCTGGGTGCAGAGCGCCTTTCTCGGTGGCCCGGGAGGGCCGCCCGGAGGTGGCCCGGCCGGCGCCGGCTCCCAGCCCGGGGTCGTCTGGGGCGAGGTCCTCTCGGCGTCGGGCGCGGTGGTGGCCAGTCCCCAGTTCCTTGGCTTCCCCTCCTCGGACCGATTGAGCGCCACCGCCAACCACCCCGTGCTCCCCTCCGACCTGGCCGCCTCCGCCGGGCGCTACCTGACGGTCAGCGGGGCGGGCCAGTACCAGAGCTACCTGGTCTACAGCCAGGTGGCCGACGACGGGAGCGGCGAACTGGTGGTCGCCGCCGTCCCCATGGACACGTACGACGCCAGCCTCGGCCACCTGCTGCTCCTCGAGGTGCTGGTCGGTTTGGCGGTGGTCGTGCTGCTGGTGCTGGCGGCGTGGCTGATCGTCCGCCGCGGGCTCCGCCCGCTCGACCGCATGGCAGCGACGGCCCACGCGATCGCCGGCGGTGAGCTGGGCAGGCGGGTCACCCCGTCGGACCAGGAGAGCGAGGTGGGCCGCCTCGGCCTCGCTCTCAACACCATGCTCGAGCAGCTCGAGGCCGCCTTCGCCCAGCGGGTGGCGGTCGAGCAGCGGCTGCGCCAGTTCGTCTCGGACGCGTCCCACGAGCTGCGTACGCCGCTCACCTCGATGCGCGGCTATGCCGAGCTGCTGCGGCGAAATCCGGGGATGAGCCCGGAGGAGCTGGAGATGGCCATCCGGCGCATCGAGGACGAGGCCCGGCGCATGGGTCTGCTTGTCGATGACCTGCTGCTCCTGGCCCGGCTCGACCAGGGCAGGCCGCTCGAGAGGGCGCCGGTGGACCTGGAGGCCCTGGTCTCCGATGCCTGCGCCGACGCGCGGGTCAGCGACCCGGGGCGGGCGGTCACGGTCCGTACCGCGGCGCCGCTCACCGTCTCCGGGGACGAGCCGCGGCTGCGCCAGGTCATGGCCAACCTGCTGCGCAACGCGGTGGTGCACACGCCTCCCGGTACTCCCATCGACGTGGCCCTGCGGCAGGAGGATGGCCGGGCGGTGATCGAGGTCGCCGACCACGGACCCGGAATACCTATCGCCGCGCGCGGCCGGATCTTCGAGAGGTTCCACCGCGTCGACCCGGAGCGCAGCCGGGACCAGGGTGGGAGCGGGCTCGGGCTCAGCATCGTCGCCGCGGTGGTCGCCGCCCATGGCGGCCGGGTCGGTGTCAGCGAAACCCGAGGCGGCGGGGCCACCTTCAGGATCGAGCTGCCGCTGCGGAGCTGAGGTGTCCGGATCTCAGCGCGGGGCGTCGGCGCCGCGGGCCGGCGGCACCGGCCGGCGCCGTTCGCTGCCGAGCCAGCCGCGCAACACCAGGAAGCGGACCAGCGTGGCGGCCACGTTGGCGGCGGTCAGCACCGCTACCTCGACGAGCCGGCCGGCCTGGGGGGCGAGGGTGCTGAGCAGCCATGACGCAGCCTCGGTCATCAGCAGCGCGATGCCGAAGGCGATCAGGCCGGCCGCCTGGTCGCTCCAGATGCCGGCCCGGCCGCTGACCCCGAAGGTGAAGCGCCGGTTGACCGCGGTGTTGGCCACCGCCGTGACCAGCAGTGCCGACACGTTGGCCACTGACACCGAGGTCACGCCGCGCAGCCACCAGTACAGCCCGGCGTAGGCGAGGGTGCTGAGGCCGCCGACCCCGGCGAAGCGCAGCAGGCGGTGGGGACCGCCCCGGCTCACCAGCAGCCGGATGACGCCCCGCAGGTCCTCGATCGCGGTGGCGGCGACGCGCACCCGCGAGTCGGTGTCGTCGGTCCAGTCCACCGGCAGCTCGGTGATGCGCAGCCCCTCCCGCTCCGCCAGCACCAGGAGCTCGGTGTCGAAGAACCAGTTGCGGTTCTTGACTCGGGGCACCAGGCGGCGCGCGACGTCCGCCCTGATCGCCTTGAAGCCGCACTGCGCATCGCGGCAGCGCACCCCGAGGGTGAGCCGGAGGATCAGGTTGTAGCTCCGAGAGATCAGCTCGCGCCGCACCCCCCGCCGCACCCGCGCCCCTCTGGCCAGGCGGCTGCCGATCGCCAGCGCGCTGTGGCCGCTGATAAGAGGAGCCACCAGGGGCAGCAGAGCGTCGAGGTCGGTGGAGAGGTCGACGTCCATGTACGCCAGGACCATGGCGTCACTGCCGAGCCAGGTGGCGGCCAGCGCCAGGCCGCGGCCCTTGGCCTGCAGGCGCACGTAGTCCACGCCGGGCAGCTCGTCGGCGAGCCGCAGCCCGATGGCGCGGGTGCGGTCGGTGCTGGCGTTGTCGGCGATGGTGATCCGCGTCGGGAAGGGGAACGCCTCGTCGAGGTAGGCGTGCAGCCGGTGCACGCTCGGACCGAGGTCGCGCTCCTCGTTGTGGACCGGGATCACGATCTCGACGAGGGGTGAACCGGCCGGCGAGGGCTCGGGGGCGATGACCCGAAGGGGGGCGGCGACGCTCATGAGGGCCAGGATCGCCCTCCCGGCTCAGCCCTCCCTCCGGATTCCCTGTGAGGTCGATGTGAAGTGGGCTCACAGCAGAATCCCAGCGGCCTCCCAGGAGCCTCTGCGCCGGCTCCGGGATGCTGCCCTCATGGCAACCCTGCCCGCGAGCGCGATCCCACTCCCGGTCCCGGTCGTCGAGCGCTCGAGCGCCCGCTCGCGCCTCGTCGAGGCGGCTCGCCTCTTCACCCCCCAGCGGCTCACCGTGCTGGCTCTGCTCGCCGGCGCCGCGGTCCTCTACCTGTGGGACCTGGGGGCGTCCGGCTGGGCCAACAGCTTCTATTCGGCCGCGGTGCAGGCCGGGGCGAGCAGCTGGAAGGCCTTCCTGTTCGGCTCCTTCGACGCTTCGAACTTCATCACCGTCGACAAGCCTCCGGCATCGCTCTGGGTCATGGAGCTGGTGGCCCGCGTCTTCGGTGTCAACGCCTGGAGCATCCTGGTTCCCCAGGCGCTCGAGGGGGTGGCCGCGGTTGGCCTTCTCTACGCCACCGTCCGGCGTGACTTCGGCCACGCCGCTGGACTCGTCGCCGGAGCGGTGTTCGCTCTCACCCCGGTGGCCGCGCTGATGTTCCGGTTCAACAACCCGGATGCCCTGCTCGTCCTCCTCCTGGTCGCCAGCGCCTATGCACTGACCCGGGCCCTCGAGCGCGGCAGGTTCCGCTGGCTGCTGCTCGCCGGGGTCCTGGTGGGCCTCGGCTTTCTCACCAAGATGCTCCAGGCCTTCGTGGTCCTGCCGGTGTTCGCCGGCGTCTACCTGCTCGCCGCACCGGTCACGCTGCTCCGGCGATTGGCCCACCTTGCCGGCGCCGGGCTCGCGGTGCTGCTGTCGGCGGGCTGGTGGGTCGCCCTGGTCGCGCTCTGGCCCGCCGCCGACCGTCCCTACATCGGCGGCTCCAGCGACAACAGCATCCTCAACCTGATCTTCGGGTACAACGGCTTCGGGCGCATCACCGGCAGCGAGACGGGAAGCGTCGGCGGGCCGTCCGGGTGGGGGCCCACCGGGCTCTTCCGGATGTTCAACGATTCGTTCGGCGGCCAGGCGAGCTGGCTGATCCCGGCCGCGCTGGTCGTCAGCGTTGCCGTGATCTGGCTCCGGGGCCGGGCGCCGCGACGGGACGGCAGGCGCGCCGCCGCTCTGCTCTGGGGTGGCTGGCTCGTCCTCACCGGCCTGCTCTTCAGCTTCGCCCAGGGCATCATCCACCCCTATTACACGGTCGCCCTGGCCCCGGCGATCGGAGCGCTGGTGGGCATGGGCGGGGTCGAGCTGTGGCGGGAGCGCCGGCGGCTGGCGGTGCGCGGCGTGGCCGCGGCGGCGCTCGTGGCGACCTCGGTCTGGGCCTACGCCCTGCTGGGGCGGAGCCCGGACTGGCTCCCCTGGCTGCGGACCTCGATCGTCGTCGCAGGCTCCCTCAGCGCGGTTGCCTGGCTGGCGCTTCCGCGCGTAATGGCATCGCTGGCGGCGGGTTCGCAACGCGCCGCCGCCATTCTGCTTGGGGGGCTCGCCGCCGCATCGCTGCTGGCGGCGCTGGCAGGGCCGGTCGCCTACACCCTGGACACCGTGGCGACTCCGCACAGCGGCGCGATTCCCTCGGCGGGTCCGGTGGTGGCTTCCGCCACGGGACCGGGCGGCGCGGGGGCGGGCGGCATACCGGGAGGCGCCTTCCCAGGCGGGACCCTGGCGCTCCCCGCCGGTGCCTCTGGTCTCCCGGCTGGCGGCAACGGGATTCCCGCCGGTGGCAATGCCGGCGGCGGTGCGGCCATCGGCGCCGGGCCCGGCGGAGCCGCCGGCCCGCGGCTCGGAGGCAGCGGCGGCGGGTCGGCGTCCGGTCCGGGGACCGGTGGTGCCTTCCAGCCTCCGGGCGCGCCGAGCTCCCGCTCCGGCGCGGGGGCTCCGGGAGGGGCCGGGGGCGGGCTGCTCAACGCCGGCACGCCCGCGGCCGCCGTGGTGAGCACCCTGGAGAAGCAGGCCTCGAGGTACCAGTGGGTGGCGGCGACGGTCGGAGCCAACAACGCGGCCGGCTACCAGCTGGCCACCGGGGACCCGGTGATGGCGATCGGCGGCTTCAACGGCACCGACCCCTGGCCGACCCTCAGCGCCTTCGAGAAGCTGGTGAGCGAGGGCAAGGTCCACTACTTCATCCCCGGCGGCGGCGTGGGCGGGTCGTCGGCTTCCAGCGCCATCATCGCCTGGGTGGAGGCCCACTTCTCGTCCACGACGGTGGACGGCACGACCGTCTACGACCTCACCGCACCGTCCAACGGAACTTGAGCCCCGCGGAGAGGGTGTCGGCCCCGCTCCCAGCCCGAGGCGGCACCCCGCGTCTGGTGGGCCTCGCCCCCCCGTTTAGGCCATTGCTGGCCTAAAGCCGGGCATTTGGCGAGAGGGTGTGCACCCTCACGTTACCGGCTCGGGCCTGCGGCCGGCGATCGACCGGTGCATCGCCTGGAGGGCCGCGGTGTTGGCGCGCGCCTCAGCCAGCCCGTAGTCCAGCCCAGAGCGTCCGCGGATGGCATCGGAGAGATGCTCGACCTCCAGGCGGTACGGGTCGACGAAGGTGAAGCTCTCCACGGTGGGCTCGACACCTTCCGCGTACACCTCGGCCCCGCCCTCGTGGAGGAGAAGCTTGGTCAGGGGCTCGTGCCGGAACCCGGTGCCCGGGAGGGCGATCCAGCCGTGGCTGCCGACCACCTCCACCTGGGCGAAGGGGTTGCCGAAGTCGAAGCTGATCCAGAACGGCGCGGCAACCTTGCCCGGGAAGCGCATGACCCCGGAGACCGTCGTCTCCACCGGCACACCCTCACGCGACTCGGCGAAGGCGAAGACCTCGGCTGGCTCCTGGCGCAGCATTCCCCTCGCCATGTTGGCGGCGTAGCAGCCCATGTCCCAGACGATCCCTCCCCCGGCCTCCGGCCTGAAGCGGATGTTGGCGAGATCGGTGGCCACGAAGAACGCGAAGCCGACTCTGACGATGCGTGGCTCCCCGATCGCCCCGCTGGCGACCAGGGCGACGGCCCGCCGCCACCGCGGCGCGTGGCGGTACATGAAGGCCTCGAGGACCAGGCGGCCGGCGCGCTGTGCCGCCGCCGCGATGCGGTCGACCTCGGTCACCGAGAGCGCCACAGGCTTCTCGCAGAGGACGTGCTTGCCTGCCTCGAGCGCCTTGATGGTCCACTCGGCATGCAGGTGGTTGGGCAGGGGGATGTAGACGGCATCGATCGAGGGGTCGCCGAGCAGCGCTTCGTAGGAGTCGTAAGGCCGGCAGCCCCAGCGGGCCGCCGCCGCCTCGGCGCGGTCGCGAGAGCGTGACGCGATCCCCTCCAGCGCGCAGCCATCGGCGGCGAGCAGGCCGGGTATCAGCGAGGCGTTGATGTCGGCGGTGGAGAGGACGCCCCAGCGGACCGTGTGCGGCGTCACGCGGCGGCGCTCCGGGCGCGTTCAGGGCTCATGGCCACCCCCGAGGTGCGGCGATGTCAGTTCGGCTTGCCCGCATGGTGCGCCATCCCCGACGCCGGCTTCCGGCTGAGCCGGCCGCGATCAGCCGCGGGGGAACGGCTGGATCATGCCGAACGTGTTGCCCTCGGTGTCCTTCGCGTAGATGGTGATGCCCACGTCGGGCACGGTCTGCTTCTCGCCGGCGATGCTGCCGCCGCCCGACTTGACCCTCTCGATCATGGAGTCTATGTCGTCCACGCCGATCCACAGGATCGCTGGCTGCGAGTTGTAGGTGCGGGGCATGATGGCCCCGCTGGTCCCCATCTCGCCGTCCGGGCCGGTGTGGGCCAGCCAGTAGTCGGCCCCCGGCATCCCGGCGTCACTGATCTCCCAGCCGAACAGCTCGTAGAACTTCCTGGCTCGAGCGAGGTCGTCGGCGGTGATCTCGAAGTGCACGACCTTACCCATCTGTCTCTCCTCCCTGCGACCGCCGGTGGGGCGGCCCGTCCGCCCGGCGCCCTCGGCACCAGAGCATGACACACAGGCTCGAGCCCGGCCGGGACCGGGCGCCGGGGCTCCTCAACCGACGGGCTGGGGAGCTTCTCGCCGCAGCCGCCGTCTCTCCGCCTGCCGGCGCGACCTGGCCTCGTTGCCGCAGACGTCCACGGTGCACCAGCGCCGCGAGCCGTTCCGGGTGCGGTCGATGAAGAGCCAGCCGCACCCCCCCAGCTCAGGCGGGCACATGCGGAGCGTGGAGAGGTCGACGTCGCAGAGCAGCTGCACGGCGGCGTCGGCGATGCGGTCGGGGATCAGGAGCTCGGCGGGTGAGGCAACGACCCGGTGGGCGGCCACGCCTCGCTCTCCACTCAGCACCAGGCGGGAGCGGGCCGCGGCCGTGGCCCAGCCGAGGGCGAGGTGCTGGAGCGCGATGTGCACCGCTTCCTGGGGGGTTCCCGACACCAGCGTTGAAAGCACCGCCGCGAGCGATTCCCGGGTCTCCTTCACCGCCGCGAGGGCCCGGGCTGCTGCCGCGTCCGAGGTCCGCCACGCCACGGCTACCGACGCCGCCTCGGCCTGGCCCAGGATTCCGGTGCGTCCCGCCCAGACCAGGAGATCCTCGGGTGTCGCCAGGAAGTCCTCGCCGGGAAAGGGCAGTCGCGGGCTCACGGTGTTGACCAGGTCGATGGCGAGGTGGCCCCCCACCAGCGGGATCATCGCCGCGCCTGTCACAGCCACGGGCGGATCCTACACCCATCAGTGGAGGTTCCCTGTCGCGCTTCCCGCGGCCGTCTCTGAGCTGGCCCCCTGGCGGCCCGACAGCGCCTGGCGAACCCAAGATTGACAGCACCGGGCGGGGCTGCTAGTAAGGTGGATGTCGACCCGTCCAGTCCGACGGGGTGGTGTGGTCGCAGAGAGGCCCCCGAGACGGCCCGCCGTCTCGGTCTGCGGCTGGGTGCTCTTCCAGGGAGGTGATGGATGTTTCCCGCCGCGTTCGACTATGTCGCTCCCCAGACCATGGACGAGGTCCTGGCTCTCCTGGCGGAGCGGGGAGACGAGGCCAAGGTCCTCGCCGGGGGCCAGAGCCTCATTCCCCTGCTCAAGCTCCGCTTCGCCAGCCCGGCGCTCCTGGTGGACATCGGCCGGGTACCGGGGCTGACCGGCATCGGGCGCGATAACGGCACCCTGACCGTTCGTGCCCGCACCCGTCACATCGACGTCGAGGCGGCTCACGATCTGCGCGGGAGCTTCGGCGTTCTCCACGATGCCGCCCCTCAGATATCCGATCCTCTGATCCGCAACATGGGGACGGTCGGCGGCTCCCTCTGTCACGCCGACCCGGCCGGGGATTGGGGCGCGGTGATGCTCGCCACTGGAGCCGAGATGACCCTGCGCTCAGTGCGGGGGGAGCGGCGCGTTCACATCACCGACTTCCTCCAGGGGCCGTTCACCACAGCGCTGGAGCCCGACGAGCTGCTCACTGACGTCCGCATCCCTGTGCCCGGAGGTCAGACCGGCGGCACCTACCTCAAGTTGGAGCGCAAGGTCGGCGACTTCGCCACCGTCGCGGTCGCGGTCCACCTGGTCCTCGAGGGCGGCGGCGGTGACGCCCGCATCGCCGGCGCCGGGATCGGCCTGTGCGCCGTCGGCCCCCACAGCCTCAAGGCGACCGATGCCGAGGCATCGCTTCTCGGCAGGCCGCCGACCGCCGAGGTGATCGCCGAGGCGGCCCGCCTCGCCGCTGCGGCCGCCTCGCCGAAGAGCGACGTCCGGGGCAGCGCCGACTACAAACGCGACGTGGTGCGGATCTTCGTGGAGCGCGGGCTCGCCATCGCCGCCGAGCGGGCGGGCTGGCACCAGGGGCCCTCGCCCAGGTTGTGGGGCTTCACCGCCCCTGGTGTGGGAGGAGACGGAGCATGAGGGTCACGGTCACCGTCAACGGCGCAAGTCAGAGCGCGCAGGCCGAGCCGAGAACGCTGCTCGTCGATTTCATCCGCACCCGGCTGGGGCTGACCGGCACCCACGTGGGCTGCGACACCAGCAACTGTGGAGCCTGCACCGTGCTGCTCGACGGCGTGCCGGTGAAGTCCTGCACCCTGCTCGCCGCCCAGGTCGAGGGGCGCAGCATCACCACCGTCGAGGGCCTGGCCGCAGGCGGCAGCCTGCACCCCGTGCAGGCCGCGTTCCACGCCGACCACGGTCTCCAGTGCGGCTTCTGCACTCCCGGGATGATGCTGGTGGGGGCGGCACTGATCCAGCGCAACCCTGACCCCAGCGAGGCGGACGTCCGCTGGGCCATCAGCGGCAACATCTGCCGCTGCACCGGGTACATGAACATCGTGAAGGCGATTCGGGACGCCGCCGGGCAGATGGCCGCCGCCGAGGTCGGGGCCACGCCGGCGGAGTCGCCGACCGCGGAGGTGGCGTGATGGCGGTGGCAACCCAGCCGCTCGGAGGAATCGGGGAGTCGGTTCCGCGCAAGGAGGATGCCCGGTTCATCCAGGGCCGCGGCCATTATGTCGACGACATCGTGCTGCCCCGGATGCTGCATATGGCGATCCTGCGCAGCCCCCATGCCCACGCTCGCATCCGCAGCGTCGACACCAGCGCAGCGGCAGCGCTGCCCGGGGTGGTCGCCGTGGTAACCGGCGAGCTCATGGCCCAGCACAAGCTGGCCTGGATGCCCACGCTTTCCGGGGACACCCAGGCGGTGCTGGCCACCGACAAGGTTCGCTTCCAGGGACAGGAGGTGGCGGCGGTCGTCGCCGAGAGCAAGTACGTGGCCGAGGACGCGCTCGGGCTCATCGACATCGACTACGAGCCGCTCCCCGCGCTGGTGACCCCCCAGCAGGCCCTTCGTCCCGGCGCCCCCGTGATCCGCGACGACAAGGCGACCGACAACCACATCTACCACTGGGAGGCGGGCGACAAGGAATCCACCGATGCCGCCTTCAGCCGCGCTGCCAAGGTGGTCGCGCTCAGCACCCACTACCCGCGCTGCCACCCCTCTCCCCTCGAGACCTGCGGGATCGTCGCCGACGTCGACGCCGTGACCGGGCAGGCCACCCTCTACATGACCAGCCAGGCGCCCCATGCCCACCGGACCCTGTTCGCGATCGTCGCGGGGCTGCCCGAGGAGAAGATCCGCATCATCTCCCCGGACATCGGCGGCGGTTTCGGCAACAAGGTACCGATCTACCCCGGCTACGTGGTCGCCACCGCCGCATCGCTGCTGCTGGGCCGGCCGGTGAAGTGGGTGGAGGACCGCACCGAGAACCTCATCTCCACCGGATTCGCGCGCGACTTCCACATGACCGGCGAGCTCGCCCTGGACTCCGACAACCGCTTCATCGGGCTGCGGGTCAGCCTGCTCAGCGATAACGGCGCCTTCTTCGCCGACGCCCAGCCCACCAAGTTCAAGGCCGGCCTCTTCCACATCGTCACCGGCTCCTACGACATCCCGGCCGCCCATATCACGGCGGACGGCGCTTACACCAACAAGGCGCCTGGAGGGGTCGCCTACCGCTGCTCCTTCCGGGTGACCGAGGCCTCCTACCTGATCGAGAGGCTGGTCGAATCAGCCGCCATCGCGACCGGCGTCGACCCCGCGGAGCTGAGGCTCCAGAACTTCATCCGGCCGGAGCAGTTCCCCTACCGGTCGGCCACCGGCTGGTCGTACGACAGCGGCGACTACCCGCGGGCCCTGCGCCTGGCCATGGAGAAGCTCGGCTACGACGAGCTGCGCCGGGAGCAGGCGGAGAAGCGCCAGCACGGCGAGTACATGGGGATCGGGCTGGCCAGCTTCACCGAGGTGGTGGGGGCCGGCCACGGCGCGGAGTTCGACATCGCCGGGCTGCGCATGTTCGACTCGGCGGAGCTCCGCGTCCACCCGACCGGCAAGGCGGTGCTCAAGCTCGGCGTCAAGGCGCAGGGCCAGGGGCACGAGACCACCTTCGCCCAGATCGTCGCCGAGGAGCTGGGCATCCCCGCCGCCGATGTCGAGGTCCAGGAGGGCGACACCGACAACACCCCCTACGGCCTGGGCACCTACGCGTCGCGGTCGACCCCGGTCGGCGGCGCCGCCACCGCGATGGTGGCCCGCAAGCTGCGTGACAAGGGCAAAGCCATCGCGGCCCATCTCTTCGAGGCCGACGCCCAGGACATCGAGTTCGAGAAGGGGCGCTTCTGGGTCCGGGGGTCGCCGGACAGCGTCAAGACCATCCAGGACATCGCCTTCGCCGCCTACACCAACCTCCCCGAGGGGATGGAGGCGGGCCTGGAGGGCGTCACCTACTACGATCCGCCGAACATGACCTTCCCCTTCGGAAGCTACCTGGTGGTGGTCGACATCGACAGCGGCACCGGCCAGGTCAGGGTGCGCCGGATGGTGGCGGTCGACGATTGTGGGGTGCGGATCAACCCGGTGATCGTCGAGGGCCAGATCCATGGCGGTCTCACTGAGGGATTCGGGATCGCCTTCATGGAGCTGATCACCTTCGACCAGGACGGCAACTGCATCGGCTCCAACTTCACCGATTACCTGCTGCCGACGGCGTGGGAGACGCCCAGCTTCGAGACCCACGAGACCGTGACCCCGTCTCCGCACCACCCGATCGGCGCCAAGGGCATCGGGGAGTCGGCGACGGTCGGTTCGCCGGCCGCCTACGTGAACGCGGTCATCGACGCGCTCGCCCCCCTGGGGGTCACCAACATCGACATGCCGGTCACCTCCGACAAGGTCTGGGCGGCGCTCCGCGGGGCGGGGGTTCGGGGCTAGAGGAGGCAACGGGATCGACGAAACGCCCCGAATCCCGGAGGTGGCGGGATAGACAGCAAGCTCCTCTCCCTGCTCGCTGAGATGGCGGCGTCAGGGCGCGCCTGCGCCCTGGCGACCGTCGTCCGGACCGAATCCCCCACATCAGCCCACCCCGGCGATACCGCGGTGATCGACGCGGAGGGGCGGCTGACCGGCTGGATCGGTGGCAGCTGCTCGGAGCCGCTGGTCCGCCGGGAGGCGCTGGCGGCGATCAGCGACGGCCAGCCCCGGCTGGTGCGGATCAAGCCGTCGGATGCGGTCGAGGAGGCTCGCGCCCCGGGAGAGCTGACCGTCGCCACCACCTGCCCGAGCGGCGGTGCGCTCGATATCTTCATAGACCCCCAGCTGCCTCCTCCGCTGCTCCTCGTGGTCGGCTCCAGCCCAGCGGCGACGGCTCTGCTCCGGCTGGCCCGGGAGGTCGGCTTCCGGACCTGCTCCCTGGTTCGGGGATCGGCCGCCGCCGAGCGGACCGGCGCGGACCAGCCGGTGGCCGGCGCCGCCGAGCCGGACATCCCTGCTGCCGCGCGGCCCTCCGCCGACCAGACGGTGACCGAGGACGGGCTCGGGGCTCTCCGGGACCACCGCGACACCTGGGTGGTGGTGGCGACCATGGGTCACGACGACGAGGGTGCGGTGGCCACGGTCTTGCGGCTGCCCCACGCCGACATCGCCCTGGTGGCCAGCGAGCGCCGAGCGGCGGCCGTCCTCGGCACCCTTCGTGGCGACGGTGTTCCCGACGCGCAGCTGGCGCGGGTCCGGTCGCCGGCGGGGGTGCGGCGGGGTGGCACTCAGGCGGAGATCGCTCTCCAGGCCCTGGCCGACATCGTCGACCGGCGGCGCGAGCGGCTGGCCCTGGTGCGCCGCGGCCTCGCCGAGCCCGGTGTCGACGTCGCGGCCGCCACGTCCTGGGAGGCTGATAGTGAGAATGCCGGCGTGATGGCGGCTCAGGCTGGCGAACCGTCAGTCAGCCTGGCCTTCGCCACCGACCCGGTGTGCGGGATGACCGTGGATCTGGCCGCCGACCATCCGCGAGTCGAGCTGGAGGGCCGCACCTTCCACTTCTGCTGCGAGGGCTGCGCCCGCCGGTTCCGCGACGAACCGACCCGCTACCTGCCTTCCCATCTCGCCTCTGCCGGCTGACCGTGGGGGAATCCGCCGGGATCGTCCTGGCCGCCGGGTCGTCCACCCGCATGGGCCAGCCCAAACAGCTCCTGGTTGCGGCTGGCAAGCCCCTCCTGGAGCACGTGGTCGAGGCGGCCTGTGCCTCCCGGCTCGACGACGTACTCGTGGTGCTCGGCGCCGAAGCCGGCCTGATCCGCGCCGGCGTCCGCTGGGGCCGGGCCCGAACCATCGTCAATCCCGACCACGCCGAGGGGATGAGCAGCTCGCTTCGCGCTGGGATCGCGGCGCTGGGGCCCGCGGTGGATCGCGCCCTGGTCATCCTCGGCGACCAGCCGGACGTGAGTGCGGAGCTCCTGGACCGCCTGCTCGAGGCTCAGGAGGCGTCCCGCCTGCCGGCGGCCGCCCTCAGCATCAGCGGTCTGCTCCATCCGCCCGTCGTCCTCAGCCGCGGGCTCTGGCCCGACGTGATGGCTCTCCAGGGCGACGTCGGCTGTCGCCAGATCATCCGCACCCGCCCCGACCTGGTGGCCACCGTTGATGGCGACCGGGCCTGGGGCCATCCGGTGGACATCGACACCCCGGAGGACTGGCTCCGCTACTCATCTCCGGCCAGAGCCCGCTGAGAGCAGGTACTCCTCGAGGGAGTCGACGAACCGCGTGGCCTCCTCCTCGGAGGTGTACGGCGCCAGGCCGGCGCGGAGCCAGCCGCCCTTGGGATTGACCCCGGTCACATCGCCGAGCCTGACCGCATAGAAGTTGCCGTCGGCCACGAAGATCGCGTGCTCGTCCGCCATCCACCGGCTGACCTCGAGTGGGGGTTCCCCGTGGACGTCGAGGGCGAAGGTCGGCGTCTTGCGCGCCGTGCCAGGTTCGAAGAGCGTGATCGTGGGGAGATCGCGGAGGCGCTGGCGCACCTTCTCCGCAAGCCCGCGTTCCCAGGCCTCGATGGCCCGGTAGCCCGACTCGATGCGCGCCCGCCGGGTGTCACCGGCACCCAGGCCGGCGATGAAGTCGACTGCTGCCACCACTCCGCCGAGCGCCTCGTGGTTCTGGGTGCCGGTCTCGAGGCAGTCCGGGATGGCGGTCGGCGACGGCGCCACCTTGTAGGGCTTCATCCGCTCGAAGAGCTCCCGCCGGATGCAGGTCACGCCCACGTGCGGACCGAAGAACTTGTAGGCCGAGCACGTGACGATGTCGATGCCCAGCGCCTCACGGTCCACGAAGAAGTGGGGCACGCCGTGCACCGCATCGACGTAGACCAGGGCGCCCTTGGCCCGGGCGACGGCCGAGACGGCCGCGATGTCGTTCACGGCGCCGATCGCGTTCGAGGCCGCACCCAGGGCGACCACCCGGGTGCGCTCGGAGATCAGCGAGTCGAGCGCCGAGAGGTCGAGCGTCAGGGTCGCCCGGTCGACCGGGATCCAGCGCACCTTCACGTCTCGGTCGGCAGCCGCGGCCAGCCAGGGATCGACGTTGGCGTTGTGATCCATCTCCGTCACGACGATCTCGTCACCCGGCTTCCAGTCGCGGGACAGCGCGCGCGAGATGCTCAAGGTGAGGGTGGTCATGTTCGGACCGAACGCGACCTCTTCGGGCCGGCCGCCGAGCAGGTCGGCGACCGCCGCGCGGGCCTCGGCGAAGACGGCCTCGGTCTCGTGGCTGGTGGGGAACTGGCCGTGGAGATTGGCGCCCCCTCGCTCCATGTAGGTGGTGATCGCGGCGATGGCGCCGCGGCAGACCTGGGAGCCGCCCGGTCCGTCCAGGTAGGCGGCCGGCCGGCCGCGATGGGTGCGCTGCAGTGCCGGGAACTGATCCCGCACGCGGTCGATCGGATAATCGGCGTGCGCTGTCCCAGACATGGGTCAGCGTCCCACGGCGCCGGCGGCAGCCTCCAAGGTGCGGGCCACCTCGGCGTCGCCCACCGCGCCCATGTGACCGACCCGGATCCCCCGGCCCGCCCAGGGCCCGAGGCATCCTGCCACCACGACTCCGCGCTCCAGCATCCCGGCTCGCAACCTCTGGTCATCGACGCCGGGCGGCAGGGCCAGCACGCTGAGGGTGGGCGCCAGCCGGTCGGGGTCGGTCATGAGGCCGAATCCCAGGCCCAGCATGCCCTCGCGGAGCGCATCGGCCACCCGGCGGTGCCGGGCATAACGCCGTTCCAGCCCCTCCCCGGCGATCGCCTCCACCGAGACCTCCAGGGCCCGCAGGTGGGAGGTGGCGTGGGTCGAGAAGTAGCGGGTTGGTTCGTCCACCACCGGGTCCCAGCGCTGCAGGTCGGCGTAGTAGGCCGAGATGCGCCCGAGCGCCGCCCGCCTGGCCATGGCCCGAGGCGAGACCGCCAGGATGGTCAGCCCCGGCGGCGTCATCAGCGCCTTCTGAGCGCCGGTGAAGACGACGTCCACGTCCCAGGCGTCCATGGCCTCCACCACCCCCCCGGTGGCGCAGACGCCGTCGACCACCAGCACCGCCTCCGGCGCTGCCTCCCGGGCCACCCCCGCCAGGGCGGCGATGTCGGCGAGGACCCCGGTGCTGGTGTCGACATGGGTGAAGGTGACCAGGCTGGGTGGGCGGCCGGCGGCGATCGCCGACCTCAGCGCCTCGGGATCCACCTGCCTGCCCCACTCGGAGCGCAGCGTGGTGACCTTCATGCCCAGGGTGTCCGCGATCTCGGTGAAGCGGTCCCCGAAGTATCCGTGGCTCACCACCACGACCCGGTCGCCGGGGGCGGCGTGGTTGACCACGGCGGCCTCCATCGAGAGGGTCCCTGAGCCGGAGAACACGTGAACCCGAGCGCGGCTGGAGCCCACCAGCTCGCCCAGGACCGCCTGGATGCGCCGCATCGACGCCGCGTTCTCGGGCCCGGTGTGGCTCCTCACCGGCTCCGCCAGGGCGGCGCGGATCGCTGCGGGCACCGGCGTCGGCCCCGGGATCATGAGCAGCGGAGAATCACCTTCGGCCATCGTCTACTCCTTGCCGACCTGCCTCGTAGTTTGAGATCGACCGGGCCCGTTCTGCGCCGATCGCCGGCTGCCTCCTCCGCGGTGAGCCCCCCTAATGCCTGGGATCCGCCCGGTCCCGGCCTGGCCGGCCCGGGGTCACTGCTCGCCCCGCCGTCCGCCATAGTTGGGGATTCGCCAGGCCTGGTCGGGGCCGAGCAGCCCACCCTCGCCGAGCCCCGCCAGGAAAGCGCGGTCCAGGGCATCGCCGGCGAAGCAGCGGAGGAGCAGCAGGTCGAGAGCGCTCCGTCGGGACAGCATGCCGCAGGAGGCGACGCCGATCACCGGCACGGCGCCCAGCTTCACCAGCCAGTAGCTGCTCCCCGGGTGCACCGGCAGGCCGCGGCGAATCACCGATGCCCCGGCCGCGATCAGGTCGGTCCAGGTGCTCTCCAGCGGATCCACCGACGCCACCCCGACCACCAGGACCAGGTCGGCGACCTCGGCGGCCCGGCGCACCGCATCGACAGCGGCCACGCGCCCCGACGGGTACTCGACGGAGGCGACCGAGCCTCCGAACCAGGCCGCCCGGGCTCGCAGCGAGTCCTCGAACCTCCGTCTCGCGTCGTCCGAGATGCGCTGTCGCACCACCGCGGCGAGGCGGAGTGGCACGAAGCTCTGCACGGAGAGGGGGTGGCCTCCCAGCTTGCCCATGGCGGCCAGGCGCTCTGCCTCTGCGATCACCGCTTCGGGGATGGCCAGGGGAGTGATCTTGACCCCGGCCAGGGTCGCCCCGCGTTCGGCCGGCATCCCATCGGGAACCGTGAAGACGGTGATGCCCTCGAGGGAGTTGAGCGTAACCAGGGCGGCGGTGTCCAGCCGCGCCAGCCCGCGCCGCGAGGCGGTTAGCCGCACCTGGGATTCGACCGGCCGCTGGACGTTCACCCCGGACCCGGCGATCGCATCCGCCAGGCGGACGGCGGCGCTGTCCTCGTCGACGTCGCCCGGATCCAGCCAGAGCAGGTGGAGCTCGTCGGCGGAAGCGGCCACCGCAGCCGCGTCAGCCTCGGAGAGCCGGCGGCCCTTGGCGACCAGGGCGTGACCGTCCCCGTCGAGGATGTCGCGGCAGAGCACCGCTCCGACCCATCCCTCAGCCTCGACAGGCGCGTCGAGGATCTCCAGCCTCACGCGATGCGCGCGCTGCCGCCGGCGGGGTCCGCTGCCGGGCCCGCAACCGCCGCTTCCAACCCCTCCGGCACCGGCTTCGCGGAGAGCGCTCCGCCGCGCCGGCCCCGGCGGGCCGCCACCACCTCGGCCAGGATGGCGACCGCGATCTCCTCAGGCGTCACCGCTCCCAGGTCGAGCCCGATCGGGCTGTGCAGCCTGGCGAGGGCGGCCTCGTCCAGGCCCGCTTCCCGCAGGCGGGCCCATCGCTTGGCGTTGGTGCCCCGGCTGCCGATGGCCCCGACGTAGCCGGCCCGGCCCCTCAGCAGGATGCCGAGCGCGGGATCCTCGAACTTGGGGTCGTGGGCGAGACAGACGGCGGCGTCGCGAGGACCGAGATCGATCCCGGCGAGGACCTGGTCGGGCCACGCCGCCTCCAGCCGGTCGGCGTCGGGGAGGCGCTGCTCGGTCAGGAAGGCGCGTCTCGGATCGACGACCGTGACCCGGTACCCAGCAGCCTTGGCCATCCGGGTCAGCGGCACCGCGACGTGGGCGGCTCCCACCACCACCAGGTGGGGAGCCGGGACCACCGGGTCGACAAACACCCCGGTGTCCTCGGCCTCCTCGATCCCGGCCAGACCGGAGCCGAGCCGGCCCTCCACGCCGGCCCTGATCGCGGCTTCCACCCCCGGCTGGCCGAGGTCTCCGACCCAGCGCCCGCCTTCGACGGCGGCGGCGCGGGCGCCCATGTGGGGGCCGCTGACGGTGGTCATCAGGGCGACCCCTCGGTCCGCGTCGATCGCCTGCCGCGCGGCGATCAGCACCTCGTCGGACCCGTCCCAGCGCAGCGTCTCGATGAAGATGTCGCAGCTGCCGCCGCAGGAGAGCCCCACCGACCAGCCCAGCTCGTCGCTGATGCCGTAGTGGAGGACGCGGGGAGGTGCCGCGCCCCGCAGGGTCGCCTGACCCTCGAGGATCACCGCCGACTCCAGGCAGCCACCGCTCACCGACCCGGCCATCCGGCCCTCGCGGCTCACCAGGAGGCGCGCCCCCGCCGGGCGGGGTGTCGAGCCTGACGTGCGGATCACCGTGGCCAGCGCCATCTCGGGATCGGAGCGCGCCCAGTCGTCGAGGGTTGCCAGGAGCTCTCGCATCGGACCGAGTATCCGTCGCGCGCCACCCCGGTTCAAGTTAGCGATGATCCGCCGAGTCCACCGCCGGCTGGCCCGGGTGCTGACTGTCCGGGCGCTTAGCCAAGCTCAGGCGGCGGCATGAGCCGGAAGCTGGGGTAGGCTCACCAGGGTGAGCCCATCCTCGGTCTCGGGCCCGCTTTCGCCGGTGCCGAGCGCAGCGCGCCCGCCCCTGGCGGTCGGTCCCCCGGCCAGCGTCGACGAGGTGATGGAGCGCCTCGCGGCTCAGAGCTACCTCTGCGACCGGCGGCTCGCCACCGCCATCCTCATCGCGCTCCGCATCGGCAAGCCGCTCTTCCTGGAGGGCGAGGCTGGGGTGGGCAAGACCGAGGCGGCCCGAGCCATGGCCGCCGCCCTGGGGGCGCGACTGATCCGCCTCCAGTGCTACGAGGGCATCGATCTCGCTCACGCCGCCTACGAGTGGAACTACCCCCGCCAGCTCCTCCACATCCGGCTCCTCAGCGAGGCCGACGACCGGGCCCGGGCGGAGCACGACATCTTCGCTCCCGACTACCTGCTGCGCCGGCCGCTGCTCGACGCCATCGACAACCACGACCCGGTGCCGCCGGTGCTGCTCATCGACGAGATCGACCGCTCCGACGAGGAGTTCGAAGCCTTC
This sequence comes from Binatia bacterium, assembly GCA_035624785.1. Taxonomy (GTDB): domain Bacteria; phylum Chloroflexota; class Dormibacteria; order Aeolococcales; family Aeolococcaceae; genus JAJZNI01. Next base: position 274,343 of record DASPQV010000025.1, on the reverse strand, counting down.
CTCCTCGAGGTGCTCGCCGACTTCGCGATCAGCATCCCGGAGCTCGGGACCATCCGCGCCGAGCAGCCTCCGCTGGTCATCCTGACCGGGAACCGGACCCGCGAGGTCCACGACGCCCTCAAGCGCCGCTGCCTCTACCACTGGATCGACTACCCGGACCTCGAACGCGAGGTGGCCATCGTCCGGGTGCGCGCCCCCGAGGTCACCGAGGCGCTGGCTCGCCAGGTGGCCCAGGTCACCCAGCGGCTCCGCCAGCTCGACCTCTACAAGCTGCCCGGGGTGGCCGAGACCGTGGACTGGGCCCGGGCCCTGGCGGCGCTGGGCCGCACCGAGGCGGACGCCGCCGCCCTGGGTGAGACGCTCGGCGCTGCCATCAAGTACCAGGAGGACCTGGAGCTGGCCGGACGGGCTATCGCCGAGGCGACGGCAGCACCCGGATGAGTCCCAGCGTCGCTGATCCGGGGACGAGCCTCGCGGCGGCAGGGCCCGGATGAGCACGGCCGCCGCCGATCCGGTGCTCCGGGTGGCCGTCTTCGCGCGCCTGCTTCGCGAGCTGGGATTGACGACCACGCCGGAGCGGGTGGCCGATGGGTGTGCCGTCCTCCTGGTGGTGGACCCGGCCCGTCTCGATGAGGTGAGGGACTCGCTGCGGGCCGTCTTCGTCAGCCGCAGGGAGGAGGTGGAGGTGTTCGACGCTGCCTTTGACCTCTTCTGGAGCTCGGCGCAGTGGGCACGCGCCGCCGGGTCCGTGCCCCAGCGGAGCCGCCTGCTCCCCCTCGATCCATCACGGGCCGCGGCGGTGGCGGCGCTGCTCCCTGCGCGGGAGGCCGGTGTCCAGGAGCGGGTCGCCGAGAGCTCCGGCTACAGCGCCCAGGAGCTGATGCGGCAGCGGGACTTCGGGGAGATGGACGGCGATGAGCTCCAGGCGGTGCGCCGGCTGCTCCGTCAGGCGCCCTGGAGGGTGACCGAGCGGCGCACCCGACGGCTGCGCCCGGACCGGCACGGCCGGGTCGAGCTGCGCCGGACCATGCGGGACGCGGCGCGCCGCGGCGGCGAGCCGCTCCGGCTTGCCCGGGCGGGCATGCGCCGCAAGCGGCGCCCCCTGGTCATCCTCTGCGACGTCAGCGGGTCGATGGACCGCTACTCCCGGCAGCTCCTGGTCTTCGCCCACGCCATCGGCCGTCGGCAGCGCGCCGAGACGTTCGCCTTCTCCACCCGGCTGACCCGGATCACCCAGCTGCTCCGTCGAGGCGACGTCGACCAGGCCCTGGATGCCGTTGCCGGCCAGGTCCACGACATCGGCGGAGGGACGCGGATCGCCGACTCCCTGCACGAGTTCCACCGGGCGTACGGACGGCGCGTCCTCGGCCACGGCGCGGTGGTGATGCTCATCAGCGACGGCTGGGATCGTGGCGAACCTGCCGAGCTCGCTCGCGAGATGGCTCGTCTGCACCGCAGCTGTCACCGGTTGATCTGGCTCAATCCCCTGCTCGGCAGCCGCTCCTACCGCCCCGAGACGCGAGGCATGCAGGCGGCCCTGCCCCACTGCGACGACTTCCTGGCGGCCCACAGCCTGGACGCCCTTGATGAGCTGGGTCGGCTGCTCGCCAGCCTTCCTCGAATGCGAGGCGGCCGGAGCGGTGGCGGACCTGCCCGGAGAGATCGCCGGGACGCCGCGGCCAGTCCCGGGGTCGCGACGATGGGCAGGTCCTGAGCTCAGGGACGGCGACCGGGGTTTCAAGCGTCCCTTTGGCAGCGCCCGCGGGTGGAGTGCGTCGCACTCTGCGCCGACCAGTTAGGGAATCTGTGTCAATAACTCGCCTCGAGCGTGATCAGGTGTCGATTGAACTTCGCTGCCGGTCTGATCCAGCCCCGGCGAGCTCGGCGGGTCAGCGCCGGCGAATCCGCCAGACGACCACCGCCACCACGACCGCGGCTGCGCCGGCGACCGCCGCGAGCCCGGCGGGACTCCGACTGAGCTTCCGGAGCCGCTCTCGACCCACCGCCCTCACCAGGGCAAATGCGTCCAGCGGGGCGGAGACCTCGCCGTCCTCGAGGGTGACCCGGGGAAGGCCGGCCTCCCCCGGGGCGATCGGGGTCGTCGCCGGGACGGCCGCCGAGGCCGCTCTGGCCGCCGAGCCCGCTGATGCCGCCGAGCCCGCTGGCACCGGTGATCCCGCAGAGTCCGCCGGCGCCGCCGCCGGGGTGCCGGTCACCTCCGGGTTGTCCTCGCCGCGTTCCAGCTTCGCCTGGATGCAGGACGCCATCTGGTTGACCAGGTGGCGCGACACGTCCTCGATGATTCCCCGGCCGAACTGGGCGATACGCCCGACCACCGTGAAGTCGGTGGAGAAGGTCACCGTGGATCCCGCCCCCGCCTCGACCACGGACATGGTGGTGGTGGCCCGAGCCGAACCCGAGCCGGTGGTCTCCCGGCCCTCCGCCTCGAGGGTCGCCGACCGCTTGGTGGCATCCCGGTTGGTCACCCTGGCGATGCCCTGGTAGTTGACCGTCACCGGCCCCACCTTGATCCTCACCTTTCCCCGGAAGGTGTCGGGGTCCACGACCTCGGAGAGCTGGGCACCCGGGACGCAACCCACCACCCGATTGACGTCCAGCAGGAACTCGTAGACCTGCGCAGGGGAAGCCTGGACAGCGAAGGAGTTGTCGATCTGCATGGGTTGATTGTGCACCGGGTGCTCGGGACGCCGGCCTGGCGATCGGGCCGCCGCTGCCGGGCCGTCGCCGGCTGTTGCCCGGGCCACGCGCGCCCAGGATCAGCCGCCCCCGTGCAGATGACTGGCCAGGCGAAGAGCGAGCGCTGCCAGGGTCAGGCTCGGATTGGCCGCCGGAGACACCGGGAAGACCGAGTTGTCGCATGCGTAGAGGTTGTCGTAGGCGAGGAACTTGAGATCGGAGTCGACAACGCCGGCCCCGGTCGCCGTCATCCGCAGCGTCCCGACCTCGTGAGCGACCCCGCCCATGTCGGCGGTCATCAGTGCCATCGAGGGATCCTCGCCGAGCACCGGCTCCGCCTGCAGGGCGGAGAAGACGGTCTGGGCGATCCCGTCGGCCTCGCCGAGCAGGGCGGCGGTCGGCGTCGCGGGCTGCACGAAGAGGTTCACCGGGTTTGCCGGATCGCCGGCGGCCTGCAGGTAGTTGCCGTCGAGCAGTGGGGAGTAGTACTGGAAGACGATCTCGCAAAGCATGTAGCCGTTGCGGAGGTTCTCGTCCTGGGCGAGATGGCTCGGGTCGACATAGCGTCCCTGGTTGAACTCGGCGCCGAACTCCAAAACGATGTCGAAGGCGTGCTGGTCGACGGTCGCCGCCGGGTGCTGGAGAACCAGCTTGGCGGAGCTGGCCGGGCTGCACATGGCGTTGCCGGGTGGGATGGTGAAGTGGCGGTAGCGGATCAGGTGGTCGGTGATCCCCTTGCCGATCAGTCCCGCCGGGTCGGCCAGGCCTGACTGGAGGGCGATCTTGGCGGACTCGATGGTGCCGGCAGACAGCACCACCGCGTTTCCCTGGTAGTTGCGGACCTCCTGAGCGAGCAGGTCGTAGCCCCGCACGCCGATGACGTGGTCGGGGTTGTTGGGGTCGGTCTGGACGGTCCAGACGGCGTGGTTGAGGTTGACGACCAGCGGGTTGCGGCCGCTGGGTTGCAGTTGAGGAGGCTCCTGGACGAGCACGTCCTCGAGGAGCAGGTCAGCGGTCGAGAACAGGCCTGCCGGCATCGCCAGGTTGGTGGCGCCCACGTACTGGATGCCCATGGGAGCGTCGATCGCGTTCCACCCCGCGACCGTGCTGCTCATGAACTGGCGCGCCTGAGTCTGGTAGGCGCTGTCGGGGAGGGCGTCGGCGTTGAACGCCTTGATCGCCGCCGCGTAGCCCCCCTGGTTGACCAGGTAGTCCTGCACCGGCTGCGGCCAGGCGGCCAGCTGCCACGAGGTGAGCTGCGGCGTGAGGCCACCCCAGAAGATCGACCTGCCGCCGAGGTTGAAGGCCTGGGCGCCGGCAAAGGTCGAGCCCGGGAGGTTCGTGTAGTTGACCACCCGAAAGTCCTGCCACAGGGACCAGATGTGCTTGCTGAACTGGCCGATCAGGAGCCGGCGAGGCAGGTTGCCGACATGGGTGGGGAAGAGGTAGGAGCCCGCCTCGAGGACCAGGACCTGAGCACCCATGTCGGCGAGAGCGCTGGCCAGCAGGCCGCCCCCCATTCCCGAACCCACCACGATGACGTCATAGACGACGGTCGGATCCAGGTTTCGGATCAAGAGCCGCTGCGGCACCACCCCGTGCTCGGTCACCACGGCGGCGCTGGGCGGAAAGGCGACCACGTCATCGCCGTAGCTGGGTGCCGCTCCCGAGAGTTGGGCCGGGAGGCTGAGGTTGTCGCCGAGCATCCAGCGTGCCGGTGGTATCAGGAACTTGAACTGGAAACCCTCGGGGTAGAGCTGTTCATCGAGCTCGAAGACCCAGGCGCCGTCGGTGTACTCGCCAGCCCGGTCGACGACCCAGCTATCCGCCGAGGTGCGGACCACCACCTGCAGGTCCGGGACCATGGTGTCGGTGACGTACCGGATCGTGAACATGGTAGGCCTCCCTCCATGACCGCGACCGCGGGCGGCGACCGCGCTCCGATGCAGCGGGCAGGATGGCGGGATGCGGACAGGGCTCTCCATCCCGCGCGCAGGGACCATACCACCGCCCAACGCGGCGCGCAAACCGCTCCCCCACCCGGGCTGGCGTCCGTGGTCGGACTAAGATCACCGCATGCCCGAGCCCAGCTTTCACACCATCATCGAACCCTTCAGGATCAAGTCAGTCGATCCCATCCGCATGACGACGCGCGAGGAGCGCCAGGCCAAGCTCGAGGCTGCCGGCTACAACCTCTTCCGGCTGCATTCGGACGATGTCCTGGTCGATCTGCTCACCGATTCAGGCACAGGGGCGATGAGCGCCGACCAGTGGGCGGCGGTGATGCGCGGCGACGAGTCCTACGCCGGTTCTCCCAGCTACTACCGTTTCGAGGAGGCGGTGCGCTCGCTGACCGGGTTCAGGCACATCATCCCGGTGCACCAGGGCCGGGCCGCCGAGAAGATCCTTTTCGGCGCCGTCGCCGGAGCCGGCAAGGTGGTGCCGGCGAACCATCACTTCGACACCACCCGCGCCAATGTCGAGGCCACCGGTGCCGAAGCGCTCGACCTGCCCTGCCCGGAAGCGGCGGACATCGCCGGACGGCACCCCTTCAAGGGGAACCTCGATGTGGAACGGCTCGACGAGCTCCTCGAGGGCCGGTCCGCCGATGTTCCCCTCTGCCTGGTGACGGTGACCGACAACACCGGGGGTGGGCAGCCGGTCTCTCTGGAGAACCTCCGCCAGGTCCGCTCCGTCTGCCAGCGGTATGGCGTGCCGCTATTCCTCGACGCGGCGCGCTTCGCCGAGAACGCCTACCTGGTCAAGCTCCGGGAACCTGGACAGAGGGCGCGGTCGGCGCGCGACATCGCCCGGGAGGTCTTCTCCCTGGCTGACGGCGCCACCATGTCGGCGAAGAAGGATGGCATCGCCAACATCGGCGGGTTCCTGGCTCTGAACAGCGACGCCTGGGCCGAGCGGGCCCGCCAGCTGCTCATCCTCACCGAGGGCTTCACCACCTACGGGGGCCTGGCGGGGCGGGACCTCGAGGCGGTCGCCCGAGGCCTGGAGGAGGTTCTGGACGAGGACTACCTCCGCTACCGCCTGCGCAGCGTCGAGTACCTGGGCGAGGGCTTCCGATCCGCGGGCATCCCGATCGTGGAGCCTCCCGGGGGGCACGCCATCTTCGTGGACGCGCGGGCCATGCTGCCCCACGTCCCGCCTTCGAGGCTGCCCGGCCAGTCCCTCGCCTGCGCTCTCTACAGCGAGGGGGGCGTTCGCAGCGTCGAGGTAGGGACGGTGATGTTCGGACGCACCGACCCGGTGACCGGCGACCAGGTGCCGGCCGCCATGGATCTGCTCCGCCTCGCCCTTCCCCGCCGCGTCTACACCCAGAGCCACGTCGACTACGTGATCGAGGTCGCCGGGCACGTGGCCGAGCGGCGCGACCGGCTGGGCGGTTACCGGATCGTCGGGGAGCCCTCGGCCCTCCGGCACTTCTCGGCGACGTACCAGCCGGTCGGCTGACGGCCGCCCCTGGCGAGGGCCACACCCGCGTTGTGACCGCAGCCTCTTGACAGTCGCGACTGCCGGGCGAAGCGTGGGAGCGGGTCAAGGCCGATGGCTGCCCGGGCGGATACCACCGCGCCGGCTCCGGGGCGGAGCTTCGATGGTCCTCTGCTGGACCGGACCCCGGTTGTCATCCGGCCTCTGGTCGCTGAGGACCGGGCCCAGCTGCGGGCTTTTTTCGAGGGACTCCTGCCGGGGACGATCCGCCTTCGCTACCTCGCCCAGCACAGGGTCCGCCCGGAGGAGCTGGCCGAGCTGACCAGCGGAGACGGTGTCAGCCGGCTCCATGTGGCTGCGTGGACGGACGGCAGGATCGTGGGGATCGCCGAGTACAGGAAGAGCGGCCCGGCCTGCGCGGAGGTCAGCTTCCTGATCGGTGACGCCTTCCAGGGCGAGGGCCTCGGCTCCCTCTTCCTCCGGTGCCTGGCGGCTGCCGCGCTCGAGGCCGGGATCCGCTGCTTCCACGCCGACACCCTGGAGTGCAACGAGCGCATGCTCGCCGTGTTCCGCCACTCGGGACTGCGGGTTCAGGTCAGCGCGCCGCAGGCGGGGGAGGTGGCGGTCATCCTCGCCCTGGCCGCCGGCCCCGGTCCTCATGGGTGATCCCGGGCATCCTGACGCCGCGTCGCCGCCGCCTCAGCGGTGGTGGTCGCCGAGCGCGGGGAGCTAAGGTGGTGGTTCCCGGCTGACGCGCCGTTCGCGGCCCGGTCGCCGGGCGGGCCGAGAGCCGCGGCAGGCCGAGCACGTCGAGGTGGCCGGTGACGGACGGTGAGGGTGGCAGCGAGTGGCCCCAGCGGCTGAACGGCGACGCCGGGGCCCCGAGGCCCACCGAAGAGCTTCTCCATCCCGCCAGGCGTCTCCGCCGGGCGCTCGCCGGGGCCGACCGCGAGCCGGAGGCCACCGTCCGGCCGGCTGCGGGGCTGGCCGCGGCCGAGGATCCGGACGGGGCGCCGACCTTCCTCGTGCATGGCTCCGCTCGCCCCGAGTTCCGCCTCTCCCGGGTACCACGCTGGGGGTGGCTGGCGGTCCCGGTGGCGATCCTGGCGGTCCTCGCCGCCACCTTCCTGCCCAGGCTGGCCCGGCCGGCGCCGACCGTCGCGGCGCTGCCGCGGGTGTCAGCAGCCCCCAGCCCCTCGCCGCCTCCGACCGTCCCCGCCGATGAGGGTGCCGCGATCGTCACCCTGCCTGGGGCGATCTCCGGGCGATCGACGGGGACCACCGTCGCGATCGGCGACCTCCGCATGTTCAACCAGTCCGACGGTTGGGCCCAGCGTCTCGACGACGGCGACATCCTGCACACGACCGAGGGGGCGCGGCGGTGGATCGTCGCCACGCCGCCGACCGCGGAGCGGGTGCTGGCCGTCGCCTTCATCGACTCCGTGACCGCGAGCGTGCTCACCGCACCGGTGGTGTCGGCTCACGACGTGGTCATCCAGACCTGGTCGACCGGAGACAGCGGCGCGACGTGGAACCCTCAGGGGACCATCCTGGTCGGCGTCCTGAGCAGCGCTGACTGGGGTGGGCTGATCTTCGCCAACCCGGAACAGGGCTGGTTCAGCCTCCATGCCGGGGTGTCGGGGCTCGGGATCGTCGTCTACCACACCGCGGACGGTGGCGCGCACTGGGTGGAGGTCGCCCGGACCACGACCATGGCCTGGCGGTCCGGCGCAGCCGGGTTCGCCACCGCGGCCAGGACGTGACCGCGGCGGGTGCGGCTCGGCGCGCGGTGGCCGGCTCGCTCAGCGGTCCTTGCGGCGCGGGCTCGAACGCGAAGCGCAGCCCACGCAGAGACCCGTCCAGGGGACGGCGGCCAGGCGCTCCGGCGGGATCGTCTCGCCGCAGCGCTCGCAGGTGCCGTAGCTCCCCTCGTCGAGCCGCTGCAGCGCATCCTCGATCTGCCTCACGGTCTCGTACAGAGTCCGGGCCTGGAATGCTCCGGTCATGCGCTCGATGGCGTACGCGGTGCCGTCGCCGATGCGCTTGCCGAACTGCAGGTTGCTGGTCTCGTTGGGATCACTCTCGCCGAGCTCGCGGACCTGCTCCTGCAGAGCGCCCCGCCGCTCCTCCAGCAGGGCGCGCAGGGCTGCGGCTGCCGGCTCGTCGACTCCCAGTGGAGGGATGCGGTCAGTCACCGTGGACCGTCACGGATGTCCCGCGGTGATGCCGGCGAATGCCCAGCTCGCGGCGTCCACCCGACCATGATAGGTGGGCCATCCGGGCCGCCTCCGGTTGGCGGCCCTTGGGCTGCCGCTTCCGGTGTATCCCAGGCGCTGGAGCGGATCTCGGGGGAGCTGATGGCTCAGGTCGAGGCGGTGTAGGAAGCGGCGCACGCCGCGATCGGCCTCGCTCCTCTATGCTCGGGTTGCCCACACCCGGTTCCCCCGCTGCGTTCATGCGGACCCAGCGCGGCCGGACGCCGGCCCCGCGCCGGCAGCGAGAGGACCTCGGATGCCCCCTTCCAGCGACAGCTTCGACCTGGTCGTGATCGGCGCCGGCCCCGCCGGAGAGAAGGCGGCCGCCCACGCCGCCTACTTCGGTCGGAGGGTGGCGGTGGTCGAGCGATCCGACCGGCTTGGCGGCGTGGTGGTCAACAGCGGCGGCGTGCCCACCAAGACCCTGCGAGAGACCGCTCTCTTCGTCACCGGCTTTCGCAAGCGCGACATCTACGGTGTGAGCCTGCAGCTCGACCGCTCCCGGGCCCTGGCCGTCCTCCACGAGCGGACCGATCGGGTGATGGCGGAGATGGAGGGTCACGTTCGGCAGAACCTGCATCGGCACGGCGTCGAGGTCATCCATGGGCGGGCCCATCTGGCCGGCTCGGGTCATGTCGCGGTGAGCACCGACGGCTCGGAGCGCCTGCTGGAGGCCCCGGCCGTGGTCGTGGCCACCGGGTCGCGGCCGGTCCACCCACCCGGCATCCCATTCGACGATCTGGCCGTCTTCGACTCCGATGAGCTGCTCGCCGGCGTGGGTGACATGGAGAGCATGGTGGTCATCGGTGGCGGTGCCATCGGCTGCGAGTACGCATCCATCCTGACCGCCCTCGGAGTCGGGGTGACCCTGGTGAACGCGGCCCCGACGCTGCTGCCGGTGCTGGACTCGGAGATGTCGTCGCTGCTCTGCGAGACGTTCCAATCGATGGGCATGCGGCTCTGCCTGGGCACCCGGGTCGCCGGTGTGGAACGCGACGGGGCCCATATCGTGGTGACCCTGTCCGGCGGGGAGCGGATCGGCGCCGACCGCCTGCTGGTGGCTGTCGGCCGGGCTGGCAACACCGAGGGCCTCGGCCTGGAGGAGGCCGGCGTCGAGCTGACCGATCACGGTCTCATCCGCGTCGACGCGAAGCAGCGGACCACCGCCCCGGGCATCTACGCGGCCGGTGATGTCACCGGACCGCCGGCGCTGGCGTCGGCCGCCGCCGAGGAGGGTCGCCGGGCTGCTTCGAGCGCGCTGCGCACCCCGCTGCACGAGGCGGAGTCCTATCGGTCTCCGGTCGGCGTGTACACCGTGCCGGAGGTGGCCGGCTACGGTCTGACCGAGTCCGAGGCGGTGGCCCAGGGCATCGACCACATCGTCGGCCGGGCCCGCTTCGCCGACAACTCCCGGGCCAACATCGCCGGCTCCACGGAGGGGATGGTCAAGCTGGTGTGCGGGCGGGACGGCCGCCTCCTCGGCGTCCACATCCTGGGCGACATCGCCGCCGAGCTGGTCCACATCGGCCAGGCCCTGGTCGAGCACGGCGGGCGCGTCGACTACCTGCTCCACGCCACCTTCAACGTGCCGACCTGGAGCGACGCTTACGGATACGCCGCCTTCGATGCGCTGCGCCAGCTGGAGGGAAGCACGCCGCCGTGGCTGCAGGCTGGATCGGAGGCCGGCTAGGCGCGCTCCGGCTCTGAGCCGGGCGGCCGCTGCGCCGCTGCACCGTTCAGCGCTGGGCGCGCTCCGGCGATGAGAAGCCCGCCCGGATCCCTCTCGCTCCCAGGCGATCGACGATCTCCCTGGCCGGGAGATCCCTCTCTTGGATGAGCGCCCCGGGCCGAGCTCCCCCTTCCAGGATGACCTGGGCGACGATGGCGGCGGTGAACCCGGTGGTGCGCATCATGGCGCTGAAGCCGGTCACGGGATCGGCCTCATCCTGAAGCTGGAAGGTCATCCGTCGGCCCTCACGAGAGGCCTCGCCTCGCATCAGGATCAGGTCGACACCCTGGTGGGGAAGCAGCTCGTCGAGGAGTGCCGCCTGGGCATCGGCGGGCGTCGCCGCCAGCAGCGGTCTCAGAACGTCCACGTGTCCGGCGTAGCGGATGGTCTTCACCTCGAGGCGATCGACCACGCCGGCGAAGCTCCGGGGAAGGGTGGAGGCGCTGCCGCTGGTGTGAAACGCCTCCAGCGGGGGCATGCCCGGCCAGCTGAGTGACTCGACCTCGCTCAAGGGATCGACGATGGTCAGCCTCCCCTCCCTCAGGATCCTCACCGGCCCGAGGTACTCATTGAGGAGACCCTCGGCGCTGAAGACCAGCTGATATCTCAGGGGACCGGAGGGGTGCTTGGGGATGCCCCCGACCAGGACTCTCAGAGTGTCCGCCCCTCCGAGCTCGCGGAAAAGCTCACCGAGGGCCAGGTTGCCGAGGCCGGGCTGCAGTCCGGAATCCGGGGCCAGGCACACGCCCCTGGCTCTGGCCGCCTGGTCGAGCTGCAGGATCGCCTCGACGACCTCGGTGTTCCCGCCGAGATCCACCCAGTGCTGGCCCGAGGAGACGGCCAGGGCGGCAAGGGTGGCATTGAGCCGGTACGAGGCGGAACCGACGAGAAGGGCGGCGTCCCTGGTTGCGTCGTGCACCGCCTCGGTGTCGCGGAGATCGCATGCGACCGAGGTCAGCTCTCCCATCCCGCGCAGGAGAGCTCCGGCGCTCTCGAGCCGGAGGGGATCCGAGTCCAGCAGGATCACCCTGCCCGTCTGGGATCGAAGCAGGTCATGGGCGATCGCCCGGCCCATCTGACCCGCCCCGAGGACCGCCACCGTCCATGAGCCAGCAGGCCGAGGCCGGGGTGCGGCCGCTGCCGGTCGCTCGACCAGGCTCACCAGGCCTGGCCCGGAGAGGAGGGCGGTCTGGCCAGCGGGGGCGCCGCGACGGTTCCGATCGGTGCCAGGCCGCCGCGCAGCCCCACCGCGACGGCGGAGAAGCCGACCAGCACCGCCCCGACCGTCACCCCGTCGAAGAGATGCGCGGAGCCCAGCACGCTGTACAGGAGCGTGCCGAGAGGCTGCAGGCCGGCCGCCTGGGTCGCAAACAGGCCCAGCAGACGGCCGCGGACGGCGGGGTCGGCGTCCATCTGGAGCACCGTGGTGAGCGTGGTGTTGATGGCCACGAAGGCCAGGCTCACTCCCACCAGCGCTGGCAGCGTCCACCCCAGCCAGGACGAGCGCGCCACCGTCGCCAGGCTCAGCGCGTAGAGCGCGCCCCCACCGACCAGGAACCAGCGACGGCCCCGCCCCCGGCCCAGGGCGCTGAGCAGCAGGCCGCCGGTGAGACCGCCCACCCCGCCCACGCTGTACATCAAGCCCAGGCCGCTGGAGCCGACATGGAGCCGGCTCGAGGCCAGCACGGGCAGGAAGGGCATGTAGGACACGCCGAGCAGGGAGAGCATCGCCCCCGCCCCCATGACCCCGCGGAGCAGAGGGTCGCGCCAGGCGGCGGTGAAGCCGGCTGCGACGTCCTTCGCCAGTCGCCGCGAGCTGGCCCGTCCCGCCGGGGCGATGTCGGGGACGACTGCCCACAGCACCGAGATGGGGGCGAGATACGCGATCGCCAGGCAGGAGAAGCAGGCTCCAGGCCCGGCGACCGCGTACAGCACCCCGGCCACGGACGGTCCCACCAGGCGGCAGACGCTCATCGCCGAGGCCGCCAGGGCCATGGCGTTGAGCACCAGGTCGCGGCTGACCAGGTCAGCGACCAGTGCCTGGCTGGTGGGCAGGTCGATGGCCGCGCTGCTGCCGAAGACGACCGCGACCACGACGATCGCGCCCAGGCTGAAATGGCCGGTCGAGGCCAGGATCGCCAGGGTGGCCGCCCCGAGGCCGAGGGTGGACTGGGTCACCAGCAGGATTCGGCGGCGCGGGTAGCGGTCGGCCAGCGCCCCTCCCAGAACCGAGAGGGCGACCGCGGGGATCCCCGATGCGGCGGCGACGAACGCCACCGAGTTGACGCTCCTGGTCTGGGTGTAGACGAAGTAGCCGAGGGCCACGGTCTGCATCCAGGTGCCGAGGAGCACCGGCCACTGGGCCGACCAGTACCAGCGGTAGCTCCGCACCCGCAGCGCCGGGGGCAGCCAGCGAGGGCCCGCTCCCTCCCCCGCCGCCGGAAGGACCGTCTCCACCCCGCTACTCTCCATGATTCGGGGGGTGGGAGGCGGTTGCGGCTCCCCGCCGCGGCCGGGAACGTCAGGAGGTCGGCACCGCACCCACGCGGGTCCCGGCTGGTTGCTCCTCCGGGCCGGCTGTCGCTCGACCCCTGTACTCGTTCATGGCGTCATTGACGCCGAGCGCGTCAGCCACCATGTCGAACACGCGAAGGGGAAGCACCTCGCGCAGCACCGGCACGAGGTGGACCGGCCAGGGTATGAGCAGCCTCCCGCGGTTGGTCTCCACAGCCCTCACGATCTGCGCGGCGACTCGCTCCTCCTTGAGGATGGGCAGCAGCCAGGGGACGCGGGTGCGCACCCCGGCGAACATGCCGGTGTCGATGTAGTAGGGGCAGACCACCGTGGTGCGCACGTGGCTCGCCAGCCGCCTCAACTCCATGCGCAGAGCCTCGTCGAAGCCGACCACGGCGTGCTTGCTGGCCGCGTAGTCGGTCTCACGGCGAGTGCCGATCAGCCCGGCGGCGGAGGCGATGTTGACGATGTGGCCGGTGTCCCGCCGGATCATCGTGGGAAGGAACGCGCGGGTCGTCCAGAAGAGCGCCAGCACGTTCACGCGGAAGGTGCGATCGATCTGCTGGTCGGTCAGGTCGAGCAGCCGGCCGCCGCTGACCACCCCGGCATTGTTGACCAGGATGTCGACAGGCCCGCCCTCCTCCGTGATCTGGCGGGCCAGCCCCTGAACCGCTTGCCTGTCGGACACGTCGCACACGTAGCCGCAGGCCCGGCCGCCGGCCCCGCGGATCCCTTCAACCGCCCGTGCCAGCCGGCCCTCGTCGATGTCGACCAGCGACACCGCCGCGGCCCGATCCGCCATCCGTGATGCCACCGACCGCCCTATCCCGCTGGCTGCCCCGGTGATCACGACATGCCTGGCCGCGATCGTCGTCATCTCGCCTCCAGTCTGCTGGCGCCCTGACCCAGGATCGGTTTCGCGCGCGTGGACGCCGCCGACCTGGTGGGGGACTTCATCCAGGCCAAGGGACGCTCGCGCTCGGTCCGGGCGTCGAATTGGCGCGGGAGGCCGGCAGCGCGACGCTTGGCCACGCCCGACATCATCGTCCCACCCCGCCTGAGCGTCAAATCCACGTTCCGGGCCCGGGCAGGCCCGGCCCGCCTGCGGAAACCGCTCCACCATCCGCCGAGGCGGCCGCCCGCGCCATCATCTGCACCAGCCGTTGCGCGACGCCGGCGGGGCGGCCCCCGGCCCTTCGGTCGCTCATGAGGATGCCCAGAGTTGGCGGTCAGCAGCACCACCTATCCGACGCGGGGCACGCTGCGGCGGGTCTTCCGGCCGCTCGACGCGGCGGTCGGCGCCGCCATCCTCCTGCTCATCTTCGCGGTCCTCCGGCTGGGCCGGAGCGCCGCGGTCTCGTTCACACCGAGTCAGCTGTCCAGCCTCGACACCTCCCCGCTGCTGCTCCCCTACTACGCCGCCCGCAGCCTGCTGCGGATGTTCATCGCCCTCTTCTTCGCCTACGCCTTCAGCTTCGCCTACGCCTACGCTGCGGCCCGCAGCCGGCGGGCTCGGCGGGTGCTCATCCCCGCCCTGGACATCCTCCAGTCGGTCCCGGTGCTCGGCTTCCTGAGCGTGACCATCGTCTTCTTCATCAGTCTGTTCCCGGGCTCGGAGCTGGGCCTGGAAGCCGCTTCCATCTTCGCCGTCTTCACCGCCCAGGCCTGGAACATCACGTTCTCCTTCTATCACTCGCTGGTCACCGAGCCCACCGAGTTCGACGAGGCGAGCCGGCTCCTCGGCCTCTCTCGCTGGAAGCGCTTCTGGACCCTGGACGTCCCCAACGGGGCGATCGGCCTGGTCTGGAACGGGATGATGAGCTTCGGCGGCAGCTGGTTCTTCCTGACGGCGTCCGAGCAGATCAGCGTCGCCAACCGCAGCTACACGCTTCCGGGGGTGGGCTCGTACGTGGGGGTCGCGGCCGCGAGGGGCCAGCTCACCAATGTGCTTCTCGCCATGCTGACCATGGTGGTGATGGTCCTTGCCGTCAACTTCCTGTTCTGGCGCCCGCTCACCGCCTACGCCGAGCGATTCCGGTTCGAGCAATCCGAGGCCAAGGACCGGCAGCGGTCGCTGGTGCTCGACGCCCTGCGCAGCTCACACTGGCCGGCGCTGCTGGGCCGGGCCCGGCGCTCCGTGGCTCGCCCGGTCAACCTGGTGATGGGTACGGTGACGGGCACCGACGATCGCTCGCTGACTGGCCACCCCGCCCGGCGCCGGATGGGCGATGCGGTCTTCTGGGCCCTGGTGATCGGGGGCCTCGGCTTCGGCCTCTACGCCATGGTGGCCTACATCGACTCCGGCCCTGCCGGAGCCGGCATCCTGGCCCAGGCGCTGGGGCTGGGCCTGCTCACCTTCCTCCGCGTCGCCGCCCTGGTGGTCGTCGCCTCGATCATCTGGGTGCCGGTCGGGGTGTGGATCGGCTTCAACCCGCGGGTGGCCCGGTTCATGCAGCCGGTGATCCAGCTACTGGCCAGCTTCCCCGCCAACTTCCTGTTCCCGTTCGCCATCCTGGTGTTCATCGACCTGGGCGTGAGCCTGGACTGGGGTGGCATCCTGCTGATGGCGCTGGGAACGCAGTGGTACATCCTCTTCAACGTCATCGCCGGGGCCAGCGCGGTGCCCTCGGATCTGCGCGAGGCGATGGACAACCTGCGGGTCGATGGCTGGACGCGCTGGCGGCGCCTCATCCTCCCGGGCATCTTCCCGGCCTACGTGACCGGGGCCATCACCGCGTCGGGAGGGGCGTGGAACGCCTCCATCGTCGCCGAGACAGTCACCTACAACGGTCGCATCCTCAACGCGCACGGGCTGGGGGCGTTCATCACCGCCGCCACCGCGCGCGGGGACTACCACGCCATCTTCGCCGGGATCCTGATGATGTGCGTGTACGTGGTGGCCGTGAACACCCTGTTCTGGCGCCGCCTCTACCGCCTGGCCGAGACCAGGTACGCTCTGGGCTGAGGGAGACATGGAGTGAGCACGCCCGTCACCGTCGCCGAGAGCGCCGGGCCGGCGACCCTCATCCGGGTGTCCTCGCTCACCAAGGCGTACGGGCTCCCCGGGGGCAAGCTCCTCAAGGTCCTGGAGGGTATCGACCTGGCGGTCCGGAGCGGTGAGTTCGTCGCCCTGCTGGGCCGGAGCGGCAGCGGCAAGTCGACCCTGCTGCGCTGCATCGCCGGGTTGATCGCACCGACCGGTGGTGAGGTGAGCTTCGACGGCAAGCGGGTGACCGCCTGCAACCGGGGCACCGCGATGGTGTTCCAGACCTTCGCCCTGCTCCCCTGGCTGACGGTGCAGCAGAACGTCGAGCTCGGCCTCGAGGCCCGCGGGGTGGCTCCCGAGGAGCGCGCGGCCCGGGCGCTTCGGGCCATCGACCTGGTCGGCCTGGACGGCTACGAGTCCGCCTTTCCCAAGGAGCTCTCCGGAGGCATGCGCCAGCGCGTCGGGTTTGCCCGCGCCCTGGTGGTCGAGCCCGAGGTGCTGCTCATGGACGAGCCCTTCAGCGCCCTCGACGTGCTCACCGCCGAGAACCTGCGCGGCGAGCTTCTCGAGCTCTGGGAAGGGAAACGGTTCCCCACCAAGTCGATCGTGATGGTGACCCACAACATCGAGGAGGCGGTCTTGCTCGCCGACCGGATCCTCATCCTGGGCAGCAATCCCGGGCGGATTCGGGAGGAGATCGTCAATCCCCTGGCGCGGCCGCGGCAGCGCCGCACTCCCGGGTTCGACCAGCTGGTGGACCGGATCTACGGGATCATGACCGACCGGCCGGTGCCGGCCGGTGCCGTCGCCCCGGCCCGCCCGGCGCGCGGGACCCCCGGGGATACGCCCCTGCCCCAGGCCACCGTGGACGGGCTCTCGGGGCTGGCCGAGCTGCTCCAGAGCCGCAGCGGCGGTGCCGACCTCGCCGATCTCGCCGAGATCCTCTCCCTCGAGGTCGACGACCTGCTGCCCCTGGTTGACGCCCTGGTGCTCCTCGGCTTCGCCGCGCTCAACGCCGACCACCTCGCGCTAACAGCGGCCGGCGAGGTGTTCGCCGGCGCGAGCATCCAGGAGAGCAAGCGGATCTTCGCTCGCGCGGCGCTCGAGCGAGCACCTCTGGTGCGCACCATCACCAGCGCGCTCCATGGCTGTGACGATGGCAACCTGCCGACCGGCTTCTTCCAGGACATCCTGCGGCGCAGCTATGGGGAGGATGACGCCACGGCCCAACTCCAGGTCGCCATCAACTGGGGACGGTACGCGGAGCTGTACGCGTTCGACGCCGCCCGTGACATCGTGATCCGGGAGCAGGGGGAGGCACCGCTCATCGACGAGGGACGCCGCATCGCCGGGCGGGGAGCTCTGCGCGTCTACCTCGGCGCCGCTCCGGGAGCAGGCAAGACCTTCGCCATGCTGGGCGAGGGCCGGGATCGCCAGGCGGCCGGCGAGGACGTCGTGATCGCGATCGTTGATCCGCGGGGGAGGCAGAGAACCCTGGAGGCCGTCGGCTCCCTGGAGATCGTGCCGCCGGAGCTCGTCGCCGGCGACGGTGGGTCGGAGCCCGAGGTCGACGTCGCCGCGGTCCTGGCGCGCAACCCGCAGACGGCCCTCGTCGACGACCTCGACCACATGCCGGGATCAGCTGGGCGCCAACCGCGATACCAGGACGTGGAGCGTCTCCGCGATGCCGGGATCAACGTCATCACCACCCTCGACGTGGGCCGCGTCGGCAGCGTGCGGGACCTCGTCGAGGAGGTCACCGGCACCCCGGTCGAGCAGACCGTGCCGGGGAGCGTCCTGGCAACCGCCGACGAGGTGCAGCTGGTGGACATCTCACCAGTGGCCCTCATCAAGAGGCTGCGCCACGGCAACATCCTCCCATCGGGCGAGATCGAGCCGGCGCTGAGAACCACCTTCGAGCCGGCCCGGCTGGCGGCGCTGCGCGAGATCGCCGTCGAGGTCCTCAGCGAGCGGCTGACCGAGCGATCCCCCACCGGTGCGCCCCAGGATGTGCTGGTCGCGGTCTCGACCGCGCCCGGGGGCGAGCACCTGGTCGGGCGGGGTGCCCGCCTCGCCCGGCGTGGAGGCGGAAGCTGCACCGTCCTCACCGTTGTGCCGGCGCAGGACAGCGTCGAGAGCGACCCGGGGCTGGCCCGGATCCGCACCCTCGCCGAGGCGGTCGGGGCGGAGCTGGTGGTCCGGGAGCACGACGAACCCGGCGCCGCCATCGAGATGGTGGCTCGCGAGCGCGCGGTCCGGCACGTGGTCATGGGCACCCCGGCGCCCCCGGCGTGGCCCGCGCGTTTCCGGAGGACGATGGCCGACCGGCTGCTCGGCTCGCTGCCCGACCTCGACCTCCACATCCTCGGCCGTGCCGACGCGGCTCAACCCGCCTCGGTCGCCGATGCGGGGCGCGCTGCCAGCGCAGGAGCAGGGGAGACTGCCACCGCCGGCACCGGTCGAGGGGCGCTGCGCGTGTACCTCGGCTACGCTCGGGGTTGCGGCACGACCACCGCCATGCTCGAGGAAGCTCAGCGCCGAGTCTCGCGCGGATCGGATCTCGTCGTCGCCGCCGTGGACACCCACGGCCAGGCCTCGGTCGAGCAGGCCCTCAGCGGCCTGGAGGTCATGGCTGGAAGCGGCCGCCCCGCCGAGCGCGCGGGGCTCGATGTCGGCGCGGTCCTGGCCCGGCGTCCCCAGGTGGCCTGCATCGACGATCTCACCGGACCCACGGCGAGCGGTGAGAGCCGCCTGGCCGCCGCCCGCCGGCTGGTCGAGGCGGGCCTGGCGGTGATCGCGACCCTGCGTGTCGCCGATCCGGAGCGAGCCGCCGCCATCACGCCGGCGGCCGCCGGGCCCTCACTCGACGAGAGCGTTCTCGCCGCCGCTGACGAGCTCGAGTTCATCGATGTGCCGCCCTCGACGCTCATCGATCGGGTTCGCACTGGCCTGATCGGACCAGACGCCGACGCGGGCGTTGACCCTGCTGTCGAGTTCGCCCCCGACCGTCTCGCCGCGCTGCGCGAGCGGGCTCTGCGACTGGTCAGCATGTATGCCGACCGCCAGCTCGTCGCCTATCTCCAGGCGGCGCGCCCGGATCGAGCGTGGGAGGTCCGCCCGCGGATCCTCGGCTGCGTGCCCCCGCGCGCCGGTTCGGATCGCATCCTGCGCATGGCCGCGGATCGCGCCCGGCTGGTGGACGGCCGGCTCAGCTTCGCGATGGTCCTGCCGGAGCAGCCGCGCAAGCGAGACTCGGTCGCGCTGGCCCACTACCTGGAGATCGGTCGCGAGCTCGGGGGTGAGCTGGTGAGGCTGAGTGGAGGGCCGGTGGCCCGCGTGCTCGCCGAGCACGCCCGCGACAACCTGGTCACCGAGATCATCGTCGGCCGTCGAGGCGGACGCAGCCGCCGGCGCCATGCGGTCGTCCATGACCTGCTGCGCCAGGCCGCGCACGTCGACCTTCATGTGATCCCGGTTCCCACTGACTGACCACCGCCACCGCTGGCTCACACCGGTGCCAGCGGGACGTCGCGCGCCGGCGGAGGCATCGTGCTAAGAGCGCGCTAAGCCCCGCCCCGCAGCGCAGGAACATCGCTAAATCCCTTTCCTCCGCATTGGGCGCCTGCTATATCGAGCTCATGACATGCAAAAGGGCCCGGGAGGGACGTCTGTGCTGGACGTGATCTACATCGCGCTCATGGTCTTCCTGGTGGTGGTCGCCTGGGCGTTCATCGTGGCCTGCGATCACATCCTCGGGCCGGACCAGGCGGCGCTTCGAGTCGCGCCCCGAGAGGAGCCGGACGCGGCCCGTCCGGCCAGGAGGAGGGCAGCATGATCCTCAACGTCTTCGGCTGGCCGATCTCCGGTGACGACGTCATCGGGATCGTGATGGCGGTGCTCGCCGCCATCTACCTGGTCGCCGTGCTGATCCTCCCGGAGAAGCTCGGATGACGGTCACCGACTGGCTGGAGGTCCTCTCCCTCCTGGTCCTCCTCGCCATCAGCACCCCCCTGCTCGGCAACTACATGGCCAGGGTGTACGCCAATGGCCCGGCGCCCGGCGACCGGGTGTTTCTCCCCGTCGAGAACTTCGTCTACCGGATCTGCCGCATCGATCCCAAGAGCGAACAGCGCTGGCGCACCTACCTGGTGTCGATGCTGGTCTGGACCCTGGTGGGCGGCCTGCTCACCTACCTGGTGCTGCGCGTCCAGGGCAGCCTGCCCGGCAACCCCGACCATCTCCCCAACGTTCCCGAGGCCCTGTCGTTCAACACCGCGATCAGCTTCATGACCAACACCAACTGGCAGAACTACGCGGGCGAGTCGACGATGAGCCAGCTCAGCCAGATGCTGGGGTTGGTCTGGCACCAGTTCATCTCCGCGGCAGTCGGCATGGCCCTTGCTGCGGCCTTCATTCGGGCCCTGATCCGGCAGCGCCAGAACACCCTGGGCAACTTCTGGGTGGACACCATCCGCTCCAGCACCCGGATCCTGCTGCCGATCTCCTTCGTCTTCGCGATCGTCTTCATGAGCCAGGGCGTGATCGAGAACTTCAACTCAACGACGTCGGTGACCACCGTCGCCGCCCAGGCCACCCACCAGACCTCGAACCCGGCGCTGCAGCAGCAGGTCCCGGGCGGGCCGGTGGCGGGCATGGCGGCGATCGAGGCGCTGGGTGACAACGGCGGAGGCTACTTCAACGCCAACTACGCCGCACCCAACGAGAACCCCAGCCCGGTGACCAACGTCCTCCTTCTCTGGCTGATGGCCATGATCCCGTTCGGCTTCGGCTGGACCTTCGGCAGGATGGCCAGGTCGATGCGCCAGGCTGGGGTGGTGCTCGGCGTCATGACGGCTTTGTTCTTAGTCTCACTGGCCTTCGTCGTGCCTCTGGAAGCGGCCGGCAACCCGCACATAACCACGGCCGGGGTCAGCCAGGCGGAGACGGCCGCCAACGTGGGTGGCAACCTGGAGGGCAAGGACCTGCGCTTCGGCGCAGCCGGCTCGGCGCTGAACGCCGCGACCATCACCGGGACATCCACCGGCGGTGTCAACTCGGCGATCGAGAGCTATACCCCGATCGGCGGGGCCGTGCCCCTCTTCAACATGATGCTGGGCGAGGTCATTCCCGGGGGTACTG
Organism: Binatia bacterium; assembly: GCA_035624785.1. Lineage (GTDB taxonomy): Bacteria > Chloroflexota > Dormibacteria > Aeolococcales > Aeolococcaceae > JAJZNI01. The sequence continues at coordinate 253,579 of DASPQV010000025.1, read as the reverse complement.
GCACCGGCCTGTACGGCTTGCTCATCTTCGTGCTGATCGCGGTCTTCATCGCCGGGCTGATGGTGGGCCGCACCCCGATGTACCTGGGCAAGCAGATCCTGGCCTCGGACATGAAGCTGGCGGCCATCTACATCCTGGTGCTGCCCGCCACTGTCCTGGTGCTGGCGGCCATCTCGATCCTGGTCCCCGCCGCCTCGGCCTCGATATCGACGTCGGGGCCCCACGGCCTCACCGAGGTGGTCTACGCGTACACCTCGGCGGCGCACAACAACGGCTCCGCCTTCGGTGGTCTGAGCGGCAACACCACCTGGTACAACGTGACCCTGGCAATCGCCATGTGGGCCGGCCGGGTCTTCGAGATCATCCCCGCCCTGGCCCTGGCCGGCTCGCTGGTCCGCAAGCGGACCTACGCGGTCACCTCGGGGACGCTGCGCACCGACACCCCGCTGTTCGCGGTGATGGTGGCCGGCGTGGTCCTCATCCTGGTCGGGCTCACCTACTTCCCGGCTCTGGCCACCGGACCCCTGGCCGAGCACTTCAGCGGAGGCTTCTGAGATGTCCGTCGAGGCATCCACCATCTCCACCCCTCCCGCGCTGCGGCCCGACGAGCATCTGCCCCATCGCCACGAGCGCTCGATCAAGCTCTTCCGCCGCGACATCATCGTCAAGGCGATCGCCGATTCCTTCGTCAAGCTCGACCCGCGGGTGATGCTGCGCAAGCCGATCATCTTCATCGTCTACGTGGGCAGCATCTGGACCACCGTGCTGTTCCTGCGCGACGCCTGGCACAGCTCGGCCACTTACAACATCTTCTCCGGCTTGGTGGTGCTCTTCCTCTGGTTCACCGTGCTCTTCGCCAACTTCGCCGACGCCATGGCCGAGGGCCGGGGCAAGGCCCAGGCGGCGAGCCTGCGCAAGACCCGGCAGGAGACCGTGGCCCACCTGCTCCGCCCGGATGGCACGCTGGTGGACCGTCCGTCGACCAAGCTCAGCATCGGCGACCGCTGCGTCGTCGCCGTCGGCGAGGCCATCCCCGGGGACGGTGACGTCGTCGAGGGGATGGCGCTGGTTGACGAGTCGACGATCACCGGCGAGTCCGCCCCGGTCATCCGCGAGTCCGGCGGCGACCGCTCGGCGGTCACCGGAGGCACCCGGGTGCTCTCCGACCGGATCGTGGTCCAGATCACCTCGGCCGCCGGCGAGACCTTCCTCGACCGCATGATCGGTCTGGTCGAGGGCGCAGTGCGACAGAAGACCCCCAACGAGCGGGCTCTTACCGTCGTGCTGGCCAGCCTGACCCTGATCTTCGTGATCGCGGTCGCCACCTTCCAGGCCTTCGCCACCTACTCCGGCGCCCATCAGTCGATCATCGTTCTGGTCGCCCTGCTGGTCCTGCTGGCCCCCACCACCATCGGCGCCCTGCTCTCGGCGATCGGCATCGCTGGCATGGACCGGATGGTGCAGCACAACGTCCTGGCCACCTCGGGACGAGCCGTCGAGGCGGCCGGCGACGTGACCACGCTGCTCCTCGACAAGACCGGCACGATCACTTACGGCAACCGCATGGCCACCGAGTTCCTGCCGCTGCCGGGGGTCGACGAGGCCCGGCTGGCCCGGGCGGCGCTGCTCTCCTCGGTGGCGGACTCGACGCCGGAGGGCCGCTCCATCGTGGCCCTGGCGGAGCGCCGCTACCACCTCCCCACCCCGACCCTGGACGGAGCCGAGCTGGTCGAGTTCACCGCCCAGACCCGGATGTCCGGGATCGACCGGAACGGAACCTCGATCCGCAAGGGAGCCAGCGACGCGGTGAGCCGCTGGGTCACCCAGCGAGGCGGCGGCGTGCCCCAGGGCCTCGACGACGTTGTCGAACCGATCGCCCGGAGCGGCGGCACACCGCTGGTCGTCGCCGAGGGCAGCGAGGTTCTCGGGGTTATCCACCTCAAGGACACCGTCAAGCCCGGTATCGCCACCCGGATGGCGGAGATGCGGAAGCTGGGCATCCGCACCGTGATGATCACCGGCGACAACCCGCTGACCGCGGCCGCGATCGCCGCCGAGGCCGGCGTCGACGAGTACATGGCCGAGGCGACCCCCGAGGACAAGATGCGCCGGATTCGCGATGAGCAGGCCGGCGGCTATCTGGTGGCGATGACCGGTGACGGCACCAACGATGCGCCCGCGCTGGCCCTCGCCGATGTCGGGGTGGCCATGAACACCGGCACCCAGGCGGCCAAGGAGGCCGGCAACCTCGTCGACCTGGACAGCGACCCGACCAAGCTCATGGACATCGTCGAGGTCGGCAAGCAGCTCCTGGTCACCCGCGGCGCGCTCACCACCTTCTCGATCTGCAACGACGTCGCCAAGTACTTCGTGGCCATCCCGGCGATGCTCAACGGCGTCTTCCCGGCCCTGGGCGTCATCGACATCCTCCATCTCCACAATCCGCATTCGGCCATCCTCTCGGCGGTGATCTTCAACGCCATCATCATCATGTTCATGATCCCGCTCGCCCTCCGCGGCGTGAAGATCAAGGCTATGGGGGCCACCGCCCGGCTCCGTCAGAACCTGCTGATCTACGGTGTGGGCGGCCTGCTCACGCCCTTTGTCCTCATCAAGCTCATCGACCTCCTGGTCGTTGGGCCTCTGGGAGTCCACTGATGCTCCGCAACCTGTCGCGGCACCTTCTCTCGTCGCTCATCCTCACTGTGGTGGTCGGCGTGGTCATCGGCCTCGCCTATCCGCTCGCCCTCTTCGGGATTGGCCAGGCCGCCTTCAAGAACCAGGCCGACGGATCGTTGATCACTCGCAACGGCGAGATCGTCGGCGCCGTCAACGTCGGCCAGGCCTTCGTCAACAAGAACGGCAACCCGCTGCTTCAGTACTTCCAGTCCCGACCCTCGGCGACCAGCCCCACGCCCTACAACGCGGCGGCCAGCGGAGCTTCCAACCTCGGCCCGAGCGACCCCCGGCTGGTCGGCTTCATTCCCGGCTTCAACACCGTCGGCCTGGGCGGATCCGCATCGGCCACCAACCCGTTCGCGACGCCGCAGGACCCCTACTGCGTCCCGGTGGATCCGAACGGGAACCCGGTGCTCAGCCCCAGTCCGGGTCAGAAGTACCAGAAGAACAAGGACGGCAGCTACGTCTGCGACCCCAACACCATCCCGGAGAGGGCGATAGCCTACCGCGAGCTCAACGGGCTTCCGGCGAACACGACCGTGCCGGTCGACGCCGTCACCGCCTCGGCCTCGGGCCTGGATCCCGACATCTCGGTGGAAAACGCTGACCTCCAGGCGTCCCGGGTGGCCCGGGTCCGGCACCTCTCTCTGAGCACCGTGATGGGACTGGTCAACGCCAACACCAGCGGACCGATGCTAGGCTTCCTGGGGGAGCGGATCGTCAACGTTCTCCAGCTCAACCTCGCTCTCGACGCGTTGAGGACTTGATCGAAGGGCCGGGCATGGCACGAGGCAAGCTCCGCGTCTATCTGGGGGCCGCCCCCGGGGTGGGCAAGACCTACGCCATGCTCAACGAGGGCTGGCGGCGACATGAGCGGGGCACCGACGTCGTGGTCGGCTACATGGAGCCCCACCGCCGACCGGCCACCGCCGCCCAGGCCCGCGACCTCCCGGTGATCCCGCGGGCGCGCCTGAGCTACCGCGGAAGGGAGCTCGAGGAGATGGACCTGGACGCGGTGCTGGCCCGGCACCCCGTCCAGGTGCTGATCGACGAGATGGCCCACACCAACGTGCCGGGCAGCCGCAACGAGAAGCGCTGGCAGGACATCGAGGAGGTGCTGGCGGCGGGCATCGACGTCATCACCACCGTCAACATCCAGCACCTCACCAGCCTCAACGATCTCGTCGAGAGGATCACCGGGGTCACCCAGCGGGAGACCATCCCCGACGCGGTGGTTCGCCGCGCCGACCAGATCGAGCTGGTCGACATGACCCCGGAGGCGCTGCGCCGGCGGATGGCCCACGGGCACATCTACCCGCCCGAGGAGATCGACGCCGCCCTCGCCAATTACTTCCGGGAGGGCAACCTCGGAGCCCTCCGCGAGCTCGCCCTGCTCTGGGTGGCCGACCGCGTCGACGCCGAGCTGGCCGACTACCGGGAGCGGCACGGCATCCGCGAGCCGTGGGAGACGCGCGAGCGCCTGGTGGTCGCCCTGAAGGGGGGAGCGAGCGGGGAGCACCTGGTTCGGCGCGCCTCCCGGATGGCCGAGCGCGCCCATGCCGAGCTGGTCGGGGTCCACATCCGGGCGGCGGACGGCCTGGTGGTCAGGGATCCGGCCGGCCTGGAGGACCAGCGGCGCCTGCTCGGCGAGGTGGGTGGACGCTACGCGGAGGTGACCGGGACCAACGTCGCCCGATCCCTCCTGGAGTTCGCGCGGGCGGAGAACGCCTCCCAGGTCGTCCTGGGGGCCAGCAGCCGGCCGGTGTGGTCCCGGCTCCTCAACGGCTCGGTGATCAACGGGGTGATCCGCAACGCCGGCCCCATCGACATCCATGTCATCTCCGCTCCCGGGGGAGGCGAGGGCCCGAGGCTCGCCTCCCTCCGCCGCCGCCCCCCGGTGGTGCCCCCGATCCGCCGCAACCTCGGACTCCTGCTGGCCACCGCCGGGGTCGTCCTGGTTGGCCTTGCGCTGTCCCCGATCCGCGGCTCCCTAGGGGTGCCCGGGGTGCTGCTCTGCCTCCTCCTCGGGGTCGTTGGTGTCGCCGCACTGGGCGGGCTGGTGCCCGGGCTGGTGGCCACCCTGGTTGCCGCGCTGACCGCCGACTTCTTCTTCGTGCCCCCGGTGGGCAGCCTGGACATCGCCAGCCCCACCAACGTGGTCGCCCTCTGTGTCTTCCTGGCGGTCGCCGCGCTGATCACCGCCTTCATCGACCAGCTGGCTCGCCGGCACCTCCAGCTCCTCCGAGCCCGCGTGGAGACGGAGGCGCTGGCCCGGCTCGCGGGCGGCGCCGTGCTCGCCGAGGCCGAGCCCCTGCCCAATCTGGTGGCCGAGCTGCGTCGCACCTTCGACCTCGATGCGGTCGCGGTGCTGAACCCCGGCGAGGGAGGATGGGTGGCGCTGGCCAGCGCCGGAACCCCGGTCCCGGCCCGCCCCGAGGATGCCGCGCTCGCCGTCGAGCTCGACCAGGGGGCCGTGCTGGTCGCCGCCGGCCACGCACTGGGCGCCGAGGACCGCCCCCTCCTTGCCGCCTTCGCCGCCCAGCTCCGCCAGGTGCAGGAGCGGATCCGCCTCGAAGCGCAGGTGGCGTCCGCGGCCCAGCTGGCCGGCGCCAACGATCTGCGGGCGGCGCTGCTGGCGGCCGTCTCCCACGACCTGCGCACCCCGCTGGCTGGGATCAAGGCCGCTGCCACCAGCCTTCTCTCGACCGATGTGCGCTGGGAGCCCGCGCAGCTCCGCGACTTCTACGCCACCATCAACTCCGAGACCGACAGCCTCACCCACCTGATCGACGACCTGCTGGACATGAGCCGGGTCCAGTCCGGCAGCCTGCCGGTGGCGATCCGCCCCACGGATGTCGACGAGGTCGTCGAGGAGGCGGTGACGAGCCTGCCCCGGATTGGAACGGAGATCCTCGTCGACGTCGGCCAGGAGCTCCCCGAGGTCGAGGCGGACGCGGCCCTCCTGGAGCGCGCCCTGGCCAACATCATCGCCAACGCCCAGGCATGGTCGCCGGCGGGAAAGCCGGTGCGGGTGTCGGCGAGCGCGATCGCTGACCGTGTCCAGATCAGGGTGATCGACCGAGGCCTGGGCATCCCCGCGGAGCGCCGCCAGGAGGCCTTCCGGCCATTTCAGAGACTGGGTGACCGCAACGGTCACCACCCCGGCGGCCTGGGGCTGGGCCTGGCCATCGCGCGGGGGTTCGTGGCCGCCATGGGAGGCGAGGTGGAGATCGAGGACACACCAGGGGGCGGAGCGACCCTGGTGGTGAGCCTGCGGCGGGCCGAGGAATGACCACGGCGCTGATCGGCTCCCTGGGCGGGCGGCTCCCGTCCAGCCTCCGTTCCGCTCTGCTCAGCCGCGACTGGACGGCGCGGGTGGCACTGAGCTTCGACGAGCTCGTCTTCCAGCTGACGGTGCAGGTCCCCGACGTCGTGGTCCTTCATCTCCGGAGCGGAGGAGTCGCGGCGCTGGTCGACGAGGTCGCCGGCCGGACCCCGGCGCCGATCATCGTCATCTCCTCCTCGCTTGCCGAGGGTGTCGCGCGTGAGGCAGCCCTCGACGCCGGAGCCAGCCATTGCCTGGTCCCGTCGGCGTCACCGGACGAGGTCCGGGCCCGGATCAGGGCGGCGGTCCGGCGGGGCCGCGGGGCCGCACAAGATGCACCGGTCCAGGCCCCCATGCGCCGCGCCCCCGTGGCTTCCCGTCGCCGGCGTTACGTCCCTCTCCACGGCCTCCCGCTGGCCAGCACCGGGGTGGAGATGGCGTGAGCGGCGTGCTGATCGTCGACGACGAGCCCGCGATCCTGCGGACGCTGGCGGTGAACCTACGCGCCCGGGGCTACGAGGTCCAGACCGCCACCGACGGGCGCCAGGCACTGGAGCTGGCGGCCCGGCACCATCCCGACGCCGTCGTCCTCGACCTCGGTCTCCCCGACCTGGATGGGGTGGAGGTCATCTACGGCCTGCGCGGATGGACCTCCGTACCCATCCTGGTGCTCTCGGCGCGGTCCGCCGAGGCCCAGAAGGTCGCCGCTCTCGACGCCGGCGCCAACGACTACGTCACCAAGCCGTTTGGGATGGACGAGTTCATGGCGCGATTGCGAGTGGCCCTGCGTACGCCTGGCCCAGCGGCCCAGCCAGCCGTCATCGACACGCCCGACTTCCGGATCGATCTGGCCCTGCGGCTGGTGACCAAGGCTGGGGGCGAGCCGGTCCGTCTCACCGCCACCGAGTGGCAGATCATCGAGGTGCTGGCCCGCAACGCCGGCAGGCTGGTGACCCAGCGCCAGTTTCTCAGTGAGATCTGGCACCTGAAGGGCGACCGCACCAACTATCTCCGGGTCTACATGGTCGCATTGCGCCGCAAGCTCGAGCCCGACCCCAGACGGCCTCGCTACTTCATCACTGAGCCCGGTTGCGGGCTGCGCTTCGTTCTTGAGGGGTGGGGGGGCGCGCGGTCCGAGCCGGTCCCAGCCGAGACACCTAACTGACTGGCAGCACGGCTCTCAACAGTCGAACACCGACCAGCAGATGTCGTTCCGCAACCGCTGGTCGTCGAGTACGAGCTCGCGGATCGCCTCCGGGAGCTGGTCGCGCTGCCACCGGCACTCGAGCCTCCCGGCGCTCTCGCCCCCGCCTTCCGGGGCGGCAGCACGTGCGGCCTTGATCGCATAGGCGGCCGCACCGAGGTCGTGGGCGGCGACGTGGGCGACGGCCGCGGCCTGTCCGGCAGCGTGCGCGGCATGCCGTGGCGCTCCGCTCAGGTCTCTGGCCGCGGCGTTGGCATGGCCAGCCGCGGCGCGAGCCTGGGACATCTTGATCTCGCCGCGCACCCAGGCGCGGGCCTGCTCGATCGCCTGACGCGGCCGCGGGTCATCGGGCTGAGCTGACTCGAAGAGGTCAACGACGTGCTCCGCGCACGAGGCCGCCCACAGCGCCAGGAGATGGTGATCCGCATCGGTGAGGGTCCCACCGCGGCGGATCGTCACGAGACGTAGGTCGCGCTCCTTAGGGAGGATCATGGCCAGAGGCTACGCCCGCCTACTCCGAACCGAACTGGTACTCCGGCAGCAGCGCCAGCGTCGTGGTGGCGGTGTAGGTCCCGTTGAAGCAGATCAAGGCACCGCCATTGCAGGTCTCGCCCGGTGGCGGGGTCACCCACCAATCCAACACGCCCCGGACGTTCTGCGACTCGAACCCCCTCACAGCCTGGAGAACGGCCTGGAGGCTCGCCTCCTGGTGCGCCGGCGACCCGCCCTGCTGAAAGCCGCCACTCGGTGCCTGGCCGTTGTCGCCGCCGGTCTCTCCGATGATCACCAACTCACCCGCATGGCCGCTCGACTGCAGCTGGGACATCATGGTGGTGAGAAAGGAGGTGGCGAAGGGCTCGATCTCCGATACGGAGGTGGAGGTCTGCGAGCCTCCGGGCATGTTGGCGGGATACAGATGAGGTTCGAGGAAATCTCCGATGGTGGCAGCTAGGCCGGTGAGCGAGGGGTCGTTGAAGTCCTGCGCGGTGCGCCGACTTGCGTCGCTCCAACCCCCGATGGTTGTGGGTATCCCGTCCGTGTACGCCTTGATGGCCGAGGCGAGCTGCTGCAGCGAGGAGACAGTGGCACTGTCCAGGACCGGCTCATTGAAGACGTCGATGCCCACCAGATTCCTTGGGTAGGCTCCACCGTTCTGCTGCTTCACCACTTCGAGGACCTGCTCCTCCGCGCTGATCAGGGCCGTCTCGTCGGTGATGACGGCACGGGAGACGCCCGGCCCCTCGTTCGCTCCCGGTGCCTGCTGGTGCAGGGTCAGGATCGCCGAGATGCCCGCGTTGGCAAGACGGTCGAACACCGTCTTCCAGTTGTTGTGGGCGTCCATCTGGCTCTGGTACTGATCTCCCCATGCGAGGCGGACCAGTTGGACATGGTCCTGCTGCATCTGATCAGCCAGGGCCTGCCCGGTGGGCTGAATCCCGCTCTGATCGAGGAGGTCGATCGGGATCACATCCACACCGACGCCGTAGATCGAGGAGAGCAGGGCGGTGGGGGAGGCGGCACCGGATGTGGTGTGCGGCGCGGCTGAGGAGGATGTGCTCATGCTGGTCGAGGGGGAAGGGGACGCAGCGGGGAGAGCGGTGCCTCCGCAGGCGACCAAGGTCAACAGGATCGCAGAAGCCGAGATAAGGGTGGGCGTGAGTCCACAGTGCGGAGGCAGCGCGCGGACGGGCCGTCCATCCCCATGGGGGGTCCTCGACTTGTCCACTAAGCGCAGGGTATCGTGACCGAGATCGGCTCGACGGCCTCGTTACCAGTTCTTTGCCGCTGGGCGCTTGGTTCGGCCTTCACCGAGAGGGGGGGAAGCCTCGGGGCTCTCCTCGAGCCACCTGGCGGCCTGGTCGCGTAGAATGCGTCACGTCGTCGAGAACTCACGATCGCCAGGACATCCGCCTGGGAGGCTGAGGACTGACCTCTGGTGGACGGGCTCAGCATGAGGGGCGTCACCTTCACCCTCAACGGCCGCCCGGTCGAGGTACCGCTGCGGCCTGGCGCGAGCATCCTCGACATCCTGCGCGAGGAGTTGGGCATTATCTCCGTGAAGGATGGCTGCGCCCCGGAGGGCATGTGCGGCGCCTGCACGGTCCTGATCGCGGGCCGGCCCGTGGTCTCCTGCGCTCAGCCTGCCGAGCGGCTCCAGGGCAAGCAGGTGGTCACGCTTGAGGGGCTTCCCGCCCCGGAGCGAGAGCTCTGGTCGAGATGCTTCGTGGCGGCCGGTGCCTCGCAGTGCGGGTTCTGCTCGCCGGGCATCGTGATGAAGGCTGAGGCTCTCCTCGCCAAGGAGCCCGAGCCCACGCGAGAGCGAGTCGCCAAGGCTCTGGCAGGCAATCTCTGTCGCTGCACTGGCTATCACAAGGTGGTGGATGCGATCCAGCTCGCGGCTGCCGCCAAGCGTGGTGGGGAGCTCCCAGAACTCGATTGCAGCGGCCGAATCGGGTCGCGCACCGCTCGCTACCAGGGCGCCGAGCTGGCGCTCGGCGACAAGCCGTTTATCAACGACATGTCCTTGCCCGGGATGCTTCACGGAGCCATTCGCTTCTCGGACCATCCCCGCGCCCGGGTGATCAAGATCGACACCTCGGCCGCTGCCCGGCTAGCAGGGGTTGCCTGCATCGTGACGGCTGCCGATGTGCCGGGTCACCGGGAGCAGGGGCAGCTGGTGAACGATTGGCCGCAGGTGGTGGCGGAGGGGGAGGTCACCCACTACGTGGGCGACGTCTTGGCCCTGGTCGCGGCCGAATCGCGGGCTGGGGCACGCGCTGCCGCGGCCGCCATCACGGTGGACTACGAGGTTCTGGAGCCCGTGACGAGCCCGGCGGCCGCCCTATCGCCAGGCGCGCCCGAGCTGCATCCCGGCGGCAACCTGCTGTCTGTCTCAGCCTACTCCCGAGGCGACGTTGACTCGGCCCTCCGCTCGGCTGAGCATGTGGTCACCGAGACCTTCAGGACGCAGTTCATCGAGCACGCCTTTCTGGAGCCGGAGTCCTCTCTGGCAGAGCCCATGGAAGGCGGCGGGATCCACTTCTACTCGCAGGGACAGGGAATCTGGGAGGACCGCCGCCAGGTCGCCTCGCTGCTCGGCCTGCCGCTGGAGCTGGTGCGCGCGACCCACGTCTCCGCGGGGGGCGCCTTCGGAGCCAAGGAGGACCTGAACGTCCAGGGCCACGCAGCGCTTCTGGCGTTGCAGACGAAGCGGCCCGTCCTGCTCACCCTCTCGCGGGCTGAGAGCATCCGCTTCCACGTCAAGCGCCACCCGCTGACCATGACCTACACGCTCGGCTGCGATGCCCAGGGCGAGCTCGTTGCCCTGCGCGCCCGCATCATCGGGGACACCGGCGCCTACGCTAGCGTCGGTGCCAAGGTGCTCGAGCGGGCAGCCGGGCACGCGTGTGGCGTCTACCAGATCCCCAACGTCGACGTCGAGGCCAAGGCGGTCTATACGAACAACCCGCCTGCCGGCGCCATGCGCGGCTTCGGAGTGAACCAAACCGCCTTCGCGATCGAAGGGATGCTCGACCGCCTGGCTGCGCTGGTTGGTCTCGACGGCTGGGACGTGCGCTGGCGAAACTCCGTCCACGAGGGCAGCACCTTCGGCACCGGTCAGGTGCTCGGCTCGGGCGTGGGCATCCGCGAGACCCTGCTGGCAGTCAGGGACGCCTACAAGTCGGCGCGCTACGCTGGCATCGGCTGCGCTGTCAAGAACACCGGGATCGGCAATGGCCTGCTCGAGCGCGGAGTCGCGATCCTCCGGCCGGAAGCGGACGGTACCATCACCCTGATGCACTCCTGGACCGAGATGGGTCAGGGCGTTCACACCGTGCTGGCGCAGATCGTTTGCGAGGAGCTGGGTCTCTCGGTAGACCGGATCCGCGTGGTGGTCGACACCGAGCGCGATCTCGACACCGGACAGACGACCGCGTCGCGGGCAACTGTGCTGGGTGGCCGCGCCATCATCGCCGCGGCCGCCAAGCTCAAGGCGGCCTTGGAAGGCTCTCCCTTGGCGAGCCTGGTGGGCCAGGAGTTCACGGGCGAGGTCAGGATCGACTGGACCAATCCACCCGGCGCGAGGGTGAACAGGCCCGTCACTCACTTCGCTTACAGCTGGGCCACTCAGGTCGTCATCCTGGACGACGAGGGCCACCTGGAGAGGGTCGTCGCCGCCCACGACGTGGGGCGGGCGATCAATCCGACCCTGATCGAGGGCCAGATCGAGGGCGCAGTGCACATGGGGCTCGGCTACGCGCTCTCGGAGGAGTTCGTCGTGGAGGACGGAGTCCCGGTCACCGCCAACCTCAAGTCCCAGCACATCATCCCGGCTGCGGGCATGCCGCCGGTTGACGTGATCATCGTCGAGCAGCCGGAGCCGGAGGGCCCGTACGGGGCCAAGGGTGTGGGTGAGATCGGGTTGGTTCCGACCGCCGCCGCCGTGGCCGGTGCGCTGGCTGCTTACGACGGGGTCCGTCGCACCACGCTGCCAATGAAGGACACGCCCGCGGCGCGGGCGGCGGTTCCCAAGCTGGCGCTGGCCGCCGCGCGCGGCCGGACCACTGAGGAGGGCGACCAAGTATGAGGAGCTTCCTGGGGCGCGACATTCTCTCGCTCAAGGACTTCGAGCGCGAAGAGTACCTCCGCGTCTTCGAGGTGGCCGACAGGCTCGCGCACCACGCCCGAGATCGGCGCAACGGTGACCTCTTGAAAGAGAAGACCCTGGTCACGGCCTTCTATCAGCCGAGCACCCGCACCCGCCTCGCGACCGAGGCAGCCATGCATCGGCTTGGGGGTCACGTGGAAGGATTCTCAGACGCGAAGATGACACGGGCCGGTGACTTCTACCAGGAGAGCATCAAGGACACGGTCCACATGCTCGAGTATTACGGGGACGTCATCGCCATGCGTCACTACCAGCAGGGGGCGCCCCGTGAAGCCGCAAGGTGGGCATCGGTCCCCGTGATCAACTGCGGCGACGGCTGGGGCGAGCACCCGACCCAGGTACTGACCGACCTCTACACGATCTGGCAGACCAAGGGAACGTTGGACGGTCTGAACGTGCTCTGCGTCGGCGACATGCGGATGCGGACTATGCACTCCATCCTGTACGCGATGTCGCAATTCGACATGCAGGCCTCGCTCGTCTCCCCGCCCGAGATGTCTCTGACGGATGAGTTCAAGACCGAGCTCGACCAGCTGAACGTCACCTACCGCAGCTTCGAAGGCGTGGCGGACTGCATCGCGGACGCTGACGTGGTCTATATGGAACCGGTCGTGCAGGCCGACTACACCCAGTCCCGCGTCGAGGCGTCGGGCGATCGTGAGCTGACCCCGGCGCAGTATCGCGTCACCAGGCAGCTGCTGCGCGACAGGGCCAAGCGGGACGCGATCGTCCTGCACTCGCTGCCGCGGATGGACGAGCTGCCCGTTGATGTGGACACCACCCGGCATGCGCGCTACTGGCGCGAGGCGTTCAACGGAGTGGTGCTGCGGATGGGGCTGCTCGCGCTGATCCTCGGGGCGGCGGAGTAGGCTGCCATGCAGACAGACCTGCGCGGGCGCGACCTCATCTCCCTGCAGGAGTGGCAATACGACGAGCTGGTCACGGTGCTCGACGTCGCCCTTCAGCTCAAGCGAGAGCGAGCTCTCGGAATCGCCCACCCGCTGCTCCGCGACAAGGTGCTGGCGATGCTGTTCTTCTTCGCCAGCACCCGTACCCGCGCCTCCTTCGAGGCGGGTATGGCCCAGCTCGGGGGTCACGCCCAGTTCATCGAGAGCCGCACCACCCAGATCGTTCACGGCGACACGCCGACCGAGATCGGGGAGATACTGGGCCGGTACAACGACGGCATCGCCATCCGGCATGTGGGCTGGAAGGTGGGCAACAGCTACATCCGTGACGTTGCCAGGGCGAGCCGAGCTCCTGTTTTCAACATGCAGTGCGACGTCTGGCATCCGCACCAGGCGCTGGCCGATTTGCTCACGATCAAGGAGCGGTTCGGTGACCCCCGCGGCAAGACGGCGACGGTGAGTTGGGCCTACGCGTCCAGCTACCAGAAACCGATGAGCGTGCCCCAGGACCTCGTCACCCTGCTGCCGCGCTTCGGCATCAACGTCCGGCTGGTTCATCCGCCGGAGTTCGTGCTGATGCCGGAGGTCATGGAGATGGCGCGTGAGAACGCGCGCCGCAACGGCGTGTCGTTTGAGGTCATGGATGACTTTGACGCCGGCTTTCCTGGCTCCGACGTGATCTACGCGAAGAGCTGGGGTGCCATGAACACCACCGTGGACGAGGCGGAGGGCGCCGGGATCATCGGCAAGTACAAGGACTGGATCACCGACGAGCGCCGGATGTCGCTGGCCAACGTCGATGCCGTTTACATGCATCCGCTGCCGGCGGACCGGGACATCGAAGTGGCGAGCGCGGTTATCGACGGCCCTCAATCGGCCGTCTTCGACGAGGCCGAGAACCGGCTTCACGTGCAGAAGGCCGTGATGGCGCTGACGATGAGGTGAGCTGAGATGCGCAGGGTGGCGGTGGTCGCGATCGGGGGCAACTCACTGATCCGCGACCGGCAGCACCAGACGGTTCGGGATCAGTACATCGCCGCCCAGGAGACCTGCCACCACATCGCGGCCATGCTGAGCGACGGCTGGGACGTGGCCATCGGCCATGGCAACGGCCCGCAGGTGGGGTTCATCCTGCGCCGCTCCGAGCTTGCTGCCCGGGAACTCCACGAGGTGCCGCTCGACGTGTGCGGTGCCGACACCCAGGGAGCCATCGGCTACGCGCTGCAGCAGAGCTTGCAGAACGACCTCCGCCGCAAGGGCATTGACCGAGCGGTCGTCACCTTGGTCACCCAGGTCGAGGTGGCGGCGGACGATCCCACCTTCAAGCGCCCGACCAAGCCGATCGGCTCGTTCATGTCGGCGGCGGAGGCCGCCCAGCGTCGCGATCGCGACGGCTGGGACGTGCTGGAGGACGCCGACCGTGGTTGGCGGCGTGTGGTCAGCTCGCCCGAGCCCCTACGCATCGTGGAGCTGGAAGCCGTGGATTTCCTGCTCGCCGCTGGCGCGGTGGTGATCACTGTCGGCGGGGGCGGGATCCCCGTGGTGGCTGACTCATCCGGCGACCTCCACGGGGTCGCCGCCGTGATCGACAAGGACCTGGCCGCGTCGCTGCTGGCGGTCCAGTTGCACGCCGAACTGCTGCTGATCACAACCGCCGTGGAGAGGGTGGCGCTGGACTTCGGCAGGCCGGCGCAGCGCTTCGTCGATCAGCTCACGCTGGCGGAGGCCAAGCGCTACCTGGCGGAGGGCACCCACTTCGCGGCGGGCAGCATGGCGCCCAAGATCCTTGCCGTGACCCGCTTCCTCGAGGCCGGCGGGCGTGAGGCGATCATCACCACGCCCGAGCACATGGCGGACGCGCTCGCCGGCAAGACCGGGACCCGTATCACGGCGGTCTGACGTGTCCGACCTGGTCCCGATTCCGCTCTCGACGCTGCTCAAGCGTGCGTACCACGAGCCTGGCATCCAGCAGGCCATCTACGACCTCCCGCTGAAGGAGATGTATCGCGGCTCGCCCGGCAAGGACCTGGCGGCCCGGTTCCACGACCTCTGGGTGGGCACCCCGCTCGGCCCGGCGGCCGGTCCTCACGACCAGATGGCCCAGAACATCGTGCTGGCCTGGCTGGCAGGGTCGAGGATAGTCGAGCTGAAGACCATTCAGGTCCGCGACGACCTGGAGATCAACCGGCCCTGCATCGACGTCACCAACATCGGCTTCAACATCGAGTGGTCGCAGGAGCTGGCGCTGCGCCAATCGTTGCTCGAATACGTCAAGGCGTCGATGATCCTGGACATCCTGCGCGAGGAGAATGCGCTGGGGATCCCCGACCTGAGCGCATTGCCGGAGGGCTTCTTCGAGACCGTCTACGACCTCAGTGTCGGCTACGACCTGCGGGGGATCCAGACCGACGCGGTCACCGGTTTCATCGAGCATGCCAAACGCGCCGAGATGGAGGTCGACGGGCTGCGGGCGGAGATTCCCGATGAGTACGCCCGCTATCGCAATTACCCATTTCGCACTGACCTGGTCAAGACAGCGACGCTGTCGACCTTCCACGGCTGCCCCAGGGGCGAGATCGAAAGGATCTGCCGCTACCTGCTGGAGGAGATGGGGCTCCACACCGTGATCAAGCTGAATCCGGTCCAGCTCGGGAGAGAGAGGCTGGAGCACCTGCTCTACGCTGTTCTCGGATACACGAACCTGCAGGTCAATCAAGAGGCGTACGAGACCGCGCTCAGCCTCCCGGAGGCGGTCGAGGTGGTGCGGCGGTTGGAGCCGATCGCCCAGGCGCGCGGGCTGAGCATCGGGGTGAAGTTCAGCAACACCCTGGAGGTGTACAACACTCTTGGCAGGCTCCCGGACCGACTGATGTATTTGTCAGGCCAGCCCCTGCACGTGATCGCCGTCTCGCTGGTCGCCGAGTGGCGCGCGGCGGTTGGCACCCGCTACCCGGTGTCGTTCGCGGCAGGCATCGACCGCCGCAACTTCGGCAACGCGGTGGCTATGGGGCTGGTGCCAGTGACCGTCTGCACCGACATCCTTCGGCCCCGCGGCTACGCCCGCATGTCCCACTACCTGGAGGAGCTGGCCGGCCAGATGGGCAGGGTGGGGGCTACGACGATCGACGAGTACGTGATGGCGGCGCGCCCTGGCGAGGCGCGAGATCGTGACGCGGCGGTGATGCGCAACACTGCCCTGATCGCGGCAGAGACAGCCGCCGACTCCCGTTACGCAGCCATTCAGAACTGCGGGTCACCGAACAAGATTGCGAGTCAGCTGTGGTGCTTCGATTGCATCGCCTGTGACAAGTGCCTGCCGGTCTGCCCGAACGACGCCAACTTCATCTTCCCGACCAGCGCGGTCCAGTTCGGCTATCGCGACTATGTGCTGTCGCGCGGCGATCTGCTGCCCGGCGAGCAGCACGTCTTCTCGATTGCCGCCGAGCATCAGATTGCCAATTTCGCCGACGCCTGCAACGAGTGCGGCAACTGTGACACGTTCTGCCCTGAGTACGGCGGACCGTTCATCGAGAAGCCCGGGTTCTTCGGGTCTCGCGCGTCCTGGGAGGCCCGGCCGCAGCACGATGGCTTCTACCTGGAGCGAGAGGACGGCGTCGATCGGATCCGCGGCCGCATCCAGGGCCGCGTCTACGGATTGGCGGTCGACCGCGCGACGCGAGAGGCGCGTTTCGACGACGGCGTCGTTGAGATCACGCTGGGACTCGCGGATCGCGAGCTCCACGGGTGGCGGGCGCTTGATGGGGCCGCCGCCGAAAGAGACCCTGCCCGTCCGCCTTTTCGGCACGCGCCAGATCACATCGTCGCGATGGTGAACGCCTACCGGATGGCGGTACTGCTGGAGGGGGTCCTCGACACCCGCCGGGTGAGCTTCGTCAATGCGCGCTATGCCGGGGCTGCGCCGCTGACAGGTGCCGAGCTACGTAGCGGCCCCAGCCAGGCTCGACATCTGCAGGCTCCCCGTCACGGGCGACCACGCGCCCGCGACTCAGCGTGAGCGCCGGCCAGCCGGTGACCTCGAGGCCCTGGTACGGGCTGTGGTCGGAGCGCGAGTGGAGGTTGGCGGCGTCGAGCCGGCGTCGTGCTGCCGGGTCGAAGATCACCAGATCGGCGTCCAGCCCTGGACGCAAGGCACCCTTGCGATGTCGCAGGCCGAAGTGCCGGGCCGGCGCGCCGGTCACGGCGTCGACCCAGCGTTCCAGTGTCAGCCGCCCGTCGCGAACCCCCTGGTAGGCGAGGGCGAGGCGGGTCTCGACCCCCGGCAGACCGCCGGGAACGTGGCCGGGATCGCGGCGGCGGTCCGCCCGGGTGAACGGGCAGTGGTCGGTGGAGACGATCTCAACCTCACCCGAGCCGAGCGCCGTCCAGAGGGCCGCACGGTCGGCAGCGGTGCGGAGCGGGGGCGAACACACGTAGTCCCGGCCGGCCGGTCCGGAGAGGGCGGACCCGTCGAGGAGCAGGTACTGCGGGCACGTCTCGCAGAGCAACCGGGTCCCTTCAGCCCGCGCCGCGCGGATCGCCTCCAGGCCGGCGGCGCTGGAGAGGTGCACGATGTAGAGCTCCGCGCCCGCGGCGCGGGCGAGCGCCGCAGCTCGGCGGATGGCCGAGACCTCCGCCTCTGGTGGCCGGCTGCCGCAGCGGTCGATGACGGCCTGGTCCTCGGCATGGACGCAGACCCGGACCCCGGTCGGCGGCGATGATGCGAGCGCCCGACCGATCGTCTCGTCGTCGACCATGAGACGGTCGGGATAGGCCATGTAGAGCTTCACGCTGGTCACGCCGGCGGCGGCGAACTGCTCGAATCGTGCGCGCGCGTCCTCCGATCCCTCGGGGAGCTCGGTCACCGTCAGATGGAGGCCGTAGTCGACCGTCGCCAGCCCAGCAGCCTTGGCGTGCCATGTCTCAAGGGCCACCCTCCACGGCTCACGGCCGGCCCCGGCGAAGTCGATGACGCAGGTCGTGCCGCCGCACGCGGCAGCCACCGTCCCGGAGAGGAAGTCATCGGCGGACCGGACCTCGCCGACGGGCAGGTCGAGGTGGGTGTGCACGTCGATCGCTCCGGGGATCACATAAGCACCGCTGGCGTCCGTCACCTCCTCACCAGCGGCCGGCACCAGAGCCCTCCCCACCTCGGCGATCTCCTCACCGCTGGTCCGGACGTCGGCGCGGCGCACGCCGCGTTCGTCGATGACTGTGCCGCCGCGGATCAGCAAGTCAGCATCGCTCGCGCAACCGCTTCGGCTGCCGGACTCCACGTCCCGCCAGCGCGATCATCGAGGTCTGCCCGGGCCATCTCATGCTTGGGCACTGCCTTTGGGCTGGTACGGGTGGGGCTGAAGTTCCTCAGTCCGCTGCCAGAGCCTTCGGGCGGTGGCAGCGCTGTCGGCAGCGACCCTGCCCCAGTCGACGCGCGTTGGTGTGCGCCCGGCGACGACGAGCTCGCCGTCCACGTAGACATCGCGCACGTGCCGGGGCGACAAGCCGAACAGCCAGTGGCCCGATAGGTTGCCAGCGTGAAGGGGGGTCGGCGACGGGTAGTCGTAGACGACGATGTCCGCCGGTGCGCCGGGCCTCAGGGTGCCCAGGAGCGGCTCCCCGTAGGCCCGGCCGACGAAGCGTGACCCTTCGGCGAGACGAGCGAGCGGCCACGAAGGAGGGATGAGAACGTCTGCCTCCCTGGCCCGGAAGAAGCCCAGCTGGGACTCCGTCACCATGTCCCCGCCGATGCCGTCGGTGCCGAGCGCCACCTTCGGCCCCTCCGGTGGGGGGGTGGTCTGGTTGAAGGGCGAGTGCCCGACACCGTTGTTCATGTTGCTCCGCGGGTTGCAGACGACGGTCGCCCCGCTCGTGGTCACGATCTGCGCCTCGCCGCGGTTGACGTGCACGCAGTGGGCGAGGAGCGCTCGCTCGTCCACGATGCCGGCCCCGCACAGGCGCTCCAGCACTCGCCGCCCGCAGCGTTCGGCCGAGTCGCGCTGGTCGGCCGCGTCCTCGGCCACGTGGATGTGCACCCCGGTGGCGGCCGCAGCGGCGGCCTCGGCGCAGGCGGCCAGCGTTTCGTCGGACAGTGTGAACGAGGCGTGCGCCCCCACCATCCCCCGGGCCAACTCGGGCCGGTGGGCGAGGAAGCGGCGGTTCTCGGCCACCCCGGCCCGGGCGCGCTCAGGCCCATCGCGGTCGGTCACCTCGTAGCAGAGGACCGAGCGCAGGCCGAGCTGCGCCAGCGCGTCGGCGATGACGTCGAGCGAGCCGTCGATGAAGTTGGGCGAGGCGTGATGGTCGACCACGGTCGTCGTCCCTGAGAGGAGCGCGTCGAGGCCCCCGCGCAGGGCCGACGCCCGCACCGACTCCTCGTCGAGGGCCCGGTCCAGCCGCCACCACACCCGTTGGAGGATCTCAATGAAGTTCCGGGGCGGGGCGAGCCTGTAGGGCATGCCACTGGCCAGGGCGGAATAGAGGTGGTGGTGGGCGCAGACGTTACCGGGCGCGACGAGCGTGCCCGAACAGTCGCGCCGCGCCGCGCCGTCCGGCGCCCGGCCCAGCCCCACGACGCGCCCCCCGGCCAGCACCACGTCACAGCTGGTGACCTCAGGCGGGTCGAGGCTCACGAGCACGGTCGCGCCGCACAGGGCGGTGGCGGGAGTGCTCCGGCCGGCGGTCCCCTGCTCGGTCACCGCTCGACCCCGGTGAACAGCACGGCCACCCGCTCGTCGGGCTCGATCACGCCCGCCCGGCACAGGTCGAGCAGCCCCGCCAACCCCGAGCTGCCCGTCGGGTCGACCCGGAAGCCGGCTTTCTGGCCAAGGTCGTGTGCGTGTGCAAGCCGTTCCTCGGAGACGACCACCGGGCTCCCGCCGGACCTGAGCATCCCGCCCACGACCGCGAGCCAGTCGTAGGTCTCGTCGTCCAGGATCCCGGCGGCGATGCTCCTGGGCTCGCTTTCCCAGGGCCACATGTAGGCTGACCTGTGCGTCGCCGCGTGGCGGAGGGCGCTGTCGACCTCTTCCTGGCTCGGGTGAGAAGGCAGCCCTGAGGCGACGCGAGCGTATGCCCGCTCGAGCGGGTGCGCTCCTTCCGTCTGCACCGTGTGGGCCCGAGGGGCGCTGTCCACGGCGCCCAGCGCGGCGGCGGTGGAGAAGGCCTGGACGCAGCTGCTTGCCAGCGCCCCGCCACCAACCTGGACGACCAGGTGGTCAATGGCGCCGTCGGTCGCGGCCAGGTCGAACACGATCTCGTAGACCAGCGTCTCCCCACCCTCGATGGCAAGCCCGTTCTCGTTGCCCTGGCAGGTGAACGCCAGCGCCCCGGCGGCGATCTCCTCACCCAACCGTGCGTAGGTCGGGTCGCCGGCAACCCCCGGCTGGCGGGCGCAGGTGACAACGTCTGCGTTGAGCTGGGCCAGGCGGGCCACGACGCCTGCGTCGGCGTCGACCGGGACGAACACCCGGAGCCGCCAGCCGCCGGCGGCGGCCACCACGGCGGCCGCGAGGGCGGCGTTACCGCAGCTGGCGATGGCCAGGTGGGGGCGCCCGCCGCGGTCGACGAGGCCGAGGCGCTCCGCCACCTCGAGGTGCAGGAGCACCCCCATCAGGTGACGACCCTTGTGCGAGCCAGAGACGTTGCGGGTCTCGTCCTTGACCCACACGCCTCCACCCTCCGTGAAGCCGAGCGCCTTCGAGAGGTACGCGCTGCGCTGAAAGGGAGTGGCGGCGAAGCCCCGGCCGTCCACCCGAGCCACCGCAGCGTCCAGACGCTCGACGAGGCCAACAAACTCGGCGTCGGTGAGCCCGCCCAAGATCGCCCGGTGGTAGCTGTGCAGCAGCCCCCGGTACCGGGCGAACGGCTGGCCGTGCCCCGCTGCTCCATCCGGGAAGCTGACCCGCGCCGGGTCGACGCGCTTGGTGAGGACGTGGTCGACGTCACCCTGGCCACTGCGGGGGCAGCGGAAAGGGTAGGGTTCACCGGGGTCGGGCGAGGCGCCGCAGCCAGAGCAGGCGAGCTTGATCGCCGGCTCGGTCACGGCACGCTCACTCCACTGCGGGCGTTGAACTCCTTGATCATCTCGTCCCACTTGGGCAACTTGTCCCGCAATGCGGACCAGAACGACGCCTCCCGCCGGGCGACGAAGTCCTCGATCGAGACGCCCTGCTGTTCGACCCAGGTGAAATAGCCGAGGTTGAAGATCCGTTCGCGGTCTCGATTGCTCGTCTCGAGGAGGTGGTCGGTGCCGGCGGCGAGCATCCACCGTCCGAACACCTCGGCTGCGGCAACCGTGTCGAAGTCGTCGGAGAAGTCGCGGGTCAGGACCTTGGCCCGCTCGCTGGGATAGAGTTCGGCGCCGTCGGTCGCGACGGTCGCCACCACATCGCTCGGGCCCAGGCCCAGGTACTTCGCGGTCTTCACGGCCGCGACGATGTTGCAGATGCTCGACAATCCGAACGAGCCCAGGTTGGCCAGGACGTTCTCGGGCACATGGCGCCGGTCCGCCAGGTAGGCGAGCCCGGTGGGCGACCCGAACAGGACGGCCAGCTGATCGGTGGCGCGGTCGCTGATGGCCACAACCAAGTCGGTGTTGTGAACGTTGTGGATGAGCGGGATGTGCTTGTCGCCGATGCCCTGGATGTTGTGCTCGCCGAAGCCGTTGTACAGCATCGTCGGGCACTCGAGGGCCTCGACGGCGACGATCCGGGCGCGGTAGTGCTCCTTCAAGCGGTCGCCCGCCCCGAGCGTCCCGGCCGAGCCCGAGGCGGAGACGAAGGCGGCCAACCGGAGATCCGGCTGGGCGCGCTGCATGTGCTCGAAGACGTTGCCCAGCGCGGAACCCGTGCACTCGTAGTGCACGAGATGGTTGCCGAACTCAGAGAACTGGTTGAAGATCACGTTCGCCGGGTCCACCGAAAGCTCGGCGCACTTGTCGTAGATCTCCTTCACGTTGCTCTCCGACCCCGGAGTGGCGATGATGTCGCCCGGGTCACTCACCCAGTCCTCGAGCCACGCGAAGCGCTCCCGGCTCATCCCCTCAGGAAGGACCGCCACCCCTCTGCATCCCATGACCCGCGAGATCGCGACTCCACCGCGGCAGTAGTTGCCCGTCGAAGGCCAGACGGCTCGGTGCGAAGTGGGGTCGAACTGGCCGGTGATGACGCGGGGCGCCAGGCACCCATAGGCCGCGAGCACCTTGTGAGCTCGGATGAGGGGAAAGCGGTCGCCCAGGGCGATGACGATCTTGGCCTCGACGCCGGTGAGCTCCTTTCCCAGCACCAGGTGGGCTGGGAGGGGGCTCAACTGGTCCCGGTCGTCATCGTTGTACCAGTGCACCCGGAAGAGGTTCAGGGGGTGAGGCTCGTCGGCCTTCACCGAGGCGAGAGCCTGGCGGACCGCCAAGGGGATCGTGCTCGGCCTCGCCAGCTCGGCAAAGGTCGGCAGCAATACCTGCTGTTCCCTGAAGCGCTGCACCGTCCGGTTGTAGACCCCCTGGTCGACAACGTGGTCCTCCAGTCCCAAGGTGGGCATGTCATCCCGCTCCTCAATTACTCGGATGGGTTGTGGTCGTTTGTGGCTGGCCACCGCCGGGCAGACCCTGGGTCGGATCGCCGCGGCGAACCGGGAGCGACTGCCCTCAGCGGCGGGCTGCCAGATGGACGGCCTCGATTATCTTCTGGTAGCCGGTGCAGCGGCATAGGTTGCCGGCCAGCGCTTCGCGAATCTGGTCATCATCGGGGACCGGCACGCGCTGCAGCAGGTCGTGGGAGGCCATGACGAGCCCAGGGGTGCAGAACCCGCATTGGACTGCCCCGGCCTCGACGAAAGCTTGCTGGACGCGGTCGGGATGGCCGCTGTCGCCCAGGCCTTCCACCGTGGTCACCGCGCGGCCTTCGGCCTGGCCGGCAAGCACCAGGCACGAGCAGACCAGGGCTCCGTCCAGGTAGACCGCGCAGGAGCCGCATTCACCCTGTTCACACGCGTTCTTCGTGCCCCTGAGGCCCAGGTGGTGGCGGAGCAGGTGGAGCAGGCTCTCGGTGAGCGCCACGTCCTCGGCGACACGCTGCGTGCCGTTGACCCAACACGTGATCTTCATGCTCCACCTTGCTGGTACTCGTGCCAGCACCACGAGAGTGCCCGCCTGCCCAGCACCGCGAGCGCACGCCTCCGGTAAGCCGCGCTGGCACGCACGTCGTCGATCGGGCGAGCGGCCTGCGCCACCAGCTCACCGAACCGGCTGAGCACGCTCTCAGCGAGCGGGGCCCTCGACTCCCAGGCCGAGACCTCCTGCAGGTGGCCTTCGAGGAACTGCTGAGCCTCCCGCGCCGGCAGAGGGACCGGCCCGGCCGACCCTATGCCAGTGTAGACCCGACGCTCGTCCGGGCGGAGCACCAGGGCGAACGAGCAAGCTGCGATCACCATCGCATTGCGGACGCCGACCTTCGAGAACACCTGCGGTCCGGTGGCGGCCGGTATCCAGACCGCCGCGATGAGCTCGTCCTCAGCCAGCACGTTGCGTTTCGGGCCCAGGAAGAATTCGCCTATCGGCACGGTCCGGCTCCGTTGCGCCGAGGCCAGCTCCACTTGGGCGCCTGCCGCCAGCAGGGGAGGGTGGCAGTCCCCCGCCGGCGAAGCCGACCCTAGGTTGCCGCCGATGGTCCCCCGGTTGCGGATCGGCGGTGAGCCAACCGTCCGAGCGGCCATGACCAGAGCAGGGAAATCGCCGGCCAGGTTGGTGATGACGTCGCTGTAGGTCACGCCGGCTCCGATCCGGAGATGGCCATCGTCGCGACCACACGCGCGCAGCTCGCCCACCCGGGACAGATCCAAGAGGGCGCTCGGCCGGAGGTGGTCGAAGTTGAGCTCGACCAAGACGTCCGTTCCCCCCGCCACCGCGGTGGCTTCAGGGTGGGCGGCCCGGGCCTCGAGCGCCTCGGGCCAGCTGGTCGGCTGGAGGAACATCGCCCGCCATTATTCCATTCCCCGGCGGGACCTGCGCCTGTCGCGTGCATGGTGAACGGAGGGCAATGAAACCCAGATGCTCGGTGACTTCCCATCGGGCCGAGCGCCCGCACTTGGGCGAGCCATCTGGCTCACATGAGGTTTTGCTGCCCCGACCCCTCGGAGAAATAGTAGGGGACCGCCTCTTGGCCGGGGACCACAGGCACCGGAGGCGGAAGCCCTCCTTCTGCTGGCGGGCGCAGCCCGATCAGGTCGTCCGGCAGCACGGGCGCGCGGTTGAGGTCCCGGCCGGTGGCATCGCGCAGGGCGGCGACGACCGCCGCGGTCGACACCACGGTGGACGACTCGCCGATGCCCTTCACCCCGTATGGGGAGCCTGGTTCGGGATCCTCGACCACCGTGGTCACAACCGGGGGGACATCGAGAATCGTCGGGATCAGGTAGTCGGTGAACGACGGGTTGAGAATGACGCCGTCTTTCAACTGGACCTGCTCCATGACCGCGAGGCCGAGGCCTTGCGCGGTGCCTCCTTCGATCTGGCCGGTCAGACCAATGGGGTTCAGGACCTTGCCGACGTCGATCGAGGCAGCCACCTGCACCACGCGTACCAGCCCGAGCTCCTCGTCGACCTCCACCACGGCGCGTTCGGCGGCAAAGGCGAACGCCACGTGCACATCGCCCTGCCCGTTCTCGTCGAAGTGCTGAGTGGGGCGGTGGTGATACACGGCCTCGCACGACACGGGCTCGTCGAGCAGCTGAGCGACTTCGATGATCGGGGTTGCCGCGGCCCTCACCCAGCCGCCCGAAAGATCAAGCTCGGTGTCGCCGGCGCGCCTGCCGTACCTGTTGGCTGCCCTTTTCAGGATCTCGGCTCGGACCGAGGCGCAGGCCATCTGGACGGCACCCCCGGCCATCATCGATTGCCGGGAAGCGGACGTCGACCCGGCGGTGCCCACCAGGGTGTCGGCGGGGTGCATCACCACGCTGTCAACTTCCAGCTCTGTTCGTACCACCTGGGCCAGCAACGTGTAGAGGCCCTGGCCCATCTCGACTGCCGCTGTGTGGATCTCGGCTTCGAGACCGGCCGGCGTAACCGACAGCGTCACCCTGGCCGTCGCCCCGTCATCGAAACCCTCGCTGAAGGCGATGTTCTTGTACCCGACGGCGATACCGGTTCCCCGCCTCATCCCTTCGCCCCTGGTCACATTGCCGGTGCCTCCGGGGTAGCGGAGCGGGCTGCGCCCCTTCGCCGACTCCGGCTCGGGCAGCGGGAGGGCTAGCAGCTGTTGGATGACCTCTCGTACCGGGGCGCTGCCGCGCAGGACCTGCCCGGTGGGCAGCACTGAGTCTCGGGAGAGGGCGTTGCGGAGGCGCAGCCCGATCGGGTCCATGGCGAGCGCCCGGGCCAGCTTGTCCATCTGAGCTTCGTGGGCGAAGCACACCTGGGGGGCTCCGAAGCCGCGCATGGCGCCGCAGGGGGGGTTGTTGGTGTACACGACGGTGCCCTCGACTTGGACGTTGGGTACCTCGTAGGGCCCAGCCGCGAATGTGACCGCGTTGCCCAGCACCGCCGGGGAGGAGGACGCGTATGCCCCGCCGTCGAAGAGCAGCCGCGCCTTGACCGTCACCAAGCGGCCGTCTTCGGTCGCCCCATGGCTGATCCATATGCGCGAGGGGTGGCGATGCACGTGCCCGAGGAAGGACTCCTCGCGCCCGTAGGAGAACTTGACCGGGCGGCCGGTCCGCAGCGCCAGCACGCAGGCGTGGACCTGCATGTGGATGTCCTCGCGCGAACCGAACGCCCCCCCGACGCCGGCGAGGTGGATCCTCACCTTGGTCTCCGGTAGTCCGAGGCAGCGGGTGATCTGCTCTCGATCAACGTGCAGCCACTGCGTCGTCACATGGAGGTCCACTCCGCCGTCCTCAGCCGGCACCGCCAACCCGGCCTCGGGTCCAAGCGCCGCGTGGTCCTGCATGGCGGTCTCGTAGTACCCCTCGACCCAGACGTCGACTGGCGCCCCAGCCGGGTCACCGTGCAGCAGGTGGACATGGCGCAGCACGTTGCCGAACTCGTGAAGGCGGGGCGCGTCCGGCGCCATCGCCCGCTGCATGTCGAAGACCCCTTCCAGAGGCTCGAGATCGACCAGAATGCGCACCACCGCGTCCCTGGCGAGCTGGGGCGACTCCGCGGCCACGATCGCGATGGGCTCACCGGCGTAGCGGACGATGTCCTCAGCCAGCACGGGCTGGTCAGCGAAGTTCAGGCCGAATCTGTTCTTGCCCGGGAGGTCAGCGGCCACCATCACGGCGGCCACCCCCGGCATCGCCAGCGCCGCCGAGACGTCGACACGCCGGATCCGGGCATGGGCGAGCGGTGATCGCCGCGTCGCCCCGTGCAGCATGCCCTCTCCGCTCAGGTCGCTGGCGTACACGAACGCGCCGATGGCCTTGGGTACCCCATCGGTACGAAGCGCGGGTTCTCCGACTCTGCCCCGCGAAGCCGCGGCACCCCGGGCGCTGGTGATGGCCGCAGTGCTCGTGATCACTTCAGTACCCACCGCCGAGCTTGTTAGCTAAACGTCGATACCAGCCGCTCCGCCTGCGCCGAAGGCCGTGGCCTCCAAACGGGGGCAGGTCGCTGGTGGCCAGAGGGCCGTGACGCCGCGCGGAACCGCCTCCGGAATCGATCCGGCTCAGAGGTCGCGGGCACCAGCATCGTCCAGGCGAGTGTGGCCGAGTGGAGCGACCCGGGTACTGGCCGGGCGGCCCGGGAGGGTCGCCACCCGGAGGGTCGCAGGCGAGATGCAGCCCCCCGAGATCGAGCCCGCCACCCACCACCTTCGTTGGCAGCCATGGCCGCCCCAGCCTCGCGGAGGCCTGAGCCCTCCACACCGACCACCCCTGGCCAGGGCAGCCCGCTGCCCCGCCGAACGCCATCGCTCAATGTCGGACAAGAGCGCTTTCATGCCGAGCTCAGACGGGACGATACTACGGAGATGAGCCAGAGAACCGTGCTTCGCGGAGCCAGGTGGCCGGGAGACCTCGCCGTCGAGTCAGGACGGGTGGTCGCCCTCGGTACTGTCGACCCGTTGCCCGGCGACCGCGTGCTCCCCTGCGACGGCTGCTTGATCACCGCCGGGCTGGTGAACACACACCACCACCTCTACCAGTGGATGACCCGGGGAAGGTCGACCAGCCGCGACCTGTTCAACTGGCTGACCGAACTGTACCCCGTCTGGGCACGCCTCACCGTCGAGGACGTGGCTGCGGCAGCAACGGTTGGCCTAGCCGAGCTCGCAGCCGGTGGGACCACGACCGTGGCCGACCATCACTATGTCGTGCCCCACGGCGACGACTCGGTGTTCGATGCCATAGCCGCGGCGGCGCGAGCAGTGGGTGTCCGGCTCCACTTATGCCGGGGCTCGATGGACCTGGGCGACAGCGCGGGAGGGTTACCGCCGGACACGGTCGTCGAGAGCATCGACGCGATCTTGGCCTCCACCGAGGCCGTTGCCGCCCGCCTCCACGACGGGGAATGGACGACCGTGGCCGTCGCACCGTGCAGCCCCTTCTCAGTGTCGACCGACCTCATGAGGGAGTCCGCCGCGCTCGCTCGCCACCTGCGGCTCCGTTTGCACACCCACCTGGCGGAGACCGTTGCAGAGGAGCGCGACTGCCTGGCCCGCTTCGGGAAGCGGCCGCTCGAGCTGGTCGAGGAGCTCGGCTGGCTGGCAGATGACGTCTGGTTCGCCCACGGCATCCACTTCGACGCGGCGGAAGTTCGCCGCATCGGCCAGGCCGGGGCCGGGGTGGCCCACTGCCCGAGCTCGAATGCCCGCCTGGCTTCGGGGATCTGCCCCGTCCGCGACCTCCTCGACGCGGGGGCGCCGGTTGGCCTCGGCGTCGACGGGGCGGCCTCCAACGAGATGGGAGTGCTGCTGCCCGAGATGCGCCAGGCGCTCTACTTCGCTCGCCAGCGCACCGGTTGCCCTGAGGCGCTGACCTCCGTCGATGCGCTCGAGATGGCGACGTTCCGCGGGGCCGCCTGCCTGGGCCGGGCCGACCTCGGCCGGCTCGAGGTGGGTGCGCCGGCGGACATCGCGGTGTGGCCGGCGGAAGACATCGCGGACATTCCGGACCCGGTGGACGGCCTCGTGCTCGGGCCTGACCGGCGGGTGCGGCACCTGCTGGTCGGCGGCAAAGAAGTGGTGGTCGAAGGGGCCGTGCTCGGGATCGACCTGGGGCGTGCCCATGCCGACCTGGCGGCTCGCTCCCGGAAGCTGTGGGGCTGACCATCACGGGGCTGCCCTACCTCAGCGGTCTGTCTATCCAGGATGGCCCTCCAGCGCTTGGACCTTGCCGCCCGGGTGCGGCATCAGGCGGTTCCATCCCCTTCGGGGTACTCGCGACTTTGAGAAAGCAAGGGGGTTCCCGGTCTCCGGAACCCACCTGGACCCGGGCCACCCGCCTGAGCGTTGAACGGGTGTGAACGGTTCTCTTTGGCTGCGATCTGGGGTGGGGGCAGTCGGGGTTGTCGCCGTGGTGCTCACCGCCACCAGTGGGAGCCGGATGACGACCATCGGCCTGACCGAGGAGCAGGCAGTGGCCCTAGCCACGACCCAGGCGCAAGCGATGTCTTCGACCCCGGTCGCGATTCTCAGGGTGGAGACGGGGCTTCTGGGGGCGTTCGAAACCGGCACCTACGATGTCGGCCGCCACGTCTGGGCGGTCAGCTTCCGAGGTACCTTCCCTGCAGTTTCGTGCGGTCCAGCGCCTCTGCCAGGGACCACACCACACCCTTGCCCTCCCCCGAACACGTCCATGGCTTTGTTCCTGGACTACAGCTCCGGGAGCTTCGTCATGTCCGAGACCCCGGCGTATACCGGCTCATCTTGAAACTCTGAATGATCGTGCTAGCCTAAACACATGTTCGCGGACTACCTTCGGCAGGCCACCCGTTGGTCCTTGCTTGGCGCCTTCTTGTCAGTGATGGTGAGCGCCTGCTCATCCAGTCCCAGCCCTCTTTCCACTCCTTTGGCAACGCCCCCGCTGGTCAGCCTGAACACCCTTGCGGGGGAGGGCTTCACCTTCCCTGGACCCGCCACTCAAATCACCACCAGCTACGCCATTCTCAAGGTCACGGGTTCAAGTGACGTCACCATCAAGAGCATCACCGTCAATAGCCAGGCCACAGACCAAGCCGTGGCTAACAGCAGTTTCGAGGCCATCCATGACACCGGCGCAGCCTCCGAGACCTACTTTCTCAGCGCCCCCAGCGTCGCTACGGCCAAGAGCATCGGTATAGCAGCGGCTCGTAGCCTTACTGAGGCGGTTCCGTCCCAAGGCCCACTCGCGGCGTGGCGGACCGCTCCCACGGCGGCTGGGGCCGTGCTCCATCCTGGCTTGTACTACGTACTCACCTACAGCTTCACCATTCCCCAGCCGGCAGCCGGCTGGAATCTCCAGAGTGCAATGGTTATCTACAGCGTGAGTGGAGGCGGCCCTCAGACCCTGGTTTTGAACATCCCCTCGGTGGAAATCTCACCTTCTGCGTCGCCAGCAGCATTCACAGACTAGACAGCTCTGGTGAATCAACCGGCCTGACCAGACCGGGTTCTGGCCGCTCGCGCAACCGTTAGGACCGACTTCCACATGGAAGAGGATGTTTCATCTCTTCTGTCGCACGAACTCTGAGGAATGTTGCAGCCCTTTTGTCGTCCGACACTGACTGACTGACGAGAGTGGCGAACGCCACTAACTAACTAACTCTACTCTAACTGTGGGGCGTCAGAAAAGATGAAACATGGATGCGTCAACAAAGATGAAACATTAGCCGAATCTAAGTATCGCCCGCAAAGAGCCGCCTAACCTTTGTGGCGACCAGCCAAGGAGGGACAGGGGGGGCTAACTCAGTGCGTGACTACGACCGTCACCATCCACCGAGCCGATACGGTGCCATTCGGGCACGCCAGCGTAGATGTGAGTGTCGCGTGGCCAGGGGCCACTGCTTGATAGTCTTCCCAGGTCCCGCCCGGCGGTGGCGCCGGTAAGGGTATGGCGGCGATTGCCAGGACGGCTTCGTCGCTGCTCTGCACCGTTGTCCATCCGCAGCCGTCACTCTTGTCGTGAAGGAGTTCGACGCCTAGGCCCTGGCAACGGATCATGGCGAAGTGGCCGCCATTGTCCTGGACGCTCAGCGGGAACGGCTCGAAGGCGTGACCGACCACCATCCACTGGCAGTCAGCCGGCGTCGTCACTGTGACCAGGGTCGGGGTCGCCGAGGGAGTGCCTGCGGTGGTGAAGGCAGCCGACGGTGACGACGCCTTAGCGGTGCCTTCTGCCGGTAGGGTCACCGTCCTTCCCTGCTTGTTGTTGCCGGTCACGGTAACGATCACCGGCTGATTGGGGTTGATTCCTGCCGGAAGGGCGATGATGCTGGTGGTTGCGGCCATGTCGGCGGTACATAGCGAGTTGGAAGGGACCGTGAGCCCCACCGTCACCGTCACTTTGTTGCCTGGTTTCCCCTCAACCTTCAGCGGGAGCGCCGGGCAGCTGGAGCTTCCCCAGGTAACCACAGCCAGCTGCTGAGGGCCGTTCCAGGCGACCATGTCGCCGACCAATCCGGGAGTGATGCTCGCCGCCGGAGGGTACCCGCGGTAATGGGTAATCGCAACGGAGGAGGGTTGCAATGAGCTTCCCGAGGAACATCCAGCAAGGGCGAGAAGCACCACGCTCAGGCAACCGGCAGACAAGCGCTTGGCCAACATATCTAGTCAAACGCCATTCTCCGCCAGGAGGTTCCCGGGTGCCCGATTCGGAATCGCCTCACACAGGTCAATCAGGTTTCGCCGAGCAGTGCGGGGCCGAGGGACACCTCTTGGGACAGTCCCTTTCGCCTGGGCTTTACCAGCGACTTCGATAAGCCTTATTGGGGACCAAGCTTGTGAAGAACGATTCGGCCATCCCGAACTAACTGCAGCCGGACGTCGCTCCGCAGTTGTGGCACTTGTAGCAGGACCCGGAACGCACCATCAGGGAGCCGCACTCACTGCAGGAGGGCGCGTCCGCCTGGTTCTGGAAGGTGCTGGTCGGTGAGGCCTCGGCAAACCCCAGGGGCATGACCACCTGGGCCGCGTTGGCCGGACCTTCGAGCATCGGGCGAGGCTCCGCGTCGTCCGCCTCGCGGCGCACGATGCCGATCTCCGCCTGCTTCTCCGGGCTGAGGAAGCGCGACCCGAGCCAGCGGAAGATGTAGTCGACGATCGACTTGGCGATCGGGATCTCGGGATTGCGGGTGAAGCCCTGGGGCTCGAAGCGCATGTGGGCGAACTTGTTGACCAGGAAGTCCAGAGGAACGCCGTACTGGAGGGCGAAGCTCACCGCAATCGCGAACGAATCGGTGAGCCCGGAGACCGTCGACCCCTCCTTGGCCATCTTGACGAAGATCTCGCCGGGACTGCCGTCCTCGTAGAGGCCGACCGTGATGTAGCCCTCATGGCCGCCGATCTCGAAGCGGTGGGTCAGCGCCTGCCGCTCGGCCGGGAGCTTCCGGCGCAGCGGGCGCTCCACGATCCGCACCTTCTCGCCGGTGGTCTTGTCCATCGAGGTGGCCAGGGGCTGGGAGCGCTTGCTCCCGTCACGGTAGATGGCCAGCGCCTTGAGGCCCATCTTCCAGCCGTCGATGTACGCCTTCTCGACATCCTCCACCGTGGACTCGTTGGGCATGTTCACCGTCTTCGAGATCGCGCCCGAGACGAAGGGCTGAACCGCCGCCATCATCCGGACGTGCCCCTGCCAGGCGATCGACCGCTTCCCGTTGTGGGGAGCGAAGGCGCAGTCGAAGACCGGCAGGTCGTCGTCGCGGAGCTTCGGGGCTCCCTCGATGGTGTCGTTGGCGTCGATGTAGGCGATGACGTCGGCGATCTCGCCCTCACCGTAGCCCAGCTTCTTGAGCGCCGCGGGCACCGTGTTGTTGACCATCTTGAGCATGCCACCGCCGACCAGCTTCTTGTACTTGACCAGGGCGATGTCCGGCTCGATCCCGGTGGTATCACAATCGAGCATGAAACTGATGGTGCCGGTGGGGGCGATGACGCTGACCTGACCGTTCCGATACCCATGCCGGGCTCCCAGCTCGTGGGCCTCGTCCCAGGATGCCCGTGCGGAGGCGAGCAGATCGGCATCCACCGTGGCCGACGAAAGTCCGTACGCGGCCTCGCGATGCTTGGACATCACCCGGAGCATGGGCTGGCGGTTCACCGCATAGCCGTTGAAGGGCCCCAGCGCTCGGGCGATCCTCGCCGACTGCGCGTAGCCCTCGCCGGTCAGGATTGCGGTCAGGCAGGCTGCCAGGTCCCTGCCTCTCGGCGAGTCGTAGGGGACGCCGCGGGCCATGAGCAGGGCGCCCAGGTTGGCATAGCCGATCCCCAGGGGCCGGAAGTCCTCGCTGTTCTTGGCGATCTTCTCAGTCGGGTAGGAGGCCCGGCTGACGATGATCTCCTGGGCGGTGATGGTCAGCCGGATGGCATGCTTGTAGTCGTCGATCGCGATGCTGCCGTCGTCATTGAGGAAGCGGAGCAGGTTGATGGACGCCAGGTTGCACGCCGAGTCGTCGAGATACATGTACTCGGAGTTGTGAGCCACCACCGATACCCCGGGCCAGGCTCCGGAGACCACGAAGTTGTGGGTGCTGTCGACCTCCATGTCGTAGACGGGCGCAGGTCTGGAGAGGTGGACGGGCTCGACCGACGTCACCACGACTCGCCAGCTGTCCCGCTGCGGCGCTGGGGCATCGGGAGGTGCCGATCGGGACTTGGTGCCGGGGACCGCGACCCCGCCAAGCTGGAGGCGCGCAGCCTCGGCCCGAGCCAGGTCCTCGAGGACCATGTCGGTGCCTGGGGTGAGGTGGGCAGCCTGGACCCAGTCGCCGCGAGCCGTGAGGAAGCGATGGTCGGGCGTGCAGCGCACCGCCAGCGAGCCGTTGAGGGTGAGCTCGACGAGGTTCTGAGCCGCGCCAGCGATCCATACCCGGCGGATGGGACGCAGCTGGCTGCGACCGAGGACTGGATCCCACGACCAGGAGCCAGGGAGTGGCCTGCCCTGCTGGTGCCAGCTGTGCAGCACTTCGAAGGAGACCGGGCCCACGGAGGTCTCGACCAGGGTGGTGCCGACCAGGCAGCACGGGTTGCTGGCGTTGATCCGGCCGCTGTTCGACGACGTGTGCCAGTCGTTGATGGTGGTGTCGTACTGGATTCCGGGGTCGCCGCACTGCCACGCTGACTCCGCCATCAGCCGGAGCAGTGCCCGGGCCTTCACCGTCTTGAGGATGCGGGTGGGATCGGTGATCGCCCGGAGGTGCCAGTCGCGGTCCTCCTCCACAGCGCGCATGAACTCGTCGGTCACCCGCACCGAGTTGTTGGAGTTCTGGAAGAAGATCGAGGAGTACGCCTCGCCGGTGAAGGAGGGGTCGTACCCCGCCTCGATGAGCGCCCAGGCCTTGCGCTCCTCGCTCACCTTGCAGGTGATGAACTCCTCGATGTCGGGATGGTCGGCGTTGAGGATCACCATCTTGGCGGCGCGCCGGGTGGTCCCTCCCGACTTGATGACGCCGGCGAAGGCGTCGAAGCCCTTCATGAAGGAGACCGGGCCGCTGGCGGTTCCACCACCGGCGAGCTGCTCCTGCGACGAGCGCAGCGGCGACAGGTTGGTCCCCGTTCCGCTTCCCAGCTTGAAGAGCATCCCCTCGTTCTTGGCGAGGGTGAGGATCGAGTCCATCGAATCCTGAACGCTCTGGATAAAGCAAGCGCTCCCTTGCTGGCGCACGCCTGGAACGCCAAAGTTGAACCAGACCGGACTGTTGAAGCTCATCCGCTGGTGGAGGATGAGATGGGTCAATTCATCCGAGAACGCCTCGGCATCCGCCTCACTCGCGAAGTACCCGCCGGTGCGCCCCCATCCGGTGATCGTGTCCACCACCCGGGAGATCATCTGGCGCACCGAGGTCTCCCGGCGCGGCGTGCCCAGTGGGCCCCGGAAGTACTTGGAGACCACCACGTTGGTGGCCATCTGCGACCAGAAGGCGGGCACCTCGCAGTCCTTCTGCTCGAAGACCACCTCGCCCTTCTCGTTGGCGATGCTGGCGGTGCGCCGCTCCCAGCGGACCTCGTCGTAGGGGTGGATCCCCGGCTTGGTGAAGCGGCGCTCGACGCGCAGCCCCCCGGCCTGCATCTCGACCTTGCCGTTGCCGATTCGCCGCGGCGTCCGGCGGCTCTCGCCGGCGGAGGCGGGGGACGGGTCCGACGGCGGCGGCGAAGCGGAGGTGTCCACTGGTGATTCCTCGCTGCTGAGATGTCTGGCGCGACTCTGGAGCCTACGTCCTGAGGAGGCTGCCCCAGACGGACGGGCCCGGCCACGCCGAGTGCTCTGTCCCCAGATTATCCCACATCTAGGGGCCCGTCCGTCCTGGAGCCCCCATATCTTGGTGCTGAGCCCCGGCGGAGTCAAGGGGTCGCCTTCGGCTTTCCGCCCCTGATCATGGTCCCGTATGCCTCCGGAAGGTCGACCTGAACCACGCCTCGCCGGCTCCCGGCGAGGAGCACGAACTCACCCCGGGGCGAGCGTTCCAGCCGGCGCTGATGCGCCTCGGTGAGGGCGAAGGCGCGCTCCATCGCCGCGACCTCGACCGCCCGATGGCCGCCGCAGAACACCACGGCGCAGTTGCTGGCCACCACCGTGCCCTCTTCACTGCGAAGCAGGTCCTGGACGTTCTGGGTCGCCACCACCAGCGAGCTCCCGTACTTGCGGCAGCGCCGGGCCAGCTGGGCGAGGAGCTGGCGCAGTGCCGGATGCGCGCTCAGCATGCCCACCTCGTCCAGGACGATGTGGCGCCGCCGGGGCAGCCGGCGCACCAGCTCCCAGAGCATCCTGCCGAGCAGCAGGGTGGTGACCGGGACCAGCTCCTCACGGACCTCCCGGTGGCCGACCGCGAGCAGAGGATGGGTCCACGCCGAGGAGGTGGGCCGGTCCAGGAAGCCGGCCAGAGCCCCATCCAGGTGCCTCCCGAGCACTCGCGCGACCCTCGGCGCACTCCGGCTCAATGGCTCCACGCAGCCTCGCAGCCGCGGCCTGTCGCCCCTCTCCCTCGCGGCCACCTGGACGCCGTGGGCTGCCGCCTCCACCGCCGCCCTCTCCTCCTCGGTCATGCCGGCGCAGAGCTCGGCGCAGGCGTCCACCACCGTCTGGGCCCCGCCGGCGTCGTCGCCACCCAGGTCGAAGGGGTTGATGGCCGCCTCGCTGACGAGGTCGAGCCAGCGTCCGCCGAGGCGGGTCACCAGATCCCGATATTCGCCCTCAGGATCGACCACGAGGGCGTCCACGCCGAGGCGGCGAGCTTCGACGAGCAGGCCGCCGATCAGGAAGCTCTTGCCCTGTCCCGAGGCGGCGAAGATGCCCACGTTGGCGTTGACGTGCCGCGACTCGTCGAAGGGAGCCAGAGCGACCGGCAGGCCGCTGTCGGCCATCCGGCCGATCCGGTAGCCGCCGGGGTCATCGATGGAGGTCTGGAGCCAGGGGATGCAGCTGGCGGCGGCGTGGGAGTCGACCAGCTTCCCCGGCCCGGCGGGCCGGCCCAGTCCCCAGGCCGCGATGGCGCCCTCGAGGTGCTCGAAGTGGCCGGGGCGGGAGCGTCCCGAGGTCGCGGCGAAGGCGCTGCAGAGCCGCCCCCAGGACTGCTCGGGGGCTGCGGCCTCGGTGCCTAAGGCGACCGCCGTCAGCCAGAGCCGGAGAGGCCGTCCGGTGTTGCGAGCCAGCCGGTCGCGCAGCGATCGTGCGGCCAGGAGCCCGGTCTCGACGGCGGCGTCGGGGACCAGCCCGCGCTCGGCCTCCAGCAGCTGGTGGGCGCCGAGGTGGCGAAGCCGGTGGCCGAGCAGACGCGAAGCCACCGCTCCCGGGGTGGGCACGAGGTGGAGAGCGATGTCCGCCTCGGCTGGGCAGCGGACCAGGGCGGCCAGCCAGCCGGCTCCGACGTGCCCGCCGGGCAGGCGGTCGAGCAGTGCGGTGCGCACCACGCGGTCGCCGACCCAGGCCTGCCGCACCCCGCCGGCCCAGGCCAGCCGGGGTAGGTCCAGCCCCGCTTCGGCGAGGTGAGCTCCCAGCGCCCGTCCCGTCAGGCGCTGGGCCTCGATGCCGGCGGCGGTGAGGGCCTCGCTGGTCAGGGCCAGCTGGCGCTCCATAAGCTCCGCGTCCGGGTCGCGGATCATCGCCGAGACCGCGCGGTGGTAGGCGGGCTGGCGCTCGAGCCGCTCGCTCCAGTGTTGGTCGAGCGCCACCCTGAGTGCCGCGGTCGAGAGGGGCCCGCCCCCCGCTGGCGCCGATGCCGGTGTGCTCACACGGTTGGCATCGTCGGGTTCCCGTTCCGTGGCTGGGCGGCTCCGCCGGGAGTGCACCGTCAGGACCAGCTCCGCCTCCAGGCTCCGCAGCAGTGTCTCGAGGGCGTCCACCGCCGCCTCGCGCCGCCACGGTTCGAGGGCCAGGACGTCGATCTCCTCGCAGACCAGCACGCCGACGAAGAATCCATCCGGGGCGAGGATCCGGTCGCTGTCGATGCGGACGTGTCGGGTGAGGAGCTCGTCTCGGGCGCGTGGAAGCCGCCCCGGCAGGGATTCGCGGTGGCGAGGGCGCACCGCGACGGCTCCGGTGGGCCGGCCGCTAGCTGGCTTGGCGGCGGATCAGCCGGCGGGATCCCCGGGCGCCGCCGGCCTCTCCGGCGATCCGGCTGTCGACCACCGCGGCGAGGGTGCGGAGGGCCGCAGCCGTGGACCCGCAGCCGGTCCCGAGCAGGCGGTGATCCGCCTCAGCGCGCTCCAGGGCGGGGTCATCGGGAATCTCCGCCACCACCACCGACCCCAGGTCGCCCATGCACTCGGTGAACATGGGCTCGCCGTGCCCGTGGTTGACCACGTGGTGCAGCTTGTGTCCGAGGCCGAGACGGCGCAGCGCCTCGGTGCTCCGGTAGGCATCCTGGATGCCTCCGGCGGTGGCGGTCACCACCACGAAGACGTCGTGGGCACTCTGCACCGCCCACCGGGAGATCGGTCCGAGGCCTGCCGGGATGTCCAGGACGATGACGTCGCAGCCGCGGCGCTCCAGGGCGGCAACCAGTGAGGCGATCGCCTCGACGCTCGCCCTCCCGAGGGTCCACCTGGCGATCGGGACGCGGGCCGGGCCGGGAACCGCCCAGACGCCGCTCCTGTGGGCTGACCCCAGCCTGTCCAGGGCGATCTCCCCGGTCTCGGTCTCCAGGGTCTCGCTCCAGGCCGTGGCCAGCGGCAGGCCGAGGCGGAGCCCGGCCCGAGGGCTCATCAGGTCGCAGTCCACCAGGGCAACCATGGGGGCCTGGGACCGGCCGCCCGGGATCTCGTCGACGCCCGGCGCGGCCAGGAGTCCCGCTACCTCGACGGCCAGGGTGGTGCGGCCGCTGCCCCCGGCGAGCGAGAAGAAGGTGACCCGCCGGCAGGCGGGCTGCCTCGGCACGGTGGGGGAGAAGGGATCCCATCGGTCACCGTCAGCGCGCTGACCGCGGGCGTCGGCGGCACGCGGTTCGGGGAGCACCACCAGGGGAATGCGGCGCGGCGTCTCGGCAGTGAGCCCGGACGAGCAGGCCGGCGGGCACTCGCCCCCCCGAGCGGCGCCGTCGCTGTTTCCGTCGACGACGAGCATCAGACCGCGGCGCGGGCGAGCCCAGAAGCTAGCGGCCGTGCCCAGCCAGGAGAGCAGGGTCCTGCCCTCACGGCGAACCAGGGCCAGGGTCAGGGCCGCCCCACCGACCACCGTGGCCAGGATCGCGCGGGCCGCGAGTGGGAGCGGCGAGCGGACGGCCAGGTACGCGACCGCGGCGCTAGCCGCGATCGTCCCCAGCTGGCCCGGGGTGAGTCTCCAGAGCAGCGGCTCGGCGATGTCGAAGCCGTCCGCGAACTCGACCTCAGCCATCCGGTTGCCTCCTCCCTCGTCCCGGCCCCCTTGCTGCGCCGGTCAGGGGCCCGAGGCCCGGAGACGGGTGGCGCGGCGATAGCGGAGGTTATCTGACGCCCCCGGACACCGCACGGACATCCGGGCCGCCGCCGGCGCATATACGGTCACCGATTCCTGTCTCGGCGGCAACCGGTGCCCGCGCCCAATCCAGCCGGGTGCAAGGGGCTCCGGGAGGATTGCACTCGCTGGGCCACGGACGGGCAACCGCCCGGTGACGGATCGTCAACGGAGGAGTTCTGCGGACATCCGCCCCTACCATGACCTCGATGGCTGCCCATGCTGCCTCGCGAGCACGGGGGCGCGGCCATGACGAGAAACCCACGATGCGCCGCGGACCCATCGCTGATCTCTCATGAGCACAGCTGGGTCGGGCAGGACGGCCCCCGCAGCCCTTCGCGGCGTCCAACTCCTCGGCGCAGTCCTCCTCTTCTACCTTCTCGACGGCGCCTTCGGCTCCGGCGCCAACGGCACCGTCGGTGGCCTGGAGGTGCTCCTGGCACCGGTCGCTGCCGCCGTCGTGGTCATCAACGGGTGCGGTCCCCGGCCGTGGATCACGCGGCTTCACTGGCGGCCGACGCCGCTTCAGCTGGGAATCCTGTCGCTGGTCTTCTTCGTCGTCTTCGCCATTGAAGCCGGTGAAACGGTCTTGGCTCCTCGACTGTTGGGCGGAGACCAGTTCGCCACCACCCTCTGCGCGGCCCGAGACCTGCTGCAAGGCCATGACCCGTACCAGACGGGGGAGCCGCAGTGCCTGGCCTCGCTGGGTATCAGCGGCGACGCCGCGCTCACCCCCTTGCGAGCCCGCCCCTTCGACCCTCAGCAGTACCCGAGCCAGGCCGAGATCCTGGCCGCCGAGAAGGCCGACGTGGCCCAGCACAGCTCGTCGGGCTTCCCCTATCTCGGCTACCCCCCCCTCAGCTTCCTGACCATCATTCCCTTTGCGGGCCTCGGTTTCACGGCTGTCAACCTGTGGGTCGCCACGCTCTGCCTCGTCACGCTTCTCATCGTGGCTCGTCGGGCCGGCCGTGAGGCCATCGTCGTCACCGCCGGAGTGGCTGCCGGCCTCGGCTGGTGCCTCAAGCAGTTCGGCGGTGATCCGGAGATTCTCGGAGCCTGCGCTCTGATCATCGCCGTCGCCTATCTCGATCGCCCGCTGCTCTCCGGGTCGATGCTCGCCGCCGCCTGCTGCACGAATGAGCTCGCCTGGATCGCGGTGGCACCGTATTTCGTGGTCGTGCTACGCCTACCCGGGCTGAGGTGGCGGCTCACCTCCTTCTTCGGGGTGGGTCTGTGCGTCATCGGGCTGTGGACTCTGTATGACCCCCGGTTCCCCATGGAGGAATGGCGGTTCGTCACCCAGCCCGTGTACCCGGTGGGCGTCCTCGGCTTGTTCGTCTCGATGACTCATTACTCGCCGCTAGTCTTCGACGGTGCCTTCGCCGCACTCTATGCGGCCAGCCTCCTCGTCGCCGCGCGGCGTCAGGATTGGTCGTGGGCGGTGCTGGCATCTTCATGGATCCTGCTGTGGGTATCCTGGCGCAGCCTGATGTACTATTACCTGCCGCTGCTCTGGCTCAGCCCGGTGGTGGCACTCGCGCTCGAGAGAGAGCACCGACGCCGCATGGTCGCCGTCCCCACGCTGGAGCTGACGCCCGGCCGGGATGGCGTGATCCTGGCGCTGCAGGAGTGAGCTGGCGATGAACGCAGCTGAGCGTCGGCTCTCATGAAGCTGCAGCGCTTCAGCCAGGGACGCCACCGCCCGGTGGCCCCCGCCTAGCATCGCCTCGGTGTCCTTCCGTCGCCTGCTGCTCGGCGGCCTTCTCGCTTTCACTGTCGCATACGCGCTCTTCGCGATCATCCACATGTTGCCTCCGGCACCCTATGGGATTGCCGACGACTGGCGCGTCTTCTATGCGGCGGCCCACGTGATCGCCGATGGGGGAAACCCCTATAACTGGGCGACCATCCATGGCGCCGAGCAGGCTGCCCAGCACTACGCCAGTGTCCAGCCTCCGCTGGACAATTTCGCCGATCTTCCCGTGGTCGGGTTGGCCCTCTGCGTTCTCGCCTGGATGCCCTTCTGGGTGAGCTACGCGGTGTTCAGCGGCCTGTGCGTCGCCGCAGCCGTGATCGCTCTGCGAGCCTGGCTGCGCGAGCTCGGGTGGTCCGGTGCGGGACCCTGGATCGCCGCCGCCGCGCTCTCGTGGCCGACCCTCGTCGGCGTCTTCTCAGGACAGTTTGACCTGCTCATGCTAGGAGGGCTGGTGGGCTCCCTGATCCTGATGCGCCGCAACGCCCCCTGGCTCGCCGGGATATGCATGGTGGTCGTGCTGCTCAAGCCGCACATCCTCTGGCCGCTGCCGCTGCTCCTGGGTGCCGCCTGGGTCGCAGACCCGCCCCGCCTCAGGCGGTTCGCGATCTCCGCGGTGACGGTGCTGGCGGCGGGGGCCGTGGTCGGGTTCGCCATCGTGCCCCACTCCGGCGACTTCTTCTCCCACGCTCTCAGCTTCGACAGCCAGGTCACCTCCGATCAGCCCGACCTGGCCGGGCTCCCAGGTCTGGTAGCCCATCTCCCGGCGGGAGCGCCGCTCGGAGATGCTGTCGCCGCCGCCGGGGCTCTCGGGATCCTCGTGCTGGTGGTGGTTGCCGTGCGGAGCCGGCGGCTTCGGGAGCTTGCGCCTGAACGGCGGTGCCTCCTCCCGCTGGCCGGTCTCGCCATCTGGCTGGCTCTCACCCCGTACGCTCATCCGAACGACGACGTGCTCCTCTTTCCGCTGCTCGCCGTGGTTGTCGGCGAACGCGGGCGGAACCTGGAGATGCGCTGGCTGCAGGCCGGGATCATCGGTTCGCTGGCGCTCATCGCCGGCTTCGTCGCCGCGACTGTTCTCGGCGCGGCGCTCCTCGGCGCGGCGGTCCTGGGTTGGCTGGTATATCGCGAGCGGGTCCCCGGGCACGCGGCGCCGGCCCTGGCACTCGCCGCCATCGCCGTGCTCCCTGATGTCTGGCCGTTCCATGCCGTCGCCGTGTCGCTCACCCCGATCGCTGTCACCCTGGCCGCGCTCGCCGGTGTCGTCGAGCTGAGGATCTCGCGCCGCGCCAACGTGAGCGCCGGACGATCCGCGGCTCTTGCCCTCTCCGCCACCCCATGAGCTTCTGGTTGTCGGTGCTGGAGGGGGTCGCGCTCCAGGCGATCATCGTCGGGCTCGCGGCCGTCGCTGCCTACCGCGCTGGCTGCGCCGTGCTGCCGGCGTCAGCCGACCTGCTCGAGAGGCTCTGCGTCACCCTGGTCGTGGCCGTCACCGGGTGGGTGGCTCTGCTCCAGATCCTCGGGTTGCTCGGCATTCTCTGGCTTCCCGTGGTGGTGGCCTCGCTGGTCGTGCTCGCGGCGGTCAGCCTGGTTGTGCTTCCCCCAGCCGCCCCTTCGAAGTCTGGCTGGTTGAGCACGGGCTGGAGCGCGGCGGCTCTCGCGGTGCCATTCGCCGTTCTGGCTGTGGTGGTGACCCTCTCCGGACCGCCGGGGTCCAACAGCTACGACAGCGTGCACTACCAGATCGTCAACGCCGCTCACGTGCTGGACACGGGCTCCATCCGCAGCCTGCCATTCGCCCAGCCCGGCGAGAGCACCGGCGCCGCTCCCGGCAATGGCAGCCTCCTGCTGCTTGCGGTCATGCTCCCCTTCCATGCCGCGGGGCTCGCCGGGCTTGTCGATCT
Organism: Binatia bacterium; assembly: GCA_035624785.1. Taxonomy (GTDB): domain Bacteria; phylum Chloroflexota; class Dormibacteria; order Aeolococcales; family Aeolococcaceae; genus JAJZNI01. The sequence goes on along the minus strand of DASPQV010000025.1, from coordinate 212,093 downwards.
GCTCAGTGCGGTGGCGATCGTGGGCATGGCTGGCATATTCAGCCGAGAACTGGAGCGTCCCGCCTGGATGGGACTTCTCGCCGGCTTGATCGTGGTCACCACCGTTGGGTTCTTCGAGACTCAGTTCCGTTCCGCCTACGACGATTCGCCGGCGCTGCTCGGACTCGTGGCGGGGGCAGCCCTGGGGCTGCGCTGGGCCAGGACCGACCAGCGGCGCTGGCTGTTCCTCGCGGGGGTGTGCCTGGGCCTGACTGCCGGGGCCAAGGCCGCCTTCCTGCTTCCCACGCTGGTCGCGGCCGGCGGAGTCCTCTGGGCTGGTCGCGGGTGGCGCCGTCCCGGCTCGGTGGCGCTGCTGCTCGCCGCGATCCTCAGCCTCTCGCTGGCATGGTACGTGCGCAACTGGGCGCTCACTGGTAACCCGTTGTTCCCCGAGCCCGTCCGGATCGGCTCGACCATCGTCTTCCCGGGTCTGAGCGGTCCCAGCTCCGCCTCCGCGGGCGTGGAGCAGACACTGCTCGACTCCCTCCTGGGACGCGGTGGTATCCCCCTGTCGACATGGGCCCAGCTCGCTGTCCTCAACTTCGGGCTGGCGGTTGCGGCCCCGCTTGCCAGCCTGGTCCTGATCGGGCGAGCTCGCGGCGCGGCGCGGCCGATCGTCGCGGTCGCCGTCGGCTGCGTCCTGGTCTACGCGGTGATGCCCTTCAGCGGCTCCGTGGAAACGGTGCAGGCCAACGCCTCCCTTCGGTTCCTGCTGCCCGCCATCGCCTTTGGCGTCGTTGCCCTGACCGCCGTGCTGCCGGCGCGTTCTGTCCTCCCCCTCGCGGCGGTGACCCTCGGTGTGGGCCTCGTCCCCCTGCTGGTCGTGGAGAGCCACAACGGTTTCGTGAATGCGCCGATCCTCGGCGCCGCGGCGGCCGTGACCGCAGCGACTCTCGCTGCGCTTCGCTGGCGATCGGCCCTGAGCCCTATGGCCCGACGGCACTGGTTCCGCCCGCTGGCGTCGTCTGTCCTGGCCGTCTCGGCGGTCCTGCTGATCGCCCATCTTCAACCCGCGACCGACCTATCGCCCGCCGGAAAGGCTCTGAGCGCTGCGGCTGCGTCGCACCAGGCGGTGGTGGTCATGGACGTCGGCGATGTCGCGGCGATCCTCGGTCCCACGCTGGAGGGGGACGTTGTTGCCGCGGGTCAGGGCCCGGTGGGGGCGGAGCGGCCGATCCGTGACCCGGAGGGGCTCAGCGCTCGCATCACGTCACTTCACCCGGCCTTGGTGGTGATCGGTGACGTTGGGCACTTCGACGTGCTGCCGGCGTCCTGGACACCGCCTCCGAGCTGGCGCAGGCTCGGCGACGAGGACGGGGCCGCCGTCTACAGCCCCCTGGCCACCGACCGTCAGTGACCACCCCCGCGTGAGCGGGGCTGGAGGTCCGTCCCAGTCCGCGTCAGCCCGTCGCTGCGACGGAGGACGGCACCCCGGCCGTGCCTGCGAGACGCCCCTGCCGGGCGCAGACGAGCCCGGCCATGATGGCGGCTGCGATCAGCGCCCAGGGGGTGAGCGGCCCCGGGGGGACGGCGCCTCCGGTCACGACATCGATGGCGGAGGCAGCGCTGATCGCGATCCAGGCGGCCATCGCCATCGGCGTCACCGAGGCCGCGAGCTGCCTGGCTGCGCCAACCAGGGTCGCCAGACACCACGCGGCAGCGGGCACCAGGAGGACGAGGTCGTGTCCGTACGCGTGCGGGGTGGCCAGCACCGAGAGGATCGCAGCACCAGCCAGGCCTGCCTCCAACCGAGCCGGCCTGGCCCGCACCGCGGATCCCAGCCAGGCGGCCGCGGCAAGGGCCAGCAGCCCGCCGATGCCCGCGAGCACGTAGGCGGCGCCCGTGCTTCCTGCGACCGCCGCCGCGACCCCGATGAAGCTCGCAAAGCTGGTCAGCTTGAAGCGCGTGCCCGTGCTGATCACTGCACCCGCGAAGCCGGCGACGCCCCCGATACCGGCGATGAGCACGGAGAGCAGCACCGCGATCCCGACTCCCGCGGCGGCGCCGAGGATCAGCCGCCGGTCGCGCCTTCCGATCACGAACGCCGCCAGTCCCAGCGCGATCTGCGGCTTGGCGATCAGCGATGCTGCGGCGAGGACGAATCCGGCGGCGCCTGGCCGGTTCTTCCTCAGGCACGCGTAGGCTGCGCCAAGGCCCACCGCCGAGACCCCATCCCACTGCGCCTGGATGAGCATCCGCCACGTCCCCACGCAGGCGAGAGCCAGCAGGGCGACCGCCACCACTTCCTCACGGTGGAGCGCCTGCCGGCCGGGCGCGGCCCAGACGGCGAGCCCCAGGCCGGCGATCACCAGGGCTACCTGCAGGAGCCCCCAAAGCCGGTAGGCGGTCGGGAGGTCGAACAGAGTGACCGGCAGGGCCACCGCCGCTGCCAGCGGTGGGTTGACGAAGGGCAGGTTGCCTCCCGAGTCGGCGGGATCGAGGACCCTGCGGAGCTGGGCCTGCAGGGCTTGGTCGTACATCGAGGCACCGTCGCCCTGGCGGAGCAGGGTGGCGCCGACGTATGTGGCGCTGAAGTCGCTGAGTCCGATCTCGACCCTGTCGATGGCCACCCAGCTGGCGAAGTAGCCGATCAGGAGCGCTCCGCCAAGCGCGCCGCAGATGAGTGCCCACTTGCGTCCGCCAGGCATTCCTCCGCCACGCTACCCGGAAACCCCCTGCCCTCCCGCCGTGTTGCTGAAGCGCGACAAGTTCCGCCGGGTGCGCCCACATCCTGGTCCTGGGCCGGCCCGGCCGGAGACATCCCGGTGACGATCCGGCAACGTGCTGGCGTCCTCTAGCGGCGTGGGTCAGTCTCAGCGCTGTGTTGAAGGCGCCCGCGGGTTCCGACGGCACGCAGATGCCTGCCCGCCCCGCTCCAGCCTCCTTTCGCCCTCCAATCGTGGCCGTGCCATGGCGGATGGTCGGCGTCGCCGCTCTGCTTGCCGCTTTCTCGTTCGCGCTGCCGTTTGCCCTCAACGCCAAGGCGTCGGACCTCGACGAGTACTTCTGGCCGGCTGCTGAGCTGGCCGCCCACGGACACCCCCTCCTCGTCTACACGATCACCGCTGGCCCCAACCCCAACGACAACGGACCCCTGGCCTTGGTGCCCCTGACCCTGGTGGCATTGCTGGCAAACGCGTTGGGGTGGGCCTCGAATCTCCAGCTCCGGGACGCCCTCGTGCTCGCCTGCTTCTCCGGTTTCATCCTGCTCGCGGCGCATGAGGCCGCCCGGGTCGTGGCGATGGCCGGGGGTGTGCGCCGCGATCGCGCCGTCTACGCCGCCTTCTGCCTGTCGGTGCCGCTCTGGATCGCGGTGGGTTCGTTCGGCCACGTGGAGATCGCGCTCGAGCTCTGGCTCACCCTGGTGGCGTTTCGGCTGGTCCTGGAACGCAGGGTCGCAGCTGGGGGATTGGCTCTGGGGCTGGTGCTGCTGACACGCACCAATAGCGTGGTCGCCCTCATCTGCATGACCCTGGTCGCGGGCGCCGATCGCCAGGTCCCTGAAACCCTCCGCAAGGTGACGCGTTCGCTGACCCTGCTGGTCGTTGCCGCTCTCACCACCGGCGTGGGGCTTCTGCCCTTCTTCCTTGGCGACCGGCACGATCTCATCACCTCGATGGTCACCTTCCGGGGGGCGCTTCCCATCGGCGGCGGCTCGGCCTGGGTGTTGCTGGCTCGGGGCCTTCCCTGGGCCTGGGTGGTCCAGCACTACGACGCTGCGCTCTTCTCGGGTGCCGCCGCGGTCCTGGTGGCAGGGTCGCTCTGGTCGACGCGGAGCGAGCCGGTCACCGCCGCACGAGCCGCCGGTCTGCTCGCGACCGCCGCGTGCTGCGTCCCCCTCCTGGCCAAGAGCACCTGGGCCTACTACCTCGCCGAGCCCTACGCGTTCGCGCTGACCTGGGCACTCGCCATCCCGGGGCGGGTCACGCTGCCCAGGTGGGCCGTCCCTCTCCTGCTCACCGCGGCCAGCGTGCTCCTGACCGTCGCCGGGCCCTCGGCGCCGCCGTCCACAGCTCAAGTGGTAGTGGGCGTGGCCGCCAGCGCCGTGATTGGGTGGGCAATGTGGCTGATGCTGCGGCGAAGTTCGATCGACGCTGTGCGACCCAGCCACACGCGTGGTCAGCACGAGCAGGATATGACCAGAAAGCCGCCGACGCTCATCCTGACTCCCGCCGCCTTCAGGCGGGGTCAGGGGGCACCCCACCAGACGTAAACACCACGGTCGTAGACGGGGGGGCGTCCCAGCAGCTGGGACAGGAAGCTGAGCATCGTCGACCGGTGGGGCATCGGACCCGCGATCACCGTCGTCACCCCATCGCTGGCCAGCTCTGCTCTGAACTCGCTGGTCTCCGCCGCGCTGCTGGACGCCCCGCGGCTCCCTAGGTAGATCTCGGTCATCGCGCTTGTCAGCGGTGTCAGTATCAGGTTGGTGGCTCCCCCTTGGGCTGGTACGAACACGTAGCCGCCGATCAGGCGGAACCGGAAGTCGCTGGCAGCCTGCCAGTACTCGGTGAGGTTGATGTTGGTCGCGTATACGGCCGGGGCTACCAGCACCGGTTCGCCCTGGGGGATGCGCTGGATATCCACCGATGTGAAGAACGACGGTACCGGAGCCAGCGCTATGGAGGGTGCCGGCATGATCGGCAGCAGGGTGAGGCCGGTGAGCGCCACCGCGGCCCACATCAGCCTGGTCGATCCCTTTCTCGCCGGGTCACGGTTGAGGTCGACGAAGACCGCCAGAAGGAGCGAGGCGCACAAAGCCACGACCACGGCCAGCCGCGATGCGAGAACCTCGCCCACGATCGGGAGCGCCCGCGCCAGCAGCATCGGCAGAGGGAAGACGCCCTCGACCAGGCGGGTGCTGTCCAGTGACCGCAGGCCGGCATGCGGACCGAACGAGAGGATCAGAAACACCGCCCCGACCAGAGTCGCCACCCGAACCACCCTGCTGTTCCAGGCGCGTCGCACCGTCAGGCACAGGATGCAGATGAGAGGCAGGCCGAGGTAGCCGTTCTGCTCTATCGGGTCGGCGCCCATCCAGGTGAGGATGGGGTGGCTCCATGACAGCAGCTGAGCCGGACTGGGGACGAATACGTCATCGAGAGCTGTGACGTAGACGCCTTGCGCGTCCTTGACCCCCATCGCCAGGTGCTGCGCCCCGACGAGCATGAACCCCACCGGGACGGCGCAAAGAGCGGCTGCGGTCAGTGCGGCTATGACCGAGGAGCGGGCGAGGTATGGGAGCCGGTCGCGCCAGCCCGCAGGACGCATCAGGAAGATGACGACCGCCGCAACTGCGGTCGCTGATACCGCGATCACCGCCGACTCGATGAAGGTCAGCACCTGCATCGACAGGGCGGCGCCCAACGCCAACCCCGTCCAACCCGGGCGCCAGCGTTGCCTGACTGCCGCCTCGTGTCCGAGGATGAGGAGCAGAGGGAAGATCACGGCGTCGCTGAGGGTGACGTGGGCGAATGACTGGGTCGCCGCATAGGGGCCGAAGCCGTAGACTGCTCCGGCGACCGCCGCCGCACCCCAGCTCCCGCACAGCCGTCTGGCGGCCAGGCACATGACGAATGCTGATACGGGTAGGGTTAGCGTGGTGAGCAGGTTGTAGCTGAACACCGGTCCCGCAACCAGGGTCACGGGAGCCATGAGGAAGCCGGGGAACGGCGGATACGTCCACATCAGGTTGGCGCCTGCCGGGGCGTTCAAGTAGGTGGTGAAGAGTGGATTCTGCCCGTGAGCCACCGCCCAGAGCGGCCAGGACAACGCCCAGAGCATCGCAGTGGCGTCGCTTTGGGGAAGGTAAGAGATGAGGCGGTGAAATGGATCGGCCCAGGTGGTCGCGAAGAGGCCAAAGGCGAGACAGCAGTAGAGCAGCAGTATCAGCGTCCGTGGTTGGCGTCGCAACACTGCCGCGCTGCGTGTGATCATGCTGCCCGGCTTGCGGCTCTCCGACATCTGAGGTCGCGGCGGAGCGGGGGCGGTGCCGAGCATTGAGATCAGAGGCTCGGCGTGACACCGCGCGCTCGGTTGACAGCGGCCATCAGTCCCGTGGTATCGAGGCCGAAGACCGATTCCATGTAGGGCTGGCTTCCCACATAGGTCTGGGGCACGCTATCGACGCCGGCGCGGACCAGCCGGCAGCCGAGACCCTCCTCGGCGATGACCTGGGCGACCAGCGAGCCCAAGCCGTTCTCGCGATAGTGCGTCTCCACGGTGACCGCGGCGTGGGCCTGGCTGAGCAGTGCGATCAAGTCGGTGCGTGGCTCGGGCGCCAGGCAGGCGGCGACGGCCAGCGAGCACTCCACACCCGCCTCGCGCAGACGGGTGCAGGCCGCGAGCGCGAGCCGCGCCGCGGCCCCGGAGGCGATCATGACGAGATTCGCAGGAGGAAGAAGCTGCTCCAGCCTGCCGAGGCGGAAACGACCCGCCAACTCCAGGAGGGGGGGAAGCTCCACCTTGCCGATGCGGTAGTAGACGGGGCCGGGGAGGTCCCAGGTCGCTCGCAGGGCGGCCCGCGCCTGAGCCCCGTCGGCTGGAGCGATCACGGTCATCCCGGGTTGAGCCCGCATCAGACCCAGGTCCTCGAGCGCGTAGTGGGATACTCCGGCGGCGCCGTATTCGAAGCCACCACCGATTCCCACGATACGAACCGGCAGACCGTGGACGATCGCGCCCCCTCGGACGAACTCATAGCCCCGCAGCGTTGCGAAGGTGGCGATCGAGTAGGTGAAGGGAATCAGTCCGGAGTGTGCCAGGCCAGCGGCCACACCCATCATGTTCTGCTCCGCCGCACCCACGTTGATGACCCGTCCTGGGTGGTTGACCCCGAGAGGTTCGAGGACGCTGTAGCCGAGGTCGGCGGTCAGCAGGACCACGCGCCGATCCTCCCCCATCAGCTCATCCAGCTCGGCGACGAAGCTTCGCCTCACTGGCGCTTCCTCAGCTGGGAGATGGCCAGGGCGTGCTCCTCGGTGGTCATGGTTGCGTAGTGCCAACGAAGCTGACCGGTCATGAAATCCACGCCCTTGCCGAACACGGTGTTGGCCACCACGACGTGGGGCAGATCCGGGTGCGCTGGAGCAGCGCTCAGGGCGTGTCTGAGCTCATCCTCGGAATGGCCGTCGACCTCCACGGCTTCCCAGCCGAAGGCCTGCCATCGCGCGCGAAGGTCGCCCAGCGAGATGATCCCATCAGTCCCGCCCATGGCCTGCTGGCGGTTGTAGTCGATGACCGCCCAGAGGTTGCCCAGCCGGTGCTGGGCCGCCAGCATCGCCGCCTCCCAGGTGGAACCCTCGTCGCACTCGGCGTCGCTGCAGATGACGTAGGTCCGCCATGACTCGTCACGAAGCCGTGCCGCCAACGCGCAACCGCAGCCGAAGGTCAGACCCTGTCCCAAAGATCCTGTGGTGAACTCGACCCCCGGGACACCGTGCTGGGCATGCACCCCCATGGTGCTGCCATCGCTGCAGTAGCGACTCAACTCAGCCACCGTGATCCGGCCCATGAGGTGGAGTGCCCCGTAGACGGCGAGCGCCGCATGGCCCTTCGAGAGAACCAGGCGATCTCGCCGCGGGTCCCCGGTCTCCCCACGCAGGATCTCGCGATAGAGGACCGTGACGATCTCGGCGATCGAGAGAGCGGAGCCGATATGCCCCTCCTGGGCCCGGTAGGCCTGGTCCAGGATGACCTTGCGCAGCCGGTCAGCTGTCAGCATGGTTTCGGTACCAGTCGATGGTCTCGGCCAGGCCGGCAGCAAGCGGGGTCCGAGCCTTCCAGCCGGCGTCGTCGCTGAGCCTGGCGGCGGAACCGCGCCAGCCCGGGTGCCCGCTGGCAGGGCCATATGAGATCGCCGGTGCGTCGGGCCCGATCAGAGCTCGCACCGTCTCGGCCACCTCGCGCAAGGTTGTGGCCGCGCCTGAGGCCAGGACGTAGGCGCCGCGGCAACGGTCGCTGGCCGCGGCTGCCCGCAGCGCCTCGGCGACATCGGCGCAGAAGAGGGTGTCATGCCACTGCGTGGCGCTGGTCAGCCTGGGGGATCGCTGGCCCAGCAGCTGGGTGATCATGTAGGGAATCACGTAGGTGGGGTCGTCCATGGGCCCGTAGGCTGAAAGCAGCCGCAGCCACGCGCAGCGTATGCCCAGGACTGGACCGATGCTGCAGAGGCTCACGCCGGCAGCCAGCTTGGCCACGCCGTAGGCGCTCTGCGGCCGCAGCGGCGTGGATTCCTGGAGAACGTCGGCGCAGGCTCCGTACTCCGCCTGGGACCCGACGCCGATCAGAGCCGAGCACTGAGTGGCGGCGGCTAGGCCCAGCACGGCGGCGGTCTCGGTGAGATTTGTGTGCAGCTGACCAGGGTCATTGCGGGACCCGCCGTGGGAGCCTGCCCAGGCGAGATGGTAGATCACCTCGGGTCGGAAATCGTGAACGTCACCGATCGTGGAGCGAGCCACCGGAGACTCCGCTCTGAGCACTCGCAGCTCGTCAAGGCAGTCGCGGATTCGCCAGGGGGTGCTCTCGGGTCGCAGCAGCACGGCCACGCGGTCGCCACTGTCGATCAGCGTGCGCACGAGGTGACTTCCGAGGAAGCCCGTGCTCCCGGTGACAAGCGCGCGCATCGGCCTTTGGGCAGTCTAGCCCGGCGACGATGAGCAGCCGCAACGGCCCCGAACCTTTCCATCACGCGCCAGTCACAGGATCGTCACGGGGCGCCACTGATTTCGGATGCTGCGGGATGCTGGGCGCCGGCCCCGGATGCTGCGCCCCAGTACCCAGCCGGTGGTCCGGACTCACCGCCCTTGTCGTTTTGGTCACGTCATTTTGGAAAGCACTCCAACCGGGTTGTGCTCGTGATGGCCGGCAGCATGAGCGAACCGCCGCGCCACCGGCCGATGGTGTCGGCGGTCATCGCCTGTTACAACGAGGCGGGTAACGTCAGGGAGATGCATCGACGGCTCACCGCCGTGCTCGCCGGGCTTCCCGTCCGGTACGAGTTGCTGTTCGTCGAGAATGGCAGCACCGATGCCACGAGCTCTCTGCTCAACGAGCTGGCCGGGGTGGACCCGCACGTCAAAGTGATCGTGCTCTCCCGCAACTTCGGCTCTCAGTCGGCGTTCTCCTGCGGATTGGAGTATGCGCAGGGTGATTGCGCGGTCTTGCTGGACGGGGACCTGCAGGATCCGCCTGAGCTCCTGCCTCAGTTGATCGAGCGATGGCAGTCTGGCTACGACGTGGTTTACGGAGAGCGAGCCCAGCGGGATGCGCCGTGGTTCCTTCGGCTCGGGTACAAGGCGTTCTATCGCCTCTTCAGCCGCATGAGCTATGTGCACATGCCGGTCGATGCCGGGGACTTCGGGCTCATCGATCGCCGCGTCATCGATGTGCTCAATGCGATGCCGGAGAACCGCCGGTTCCTGCGCGGTCTGCGGGCGTGGGCCGGCTTCCGGCAGTGTGGGGTCCCCTACCGGCGCGCGGCCCGCTACTCGGGACGATCCTCCAACAGCCTGTTCGCACTGTTCCGATGGGCTTCGGATGGGATCGTCTCCTTCTCGTACGCTCCGCTGCAGCTGATCTCCCTGTTGGCGGCGGTGGTGATAGTGCTGACCGGCATCGCGCTGCTCGTGTACCTGATCGTGTACTTCGTGAGGCCCGGTGCGCCCAGCGGCTTCGAGACGATCTTGGTGGCCGTCCTTTTCCTGGGATCGGTGCAGCTGCTGTGCCTGAGCATCCTGGGGATGTATGTGGCCCGGATCTTCGAGGAGGTCAAGCGGCGTCCCCGGTACCTGGTGGACCGAGTCGTCGGTGGTGAGGTGACCGGGGAGCGGGGGAAGGGTGGTGAAGACGGGTCGGTGGCAGGGCCGGGCGTCGGACCCGTCGGGGAACTGACCATGGAACCATCCCGAGGTCGTGACCGGGCATGAAGGTGGTCATCCTGTGCGGGGGCCAGGGTACGCGGATGCGGGAGGAGACCGAGTTCCGGCCGAAGCCGCTGGTGGCCATCGGCAGGCATCCGATCCTCTGGCACATCATGCAGATCTATGCCCACTTCGACTACCGGGAGTTTGTGCTCTGCCTTGGCTACAAGGGGAGCATGATCAAGGAGTACTTCCTCAACTACGAGGCGCTCTCCCACGACCTCACCGTCCATCTGGGGAGCGACCCGCGTACGGAGATCCATCGCGAGAGCGCGCCTGACGGCGACTTCGCGGTGACCCTGGCGGACACCGGCGAGCAGACCATGACCGGGGGGCGGATCGGGCGGGTGGCCCGGTACCTCGACGGCGACACCTTCATGGTGACGTATGGCGATGCGGTCGCCAACGTCGACGTGGCCCGGCTGGTGCGGTTTCATCGGTCGCACGGCCGGCTGGCCACGGTGACCTGCGTGCGGCCGCCGTCCCGGTTTGGCAGCCTGGCCCTCGGTCATGGCGCGCAGGTGCAGTCTTTTGTCGAGAAGCCTCGCTTGGAGGGATGGGTCAACGCGGGTTTCTTCGTGTTCAACCGGGGGGTCGTTGACTACCTGGACGGCGACGAGTGCGTGCTCGAAGGTGCGCCGTTGGAAAGGATGGCCCGGGACGGACAGCTCCGGGCATTCCGCCACGAGGGTGCCTGGTATCCCATGGACACCTATCGGGAGGTCCTGATGCTGAATGAGATCTGGGCCTCGGGGAACGCCCCCTGGCAGGTCTGGTAGTGAGCACGCCGCCGGCGCCCACTGCCGGCCGTCACTGGCTCGACCGGCCGGTGCTGGTCACCGGTGCCACCGGCCTGCTGGGCGGCTGGCTGGTCCCGCGGCTCGTGGCCCAGGGTGCGTGTGTGGCCTGCGTCGTCCGTGACCACGTCCCCGCCTCCAGGCTGATGCGGCCCGGCTGCGCCAGCGAGGTGGTGATCAGCTATGCCGACGTGCGCGACCAGGAGGCCATGGAACGCATCATCGGTGAGTACGAGATCGACACGATCTTCCACCTCGCGGCTCAAACCATCGTCGGAGTGGCCAACCGGAACCCGCTCTCCACCTTTGACAGCAACATCCGAGGCACCTGGGTGACCCTCGAGGCAGCTCGTCGGTCGTCGACGGTCCGAGCCGTCGTGGTGGCCTCGTCCGACAAGGCGTACGGTTCTGCCCCGCTTCGGTGCACCGAGGACACCAGGCTCGAGGGCCGGCACCCCTATGACGTCAGCAAGTCCTGTGCCGATCTGATCAGCCGGACGTACGCCGAGACCTACGACCTGCCCGTGGCGGTGGCTCGTTGTGGGAATCTCTTCGGCGGCGGAGACCTCAACTGGAGTCGCCTCGTGCCGGGAACAATTCGGTCGGTGCTGCGCGGCGAGCACCCGGTCCTGCGCTCCGACGGAACCGCGGTGCGGGACTACTTCTACGTCGAAGATGGAGCCCAGGCCTACATGCTGGCGGCTCAGTCGCTGGCCCAGCGACCCGCGCTGCGGGGTGAAGCCTTCAACTTCTCCAATGAGCGGCCGCTGTCGGTGCTGGAGATGACCAGAGCGATCCTGGAAGCGCTGGCCTCCGACCTGGAGCCCGAGGTGCGCGGTGATGCCCGGCACGAGATCGTCGAGCAGAGCCTGGATGCGAGCAAGGCTCATCAGGTGCTGGGATGGAAGGCATGCTGGAGTCTGGGCGAGGCACTGGCCCGAACCGTGGAATGGTACCGGGAGTATCTGGGATCGGCGAGGGCGGGCGTGGATGGCCGCTGGGCCCGGACCGGACGCCATGTCGGGTAGTCATCCCGCCGCACCGGCCCCAGCCGCCGCCGCCGGCGAGGACCAGCTGATCGGGGCGTTCTGCCTTGCCCAGCGGGGGTGTCCGCTCTGCGGGCCGAGCGGCCGCCCCATCCCTCAGCGTCTGGCCAGGGTGGATTCTCGCGCCTGGTCCTCCAAGACCTTCAGCTCTCGGAAGGTGCCCGAGTTCATGCACTATCGCCTGGTTCGCTGCATCAACTGCGACGTCATCTACGCGGACCCCGCTCCCGATGCCCGCGACCTGGAGGACGTCTACCGGCGGGCGGCCTACGACAGTAAGGATGAGGCCGTGCTGGCGAGCCGGACCTACGGCAGGCTCCTGGATCGCTGCCTGGGCAGGCTTCCCGATCGAGATGCGGCTGTCGATATCGGCACGGGGGACGGATCGTTTCTGGGTGAGCTGATCAGCAGGGGCTTTCAAAACGTGGAGGGGATCGAGCCCTCGGTCGCCCCCCGGATGGCCGCTGACCCCGAGATCCGGCCCCTCATCCGGCAGGCGGTCTTTGCAGCCGGCCTGTTCCCCGCTGAAAGCCAGACGTTGGTGACCTGCTTCCAGACCCTCGAGCACGTGCCGGAGCCCCTTGCCGTCGCTCGTGAGGCGTACCGGATCCTGAAGCCAGGCGGGATCTTCATGGTGGTGGCTCACAACCATCGCTCGCTATCAAGTCGAGTCCTCGGTTCCGGCTCTCCGATCTACGACGTGGAGCACCTCCAGCTCTTCTCCCCCCGATCGCTGACCTGCCTGATGCGCCGTGCTGGATTCCAAAGCCCCGAGGTCCACCCAATCACCAACCGGTACCACCTCCGCTACTGGGCTCAAGTTGTCCCCTGGCCGCCACGCGTCAGGAAGCCAGCCATGAGGCTGATCGAGGCGGCCGGGATCGGGCGCCTGGTCGTGCCCATCCGGGCGGGCAACCTCGTGGGTCTCGGCTACAAGCCACTCTGAGCGGGCCTGGCCGTCCTGTCCAGGCTTCGTGCAGCGATCGCCCCACCCGGCTACGGCGCCGTCGGGCAAGGGCGCCGGTGCCGGCCGGTAGGGCAAGACTGATGCTGACCGGCCCTCACGGTGGGACCGGAGCCGGTGCCACCGCCAAATCCTTCACGAACCTGGCGATGGCAGCCGCGACCGGCGCCGGCCGCTGCACCGGCAGGTCATGGCCTCCGTCCACCCACACCACCTGCGCACGCTCACCGAGTACCGCCTGGGCTCGCTCGAGCGCGGCGCTCTTGAGCTCCGCCGGCCAGGGACCGCCCCGGGCCGGGATGAAGAGCACGGGACAGCCGACTCGCCCCATCAACTCGAAGGAGTCCAGCTCGTAGAGCGCCCTGGCGATCTCCATGTGGTGGTCGAGGCGGAGCCGCGGCCGCAGCGTTCCGTCCTCGGCAGTCTCGAAGTTGCCGAGCACGATCTCGATGACGTCGGCCTCGGCGCCGCCCTCGACGAGCGGACCGCCGCCGACCCAGCTCGCGACCGAGGCCTCGGTGAAGCCGGAGAGGCGTGGTGGGCGAAGGCGTTCCTCCGCCTCGGTCCAGGTTGGGAAGTGATCGCGAAGCAGCACGGCGCCGCCGTCGACGCAGACGCAGCCGATGACCTTCTCAGGGAGTGACGCGGCGAGGCACAGCGCCACCGATGCCCCCCAGCTGTGACCGGCGATCACCATTCGGTCCAGACCCTCCGACTCGCACAGCCTCACCAGGTCCCCGGTCACCTCGTCGAACGAGTAGCCCGCTTCAGGCCGGTCGGATCGGCCGTGCCCACGGAGGTCCGGGGCGAGCACCCGCCATCGCGGGCTGAGCCTCTCTGCTGCCAGGTCCCACCAGCGGGCGTTGCTGGCCAGGCCGTGGAGGGCCAGGATGGGCGGGCGACCGCCAGGATGATCCCGCACCGACAGGCGCACCGGCCCAGAGTCGACCAGGCGCTGGTCGACATCGCGGGTCCACGGCTCTCCCGCATCTCGGGTCAAGGGCTCTCTCATCCCCCCGGGAGTCTGGCAGCGTGAGGGCCGAGCTCGGAGCGGAGCGATCAGGGCGCTGAAGCGCCGCGCCACTCGCCTGTCTGCTCGGCGGCCTACGCTATGCCCATGAGCCCCACCACCACGACCCGTGTGCCCCGTCTCGAGTGGACCGACGACCCGGAGGCCAACCGGCTCGTCGCCGAGGACCCCCTGGCCCTGCTCATCGGCTTCTGCCTCGATCAGCAGATTCCCATCGAGCACGCCTTCCTGGGCCCGAGGCGCATCCGCGAGCGGCTAGGCACCCTCGACGCCCCCCGGCTGGCCGCCATCCCCCCGGATACCTTTGCCGCCGCCTTCCGGCAGCCGCCCGCCATCCACCGCTTCCCGGCCAGCATGGCGGAAAGGGTCCAGGGCATCTGCCGCGCCGTGGCCGAGGACTACGGGGGGGACGCCTCCCGGATCTGGCGAAGCGCCGGCACCGCTGCCGAGCTGCACCGCCGGCTGGCCGCCCTGCCCGGTTTCGGCCCCCTCAAGGCCCGCATCGTCACCGGGGTCCTGGCCCGCCACTTCCAGGTCAGACCGGCCGGCTGGAAGGAGATCGCTCCGGACTTCCCGACCCTGGCCGACGTCAGCACCGCGGCTGAGCGGCGCGGCTATCAGGCGGCCAAGCGTGCCCACAAGGCGGCGCTCCGCGCCCAGTCGGCGCCGGGATCCGATCCCCGGTCGCGTCAGCGGCCCGGCCGCTCCACCGTACGCCGATCGTGACCCCGACCGCCCCGGCCCCGGTCCGCGTCTTCGAGGAGGGGCATACCCGCATCCTTATGGTCGGCCCGATGGGCCCGTTCGGCAACAACGCCTACATCATCCGGGACGTCGCGGGCCATGCCGGCCTGCTGGTCGACATGCCGCTCGACGAGGGCCCGCTCCTCGCCGCCATCGCCGCCGAGGGCGGCGTCCAGACGGTGGTCGCCACCCACTGGCACCAGGACCACTGGATGAGCTACGACGCCGTCCGCAGGGCCACCGGCGCCCCCGTTCTGGTCGGAGAAGCCGAGGTCAACGTCCCCGAGGATCGGGTCGATGGCCGGCTTCGTGACGGTCAGGACCTCCGGGTCGGGGGCGTCAGGGTCACCATCCTCCATACCCCCGGGCACACTCCGGGCAGCGTCTCGCTGCGGGTGGGCCGGGCCGTCATCACCGGCGACACCCTGTTCGGCGGAGGGCCGGGCAAGACGTTCGCACGCGGAGACCTGGAGACCATCCTTGCCGCCATCGACGCCAAGCTGCTGCCGCTTCCCGACGCCACCGTGGTCATGCCCGGGCACGGCGGCACCACCACGATCGCGGACGCGCGCGCGGGACGCGAGGAGTACCGCCGGCATCCCCGGCCGCGGGGCTTCCACGGCGACGTGGAGTGGCGTGCCTGAGCCGCCGGGCGGCAGCCGGCCAGCGGGATGGCCCTTCAGCTGGAGGGGCGGATCTGGCCCGGGAGGACGACGGCGCGCCGGCTCGCTACGATCTGTGGACGTCGCCCGCATCGTCTAACGGTTCAGGACATCACCCTTTCAAGGTGGTAATCGGGGTTCGACTCCCCGTGCGGGTAGGCGTCTGACACCCCTGAGCCGTGGCCGCTGAGACGAGGATCGTTCTGCGGTGACATCTCGGTGACGGCGATCACATGATCGTGACAGCTCCGAGTGGGGGTGCCCGGGAACGCTTCCGGCCCCAGCTGGGCTGGGGAGAATCGCGGGAGTGCCGCTCGACCAGTTCTTCCGCGCCCTGCCTGTCGTCCTCCTCCTCGGAACGATCCCGGGCATTGCTCTGACCATCCTCCTCAGCCGTCATCTCTCGTGGCCCGAGCGATTGGCGGCGGCTCCGGGCTTCTCGGTCGGCCTCATAGGCGTGATCGGGCTCCTGCTGCGTGCCGTTGGCCTGCCCTTCTCGGTTCCCACAGCGGTACCGATCCTTGCGGTGCTCGTCGGCCTGGCTGCAGCACAGCTCATCCGTTGGCGGTTGCTGCGTGGCGTCACAGCAGGTGCGGGATGGACGGTGACCGGCCTCGCCATCGCCGCCGGCGCCATCCTGGCCGGGGTCAGCGTCGCGCCCATGCAAGCCGACGCCGTGCCTCCCGCGACCGACGCGGCTCTCCACGCGACCGTGGCCGCCGACATCGTGCAGGCCCGAGATGTCCTGCCCATTGTGCCGATACCAGCCGACGGGTCTGGTTTCGTCCGGCCCCTGGCTGCCTTCGAGGCCACTGATGCCCTGGCTTCCGAGCTGGGAGCGGGTGATCCGGCGGGCGCCATGCTCCCCCTGGCCCTGATCAGCGTCCTCGTGCTCCCACTCGGCGTGGCTGTGCTGGCCAACGAGGCGACAGGGGATCGCCGGGTGGCCGCCACCGCATCCCTGCTCAGCCTGGGGGTGATCTTCCCAGCATGGCCGGTGGCGTTCGGGGACTACCCGTATCTGGCCGACTCCACCCTGGTGGTGCCCTTGATCCTGGCCGTCGCCAGGTGTCTCAGGGGAGCCTCCATCGCCAGCAACGCAATGCTCGCCGGTGCGGCCGTGCTGAGCATCTGGGTCACCCACGGCCTCGAGATCCTCTCGGCTTTCGCCGTGGGCGGCTTCCTTTGGTTGGCGGTCCTTGGGGCCCGAAGGCGAGATGCATTGCCGGGCGCCGCCGCGGCCCTCGCAGCGGGTCTGATCGCAGCCATCGCCGGTTACTTGCTGACTCGGGCGCCCGCCCTTCCGCTCGCCCATCCCTCCGGGTCGGTGGTGGATGAAAGTTCCGCATACCTAGCCGAGGCCCGCGGCGTCGGTCTCGGAGCGGTCCAGTTAGGCGTCAATGGTGTTCTCACGATCCTGTCGGGTGCGCTGCTGTGCCTCGGCGCGGTCGCGGTCGTGGCCCACCGCCGCGGTCGTTGGCTGCTCGGCTCACTTCTGTTACCGGTGCTGCTCGTCGCCGACACAGTGGGCCCGCAGTGGCTCTACCCCATCTGGGTCAGGGCCTACCCATGGTCCGAACTGGTCCGGCTGTGCGGTCTGGAGTTCTTCGTGATGCCGGTCCTTGCAGCCGTCGGTGGCGTCGGACTGGGCAAGTTCTTCTCGCTGCACGCGCCCCGCACCGGATCACGCCTGCCGGGTGGCGCTTCTGTCTGGGCAGCCGCGACCCTGGCGGTCATCGCCGCAGCCGGCGTGCTGGTGGGCGCGTTCCGCACCTTCGATGATGTGTCGTCGGAGGCTGCCGATCAGGTCCTTGCCTCGTCCCAGGACGTCTCGGTGATCTACGCTCTCGCAGCGCACCTGCCGCGCGGCTCACTGATACTGAACAACGGGTACTCCGACAGCGGGCAGTGGATCGACGCCCTGACCTCGGATGTAGCAGTGGAGCCCAAAGGCTATGCACAGTCGTACCCAAGCGATTGGCGGGTGGTTGCGCTCGCCGGTGCCTGCTCCGACCCGTCGGCTGCGCAGGCGGCGGTTCGAGGCGTGGCCGCCGTCTTCGTCGGCTCCAAGGATGCTCCTGGAGCGCTCCACCCCTGGAGTGCGGAATGCATCAGCTCGATTCCGGGACTGCACCTGGTGGCGGGGTCGACCGCCGGAGCGGCCGGCTTCATGGTCAGCGACCCGTAGGCCGCCGCAAGCCCGCCGGCGCCTGAGGTGATGACGGATTCCGCGATCGAATGTCGCAATCCTGTCAACTTACCGTCGCTGGCCGATCACTCGGGGCTTGGCGGTCGCTGATAGCGTCTGGCTGTGGCAGAGGCGCCCCTCACCTTAACTGTGCCCGAGGTCCGGCATCGGGGCATCTCTCTCAGCGAACGCCGCCTTCTGCTTTTCGGACTGGACGGCATCGCGGTGGCTCTTGCCTTTGTGCTGGCCTTCAATCTGCGCACTGCCGAGGTCCGGAACGCCGGCTTCTATGTGCCGCGACTTGGGACGGTCATTGTTCTCGCCCTCTGGGTTGTCTCCGCCACGATCGTTGACGTCTGGAACGTTCGCGCCGCTGCCTCCCTTCGGCAGACGGTCTCCCGTGTCTCCGCCGCAGTGGGATTCTCGCTGGTGGGGCTGTTGCTCGTATTCCTGGCGGTGCCCTACCGGATCACCCGGCCGACCCTGCTGCTCTGGGCCCCGCTGGCCTGGACCCTGGTGATGGGTGAGCGCCTTCTCTACAGGTCCTTGGTGGCCGCATCCTCCCCACCCAGCCGGATAGCGCTGGTTGCCGATCGTGAGGCTGTCATGCGGGTGTGGCCCGAGGTGAAGGATCACGTCCGAGGGCTCTATAGCGTCGCGGCCGTGGTCAACCCCCGCAAGGTGGACTGCACCGAGAGGCTGTATGACATCGTTCAGCACCGGAACGTCGGGGAGGTGGTCCTGGGCCTGCGCGACGATATCGATCGCAGCCTCTTCCGGGGCATCCTGGCGTGCCACGACGTGGGCATCAGGATCCGGTCACTGGCCGATTTGTACGAGGAGCTCACGGGGAGATTGCTTCTCGACCAGCTGGGCCACAGCTGGCTTCTCGGCCTCCCGATGCGGAACGACACCTCGCACGTATACGCCGCCGTGAAGCGCACCCTGGATGTGCTCGTCGCGGCTGCCGCAGCCGCGGTGCTCGGTCTCCTGATCGTCCCCCTGGGCCTCCTCATCAAGTTGGATGGGGGCCCCCTCTTCCACCGCCAGACCAGGGTCGGCCAGCACGGCCGGCAGTTCACCGTGGTGAAGCTCCGAACGATGCGTCACCGGCCGGGTCAGCCCACCAGCTGGACCCATGCCGGCGACAGCAGGGTCACCATGGTGGGCCGCGTGCTGCGCCCGCTTCACCTCGACGAGCTCCCCCAGTGCTGGGCGATCCTGCGGGGCCACATGTCACTGATAGGCCCGCGTCCCGAGCAGCCCCAGTACGTGCAGCAGCTGCGTTCCGAGATCGACTTCTACAACACGCGGATGACGGTCCGTCCCGGCCTCACCGGGTGGGCACAGGTGAACTGCGGCTACGGCAGCAGCGTCGCGGACGCGCGAATGAAGCTCAGCTACGACCTCTACTACGTCAAGCATCAATCGCTGAGCTTGGACCTGATCATCCTGGCACGAACCGTGATGGCGGTGGTCTCGCTCAGCGGCAGATGAGAAGAATGCGCACTGGAAAGGGCGGAGTGCCGGTGACTGCTTCCGCCAAGCAAGGTGGCGGGCTGCGGCGCGAGGCCGCTGCTCCTGGAAGGGCGGCGGGTGAGGTGGGACGCGAGACGGGCGGTCTCCCGACCGTATCCGTCATCGTACCCGTACTGAACGAGGAGGGCCACATCGAGAGATGCCTGGCCTCGATCGAAGCGCAGACGTATCCGGCCATCATCGAGATACTGGTTGCCGACGGCGGTTCCACCGACCGCACGCTGACGATGGCCACGGCTCACCCGCTGGTCAGGGTCCTGCGCAACCCGAGCCGTATCCAGGCGGCTGGGCTCAACGCCGGACTAGCGATCGCGGCCGGGGATGTGGTGGTTCGCGTAGATGGACACTGCGTCCTGGCTAGCGATTACGTGAGCCGCTGCGTGGACGCGCTGCAGGCAACGGGTGCGGCGATGGTCGGCGGTTCCATGGTGCCGCAGGCTGGCGGTGGTTGGATAGCCGGCTCCGTGGCTCAAGCCATGGCGTCCCCGCTCGGCGCTGGGCCGGCCCGTTTCCATGTTGGCGGGCCGCCCGGGTGGGTCGATACCGTGTACCTGGGCAGCTACCGCCGCGAGGTCGCTCGCAGGGCAGGGGGCTACCGTGTCGACGTTGGCGTCAACGAGGACGCCGAGCTCGCTTACCGGTTGCGCGGTGTCGGCGGTGTCTGGTTCGACCCGGCCATCAGAGCGAGCTACACGCCGCGACAGAGCCTCACCGGGGTGGCGCGGCAATTCTTCCGCTACGGCCTGTCCCGCTCGGCGACTGTCAGACGCCACCCCGGGTCGGTCTCCGCCCGCCAGCTTGCCCCTCCGCTGCTCGTGCTCGGACTGATATCTCCTTGTCGTCGCTGGGTGGCTGGCGCCTATGTGATCGTCATCGGCGCTTGCGCCCTCCGCGAAGTCATTGGCAAACGCACAGCCTCCGCAGCGGGGATGTTCCTAGTCCTTCCAGCCATGCATGGCCCCTGGGGCGCGGGTTTCCTACTCGGCATCAGCGGCGTCGTGAAACCGCCCGCGCCCTTGCGGGCTTCGTCGGCGAGACGGGTGGACCTGACCAGGCGCCGCTCGCTGGAGCTCGGTGGACGGTCTGGGTTGGCGATCACCCCCCGCGAGGCCGATCGACCCGTGAAGGGGTGATACCCTTGCGGCCCGTCACTCCCATCTCGGCTGGGAAATCGCGTCAAGAGTCGGCGCATCAAGCGGCGACGGCTGCTTGGCGGGCGCGTCTCCTGGACTGGGTCTGGCGGCATCCACGCGGCAAGCGGTACGCACGAGAAACCTGGGCCATCGCCAGGAGGGTGGCGCGGCGCAGCCACGCCCGCCACGTTCTTGAACCTCCCGAGTTCGAAGACCTCCGCCGGCTTGCCGGCCAGCCAGCACCTCACCCTGCCCAGGCTGGGCGCCGGGTGATGTTCGTCACCTTCCGGGGCTGGTCGACCCATGCCGTCATCGAGACGGTGCTCGGTCACGCGCTGCGGCGGCGGGGCTGGCAACCCGTGTATGTGACCTGTGGCGGGCGGCTGCCCATATGCGACGTCATGCCCGTGCACGCGGCCCCACCCATGCCCTGCTGGTCGTGCGCAGAATACGCCAGCTCCGCCATTGCGGCTGCCGGCTTCGACTCGGTTCGACTCGCCGACACGGTTGACCTCCGTGCCGCTGTCGCCGTCGCTCGCCGCAAGGTGGCTGAGCTCAGATCAGTAGGGGAGTGCGAAGGCTTCCGGAGCGACGGCCTCCCGATCGGTCGGCTGGTCCGCGTCTCGGTCATGTGGTTCCTGTCCCGGGGCACCCTGCCTGACACGCCGCTGGTGCTCGATACCTATCGCAGGTTTCTGATCAGCGCTCAGGTGGTGGCAGAAGCCTTCGGGCACCTTCTTGACCAGGAGCATCCGCAGCGGCTGGTTCTGCTCAATGGCCGGTTCTTCGCCGAAGCGGTCATGATCGAGCTGGCGGCCCGGCGCGGCATCGGCTACAGCACCTACGAGAAGGGAATGCTGCCGAACACCCTCATTGTCAGTTCGGAGGGCTCAGCCTCCGACGTGACGATGCCGACTCGCGCCGCGGAGACGGCGCTGGGTCGAAGGCTGAGCGCAGCCCAGGCGGCACGGCTGGATCGCTACCTAAGCGAGCGACGCCAGGGGGACAGGTCGCTGGATCGGCTGTGGGCCGCCCCAGCCAACGGCGGCGCGCCCCTCCGACAACAGCTTGGCCTGGAGAGCGAGCGACCCATCGTCGCGATGTTCAGCAACATCGCCTGGGATAGCGCCGTCGCAGCCAGAGATCACTGCTTCCGATCGCTTGGCGACTGGCTGGTGGCAGGGATCAGATGGGCGGAGCGGCATCCCGAGGTCTACTTGGTCGTCCGCCTGCATCCTGCCGAGGTCAGGGTCACCAATCACGTTAGCCTGGAGCGGATGGCTGACCGCATCGCCGTCGCTGCGCCGCGGCTGCCGGTCAACGTCAGGGTCATCCCGGCGGGCAGCCGCGTCAGCTCGTACCAGCTCATGGACGAGGCGTGTGTCGGGCTGATCTACACCTCCACGGTCGGTCTCGAGATGGCCCTGAAGGGCCGTCCGGTGGTTGTTGCTGGTCTCACCCACTACCGAGGTCGCGGCTTCACCCTCGACCCGCAGACTGCCGAGGAATACTGGGAGGCGGTGGATCGGCTGATCAGTGATCCACCGTCGCCGGTCGCGAGTGACAGAACTCGTGATCTGGCCCGCCGATACGCCTACGCCTTCCTCTTCGAGTTTCATCGTCCGCTGAACGCGGTCCAGGAGGTGGGCCATAGTCGTCCGCGGCTGAACCTGCCCCAGGGCTCACTGCTGGACCCCGGCGCGGATGCGAATCTGGATCTGATTGTGGCTGATCTGCTGGGGACCGGTGGGGAGATGAACCCGGTTCAGGCGGCTAGGTGAGCCCGGCTGCGGCGGTGCATCATGCGAGCAGCAACAGCAGGTGGTGAAGGACAGCGGGTCCGGCCGTTGCGGCGTCAGCTAGCCCGCAACGTCTTGTTCAGCGGTGGGGCCAATCTCTGGGCGATGGTGGTGAGCCTCATCTCGCTACCGCTTATGCTCCACGGGCTTGGCGCCGTCGGCTTCGGACTCTGGGCGTTGCTGGAGACGTTCTCGGCTGGGCGGGGTTGGCTGTCACTGGCTGATCTCGGAACCCGGGTCGCCACCGCTGCCGAGGTCGCAAGGCATCGCTCGCTGGGGGACACTGCGGGCGCCTCCCGTGCGATGGCGAGCGCGCTCTGTCTGCTGGGGGCGACCGGAGCCGGCTGCGGTGGCGCACTCGCGTGCCTCGGCCCCCGGTGGCTGCCGGGGCTGTTCGGCGCGCCCGCCGGACTGCGTTCTGCCATGGTCATCGCCATCGTTGCTCTGGGCGCAAGGGTCCCACTGGAGATGTTGAGCGAGGGGACGTTCGCCAGCCTCGAGGGTCTGCAGCGGATCGATCTTGCCCGCTGTGTTGATGCCGTTCAGCGGACCCTCATGAGCGCCGCCGCGGCTTCGGCGGCTTTGCTCACGGCCAGCCTCGCGGTGGTCGGCCTCGCCTCCCTAGCGGCAACGGGACTGGGACTGATCGTCGCTGTTGCGGTCCTCTGGAGCGCACAGGCGCTGGTCCCGCCGTCGTGGGCGATGGTGCAGGCTATCTTCAGCTTCGGCTGGGTTGTTGGGGGGTCCCGGGCCTTCACCGTGGTTCATCGGAACATGGATCGGTGCATCGTCGGGGTCGTGCTCGGCCCTGCGCCGGTGAGCCTGGTGGAGATCGCGACCCAGGTCCAGAACGGCGTGGAGGCCTTGCTGTCCGCAGCTGAGGCGCCTGTGGTCCCGGCGGCAGCCTGGCTCGCTGCGCGCTCGTCGCTGAGCACGCTGCGGGAGCTCTTCCTCCGGGGAACCAAGTACGCGGTGCTCGTGGCCGTACCACTGGCCGCCGGGGGGGCACTTCTCGCCCGACCCCTGGTTGAAGCCTGGGTCGGCCCGCGCTATGGCGCGGCCGAGAGCCTGATCCCCCTGGCCATGGCCTACATGGTGATGGTCGCCCCCATACGGCTGGGCTCGCTGATGCTCTCGGCGGTGGGGCGGGCCCGGGACGTGCTCAAGCCATTCGCATTGGCAACCGTCGTCAACCTTGCCGCCAGCATCCTCCTGGTGAGGGCGATGGGAGTGGCCGGCACCTTTGTTGGCACCCTGATCGGGACAGCGTTCTTCGTCGTCCCCCTCGCCCGGATGGCCCCCGAGGAGGTCGGCGCGACGTATCGAGACTTGATCAGGACCAGCGTATGGCCGGCAGCAATGCCAACGGCAATCCTGGCGCTCATCCTTCTCGCAATGCCTCTGTTCGGGCTCAGCGGCAAGGCGCTTCTGGCTGCCGGGGTGATTGGGGGGGGCGCCGTCTACTGCACGATGGTGCTTCTCGTGGCGCTCGGGCGCGCTGAGCGCCGCGACCTCTGGTCCCTGGTGCGGCGGACGCCGCCGCTGTCGGATCGCAGAGTGATGTCGCCCTCTGACCCGGGGGCATCCTCACCGCTCGCCGAATGATCGATGCACGCAGCGTTTCCCCTACCCGGCCCCCACGCGGACGGTGACACCAAGTTGTCGGTCACTCCGCGCCACCGGCAGCCCGCCGCCGGCGCGGCCCGCGTACCATAACCCTCCCACGCAACAATGGGCACCTCCGATCGCCTCTACCGTCGTCTCACCCGACCAGCCGTCGACTGGGCAAGGGACCTGATCTCAGGCATCGAGACTCGCGACGCGGTACGCTACGAGCGGCTCGCGTTCGGCCCGGATCGCGGGCTGGACTACGTGGCCTCAGACTGGCGAGCTCTTCCGATCTTTCTTGATGCAGCCCCTGTCCGGACCGGGGACGTCTTCGTTGACCTGGGTTGCGGCAAGGGCCGCGTCCTGTTCCAAGCAGCGAAGTACCGGTTCTCTCGAGTGATCGGAGTGGAACTTGACGAAGGTTTGGCCGAGGTCGCTCGACGCAACACGAACAGGATAGACGTGCAGATCGAAATCGTGGTCGCCGACGTGACGGTTTGGACTGTCCCCGACGATGTTACTCACATCTACCTCTATAACCCCTTCAGGGGCGCCGTCATGGAGGCTGCGCTGTCTCGTCTTGGGGAGTCCCTTGATCGCTCGCCGCGGGAGCTGCGCATCGGCTACGTGAATCCGGTCGACCGAGATGCTCTGGTCGCTCATGGAGCCGTGCCCATGGATCTTCGCCGGCTGCGGGGCGGCGACGGATATGTGGTCGAGATCTTCCGACTGGGGCAGCCTCGTCGCTAGGTGCTGGACGGAACGGCGTAGTCGTCGGATGAAGCCACCGTGACTCGAGTGGCGAGGCGGGAGATCTCACTCAGGAAACGACTCAAGGGCCGCGTGTGATCAGAGACACAACGTGCGCAAAGGGCTGGGTTTAAGTCGCGACAGGCGCTGCTGTGGCTATCGCCTCATGCGTCAAGCGCGAAGGCTGGGAGCGGACGGGCACGTCCCATGGCGGCTGCCCAGGAGTGCGCCTCGCGATCGAAGACGCGAGCCGAAACCAGAAGGGGGATTCGCCGGTCGGCAAACGCGCTCTTGAACCGAAGTAGTGAGTCGTCGACAGTGTCGGTGGTTCCGCCGCCGAGAAGCATCTCCTCGATCCCCATCCGGCCGAGTTCCACGATCCCGGTCCAGAGCGCCGCTGCCGCCGCTCCCCCGGCCTGTCCCCATCGGGCTGCGAAGAGGTATGCGGCCCGGCGACCATTGTGAAGGAATAGCGCGGCCGCACCGCCGGTCGGAAGCTCGATCGCCGCGAGGTGCACGAATCTGCCTGCCTCCCTGGACAACTTCTCGAAGTACGGCCGGTCGAGCCTCCAGCGCTGCGAGGCCCGCAGCCTGTCCATGGCGGACCGGTAGACAGCTGCGAAATGAACAGCCTGCTCCTCGTCGAAACACCGCCAGCGCGCGATTCCCTCCCGACAGGCGTGCCTGATCTCGGTCCGGCGCCCTGGGGGCAGAGCTGCCCAAGCTTGGTCCGGGTGGCTGAGCGAGGCCAAACAGACTGACCGGGTGGCTTGACCCTGCCAGGCCTGGCGAACCAGGTCCGGCTCGGGGAGCCACGGGCTGTGGACGGTCACCTCGCTGATGACGCTCAGATCACGCAGCGCGGCATCGATCTCTCGCCGCGCTCTCCTTGCCATATCTGCGTCGTCTGTCGCGATCTTCAACCAGGGTCCCCCGTAAAGGGGAGCGCGCGCGGTCCGATGACCGCCGCCAACCTCGGTGATCTCCAGGACCTCCAGGACGGACCAACCCTTGCCCGCGGCACGCACGAGAACGGGTGTGGTGCCCTCCCCCGCCTGCGCGATGGCGAACTCGCGCAGACAGTGGGGGTCGAGCATCCGGTCGCCAGCCACCGCCTCCCAGCGACCCGCGTCGGCGGCGGCGACGATCTCCGCCATGCTCGCCGGACTAGCCCTGAAGGTCGGACCAGCGCAGAAGCTGTCCCGCCTTCAGGCTGTGAACAGCCGCGTGACCTGCCACGGCTCCGAGCTCCCCGGCCGGTATCCCGTCAAGGAGTGGACGCAGCGGCACCAGGTCGGCTGCTGCGATCTCGGAACCCGCGGCAACAGCCCGCTGGAGATACAGCCCCTTGCGCACCACCGCTCGGTTGTCCCGCTCACCCTGTGAGCGACCAGCTGCCGAGAGCCCAAGATGCAACTCGCGGAGGGTCCGCACCCACTCTGCCGCCTCGTCAAGCGGAAGTGACATTGCGTGATCTGGGCCCCTAGCCCGCATCGACCACGTCACGTGCTTCTCGACCGCCACGGCTCCCATCCCCACCGCGGCCGCGGCGGCGACGATTCCGATGCTGTGGTCGGACAGCCCGACCGGGCGACCGGAGAGCTCGGCGATCTCGCGCATGCGGTTGAGGCCGTTCTCCGCTAGCGCGGTCGGATAGGTCGATACGCAGTGCAGAAGGGTGACCTCGCGCGCGGGGGCCAGGCGATTCACGAGGGAGGCCAGCTCCGGCTCCGTCATCATCCCCGTTGAGGCGATGATGGGCAGGCCACTGCGCACGGCCCGGTCCAGAAGCAGTCCGTTGTCCGCGTCGCCGGAGCCGATCTTGAGGGCATCGAGGTGGAGCGAGAGAAGCTCGCGGCATGCACGCTCTCCGTCAGGGGTTACGATGAACCGTAGCCCCTCACCATGAGCCTCCCGTTCCAGGGTGGCCAGCGCGGCAGTATCGAGTCGCAGGTCGGCCAGAAGCGCGTGCTGATCACCCTCACCCTGATAGGGGGCTGCGGGAGCGGTCGGAGCAAGGAGCTCATCGATGTTCCAGTACTGGAACTTGACGGCGTCGAAGCCGGCTTCCGCAGCGCGGTGGGTCATCGCGATCGCCTTCCGCAGGTCACCATCGTGGTTCACCCCCACCTCGGCAATGAGCAGAAGATCTCTCACGATTGACCCTCGGCAAGCGACCGGGCGCGCTCCAGGTCTGCCTCTGTATCGATGTCCAAAGCCCGCCATGGATCGATCCACACCGCCACGTACGGCGCCTGCAATAGGGGTTCGCCACGCCGCAGACGGATGATGCGAGCGGCATAAGCCCCCCCCGTAGGCACGCCCAGGCGCGGGACGTCCTGGGTGCGGAGCACGGCCAACCTCGGGGCGATGAACTCGGAAGCCCCTGAGGCGTCAGTGGCCATGATCGCGGCATAGGTTGGCGAAACCGAAGCCAGGGTCAGCGAGCAGCTGGCTGTCCTCGCCTTCTCCAGGGCCGCAACGACCGAGCGGAGGTCGGATGGGGTTGTGAAAGGCGTCGTGACCTGCATGAGCACCAGCAGCTCAGCGCCTGGGTGCTCCCACTCGGAGAGCACATGCTGGATGACCGCGTCAATCGGCGTGTCGGGGAGAGCCAAGGATGGCGGACGAAGCCCTGGCACGTCGGCGCCCGCTGACGCCGCCAGCTGGGCGTACTCAGCGGAATCGGTGGACACGACAACGCGACCGAAGGCTGACAGTCCAGTGGATATTGCTCGCTCAAGGAGCGTCTTCCCACCTATCACTTGGACGTTCTTGTTCGCCAGCCTCACCGACCCCGAGCGTGCGGGGATGAGGCAGAGCACTCGCCGAAGCTGACTATCCGGCGCTGGCGGCATCACTTCCCGCGGGTCCCAGGTGTGCGGCTTGGACAACCACCTCGGCCACCTCACTTAGTTCCGAATCGGTAAGGTCCGCCGATGATGGGAGGCTGAGACCGCGGTCAGCCAGGTTGGCGGCCACCTTGCCGCCACCGAGCACCGGACTTTGCAGGTAGGGCTGCTGGAGATGAAGGGGCGGCCATACCGGGCGGCTCTCGATGTCCCTTGCGGCCAGCGATGCGCGAACGTGGTCGCGGGCAGCTCGGGAGGGTAGGAGCACCGTGTTCAGCCACGCCGACCCGCGTGTGCCAGCAGGGTCCGGAACCATCTTGACCAAGCGGTCTCCGCCGAAAGCCGCGGCGTAGCGCTCCGCGTTCACGCGCTTCCGGGCGAGGAGTTCAGGTAGACACTCGAGCTGAGCCAGCCCAAGAGCGGCGGAGATATTGCTGAGGCGGTAGTTGAACCCGATCGCGTCATGGACGTAGTCAGATCCGGGAACCCGAGCCTGGGTCGAGAGGTGACGCATCTTCGCCGCCTTGGCACCATCGCTCGTCACCACCATGCCGCCCCCCCCCGTGGTCAGGACCTTGTTGCCATTGAATGAGTAGATTCCGATCTCTCCAACCGTTCCCGCCTGTCTGGCGTTGAGCGGCGCGGACGTCCACTGTGCGCCTAGTGCCTCGGCAGCGTCCTCGAGGACCGGGACGCCGCAGGCCGCCGCAGCGGGCAGAATCCTATCAAGCGCTGCCAGTTGGCCGAACACGTGTACCACGACGATGGCTGCAGGCATCCGCAACCCTCTCCCGCGCCTACGATCAAGCTCCTCCTCAACGAGCGCGGGGTCGAGGCACCAACCCCTCGGATCGGCATCGACCAGGACGACGTTCGCCCCGCAGTAACGGGCGGGGTTCGCCGAGGCGATGAAGGTGAGATCCGAGACCAGTACATCGTCGCCCGGTCGCACCGCCAGCGCCAACATCGACAGGTGCAGAGCCGCCGTCCCGCTGCCACACGCCACCGCGTGCTGCGCCCCCACCCACGACGCAAGCTCGCGTTCGAAACGGGAAACGAACGGGCCCACTGAAGACACCTGAGCCGACATCGCGCACTCCTCGAGGTAGGCGCGCTCGTTGCCGCGCAGCACCGGTACTGCCAATGGGATCCGCGGGGTCATCATCGCTGGAAGCTCGCGGCGCGCCTGGGGTCGAGCCGGGGCCGAAGCCAAGCGGCGGTAGTGGCGAGACCGCTGTCGAGCTCCACTGTCGGACGCCAAGCGAGGAGGCTGGCGGCCCGACTGGGGTCGCTTTGCAGGGCCCTGACCTCACTTCGCGCCGGGCGCAGCCGCTGTTGATCCACCGTCACCGGTAGCTGCGTCCCCAGCAACCGCTGGGCACGCTCAACCAGCTCGCCCACCGACACCGAGGTTCCCGTTCCGAGGTGGATGACCTCACCTGGGGAGAGGACGGCGCCGGCGGCGCGGATCAACCCGTCCACGGTATCGGTGACATAGGTGAAGTCACGACGTGGCTCGAGGCTGCCGAGACGCAGCGGGTTGATGCCACAGAGGATCTGTTCAAGGACGGTGGGGATGATGGCGCGGGCGGATTGGCGCGGTCCATAGGTGTTGAAAGGTCGGAGAACAATCACGGGAACGCCGAAGGAGCATGCCCAGGCCTCACACAGCTTGTCAGCCGCAATCTTGCTCGCGCTGTATGGAGATTGACCCTTCAGCGCGTGCTGCTCAGTGATCGGCAGCGTGTCCGGGGTGCCGTAGACCTCGCTTGTCGACACATGCACCAGCCGCCTCACCTGGTGCCTCCGGGCCGCTTCCAGAACGTTGTGGGTGCCGACGACGTTGGTGGCGATGAAGGAGGACGGCGCAATGTAGCTGTAGGGGATCGCGATCAGGGCGGCGAGGTGGAACACGATGTCCATGCCCTTGACGAGCTGGTCGACATAGGATTCGTCGCGGACATCACCAAACCACACCTCGAGGTCGGTGGTGAGCTCCGCACTCAGATCATCGAGCCACCCCCGCGAGCCTGTCGATGTGTACAGGCACAGGGCGCGTACGTGCGCGCCGTCGCTGAGGAGCCGCTGGACCAGATGGCTGCCGATGAATCCGCCCGCACCGGTCACGAGAACGCGGCTGCCACCGAGGTTCATGTCACCGGGCCCTCTTCGCCGCGCACGCGGCTGAGGTCGATTGGCCGTCCCACGTCGGACCAGCGGGGCCCGATGGGGTGGGCATGGACCACCTCGTCGCGCTCCAGGCAGGTGTCGACGAGCTGGGTCATGAGGTACTCGCAACGTGGCGCGATGCGGCGTACCAGCATGGGGTCGATGACGTAGATACCGGAATTCACCGCCCAGGTGACGGTGGGTTTCTCGGTGAGGGAGCGGAGCCTGCCATCGGCCACGGCGACGACTCCGAAGGGCACCTGATGCGTGTAATCGGTGATGCCCACTGTCAACGCGGCGTGGGCCGCCCGGTGCGCGCCGAGCAACGCTTCGACGTTGAAATCGGTAAGCAGGTCACCGTTCATGACGATGAGGGGGTGAGCCCTCCATGCGCCATCGGCAGGGAGGAGTGTCAGCGCGCCTGCCGTGCCCAGCGGGGTGTCCGGACTCTCGCGCAGGTATTCGATGGAGCAGCCGAAGTCGGCGCCGTCGCCGAAGTGGTTCTCGATCACCTGGGCCATGTGATTGACGGCGAGGAAGATGGTCCGAATTCCGCCACCGACGAGGTGAAGCACGATGCGCTCCAGGATGGGTCGATGAGCTACCTCCACCATGGGTTTGGGGACAGTGGCCGTATAAGGGTGCAGCCTGGTCCCGCGGCCCCCGGCCATGATGACCGTGGCGTTAGGTCGCTCGCTTGCGCCGAGCACGTCGCGGAGGAGGTGCAGCCCGATCAGGTGACGGTCTGCATCGACGATTGGAACCTGGTTGATGCTTCGGGCCTGCATCAGATCGAGTACCGCGGCACGGTCGACATCGGACCGGACGGCAGTGAAGTCGTCGGTGATGTACTTGGTAATCGGTGCCTGCAGGCCCGCTCCCGCGAGCAGGGCCCGGCGTACGTCTCCATCGGTGAGCGTGCCGATGAGGTGGTCGGTAGCGTCCAGGACGAGAGCGATCGCGGCGCCTCCGGCGTCGATGGCCTCGAGGGCCTGCCGCAGTGTCGCTTCAGAGGTCACGCAGAGCCTGGAGAGCGGTGCTTGCACGGCGACGCCCGCAGAATAGTCGGCGGTCATGTTGGCCACTGGTCCGTGCGCCGTTCGAAGCAGCATCGTGTCACGAATGCGTTGCCAAAACGCATCAGACCGGGCAGACGGATCAGATTGCCAACCCGTTGGCCGGTCATCAATCCGGATGCCTCGCCGGTCAGTCGTGCTTGGGAGGCGTCAGGGGAGCATCCACAAATCGCTTCCGCGCCAGGCCGCCAACCGGGACGGAGGTGAGGACGTCGCGGATGCGTTCAGCGGCGTGGCCGTCCCCGTATGGATTCACCAGCCCATTCAAGGAAGCGCGGAATGTCGGGTCCAAGGCATGACGCACGGCCTCACTCACCATCTCGGGGCGTCCGGGCACGTCAATCACGTTAGCAGCCCGCTGGCGCCCGCGTTGTCGGTCGCCGATATTGACCGTGGGCAAGCAGAACACCGGAGCTTCGATCAGGCCGCTGGACGAGTTGCCCACCAACACGTCCGCTTGTGCAAGCAGAGCCGCGTACAGCCCTCCGAGAGCGGATAGAACGTGGACAGCCGGATTGCTGGAGGACCAGCGATGGAGGCGCTCCAGGATCTCAGCTGAGTGCGGCTCGGCACCGGGATGGGTCGCGACGATGGTGCGCACCTCAGTGAGGCTGCTGATGACCGATTCCAGTTCGGGCTCGAGAAGCTCGGGCGTCAGCGTCGGAGGGTGGTAGGTGACGATTGCGACTGGACGCTCGAGCGGGAAGCCGAGTGCCTCGGGCAGCGAGGTGGCGGCCTGCGTTGCAATGTCAGTGAGGCCATCTAGGGTCGGATCGCCGGTGACCACCACCCGCCACGGCTCCTCACCCATCTGAAGGATACGGGCCGCAGCCTGATCAGCGGTGCACAGGTGAAGGTGAGATAGCTTGGTCAAAGCGTGTCTTACCGCGTCGTCGAAGACTCCCTCGGTGATCTCGCCGCCTGAGACATGCGCGATCGGCCACCCTTGAAGCAGCAGAGCGTGCGCGAGGGGGAGGAGCTCGTGCCGATCCCCCATCAGGACGACTATGTCAGGCAGGGCGCCTTGTGGTCTGTCGATGGCGGCCAGGGCCAGTGCGTGGGCGGCACGAGCGAGACGTTCGACGCTGCCCGCCTCGCCGAAACCGCAGTTGACGATGCGGGTCGGTACTCGCCTCAGGATCTCGAGGCCGGTTGGGTTCCAGGCCGGCTCTGCGAGCTCAGTCATGACGACGCGCACGGATACCGACTCCGCTGGCACCAGGGCGGCCGTCACCTGGGAGAGTCCGCGAGCGTCCCCCCGGCTCGTGGAGATGACCAGGATGCTCCGTTTGGTCGGTGGCACGTCGGCAAGTATCCCATCCCCGCCGGTGATCGGCGGAAGCGCTGGCGTCCTCTCCGGTGGGGGTTTCCGGGCGTTGATCAAGGCCAGCACCCTCACCCATCGGGCGACTTGCCGCCACCCCGGCAACAGCTCGGTCACCCGCACCGCGTGGGGGCCTCACAAGCCTGCTGGGGAGTCACCGCAGGCAAGGCTGAGGAGTGTATCCGGCCCGCCGGCCAGTCTCAGGCCACGAACTGCCCGGTGGCGGCCAGGGTGGCGATGAAGCCCATCCACCCCGCCGAGATCACGACGATCACCGGCCGGCTCCCCGGGTGCCGCCGGGTGAGGTCGGCGAGCAGCAGGTAGATCGGCACCGCGGTCATCTCGAAGCGGGGGATGCCCAGCCAGTAGATGATGGGTGTAGCCATGAGCCAGATGCCGGCCGCGTAGACGGTGAGCGAGGGGGGGATCCGCCGCCACCACCAGGCCATCCAGAGCAGCGCCAGCAGGCCCCCGACGCCGAAGATCATCTCCATCCCGAAGATGAAGCTGTTGCCGCCTACGCCGTTCAGGGCCGCCTGCCAGGTGCTGAAGGCGCCGCTCCACGGCCAGGTCAGGGTGCGGTTGAAGGAGGCTGATCCCGCGATGTGCCAGAAGGCGAGCGGGTCACCGGTGAGCTCCCATGCGTAGGCCACGAAGAGGAGCGGGGAGAGCAGGCTGGCCGCGATCGCGACCAGCCCCAGCCCGGGGCGGCCCCGCCGCCGCACCAGGTGATCTACGACCAGCGCGGGGAAGAGAGCCAGCCCGGTGACGTGGATGAACATGGCGATCGCCGCGGCCACCGCGGCCCGCCCGTCCTGCCCCCGGCGCATGTAGTAGAGGGAGGCGATGGCCGCAGCCAGGAAGGCACCCTCGGTGTAGACCGCGGTCAGGTAGAACGCGTAGGGGAATACCGCGAGCGCCCAGCAGGCGAATCTCGCCGCGGCCGGGTCACCCCGCTCGAGCAGGATCAGCCGGGCCAGGAAGACCAGGGCCACCAGCTCGCCGACGGCGCTGACCACGATCCCCGCCACCACCGTCTGGGGCACCACGTACGCCACCAGGTGAACCAGCAGGGGATAGCCGGGGAAGCGGGCCCAGACGTAGTCGGGAGAGTTGAGGGCGGTGCTCAGCGCCCCCGCTGGGTAGCCATGCGCGGCGATGCTGACGTAGGCCGCGCCGTCCCAGTACGAGAAGGGAGCGATGAATCCGGAGGCGGGTGGCACCCCGATGCCGGTGCTGCGCGCCCAGACCGTGACCATGGGCGCCACCACCCCGATGAGCTTGCTGGCCAGAAACGGCGGCAGCACCATCCCCATGACGGCGCCGCGGCCTGTCGCGCCTCGCCACGCCGCGCCCAGGGCGGTGCGCACCGCGGTCATCCTTCCAGCGGACGGGGGTGCCTCGCCCCCGACCTGCGTCGGCATGGCTGGTGAGTGTAGAGGGCCGCTGAGCTCTCCCAGCCTAGCGGCGGACCAGCCGGTACCAGGCCGGAAGCATCCGGGCTCCCGGCCGGCTCTCCCGCCCCTGCTCCACGTGGGCCACCTCGAAGAACGGGCCCAGCCGCGCGCGCACCTCGGCCTCGGGGGCTCCCGACCAGTGGCGCAGGCGGCGTGGCGAGGAGGGGCTGGCGAAGGCGAACATGGTCAGCGTGGCCCCCGGCTGGGTCAGCGAGGCGACGCCTCTCGCATAGGCATCGCGGCGGTGCGGTGGGATCCCGTGGAAGCAGCCGATGTCCACCACCAGGTCGTATGGGCCCTCCACCCCAAGCTCTTCCAGGCGGGTCACATCTCCGGCGACGAAGCGCGCCTCGACACCCCCCCGCCGAGCGCGCCGCCGCGCCCGGGCGACGGCGGCGGTGACGAAGTCGACACCTGTGGCCTGCCATCCATGGCGGGCGAGATAGACCACGTTGGTGCCCGTCCCGCAGCCGAGGTCGAGAGCCCGTCCGGGCGGCAGCGCCCCCGGTCCCTCGACCAGCGCGACCAGCTCGGGCGGGGTGATCCCCGTGTCCCAGCGCGGCCGGCGGCCGAAGCGGTAGGCGAACGAGTACAGGGCGCGCTGCAACGCCACCCGTGAATGCTGGCACGGTGCCCGCCGGTATACTCGGGCGCGGACGGATCATCGGGAGCAGCCAATGCCTATCCGTGAGATCGCGACCAAGACGATCGCCTTCGTCGTCGTCTTCGCCGCCCTGCTGACCGGGGGCATCCTGGTCCTCTACGGCAACCACGCCTACAACGACTATCTGAACGGGGTGCTCGGCTGGATCCTGGTCGCGCTGGCCGTCGCCACCGGGCTTGCCGGCGCCGGGATCATCCTGGGCATAGTCCGCGACGCCAGGCAGCGCCTTGGCGAGGAGGCTCTCCACATCACCCCGCGGGGCGCCCCGCCGGCCCCGCCGCCGGCCTGGGGGATGGGCGATGTCGGCCGGCCGGGCAGCGGGGTGGTCGCCGTCTCCGAGCATCCCCGGGGCGGGGGCTCGCCCCGGCTGGTCAGCTACTCCGTGCCCAGCTGGGATGCCGTGCTCCTCATCGTGGGGCTGCTGGCCTGGACCGCGATCTTCGTCTTCTTCTTCGCGCCCCACTGCGGAGGTACCGGGTGCACCTGACGGGGTCCGCGCCGCACCCGCTGACGGGGCAGTTTGGGAAAAGATTGTCTACAACCGGTGGTGAAGGGTTGCCGGTCCCGGCGCCCGGACTCGGTGATCACATTGATCCCTCTGCCGCGCTCCAGGCTCCGGCTGGCCGCCCCTGCGGGCGGTGCCGGCTGTGACCGCGATACGAACCAGGTTCGCGCCCTCACC
This sequence comes from Binatia bacterium, assembly GCA_035624785.1. Classification (GTDB taxonomy): domain Bacteria; phylum Chloroflexota; class Dormibacteria; order Aeolococcales; family Aeolococcaceae; genus JAJZNI01. Next base: position 177,650 of record DASPQV010000025.1, on the reverse strand, counting down.
CACCGGGTTCCTCCACCTCGGCAACGTCCGCACTGCCCTCTTCGCCTGGCTGGCCGCCCGCTCCACCGAGGGCAGCTTCGTGCTCCGGATCGAGGACACCGACCAGGGCCGCTACGTGCCCGAGTCGGAGGCCGCCATCCTCGAGACCCTGCGCTGGCTGCAGCTGGACTGGGACGAGGGGCCCGAGGTCGGCGGACCCCACGCGCCCTACATCCAGTCGCTGCGCCTGGACCTCTACCGCGACCATGCCGAGAGACTGGTGGCAGCCGGTTGCGCCTACTGGTGCACCTGCAGCCCGGAGCGTCTCCAGGCGATGCGGGAGGAGCAGCAGCGCCGCCGGGAGCCGCCTCGCTACGACCGCCACTGCCTGGGCAGGCAGGCGGAGGTGGCGGCCGAGCAGGCCGGCGGCATGCCCGCCGTGCTCCGCCTCCGCATGCCCGAGGGGACGAGCGCGTGGGACGATGTCATCCGGGGGCCGGTCCGCTTCCAGAACTCGGAGATCGACGACCAGGTCCTGCTCAAGGCCGACGGCTATCCCACCTACCACCTCGCGGTCGTGATCGACGATCACCTGATGGAGATGACCCACGTCATCCGCTCCGACGAGTGGATCCCCTCCACCCCCAAGCACCTGGCGATCTACGCCGGGCTGGGCTGGGAGCCGCCCTGCTTCTGCCACGTCCCCCAGGTGCTCGGCGAGGACCGCCAGAAGCTGAGCAAGCGCCGCGGCGCCCGCACCGTGATGGAGTACGCGGAGGCCGGGTACGTTCCCGAAGCCGTCGTCAATGCCATGGCCTTGCTGGGCTGGTCGAGCGGGACCGAGCAGGAGGTCATGAGCCGCGAGGAGCTGGTCCGGGCATTCAGCCTCGATCGCGTTCAGGCGTCGCCGGCGATCTTCGACAGCCGCCGTCTGGACTTCCTGAACGGCCACCACATCCGCCGGATGGACACGGAGGCGCTGGTCGAGGCTCTCGAGTTCCACCTGCCCGGAACCAGCCGGGAGACCCGGCGCCGGCTGATCCCGCTGCTCCGCGAGCGCATGGTGACGCTGCACGACGCCGCCAGCCTGGCCGCCCCCCTCCTCGGTCCGGTGGTCCGCCAGCCCGGCGTGGAGCTGCCTCCCCGCAAGGTCGACGCCGCCACCGCCGCGGCCCTGCTCGACGCCGCCGTCGCCGAGGTGGAGGCGGGCGGCCTCGACGACCTCGAGGGGATGCGCCAGCGTCTCACCGAGCTCTGCGAGGCCACGGGGGTCAAGGCCCGGGATGCCTTCCGGGTGCTCTTCGTCGCCGTCCTGGGCGCGCCCGCGGGCGTCCCCGTCTTCGACGCCATGGCCTTCGTCGGTCGCGATGAGACGCTGAAGCGTCTGCGCGCGGCCGGCGGCGAGCTGGCGTCCTGACGCGGCTCGGCGGGAGACTACGCAGCCATGAACCACGAGCTCTATTCGACTGACGCGTACGCCCGGGAGGTCGCCGCCCAGGTCATCGAGACCGGCGAGGGTGGCCGGGTGCTCCTCGACCGCACCGTCTTCTACCCGGGGGGCGGCGGCCAGCCGCCCGACAGCGGCGAGCTGGTCGTGGACGGCGAGCCGCGCCCGGTCATCCGGGTGGGCTCCCTCGACGGCGGGATCTGGCACTGGGTGGAGGGAGCCCCGCCGCCGGTCGGCACCGCGCTCGTGGCCCGGATCGAGTGGGAGCGCCGCTACACCCTGATGCGGGTCCACACCGCCATGCACTCGCTGTGCGGCGTGCTCTGGCGTCGCTACCAGTGCCCGGTCACGGGCTCGGACATGAAGCTGGGGGAGGGCCGCCTCGACGTCGAGCTGCCGGAGTGGGACCCGGCGGACCGGGATGTCCTGGAGGCGGAGCTGAATCGCGAGCTGGCCCGCGACCTGCCCGTCAGGGTGGAGGTGCTGCCCCGCGAGGAGGCGGACCGCGACCCCAGCCTGATCCGGACCAAGGTCAGCCTCCTCCCCCCGGGGCTGCGGACGGTCAGGGTCGTCGACATCGTCGGCCTGGACCGTCAGGCCGATGGGGGGACCCACGTCCACTCCACCGGCGAGGTGGGGCGGGTCCGCATCACCAAGGTCGAGACCAAGGGCCGGATGTTCCGGCGCATCCGGATCGCCCTGGACCAGGCGGTCAGTTGATCTGCGCTGTCCGGTGGGAGCGGCAGCACCGGGCACCCGTCTGTCGGCCAACCCCCTTTTAGGCCAATTCTGGCCTATACGGGGGTCGCAGAGATGAGGAGTGCGCCGCGCTGGGGCAAGCGAGCAGATCGCTGCATTCAAACAGGCCTGCGCCCCGAGAGAGCCGGCGGTGCCCTCAGCCGCTCCGGGTCGGACCGCTCCGGGAGACGGTGAGCCGCAGCAGCACCCGACGCTCTCGCTCCATCGCCGCTCGATAGTCGGCCCAATCGGGGTGCTCCCCGGACACCCGCCGGTAGTAGTCGACGAGGGGCTCCATCGCCTCGGGCAGACTGACGATCTCGACCGTCCCCTCGACCTGGTGCCACTCGCCGAAGAAGCGCTCGCTGATGGCACAGAGCCAGGCCCGGTTGTCACGGCGCAGGTTGCGCGTCTTGATGGCCGCCTCTCGGGTGCTGACCACCACCCGGTCCTCAGCGTCGACGGCGCACAGCACCGGGGACAGCTGCAGGCCGCCGTCCTGGCGGCGGGTGGCGAGAACGGCGCGCGGATGGGCGCGGATGAACTCGAGCGCGGCATCGTGGGTCACCGCTTCCTCCTTCGCCGGGGGTCCGGCGGTCAGGCCTCCTTGGCGACCGGCCGGCCGACCTGGGTCATCACCTCGTCCGAGAAGTGGCAGGCGGCCTGGCGGCCCGGCGCCTTGCCCTCGAGCGCGGGCTCGGTCTCGCTGCAGATGCCCGGCGCGCGCGCGATCGGGCAGCGGGGATGGAAGTGGCAGCCGGACGGCGGATTGAGCGGTGAGGGGATCTCGCCGGAGAGCTCCACCAGCCGGCGCATCCGCTCCACCCGCGGGTCCGGGATCGGGATGGCCGAGAGCAGGGCCTTGGTGTAGGGGTGCTGCTGGACGCTGTAGAGCTCGTCGCTGGGAGCGATCTCGACGATCTTGCCCAGGTACATGACCAGGACCCGCTGGCTGATATGGCGGACCACCGACAGGTCGTGGGCGATGAACAGGTAGGTGAGGTTGAACTCCTTCTGGAGGTCCTCGAGGAGGTTGATGATCTGGGCCTGGATCGAGACGTCCAGGGCCGAGACCGGCTCGTCGCAGACGATCAGCTTGGGACTGAGGGCCAGGGCCCGGGCGACTCCGATGCGCTGCCGCTGGCCGCCCGAGAACTCGTGGGGATAGCGGTTGTTGAAGTAGGGGTTGAGGCCCACCACCCGGAGCAGCTCCTGGACCCGCGCGTCCTTGGCCCGGCCGCGGATCATCCCGAAGTTGGTGAGCGGCTCGGCGATGATGTCACCGACCGTCATCCGGGGGTCCAGGGAGGCGAAGGGGTCCTGGAAGATCATCTGGAGCTGCTTGCGATGCTGGCGCAGCTTCTCGCCGCGCAGCTTGACCAGGTCGACGCCCTCGAAGATCACCTGCCCGGAGGTCGCCGGGATGAGCTGGGTGAGCACCCGGCCCAGGGTCGACTTCCCGCACCCCGACTCGCCCACCAGCCCCACGGTCTCGCCCTCGCGGACCTCGAAGTTCACCCCGTCGACGGCCTTGACGATGGCCCCCACCCCCACCTGGAAGTGCTTGACCACGTCGACGGCGCGCAGCAGCGGCTCGGCCCCTCCGGGCGGCCTGGTGCCGATGGGCTGGCCGGTGGACAGCGCGCTAGTCATGCGGGAGCGCCTCCGGCTCGGGGGTCGCCGCGCCCCCGGCTGATTCGGGGGTCTGGGAGGCCAGCTCCGCGGGGATCCCGGACCCTCTGACCCCGCTGGCGGCTCCCGGCCTGGTGTCGGTGATCGTCGCCGCCCCCATCTCCGCGTAGGCCCGGCGCATGGTCACCCAGCATGCCGCTCTCTGGCCGTCGCCCACCGTCTCCAGCGGCGGGTTGTCGCGCCTGCATCGGTCCAGCCGGAAGGGGCAGCGGGGGTTGAACTTGCAGCCGGGCGGGGGGGCGATGAGGTCGGGAGGCAGGCCCTCGATGGAGCGGAGCCGCTCGTGGCGGCTGGCGTCGACCCGGGGCAGCGAGCGGAGCAGCGCCCAGGTGTAGGGGTGCTGGGGCGAGTCGAAGATCTGCTCGGTCGAGCCCTCCTCGACGATCTCGCCGGCGTACATGACGATGACGCGGCGGCACAACCCCGCCACCACCCCGAGGTTGTGGGTGATCAGGATGATCGAGGTGCCCAGGTCGCGGTTGAGGTCGCGGAGGAGCTGGAGGATCTGAGCCTGGACGGTCACGTCCAGGGCGGTGGTGGGCTCGTCGGCGATCAGGATCTCAGGCATGTTGGAGAGCCCCATCGCGATCATGACCCGCTGCCGCATCCCGCCCGAGAACTGGTGTGGGTAGTTGCGGACCCGGCGGGCCGCATCCGGCACTCGCACGCGCTTGAGAAGGTCTAGGCTGCGCGGCTTCACCTCAGCGTCCGGGATCTTGTTGTGCGCGTGCATCGCCTCGTCGATCTGGAAGCCGATGCGGTGCACCGGGTTGAGCGAGCTCAGCGGGTCCTGGAAGATCATGGCGATGTCGCGGCCCCGGATCTCCCGCAGCTCATCCCGGTCCATGGTGAGCAGGTCCTGTCCCTTGAAGAGGATCTCGCCGGCCACCACCCGCCCAGGCCGGGGCACCAGGCCGAGGATGGAGAGGGCGGTGACGCTCTTGCCGCAGCCCGACTCCCCCACGATTCCCAGGGTCTCCCCGGCGGCCAGGTCGAAGCTCACGTCGCGGACCGCCTTGACCTCGCCGTCGTCGGTGAAGAAGGACGTGTACAGAGCTTTCACCTCGAGCACGGGGTCGCCCACCGGGACCGTCATGGCCGTCGCCGGCGCGGTTCGTGCCATCAGCGCCGCTGCCGCGGGTCGAAGGCGTCGCGCAGCCCGTCCCCGAAGAAGTTGAAGGCCAGCAGGGTCACCGAGAGGAAAACTGCCGGGAACAGCAGCATGTAGGGGTCGTACCCGGCCAGCAGCGGCGAGAATCCCTCGCTGGCCATGCCGCCCCAGTCCGCGGTGGGCGCGGGCACCCCGAATCCGAGGAAGCTGAAGAAGGCGCCGGTGAGGATCGCCGCCGGGACCACGAAGGTGGTTTGCACGATGATCGGCCCGAGCGCATTGGGGAAGACGTGGCCGAAGAGGATCTTGCCGGTGCGCGCTCCGCTCGATCGGGCCGCCTCTATGAACTCGCGCTCTCGGATGGAGAGGGTCTGACCTCGCACCAGCCGGGCCATGTCCATCCAGGAGGTCGCCGCGATCGCGATGATGATGTTGATCAGCCCGGGGCCGAGCAGCACGTAGAGGACGATCGCCACCATCAGCGGGGGGACGCCGTAGAAGGTGTTGATGATCAGGGCAAAGACGGCATCGACCACCCCCCGCAGGTAGCCGATCATGAGGCCGATGCCGACTCCCAGCACCATCACGATGACCGCCGTGACCAGGCCGATGGTGAGCGACACCTGTGAGCCGACCATCAGCCGGCTGAGGGTGTCGCGTCCCAGGTCGTCGCAGCCCAGGGGATGGCCGGGGCCAGGCAGCGTGTAGTCCGGGCAGGTCCCGACCAGGTTGGGGTTGTAAGGGGTCCAGAACAGGGAGAGGATGCACATCGCCGCCAGCAGGATCAGGTAGATGGCGGCGGCCAGGGCAAGGCGGTTGCGGCGGAGCCGGCGCAGCCCGTCCCGCCAGAGGCCGACCTGGGCGCGGGCCAGGGTGCCACCCGCGTAGTCGATCGCCTCGACGCCGGCGGCCATCAGTACCGGATCCTCGGGTCGAGGACGGTGTAGAGGAGGTCGACCAGCAGGTTGGAGAGCCCGATCAGGAGGGCGAAGATGGTGAACACCCCGACCGTGACGTTGTAGTCGTGGAAACGGATGCTGTCCACGAACTCCTTGCCCAGCCCGGGGATGCCGAAGATGTTCTCGATGACCAGGACCCCGACCAGGATCCCCACCACGGTGGTGCCCAGGATGCTGATCACCGGGACCAGGGCGTTGCGCAGGGCGTGCCGGATGGTCACCACCCGCTCGCGGAGGCCCTTGGCCCGAGCGGTCCGGATGTAGTCCTGCTGGATCACCTCCAGCATGCTGGCGCGGGTGATCCGGGTGATCTGCCCGGAGGTGTAGAGCCCGATCGCGAGAGCCGGCAGCCACAGCTCCCCGATGGTCCCGTAGGTGCCGGTCCACACCGCCGCGTAGGCGAAGCTGCCCCCCGTGATGCTGCCCAGGAAGTTGGCGAAGATCAGCACGCCCAGCCCGGCGATCACGAAGCTGGGCACGGTGTACCCGATCACCGCGAAGCTGGTCACGGTGTAGTCAACCCAGGTGTTCTGGCGCATCGCGGCGATGACCCCGAAGGTGATGCCCAGCCCGATGGTGATGAGCAGGGCGGAACCGCCGACCTCGCAGCTCACGCTCAGCTCGCGGAGCACCAGCGGGGTGACCTGCTCGCCCCGGATGTAGAGCGATACCCCCAGGTTCCCCTGCACCGCTCCCTTCAGGAAGTTCCAGTACTGGATCAGGATCGGCTGGTCCAGGCCGTACTCGTGGAGGAGCAGCTGCAGGGTCCGGCCGTGGACCCGCTGGCTGATGAAGGCATTGCCGGGGAGGGAGTGGACGACCACGAAGACGACGAAGGAGACGACCAGCAGGGTGAGCACGATGATCAGGAGCCGCTGGATGATGTAGATCAGCGTCCCCCGGGTCAGCATCCGTGCTCCCTCATCCCGGACGGGTCGGGACGCCCGGCTCGCGTGCCGGGCGTCCCGAGCTCATGGTTGGCTGCTGCCTCTCAGTGGGAGAGGATCTGGATCTGGTTCCAGTAGTAGTCGAAGCCAGTGTTCGAGCCCGCTCCCTTGATCCACGGCTGGATCAGGAAGTTGCCCACCGAATAGTACAGCGGGATGTAGACCACGTCCTGCTGCATGATCTTGGCGAGCTGGTTGTAGAGGGGCAGCGCCTGCTGGATGTTGGCGGTGACGTCCGCCTGCTTCAGGATGCTGTCGTAGGTCGGGTCGTCGAAGCCGCTGGTGTTGGCCCCGGCGGCGGTCGCCAGGTAGCCCCAGAGGTTGTCATACCAGTCCTGGGGGTGGTTGTAGTCGAACTGCCAGCCGTCACGGGACATCTCGTACTGACCGCCCAGGCGGTTGGAGATGAACTGCGAGGCGTCGCCGACCGGGTTGAGGTTGACGTGAACGCCCAGGTTGGTCTGCCACTCGTTCTGCAGGTACTCGGCCACCGGGTCGTTCAGGCCGCCGGTGTTGTAGGAGTAGGTGAGGTTGGCGGTCAGGGTCCCGGTCGGGTCGTACTGCTTGAGCAGCGCCTTGGCCTGGGTCGGATCGTAGGCGGCGAGCGGGTCGTTGCCAGCTCCCAGGTTGCCGATCAGCCCCTGGGTGATCAGACCGCCCGTGGCCGCGGTGCACAGGACGTCGTGGCAGACCGTGGTGGCCAGTCCCTTCTTGTCGACGGCCAGGTCGAAGGCCTTGCGGAGCCCGATCGCCTGGGCCGACTCGCCGACGAAGGGGCCGCCGGTCTTGGGATAGCCGATGTTGAAGCTGAGCCAGGTGGTCCGGCCCTTGTCAACGGTCAGCAGGTCCTTGGCGTAGGACGATCCCTTGATGCCCTGGATGGTCGGGTAGTCGAGGTTTCCGCTGTCACCGCCGTAGCCGATGATCCCGTAGCTGCCCTGCTTGAAGGCGGCCACGGTGGTGGCCAGGGCCGAGGGGTCCTTGATGTCGACGTCGACCTCGGTCAGCGTCGGCTTGGGGCTGCCCCACCAGTTCTTGACGGCCTTGAAGGTCATCGACTGCTTGGGGACGAACGAGGCCAGGTAGAAGGCGCCGGTGCCCACCATCCCGTCGCACGAGCTGGCGGTGGGATCGGTGCAGCTGGACGAGGGCCCGGATGGCTTGAAGTACCAGCCGGTGGGGTCATTGTGGATGACGTTCTCGTCGACGATGCCCCCGGTGGTGCCCTCCAGGGTCCAGGCCGCAAGGCACCAGCCGCAGGCGTTGCCGAGGGTGATCTGGACGGTCTCCCCGGTCAGCCCGTCGGGAGCGGTCAGGCCGCTCATCTCCAGGCTCTGGTTGCAGGTGGCCCCAGCCTGGCCCTTGCCCCGGAAGCAGCCCCAGAGGCCGTTCTCGATGTTCGCATTGAAGCTCGAGCCGCTCCCGCTGCTGCTCGCCGGCGGGGCGCCGGCCGCCTTCTGGACGTCGGAGTAGCCGGCAATCGCCGAGAGGTTGGCGGAGTAGGCGCCCTGGAGCGCGACTGCGCGGTCCCAGGAGTAGAGGACATCCTCGGCGGTGACCTTGTCACCGTTGTCGAAGGTGGCGTTGGGGTTCAGGTGGACGGTGTAGGTCGTGCCGTCGCTGGAGAGCCCGCCGTTGGCCTGGGTGGGGACCGCGGTGGCGATGTCGGGGATGATGTTCAGGGTGTTGTCGAAGCGCCAGAGGTTGTCGAACACGTTCTGCATGAACTCGGTGTCGACCTCGGCGTCGGCCTCCCCCGGGTCCCACGTGCCCGGGTTCTGGAAAGCGGGGAACTTCAGTACCTGGCTGCTGGCCAGCGCGCCGGAGCTGGAGCCGCCTGCGCTGCTGCTGCTGCCGCAGCCGGCCGCGACCATGGCCAGCAGGCCGACGGCCCAAACCGCGAGCGCGGGCCTGGAAAGGCCGCGCACCGCGGTCCCAAAATGCGGCGTCCGTAACGTCATGGCACCCTCCTTACCGTCGATGGCAGGCCTGCTCAGAGCACCGCTGAACTCGCTTGACCTGGGCTCCGCCGCCGACACCGAAGACATGTGGCGCCAATGTAGCGCTTCGGCCTACCTCTCGGATCACCCGCTGGAGTGATACACACCTCGGTTAGGCGGGGGCGGCGCTTCGGGAGGCCCCGTCGGCGTAACGAGTTGGTGGAAACGAAGCAAGGGCACCAGACGTAGTCGCCGCCCGCCCGCCGGTGCCTGGTTGCCTCGTATGACCTCCAGGCTGCTGGCTGGATCCGCGCTCTCTGGCGAGGCCGCGGGTCCGCCGGCCGGCCGGCGGGGGCTCGCCCGCTTCGGTCAGGTGAGCCTCACCCGGGGGTCGAGGACCGCGTACAGGGCGTCGACCACGATGTTGGCCACGACGATGAAGGCGGACGCAACCAGCACGATGCCTTCCACGACCGGCAGGTCGCCCACCGAGATCGCCCGCACCACGGTGTAGCCGAGACCCGGCAGCCCGAACACCGTCTCGGTGATGATCGCGCCGCCCAGGACGGTGGCGAGGTCGATGCCGAACTGGGTGACGATGGGCGTGACGGCGCTGCGCAGGGCATGGCGGTAGACCACCCGGCGCTCGCTCAGCCCCTTGGCCCGAGCGGTGCGGATGTAGTCCTCGCCCAGGGTCTCCAGCAGCGAGCTGCGCGAGAGGCGGGCGTAGGTGGCTGCGGTGATCAGCGCCAGCGTGACCCAGGGAAGGATGAGGTCGTGGGCCCATATCAAAGGATTGGGGAGGAACGGCGCGTACTGGCCGGGGCCGACGAACCACTTGATGCCGTTGATGGTGAGGATGTAGAAGAAGAAGTAGATAAGCAGCAGCCCGAGGATGAAGGTGGGGGTCGAGAGCCCGGTGAGGACGAAGACGGTGGCGCTGCGGTCCCACACCGTGCGCGGACGGCGGGCGGCGAGGATGCCAACACTCAGGCCGAGTGCCATCCAGAGTATGGCCGCGCCGATCGCCAGGGATATATCGATAGGCACCGCCTGGCCGATGATGTGGAGCACCGACAGCCGGTTCTGGTAGGAGATGCCGAAGTTACCGGTCACCAGGTGGCTGATGTAGATGCCGTACTGGTCCCAGAGCGGCTTGTCGAGGCCGAGGTAGTGGCGGACGCTGGCCAGGTCCTGCTGGGTGGCGTGGATGCCGGCGATGGCTCGGGCCACGTCGTTGGGGCCGAGGTTGTAGAGGAGGAACACCAGGGTGACGATCACCCACAGGGTGAAGATCCCCTGGACCGATCTCCGGATCAGGAACCGGGTCATCCCGCCTCGACCTCACCATCCGGCTTCCCAGCGGCTGCCTCGCCGCTGGCGGCGGCACCGCCGACGAAGCGGGCCTTGCGTCGCATCGCGAAGATCCGCTCGGTCCGGGGATCCAGGGCATCGCGCACCGAGTCGCCGAGGAGGTTGAAGCCCAGAGTGGTGATGAGCAGCGCCAGCGACGGGAAGATCCAGAACCACCACGCCTGGAACCCGGAGGTCTGGGCGTCGGAGAGCATGTTGCCCCAGGACGGCTTGGGGGGTGGTACGCCGACACCGAGGAAGGAGAGCGAGGATTCGAAGACTATCGCGGTGGGGATGAGCAGCGTGCCCAGCACGATCACCGGCGCGACCAGGTTGGGCAGGATGTCGATGAAGAGGATCCTGAGGTTGCCCGCGCCCATGGCGTGAGCCGCCTCGACGTACTCCTTCTCCTTCTGGGAGAGGGTCTGGCCGCGCACGATCCTGCCGATCGCCGCCCAGGAGAAGAAGGCGATCACCAGGATGGTGAGGGGGATTCCGGCGATGGCGTGGAGCCGGCTGCCCGGCTCCGCGGCAACGGAGCCGAGGGCGAGGGCGAGCAGCAGGTACGGGAAGGCCAGGACGGTGTCCATCATGCGGGCCAGGATCGCGTCGATCCACCCGCCGAAGTAGCCCGCCAGCATCCCCACGACCGTCCCCACCACCGTGGCCAGGATCGTCGCCAGCACCCCGACGAGCAGCGAGATCTGGGCTCCGTAGGCGATCCGTACCAGGATGTCGCGGCCGAGGTTGTCGGTCCCGAGCAGGAAGCCGCCCACACCAGGGCCGAGCGGCTGGCCGGTGATGTCGGTGCCCGTCGCGATGTTGGAGGCGATCGCGTTGTGCCCGGTGACCGCCTCGATCAGAGGAGCGCAGATCGCCAGCAGGGCGACGAAGACGATCATCCCCGCGGAGAGCAGGGCGACCCGGTCACTGCGCAGCCGGGCCAGCGCCAGGCGGAGCGGGCTGCGGCCCTCGATCGCCTGACCCGGGGGGGCTCCGGCCTCGACCGGCGGGCCCTCGCTGACGGTCTGGACGGTGGTCAGGGTCATGCTCGACGCTCCTCCGCTACCGGCTCGCCGACGAACTCCTCGAGCGCCTCGTGGATCTTGAGCGCTGCGCCCCGCAAACGCTCGCCCGGCTGCATCGGGAAGTGGCAGGCGGTGAGATGAGACGCGGGATCACCGGCCTTGACCTCGAGCGGTGGCTCGACGGTGGTGCAGATCGGCTGGGCCTTGGGACAGCGAGGGTGGAAGCGGCAGCCCGCAGGCGGGTTGAGCGGGGACGGGACCTCGCCTGACAGCACCACCCGATTGGTGGATCTCGCCTTCTCCGGGTCGGCCACCACCGAGGCCGAGAGCAGGGCGACGGTGTAGGGATGGCGTGGACTCTGGTAGAGGTCCTTGACCGTCGCGATCTCGACGATCTTGCCCAAGTACATCACGGCGACGCGGTCGCTGACGTGCTCCACCACCGAGAGGTTGTGAGCGATGAACAGGTAGGTGAGCCCGAACTCGGCCTGGAGGTCCTCGAGGAGGTTGATGATCTGGGCCTGGATGGAGACGTCGAGCGCCGAGACCGGCTCGTCACAGACGATCAGGCTGGGGCGGAGCGCAAGGGCGCGGGCCACCCCGATGCGCTGCCGCTGGCCGCCCGAGAACTCCGCTGGGAACCGGTTGTAGTGCTCCGGATTGAGGCCGACGACCTCCATCAGCTCCTGGACCCTCTGTTTGCGCTCGGCGCCACTCGCCACCCTGTGGATGGTGAGCGGGTCTGCGATGATCGACCCGACCCGGCGCCGGGGGTTGAGCGATCCGTAGGGGTCCTGGAAGATCATCTGCATCCGCCGGCGGTACGGACGCAGGTGGCGGCGTGGGAGCCTGCTGATGTCGGCGCCGTCGAACCGGACATTGCCCGAGGTGAGCGGGTAGAGCCGCGTCACGCAGCGGGCCAGGGTGGACTTGCCGCAGCCCGTCTCACCGACGAGACCGAGGGTCTCGCCCCGGTGCACGTCCAGGCTGACATCCTCGACCGCGCTGACGCTGCCGACCTCGCGCTTGAAGAAGACGCCCTGCTTCACCGGAAAGTGCTTGACCAGGTTCTCCACCCGGAGCAGCACCTCGCCATCGGCCCCTGCCTCGGTCATGAGGCGACGACCTCACGGTTGCCGGCAACCACCCCGGCGAGCCGGGCAGCCCCAGTGCCCTGGTGCCGGACCGCGTAGCGCCGGCGGGCCTCATCCTGGCCGGGGCCGACGCCGACGATGTCGGCGGGCAGCCAGCAGGCCGAGTCGTGGCCGCTCCCGTCGGCCACCGGCTCGAGGTCGGGTTGCTCCCGGATGCAGCTGTCCATGGCGAACGGACAGCGGGGGTGGAAGGCGCAGCCGCTGGGGAGCCGGATGAGGCTGGGCGGCTGTCCCACGATCGGCACCAGCCGGCCATGCACGCCGATGGATCCCGGGATGGATGTGAGCAGCCCGCGGGTGTAGGGGTGATGGGAGGCGTAGAAGACGCTCCTGGTGCCGGCCCGCTCCGCGGCACGGCCCGCGTACATCACCAGCACCGAGTCGGCGATGGAGGCGACCACCCCAAGGTCGTGGGTGATGACGATCATGGCCATCCCCATCTCCCGCTGCATCCCCACCAGCAGCTCCATGAGCTGGGCCTGGACGGTCGCGTCCAGGGCGGTGGTGGGCTCGTCGGCGATGAGGAGCTTCGGCTGCAGCGCCAGGGCCATCGCGATCATGACCCGCTGGCGCATGCCCCCCGAGAGCTCGTGGGGGTAGGCCTGGACCCGGCGGTCGGGCTGGGGGATGCTGACCAGCTTGAGCAGTTCCACGCTCCGCCGCATCGCCTCGGCCCGGCTCACGTCGGTGTGGGCGCGGATCGCCTCGGAGATCTGCCATCCCACCCGGTAGTGAGGGTGGAGGCTGGAGAGGGGGTCCTGGAAGATCATGGCGATGTCGGCACCACGCAGACGCCGCAGCTCGCCGGGCGGCATCCGGAGGAGGTCGCGGCCCTGGAACAGCGCCGAGCCGCTGATGTCGGCACCGGGGTTGAGCCCAAGCATGGTCAGCGCCGAGACGCTCTTGCCCGAGCCGGATTCGCCGACGATCCCCAACGTGCTCCCCGCCGCCACATCGAAGGAGAGCCCTCGAACCGCCTGCACCAGCCCGTCCGAGGTCGGGAAGGAGACGGTGAGGTCCCGGACGGTCAGCAGGTTCATAAGGCAACGTTACGGCGTTTGATGCCCGCCGGCTAGGCCGGCGGGCATCCGAACGCTAAGAGCTGCTGGGTCAGCTGGTCGGGCTCAGCCAGATCTGGGTGATGTCGTAGCTGTTCGAGAACGGGTTGAAGATGGCGTTGTGGACCCGGGTGGACCGCATGAGGTTGGTCAGCTGGGTCTGGAAGGGGACGAATGCGGCGTCCTCCATCACCTTCTTGTTGGCCTGCTGCCAGAGGCTGGTGGCCTGGCTCAGGGTGGTCGCGGCCAGGGCCTGGTTGACCAGGTTGTCGACCGCGGGATCGTCGTAGCCACCCCAGTCAGTACCGGGGAAGCTCAGCTTGCCGTCGAAGAGATCGGGCAGGATCGCCCGGGCGTTGGTGGGGCCGAACCAGTCGGGCACCCATCCGGGCTCGGTGATGTCCCATTCGCCCGGCTTGGCGAGGTCACTGGGCTGGCTGATCCCGATCCCCTTGGTGCCGTAGTAACCGCTGCTGTTGGGCTCCCCGTTGACCGTGACCCCGCACTTGGCGAAGTCAGTCTGGACCTCCTGGAAGACCGCGGGGTGCTTGCCGCCGGCGCGGTAGATGTCGGTCAGGGTCAGGCCGTTCGGGTAACCCGCTGCCGCCAGCAGGGACTTGCACTTGGCGGGGTCGCCCTGGTCACCCGGTGTCGCATACGGGTCGTAGCCGGCGATATAGCCCTCGGAGCCGGGGCTGAAGACCTGGTTGAGAGCCTCGTTGAAGAGGGTACCCCCGTAGATCTTGTTCATCGCGATCTTGTTGATCGCGTACTCCAAGGCCTGGCGGACCGCTACCTTGCCCAGTGCCCCCCCGTTGCTTGTGCTCATGGTGTTGAAGACCAGGTAAGGGTTGGTCGTCCCCGGGGTGGGGAAGGAGCCGAAGCGCGGGTCGTGGGGGCTGCTCAGGGTGGCCAGGTCCTCGCTGGGGACGACGGTGTCCCAGCTCAGGTCCGCGGTCCCCGCAGTGATGTCCTGCTGGACCTCGGTCTCGGCCGCCGCGGAGCTCAGGTCGACCTTGATGTCGACCTCGTCGACGTACTGGTGCCGGATCGGGTCGGTGGTCTGGCTCCAGTTGGGGTTCCGGGTCAGGACGATCTCATGGCCGACGTTCGACTTGGTGGGATCGACCATGTAGGGGCCGTCCGAAAAGGCGTAGTAGTCGAGCGGGGTCCCCGGGGTGCCGGGCACGTAGTTCAGGGTCTCCACGGGCGCGGCCGACGCGAAGGGCAGGGCCAGGATGTTGAGGAAGTCGCTGGCCGGGCTGGTCAGGGTGAAGACGATGGTGCTGTCGTCCGGGGTGGAGATCCCGGAGATGTCATGGCTGTTGATGTACTGCGCCCGCTGCGCCGCCGTCGACGACGGGTCCATGCCCTCGAAGGGGGTGCAGTAGTCGCTGTAGCCCTTGATGGTGGCGATGTAGTACCCGGGGTTTGCCGACGGCGCGATGGTCGGGTCGCACTCTCGCTTGAGCCCGAGCAGAAAGTCCTTCGAGGTCACCGGCCGGGGCGGGCTGGTGTTCCACATCAGTCCGCTGCGGAGGTGGAAGGTGTAGGTCAGGCCGTCCGCGGAGATACCGCCGTTGGCGGTGGTCGGGATCTCGGTCGCCGCGTCAGCCTCCAGGGTCACCTCCTTGTTGAAGTCGCTGGAGTTCGAGTACTCCACCAGCTGGCGGGAGATGGCCCGGAGAATGCCGAAGCCTATGGTCTCGTACTCGGCCTGGGGATCAAGGAAGCTGGAAACGTCGGTCGACCCCTCGATCTTCAGGGTGCCCCCGCTTGTCGGCGTGCCGGTGGCGTTCTGGTTAGCGGCGAGCCAGGGGATGACCGAGGTGTTGAACCGGGCGGGATTGAAGAGGTCTGCGTTCGTGAAGCTGGCGGTCGGTGCGGTGCTGCTGCTGCCGCAGGCCGCCGCAACGACGGCCCCGAGTCCGACCACCACCCACAATCGGCGAGACCGCCCGCGGCTCCACGCTCGCCGGGTTTTGCCGCCTTGCTGACAGGAATCCGAGGTCATCTTACCCTCCTATGTCAGGCCCCGGCAGCATGCGGAGAGCCGGAGCCGCGTACAACCCGCGTCGGGCATTTGCATCGCCGGTCGTGCGGGCGCTGCCCTCCGAACTGTCCCCGAATGGCCCGCTGATTCGGGCCGGAATGTGCTACGGCGCACAATGTAGCGCTTCGGCCTGACCGCTGGATCACCCGGTGGGGTGATACACGCCCTGGTGATGTCCCGGCTGCCCCATGAGACGCGACACACCTCGGAGGTCGGGGGGAGCGGAGCAAAAACCCCAACCAAGCCGATTTCCGCAGCCGGTCACCCTGTAGCCGGTGCTGACCGGCGCCGGGACCGCGCAGCGAGCCGGCCGCAGGCGCAGACAGGGCCGGGCGGCGCTCACCCGGGCGGCGGCTCTCCGGCCGGGTGTCCCCTACTGAGCACCCAGTAGGCGCCGGCGCTCACCAGGAACCCAGCCGCGAAGCTGAGATCACCGGTCTGGGGCACCGCCCCGGCGACCGGCCCCACGAAGAGCGTCTGGTTCATGAAGGGGATGCAGGCCGCGATCCCGAGCAGGAACGCCGTCACGCCGGCCCGGTTGCGGTGGTGCCGGTCGAAGACCAGGGTGGTGCTGAGACGGCCGCGCCGGATCGCCCAGTCGGTGAGCACCACCCCGAGGAAGGCGACGACCCAGTAGGTGCTGAAGAACAGGAAGTTCTCGTAGCTGCCGCCGGTTCCGCCGGCGCCGACGTTGCCGGTGGACACGACCACGTAGCCGACCGCGAAACCGATCACCCCACAGCCCACCGCGACCAGGGCCCGGCGCAGCCGGGCCGGGATCCTGACCCCCATGCTCAGGAAGGAGGTGGCACCCGTGTAGAGGTTGAGCACGTTGGCGGAGATCGCGCCGACGCAGATGGCGAGCGGGGCGATGATCCGCAGCGCCTGCGGCAGCGGCTCGACGAACTGGCTGGTCGGCACGTCGCTGAGCCCCCAGCGGGTCCCCACCACCGTGGCCAGGGCCGCTCCCGCAACTTCCAGGATCCCGCAGGCCGCGAGCAACCCGGCACCGGCGGCGACCGCCACCCGGAGAGGGCTGGCCTGACGGGGCAGGTAGCGGCTGTAGTCGGCCGCGTACGGGTTCCAGCTCGCCGCGTAGGCGAAGGATAGGAAGACCGCGATCATGAAGGCGCCCACCGGACCGCCGGCGGCCGCGGGCGCCGCCGCGTCGAAGCCCATCCCCGGCCGGGAATGGATCAGGATCACCGTCACCGACGCCGCGAACACCATGGCGAGGAAGGGGAAGACCCAGCGTTCGATGGCGTGGATGAAGTTGTGGCCGGTGAAGGCCACTGCCATCTCGACGAGCACCACGGCGCCCAGCGCCGGAGCCAGCCCGGGCACCGGGAGCCGCACCGCGGCGCAGAAGGTCTGGAGCGCGAAGGCGCCGCTCACGCTGTTGACGGCGACCCAGCCCGCCCCCGCGGTCAGGGCGTTGAGCCCGGCTGGCAGCAGGTTGCCCAGGAAGCCGAACCCTCCCCGGCTGGCCACCATCTGGCAGACGCCGAGCCGCGGTCCCATCACCGATAGCAGCCCTTGAAACACCGCGCCGATGGCGGTTCCCAGCGTGAGGGCGACCGCGGTCGGCCAGAAGCCTCCGCCGAACAGGACGACCGGGAGGACGCCGACATAGACGGTGGCGAACTCCAGGTTGGGCGACGTCCACATCCAGACCAGCTGCAGGGGACGCCCGTGGCGCTCGGAGTCCGGGATGTACTCGATGCCGCCGGGCTCGATCGCCACCACCCGGTCGCCGTACACGCCCTCGCGGATGGGTATCCGGGACGGTTCGGGGAGCGCCGTTGGGCTCCCCGCCGGCGACCGGACAAGCTCGCTCACCGCGACTCCTCGAGGGCCCCCGAGGCGGTGGCGTCGAGGGCGGCGCGCAGGCGGGGCAGCTCCGACACCGCCCGGATGACGGCCACGCCGCTCGCCCCGGCGGCGATGCAGGCGGGCGCGTTGCCGCTGTCGATCCCCCCGATGGCAACCACCGGGATCCCCACCGACGAGCAGATCGCGGCCAGGCCCTCGAGGCCGATGGCCGGGCCGGCGTCGGTCTTGCTGGGGGTCTCCCAGACCGCTCCGGCGCCGATGTACATCGCTCCCTCGGCCTCCGCCTGGCGCGCCTCATCGACGGAGGCCGCCGAGCGTCCGAAGCCGATGCCAGCCGACCGCGCCCGCTCCACGCCCGGGTCGCCCTGGCCCAGGTGCACCGGGATGCCGAGGGTCACCGCCGCTTCGACATCGTCGTTCATGACGACCATGACCGCAGCGCGCCGCTCGCCGAGCGCCTCCAGCACCTCGCGCCCGGTGCGGACTCTCCGGGCGGTGTCCACTCCCTTGAGGCGGAGCTGGACCACCGAGGCGCCGTTCGCGGCCGCCCAGACCGCGGTCTCGAGGTCGGCGGTGATGGCGTGGAGGATCACGGCCCGGCCTCGCTGCGGCCGCCGGATGCGGCTCCCCCGCGATCGCTCCACTCGATATGAGCCTCCTGGTCCAGGGTCTCGGGGTCGAGGCCGGCCACGCAGTCGTAGAGGTTGACGTGGAAGCTGCCCGGGCCCCTGGCTCCGGCCAGGGCGTGCTCGGCGGCCACACCGAAGGCCGCCAGGGCCTCGGCGGCGGCGCGGAGCGGGTCGTCGGGGTTCACGGCGGCGAAGCAGCCGCACATGGCCGAGGCCATGCAGCCGGTGCCGGTGACCCTTCCGAGCATGGGTACCCCGTTGCTCACCGCGACGCGGCCCCCGGGGCCGGCCACATGGTCCACGGGCCCGGTCACCGCCACGGTGCAGCCCAGGGCACGGGAGGCGCGCCGGGCCAGCTCGCCGGGCTCCGCCGAGCTCAGGGAGTCGACGCCCCGGATCTCAGCCGACTCGCCGGCCAGGGCGGCCAGCTCGGCGGCATTGCCTCGGACGATCGCGATCGACACCTCGCCGAGGATCCGCCGCGCCGCCTCGGTGCGCAGCCGGGTGGCCCCGGCACCCACCGGGTCGAGCACCACGGGGGCGCCGTGGCGGTTGGCGGCACGCCCCGCCAGGACCATGGCCTCCACCCACTCCGGGGACAGGGTGCCGATGTTGAGCACCAGCGCCGATGCCACCGACGCCATCTCCTCGACCTCGCCGAGGGCATGCGCCATCACCGGGGAGGCGCCGATCGCCAGGGTGAGGTTGGCGGTCTCGTTCATCACCACGTAGTTGGTGATCTGGTGGATCAGGGGCGGCGCGGCGCGGATGGCGCTCAGCGAAGCGGCCGGGGAGAAGCGAAGCGTTGGCGTGCTGGCCATGCGGGTCACTCCTTGGCGCGGGCGGATCGGCGCGGCCAGGGCGCGAAGGCGCGGGGCGCGGTGGCCGGCGACCGCCGATCGGTCAGCATCACGGTGCCCGGTGCAGGACATGCACCGGTCCTTCGCCCCTGCCGATGTCGGTGAGGCCGTGGGCCACCGCGTCGGCGGCCACCCGGGCGGCGGTGCGGGCGGCAGTGAGCAGGTCGTCGCCCAGCGCGAGCCGGGCGCAGAGGGTGGCCGAGTGCGTGCAGCCCGCCCCGTGGGTGGCCGGGATCTCGTGGCGCTGCACCGGGATCTCGTGGTGCTCGCGGCCGTCGAAGAGGTGGTCGACGGCGGTGTCGCCGTGCCCGCCGGTGACCAGCACCGCGGCGGCACCCATCTGGTGGAGGCGCTCGGCCAGCTCGCGCCGGCTGCCCCGGTGGCCGGTCAGCGCCTCAGCCTCCGGCAGGTTGGGGGTGATCAGCGTGGCCCTGGGGAAGAGCCGCCGGACCAGGGTCGAGACGGCGTCGTCGCGAAGCAGCGGGGCCCCCGATGACGCCACCATCACCGGGTCCACGACCAGCGGGAACGCGGTGCCCGCCATCCAATCGGCGACCGCCTCGATGATCGGCGCCGAGAAGAGCATCCCGGTCTTGGCGGCGTCGATGCCGATGTCCTCGGCGACGGCGTCGAGCTGGGCGGTGATGAAATCCACCGGCAGCTCATGGACGGCGCGCACCCCGACGGTGTTCTGGGCGGTCAGGGCGACGATCGCCGACATCCCGTGGCAGCCGGCGGCGGCGAACGCCTTGAGGTCGGCCTGGATCCCGGCGCCGCCGCCGGAATCCGAGCCGGCCACGGTGAGGCACCGGGCCGTTGCCATCTCTGCGCTCCCTACGCTGGAATTACCCAGGTCAGGTTCTCGGGTGTGATCTCAGCCCGCTCGGGCACCCCGGGTAGCGCGAGGGTAGCACCGGCGGCCCGCCGACCGTGCAGACTGGCGGTGGGTGTGCACGATCCTGATCGCCTGGCGAAGCCTCGATGACGCCCTTCTGGTCCTCGCCGGCAACCGGGACGAACTGGTCGCTCGACCCTCGGCCGCGCCCGCCCGCCTCAGTGCATCGCCACTCATCTACGGGGGCCGGGACCTCTCCGCGGGCGGCACCTGGATGGCGGTCGACGCCGGCGGCCGCGTCGCCGCCCTGACCAACCGGCGTTCCGGTGGTGGCGACGAGGCGGCTGGCAACCCTGCCCTCCGCTCCCGGGGTGAGCTTCCCCTCATGCTGCTGCGCGACCGTGACCTCGCCATCGCGCTCGCCTCCGTCAGGGCCCGCGACTACAACCCCTTCAACCTCGTGGCGGTCGAGGGCTCCCGGGCTCTGGTTGGCCACGCCCGCGGTGGCGAGAGCCCGGATATCACCGAGCTGGCCCCCGGGCCGCACGTGCTCTGCGTGCACGACGTCGATGATCCGATCCATGCCAAGGAGGCGCGGATCGGCCGCCGGCTCAGCGAGGAGCTGGCGGGGTGCCGGAGCGCGGCCGGGTGCGTGGAGGTGATGACCACGCTGCTCGGCGATCACACCGCGGAGGCCGACCCTCGCGATGCGGTGTGCATCCACGGGGACGTCTACGGGACGGTCTCGGCCTCCGTCGTGGTCATCGGCAACGGCGGAGCCGTCCGCTACCGCCACGCGGCCGGACGGCCCTGCACCGCGCCGTTCGAAGAGGTGATCCTGGCCTGATCACCGGCTCAACCCATCCGCGCCGCCTCGGGAGCTGGCTCGTCGCCGCCGCGCCGGTCCGGCACTGGCTGCGCCACTCGCCGGCGGGTGGCCAGGAAGGAGCCGGTGAGAATCAGCGCGAAGCCGATCACCGTTCCGGCGGTGAACCGCTCGCCCAGCACCACCACGCCGAGAAGCAGCGCCACCGCCGGGTTGAAGTAGGTGATCAGGGTGGCCCTCACCGGCCCGATCTCGGCGATGAGGGCAAAGAAGAGGACGAAGGCCAGCGCGGTGCACACCACCCCGAGGGTGACCGCGGCGGCGATCACCCGGCCGCTGAGGTGGGCCTGCCCGAGGCCGGCGATGCCGGCGGGCGCGTAGGCGATGGCGCTGATGGTCAGCGAAGCGGCGACCACGCCGACGGACGGCAGCCTGGAGAGCCAGCGCGAGATGATCATCGGCCCGAGGGCGTAGCCCACGGTCACCAGGCCCACCTGGCCGACCGCGCCGAGGTCGCGAGCGCTGATGTCGAAGCCGACCAGCACGGCGACCCCCAGCAGCCCGACGAGGAGGCCGGCGGTCCTCCGCGCGTCGAGCTGGTGCTCGCTGCGGGTGATCCACGCCAGCAGCGCCCCGACCAGGGGCACCGCGGCGATCAGGAGGCCGCTCAGCGAGCTGGACAGCCGGGTCTCGGCGTCGGAGAGGAGCAGCCAGGGCACGCCGAGCTCCACCGCGGTGTAGGCGAGCAGGGGACGCCAGCAGGGCAGCACCGGCCGGATCTCCCCCCGGGCGATCGCCAGGGGAAGGAGGATGGCGGCGCCGATGGCGGTCCGGATCAGCACCAGGCTGGCCGGGCTCATCCCCGATACCGCGACCTTGATCAGCAGGTAGGGCACGCCCCAGATCGCGCACATCGCCGCGAAGAGTGCGAATGCCCGCCGGTTCATCGCGTCACTCCAGGTCGGGGGCGCTCCTGACCGCGAGGGCTGTCCCCGGCGCCTGACGGCTGGTGTGAGCGCTCCCGGGAGCTCCCCCCATGGGCTGCGGTCACTCCCCGCACCGGCGGCCGGTCAGCCACCGGGCGTGACCGCCCGAGAGGCGATGATGTCGGCGACCAGCCCGGTCCAGCCGGTCTGGTGCGACGCCCCCAGGCCGGCCCCGGTGTCGCCGTTGAAGTACTCGTGGAAGGGGAGCAGGTCGTGCCAGGCCGGGTCACCCTGGAACATCTCGACCTCGCCGAACACTCGGCGCCTGCCCCCGGTCTCCCTGAAGATCGCGACCAGGCGGTCGCAGATCTCGTCGGCGACTGCGCCCAGGTGCCGCTGCCGCCCCGACCCGGTGGGGCACTCGACGGTGAAGCCGTCGCCGAGGTATCGATGGAATCGGCGGAGGCCCTGGATCACCAGGTAGTTGAGCGGGAACCACACCGGGCCGCGCCAGTTGGAGTTGCCGCCGAACAGGCCGGTCCGGGACTCCCCCGGCTCGTAGTCGACCCGGGCCTGGCCGCCGCCGGGAAGGTCGAGGACGAAGGGATGCTCGGCGTGCCAGCGCGACACCGAGCGGAGCCCGCAGGGGCTGAGGAACTCCTGCTCGTCGAGCAGGTAGCCGAGGATGCGGCGCAGCTTGTCGGGATCGACGATGGAGAGGAGCAGGCGGTCCAGGTGACCCGGCACGTGGCAGTGCTCGACCACCGATTGCACCTCCGGCCGGTTGTGGGTGTACCACTCCAGCCGGGCTCGGAAGTCGTGCAGCTTGGCCAGCACCTCCGGCTCCAGCACCGTCACCGCCATGAGCGGCACCAGTCCCACCATCGATCGCACCCGGAGCGGTGTCACCCCGCCGTCCTCGCCATGGATGGCGTCGTAGAAGAAGCCATCGCTCTGGTCCCACAGCCCCTGCCGGTTCATCGCGACCGCGATCAGGGTGAAGTGCTCGACGAACTTGGTGGCGATGTCCTGGTAGGTCGGGTCGTGGTCGGCCAGGATCAGCGCGATCTCGAGCAACCCCAGGCAGTACATGGCCATCCAGGCGGTGCCGTCGGACTGCTCCAGCCTGCCCCTCACCGGCGGCGGCGAGGAGCGGTCAAAGGGGCCGATGTTGTCGAGCCCGAGGAACCCCCCGGCGAAAACGTTGCGGCCCTCGGCATCCTTGCGGTTCACCCACCATGTGAAGTTGATCACCAGCTTGTGGAAGACCCTCTCCAGGAAGTCGTAGTCGCGGTCCCCGGCGATCTCGAAGACACGCAGCGCCGCCCAGGCGTGCACCGGGGGATTGACATCCGAGAGGTTCCACTCGTAGGCGGGGAGCTGGCCGTTGGGGTGCATGTACCACTCCCGGCAGATCAGGATCAGCTGGTTCTTGGCGAACTCGGGATCGACGTGGGCCAGGGACACGCAGTGGAAGCCCAGGTCCCAGGAGGCGTACCACGGGTACTCCCACTTGTCGGGCATGGAGATCACGTCGCGGTTGTCGAGGTGCCGCCAGTCGTGGTTGCGGCCCTGGAGGCGCTCGGCGGGCGGCGCCGGATAGGCAGGATCGCCGTCCAGCCACCGCTCGATGTCGTAGTGGTAGAACTGCTTGCCCCAGAGCATCCCGGCGAGCGCCTGACGCTTGACCATCGCCTCGTCGGCGCCGGACCCGGGCGGCCTCAGCGCGGCATAGAACTCGTCAGCCTCGTTCCGCCTCCGCTCCATGGTGGTGCTGAAGCCGTCGCCGAGATCGCCGGGCAGCTTGTCGTCGTGGAGGCGGAGCCGGATGCTGGCGGTGGCGCCGGCTGGGATGCTGAGCCGGTACCAGAGCGCGGCCTTGGTGCCCCGCTGCTCCGGGTTCACGGTGCCGGCGCCGTTCACCACGTGGTCGTTGATGCCGTCCTTGGGATAGGCGGGTCCGGAGCTGCCCCACAGTCGCGCCGTGTTGGTCTCGTTGTCGCAGAAGAGGGCCGCAGCTCCCGACGTCCCGTCGAGGCGGCGCCGTCCCAGCACCGGGTGGGCGACCCTGAGGCCGCCGGCCTCGGCCCCGATCTCGGGCCGCTGCTGGTCGCCGGACCAGCTCCAGGTGTTGCGGAACCAGAGGGTGGGCAGGAGGTGCAGGACGGCTTGATCCGGCCCGCGGTTGAGCACCCTCAGCTCGATGAGGATGTCCTCCGGCGACGCCTTGGCGTAGTCGGCGGTGATCTCGAAGAGGCGGCCGGTGGCCAGGACGCCGGTGTCGGGCAGTTCGTACTCGGGATCGAGACGGGTCCGCCGCGCGTTCTCCGCCACCAGCCGGGCGTAGGGGAATGCGCTCTGCGGGTAGACGTACCTCCAGCGCATCCAGGAGTGGGTGGGCGTCGAATCGAGGTACCACCAGCACTCCTTGGCATCCTCGCCGTGGTTTCCCTGGCTGCCGTCGAGCCCGAAGATCCGCTCCTTGAGGAACGGGTCCACCCCGTTCCAGAAGGCGAAGGCGAGGCACAGCGTCTGGCGGTCATCGCAGATCCCGCCCAGCCCGTCCTCGTTCCATCGGAAGGCGCGCGACCGGGCGTGGTCGAAGGGGAAGAAATGCCACGGGTCGCCCTCCGCGCTGTAGTCCTCGCGCACCGTCCCCCAGGCTCTTTCCGCCAGGTAGGGTCCCCAGTGGCGCCAGGGCGCCCGGCCGTGGGGCACCTCCTGGAGCCGCTTCCACTCCGCGGTGCCGGCCACCAGCGGATAGGCGAACGATGGCTGCGCCGGGCCGGTGGCTGGCGAGCGGGATGCGTCGCTCATCCGCGGTCGTCGCGACCGCCGCGGACGGTGCGAGAGTGCGGGCTCATCGGCCCGTCGATTGTCTCAGCGGCCGCGCGCCGGCCGCTGGCGGAATCCGGCAACCGAAGTTCGCCGCCCTCCGGCCGGAGCCGCACCCGACCTGGCCAGCCGGCTGCCAGCGGGCGGCCCAGCGGCTTGGTCCGTCGGCCTGCGACCATGGACAGGTGGCGCCGCCCGAGACGGATCACGACCCGCGCGATGCCTTGGCGCTTCGGCGGTTGTCTGATCTCGCCCGGCGTCTGAGTGATGCGGGCCGTCCGGTTCTGATGAGCGACGGCTGGACGGCGTCGGCGGTGTTTGCCCACCTCGCCTTCTGGGACCGCTTCGTCCTGGCTCGCTGGGACCAGTACGACAGCAGCGGCATCATCGAGGATCTTCCCGAGGGGCACCTGGACCTGGTCAACAGCGCTGCCCTGCCGCTCTGGCTGGCGCTGGAGGCTGGCGTCGCCATCTCGCAGGCAATCGAGGCGGCCACCGCCGTCGCGGATCGGATCGCCGCGTTGAGCCCCGATGCGGTCGACTACGCTCGCCGGACCGGCCGGCCGGCGATGCTCGACCGCACTCTCCACTGGTCCCCCCACCTGGACGAGCTCAGTGCCGCGCTGGATCCGGCTCGACGCCCGGATGGCTGACCGGGTGCCGCGCGTCGGCCAGGGAGGCATGAGGTGAGGCTGGAGGAACTGGCTGCGTTCATCGTCCGGGCCAGGACGGCAACCCACCGGCTCCACTATGCCGGGGGGCTGGTCAGCGAATGAGCTCAGGTCAGTCGTGACCTGAAGGGGGGCGGCGACGCGGTGGGTGCGCGGCGCTGCCCCCGAGCCCGGGGTTCTCGACCATCTGCACGGCCCGGGGTGGGACGCTCAGTCAGGCCGCCGCGGGTCGGCCTGCCGTCTGCTGCTCGCTGAGCTCCCAGAGCCGGCGGGCGGTGTCTGGGTCACGGGCCGAGGCACTCGGCTGGACCCGCCTGCGGTCCATGAAGTAGCCGCCGCTCTGGCCGGACGCCTCCGGCGAGTCGGCGAGCCACACCAGGGTCTCGGCTCCCCTCTCGGGCTTCCGGGCAAAGGGACGGGCGAGGCTCATCCCGAAGTTCATGAGGGCCCCGTTGTTGCGGTTGAATCCCGTCGCCACGAAGCCCGGGTGGAAGCAGTTGGCGGTGACCCCCGTGCCCTCCAGGCGGCGGGCCAGCTCGCGCGTGAAGAGGATGTTGGCCAGCTTGCTCTGCCCGTAGCGGCGGAAGCCGGCGCCGCCGTAACCGCGGCTCAGGTTGATGTCGTCGAAGGGGATGTGCGCCCCCTGGTGAGCGCCCGAGCTGGTGGTGATGATCCGGGCCGGAACGCTGCCGCGGATCCGATCGAGCAGCAGGTTGGTGAGCAGGAAGGGCGCCAGGTGGTTGACCGCCCAGGTCAGCTCGATGCCATCCACCGTCAGCGAGCGGGTGCGGTTGATCGCTCCGGCGTTGTTGATCAGCACCTCCACCCTCGGATGCCGGGCCAGGATCTCCCCGGCCAGCTGCCGGATCGAGGCTTGGGATGCCAGGTCGGCGCTGAGCACCTCCGGCTCGGCATCCCGCCCCGCCTCCAACCGGATCCTGGCGACAGCGAGGTCGGCCCGCTGCGCGCTGCGCGCGACGATGCTGAGCCGGGCGCCCCGGCGGCCCAGCTCGACAGCCGCGGCCAGCCCGATGCCCCCGGTCGCCCCGGTGATCACCACTCGCTTCCCGGCCACGCCGGTCCATTCCTGCACGGTGCCTACCTCCGTCAGCGCTCTCTCGCGGCGGTCCACAACGTCCTCCTGGGTCCCTCGATGGGCAGCCGTTCATCGCGACCGCGATGCCAGTGGTTCGATGGGCCCTTCTCAATCATTTGATTGGATGAAATCGACTCAGCTCGCCATCAGGTGCCCGGTTCGGTGATCGTCAGCGACACCTTGACCGCGGCGTGGCGCTGCGGCTGGGCGGCGATCCGGAAGGCTTCCCGCCAGCGCTCCAGGGGGAACTGGTGGGTGAGCCAGATCTCCCAGGGAACCTCCCGCTCCGCGAGCATGGAGATGGCGGTGTCCAGGTCCCCGGGGCGGTACCCGTTGGAGCCGACCACCGACACCTCCTTGAAGTAGCAGAGGGTCCCCTGGCTGCGCCGGGCGCGGCCCACGCCCACCCGGACCACAGTGCCCCCCGGCCGGACGGCGGCCAGGGCCAGCTCGGCGGTGGCGGCGGTCCCCACCGCGTCGACGACGGCGACCGCGCCGCCCGCGATCAGCCAGCGGAGCCCCCGCCACGGCCTCGAGAACCGCCCGGAGGTCGCCTCCGCCACCCTGGCGAGGACCACCTCGGGCCGGCTGGAGATGGGTTCGCCGCCCAGGCAGTCGACCAGCGCGGGCTGGTACGGCCAGGCGGTGCTGACCATCACCCGGGCGGTGCCGAGGCGGCGGAGGGCGGCGGCGGTGGCCAGCCCGATGGTCCCGGCGCCCAGCACCAGCACCGGGTCGAGCCCCGGGCCCTCGAGCCGCTCCAGGGCACGCTGGGCCGCGTGGATGCCCACCGCCAGGGGGTCGGCGAGGACCCCGGCCCGTGCCTCGAGCCCCTCGGGGAGCCGGTGGAGCTGGGAGCGGTGGGCGACCATCCTGGTGCCCATCCCGCCGGGGAGGCCACGGATGTTGCCGATGTGGATGCCCGATCCCTCCACACCGGGTATCGCCTCGCCGGCGTGGGCGCAGAGGGGGAGGAGGCCGTCGGCACAGCTGGGACAGGGTGCCAGGCCGCGACCGGGACACCCCAGCCAGGGGCTGACCACCACCGGCTCACCGGTGTCGATCCGGCCGTCCGCCGCCGACAGAACCCGGGCCACCACCTCGTGGCCGACGACGTGGGGGAACGAGACCAGGCCGGACAGCGGGTTGTCCCAATCCGCCTGGAGCGTCGCCTGGGTGACGTCGCTGCCGCACAGCCCGGTGAAGAGGGGTGCCAGCTGGAGCCAGTCGGGGCTCGGCGGCACCGGGTCGGGCAGCTCGCGCAGGGCCAGCGGGCCCACCCTCGTCAGCGCGGCCACAGGGCTCACCCGGCTGAGCGCTCCGGCGGCCAGGAGTCGCGGAGGGCGCGGGTCGAAGACCAGCCCCCGCATCAGCGTCCGGAGCTCCTGACCCGGCGGATCAGCGCCATCGCTCGAGGAGGCTGAGCAGCACGACGCGAACGGTACGCCTTCGACCGGGTGGCGGCACCCAGCTTGCCATGATCTGGTCCGCTCACCGTGCACTCTGGGATGTGTGACACATTTGAATTCTTGACAATTTAGTCCGCAACCGGAGAGGGGCACCCGCCGGGGGTGGCCGAGAAGGGGCGGCCCTCCCCAGCGTCAGGGTCGCAGCGAGCGCCGTTCCTTGGAGGAGACACCGGTGGTGCCGCGTCGGGGTGGGGGCACCGGCGGGCTCGTCCAGGTCTCCCCGCCGGCGGCCGGCTCGGGGCCTCCCGCGGGCGGGAGCGTCCCGCTCACCGGCACGTCGCGGCAGCAGCAACGGGGATCGCCGCAGGGAGCGATCCGGGCGCCCGCCTCGACGATGCAGCCGCACTCAGCGCATGCCATTCTCATCTGGTCACCGAAGGCCACCGGGCGACTCCGCACCCCCCAGAGAGGCACGGAGCCGCTCGCGGCCATCATGAGCGATCCCGCGATGAAACGGGTCCCCGCGAAGCCGCCGATCACGCCGGCGGACTAAGCGGGGATGGGTTGGGGAACCTCCGCCTTCTCGACGGGGACGCCCACCGAGTTGCCCCACTCGCTCCAGGAGCCGTCGTAGTTGGCGACCCGGGGGTAGCCCAGCAGGTAGGTGAGCACGAACCAGGTGTGGGAGGAGCGCTCCCCGATCCGGCAGTAGGTGACGATGGCCCGGTCAGGGGTGATCCCCTTGGCCTGGTATAGCTCCCGGAGCTGGTCCGCGGGCTTGAAGGTGTCGTCCTCCTGGATCGCCTGCGCCCAGGGGATGTTGGCGGCGCCCGGGATGTGACCGCTGCGCTGAGCCCCCTCGTTCGAGTACTCGGGCGGGGCCGAGATCTCGCCGCTGAACTCGGCGGGAGAGCGCACGTCGACCAGGGCGTGGTCGCTGCGCCCGAGAACCTGCCGAACTCCGGGAAGGAACTGCCGGAGCGCCTGGTTGGGCTCGGCCGCCCGGTAGCTGGTGGGGGTGAAGCTCGGCGCCTCCTCGGTCACCGGGCGGCCCTCGTCTAACCACTTGCGCCGGCCGCCGTTCAGCAGCCGCACGTCCCGATGGCCGTAGATCTTGAAGGTCCAGAGGGCAAAGGCGGCGAACCAGTTGCGCATGTCGCCGTAGAGGACAAGCGTGGTCTCCTGGGTGGCCCCCAGGCGACCCATCAGCACCTCGAACTGCTGCTTGGAGAGGATGTCGCGCCGCAGCGTGTCGTTGATGTCCCGCTTCCAGTCGACGAGGGCGGCGCCCGGAACGTGCCCCAGCTGGTAGGCGGAGGCGGGGTCCCAGTCGACCTCCAGGATGCGAACCGCGGGGTCGTCGAGGTGATCGGCCAGCCACGCGGTGCTGACCAGGACTTCGGGGTGCGCGTATTCAGCCAATGCTTCTCTTCTCCCTTGCCGATGACGGCTCTTGGGGCGGTGCCGGCGCCGGGTCGGACGTCCGGGGCTCGGCCCCCGCCGGGTGGGTCGTACGCGGTCAGGCTGGCGGGCGACCCGGACAGGATCCGCTGCAGCGGCGGCCGTGGTCGATCCACAGACGCCGGGTCAGGGGAGGGCGAGCGCCGCGAACCATTGGGCTGACATTAGCCGTATCAAACTAGCGCCGTCAAATCGCGGTGGGGGCCGCGGCTTGCGGGCGGCCCGCCCCCGGATCAGGTGGCCCGACGGCAGCGGCCCGCGCCGCGATCAGGTCAGGTGGCCCAGGGCCCGCCGCGCCAGCTCGGGAAGCGCGCTGGCGAGGTTCACGCCCGGGTGGTCGGCGGTGATCTCGATGACCGCCCGGTCTTGCTGCGCCGCGATGCTGGCGGAGCCGAGCCGTCCGGTCACCCCCGGGCCCAACTCCGTCCCCGTGTCGGCGAAGGCAGGGGAGGGAGCCAGGGAGGCGAGCACCCCGGGACACGACGCGCCGCACCTGATCAGGAGCAGCGAGATCGAGCCGTTGGCGGTGTTGGGCAGCGCCCACACGCAGGTGCTGCGCGCTGCGGTTCCGCCTCCGCCCTCGCTGGTCGGAGCCAGGTGGGTCACCGCCTGGATATCGCCGTCGCTGAGCAGGCCGCAGGCCGGCGGGGTGGAGGGTGTTCCGTTCCCCCCGCAAGCGGCGCAGCCCGCCGCCACCCCCGCCGCCAGCATCAGGGCGGCCATCGCCCGCACTCTCATCACCGGTAGGGTAGCTCCGGCTCGAGCCGTCCCGATCCGGCGAAGCACGCTTCCCGTTCCCGGCCGGGGCCCCTTCGACTGTAATCAGCGAATCCGTCGAATTGCTGTCGAGGCGGCTCCGCGAGCCCACCGGCACCTGGTCCGGATGCCGGCGAGGCAGGCGCCAGGGGAGCCGCGATTGCTCGGACGGCGCTCCCTGGACTGCAGTCGTCGTCGGCCTTTCCAGGGCCGCCTGGGCGCGG
Organism: Binatia bacterium; assembly: GCA_035624785.1. GTDB lineage: Bacteria > Chloroflexota > Dormibacteria > Aeolococcales > Aeolococcaceae > JAJZNI01. The sequence goes on along the minus strand of DASPQV010000025.1, from coordinate 147,830 downwards.
TCCCCGGGACGCCCGAGAGAGGCTGCCGTCAACCCCTGTCACGGACTCGGCTCACGACGTGTCCGTCTTTTCACATGCCCCATGCCATGATGCCGCCGTCGACAGGCCCCACCAGCCGCGGGGGGCCGGTTGAGCGTTGGCACACGCCTCTGGGAAAGCACCACGTGATCATCCCGACCAGGGTTCGGAAGCGCATGAGGAGAGGGGCCTGAGGTGGCCGTGGAGGTTGCCCCCGAGGCCTCGACCGCGGTCGGCGCCGGTCAGCTCGCCCTGCTGGTTCCGGTCGGCAACGACACCTACGCGCTGCCCCTGGAGCGGGTCCGGGAGGTGGCGGTCGAGCCCCGGCTCACCGAGCTGCCCACGGCTCCACCGGTCGTGCTGGGCATCTTCAACCTCAGGGGCGAGATCGTGCCCCTCTTCGACACCGGGCGGCTGCTCGGCCTCCGCCCGGTGAACGAGGGCGCCTACGCCGTCCTCGTCGAGACCGAGCACGGGATCGCCGGTCTCGCCGCCACCGAGATGCCGCTCACGGTCCGCCTCAGCGAGTCGGTCGGCCGCTCCGACCTGGAGGCGACCACCGAGACCTTCCTGGTGGGGGACCGGCGGCTGGCCGTCGCCCTCAACGTCGCAGAGCTGCTGAGCCCTGCCCGGATATCTCGGTGAGCCCTCCCGAGCAGCTCTCCGAGCAGGACTTCCAGCGGCTCTTCGCGGCCGAGGCCGAGGGAAGGCTGGACACCCTCGTCGACCAGCTGCTCACCCTCGAGAAGAGCGGTCCCAGCCCGGAGCTCCTGGCCTCCCTCTTCCGCGAGGCCCACACCGTCAAGGGCGGCGCGGCGGTGGTGGGGATGGCCCAGGTCGCCCGGGTTGCCCACGCCCTCGAGGACCTCCTGGAGGAGGTGCGGCGGGAACGCCGGGGCGTCGACGCCAGCCTCATAGACGCCGTCCTGGGCGGCATCGACTCGATCCGCACCCTGATCCCCCTGGCCCTCGCCGGTGAGGATCACGAGGCCCAGGCCAGCGAGGCGGAACAGCGCCTGCGCGGCGGCCTGCAGCCGCGGGGGACGGCTGCCGAGGCTGCCGGCCAGCCGGCGCCACCTGCGTCTCCATCGGCATCCGCGGCCTCGAGCGGGACGCCGGTGTCCGGCCACGACGCCATCTCCCGCTCCGAGGCAGCGCAGCCGTCGGCCGCATCCGCGTCGGCGCCGGCCCCGCCCACCACCAGCCCGCGGGGCCCCGCCGTCGGGCCCGCGCCGGCGGCGCCCTCTGCGGCGGCGCCCTCTGCGGCAGCACCGGAGCGCCCGGCGCCATCCGAACCCGCGGTGATCCATCCCGGAGAGGGCGGCCACTGGTCCGGGTCCGAGATGGTCCAGATGCCGGTGCATCGTGTCGACGAGCTGGTGCGACTGATCGGCGAGGCATCGGCGGCGACCCTCCGCCTGGGCAGCGCACTGCTGGAGCAGCTCGAGCGCGACCCCTCCACCGTCTCGGAGTACCGCGACTTGGTGCGCTCGCTCAACGAGCTCCAGGAGCTCGCCCTGCGGGCCCGCATGGTGCCGGTCATGTCGCTGGCCCCCCGGCTCCGGCGGGCGGTGCGCGACCTGGCTCGGGAGACCGGCAAGCAGGTTCGTTTCGAGACGCGGGGCGAGGACGCCGAGATCGACCGCGGCGTCCTGGACCGGCTCGCCGACCCGCTCCTCCATCTGGTCCGCAACGCCGTCGACCACGGCATCGAGCCGCCCGAGGAGCGCCGCACGCTGGGCAAGCCCCCCGAGGGGATGGTCCGCCTGCATGCCATGCAGCTCGGCTCCGAGGTGATCATCGCGGTCAGCGACGACGGCCGGGGCATCGACGTCGCCCGGGTTCGTGAGGCGGCCGGCCGCAGCGACAGCACGGCCATGGACATGGACGACGAGTCCGCCCTCTACCTGATCTTCCGGTCGGGGCTGAGCACGGCGACCCGGGTAACCGGCCTCTCCGGCCGGGGCGTCGGCCTGGACGCGGTGCGGGCGAGCCTCAACGCGGTGAGGGGCCGGATCGAGGTCCGTTCGGATCGGGGTCAGGGCACCGAGTTCCGGATCGCCGTGCCGATCACCATGGCGACGCTCCGCTGCCTGGTGGTGAACGCCTCGGGTCAGACCTACGCCATCCCGCTGCACTCGGTGCGGGCCGTGCTCATGCCTCAGCCTTCCACCACCGTGAGCGGCCGGGCCATGACCATGTTCGACGGCCGGCCGGTGCCGATCAGCAGCCTGGCCTCCGTTCTCGGTACCGGCGACGGCTGCAGTGGCCCGGCGGTGGTGATCGCCGGGCTGACCCGCACCCACGCCCTGGCCGTCGACCACCTCGTCGACCAGCGCGATGTGGTGGTCAAGGGGCTCGGCGAGCTCGTCCCCCGCCTCCCCGCCGTTGCTGGAGCCGGCGTGGAACCTGACGGCTCCATCCTCCTGGTGCTGGAGGCCGCCGGCCTCATCGAGCGGGCCCGCCGCGGCGAGATGGGAACCCACTATCCGAGCGCGGACTCGGTCGGCGGGGTTGCCGTCGAACCGGCGGGGACCCCGCATTCGTCGCTGATCCTGGTGGTCGACGACGCGCTCACCGTCCGCGAGCTGCAGCGCTCCATCTTCGAGCACGCCGGCTACCGGGTCCAGGTGGCCGCCAACGGCGACGAGGCGCTGGTCCGCATGGCCGAGGAGCGTCCCGACCTCGTCCTCACCGACATCCAGATGCCGGTGATGGACGGCTTCGTCCTCACCGAGAAGATCCGCTCGCAGCCGGCGCTCTCCTCGGTCCCGGTGATCATCCTCACCTCGAGGGCCAGCGACGAGGACCGGAAGAGGGGCCTGGAGGCGGGCGCCGACGGCTACATCGTGAAGAGCGGGTTCGACCAGGCCGCGCTTCTCTCCGCGGTCGAGCGTCTCCTCGGGGCCCCGGCGTGAGCGCGGCTCGCGAGGCGCTCAGGGTCCTGGTCGTCACCGCGCAGAGGGGGGCCTGGCGCGACGACCTGGTCAAGGCCATCGCGGCCGACCGCGACGTCACCTTGGTCGGCGAGGTCGCCCCCCAGGAGGCGGCGGGCAGCATCCGCCGCGACCACCCGGACATCGTCAGCCTGGACATGACCGGCCTCGACAGCAACGGGCTGGCCCCGGCCCTGGTCCGGAACATCCTCGCTCTGGGCCCGGTCCCGATCCTCCTGCTGGTGCCCGAGGGACAGGGGCGAGGCGCATCCATGGCCGCCCTGGTCGCCGGCGCCGTCGAGGTGATGACGTCGCCGGCCCGCTGGGACCTCGCCTCGGGGACCGAGCTGTGCCGCCGGCTCCACGCCCTCAGCCATCTCTCGGTACGGCGGCGCGAACGGTTGCGAGCCCGCCGTCACCCTCCGCTGCCCCCGATCGTTCCCGGGGGCAGCCGCAGCCCGCTCGACGGGGTGGTGGGCATCGCCGCCTCGACCGGCGGGCCGCCGGCACTGGCCCGGGTCCTGAGCGGCCTCGAAGGGCTGGATCGTCCGGTGGTGCTGGTGCAGCATCTCCAGTCCGGCTTCGTGGACGGCTTCCTCAACTGGATGCGGCGGGAGTCCGCGCTGCCCGTCGACCTTGCCGTCGACGGGGCTCCGCTCAAGCCGGGCACCGCCCTGGTGGCGCCTCCCGGGCTCCACGTGGTGGTCCGGCGCGGCCGCCGCATCACCCTTCACGACGAGCCGGTCACCCTCCACCGCCCGTCCGCCGACATCCTCTTCCACAGCATGGCGGAGCAATGTGGCAGCGCTGGCATCGGGGTGATCCTCACCGGCATGGGCGACGACGGCGCCGCGGGCCTGCTGGCCCTCCGGCGCAGCGGTGGCATCACCATCGCCCAGAACGAGGAGACCTCGGCCGTGTACGGCATGCCCAAGGCGGCCACCGACATGGGCGCGGTCACCCGGGTGCTGCCTCTCGGCGAAATCGCCGCCGAGATCCTCCATCTTGCCGAGCTGGCGGTGCCGGCGTGACCAGCCAAGTCCTGCTCGACGCCGCCAGCCAGCTGGTCGAGAAGACCGTGGGGTTGCGGCTGGACCCGGCTCAGCGGCACCGCCTTGACTACTGGCTCAAAAGCGTCGCCGCCGAGCGTGGAGTCGAGGACAGCAAGATCGTCGAGGAGATCGCCGCCGAGGGCCCGGCGCTGCAGATGGTCCTCGACGAGCTGACCGTCCAGGAGACCTCGTTCTTCCGGGACCGCGCCCAGTTCGAAGCCCTGCGAGCGGCGGTGTTGCCGACGCTGCCGCCGCCTCTCACCATCTGGAGCGCCGGCTGCGCCTGGGGGCACGAGCCCTACAGCCTCGCCATGGTGCTGGACGCGATCCAGTACCCCGAGTGGCAGGTGGTCGCCTCCGACATCTCGTCCCGGGCTCTCAAGCAGGCCCAATCGGGGCGATATCCGGAGCGCCTCCTCACCGGTCTGACCGAAGAGGAGCGCGGCCGCTATCTCCACCGCGCCGGCGATGAGTGGGAGGTGATCCCCCGGCTGCGCCAGCGCGTCACCGTCTTCCGCCACAACCTCGTCCGGGAGTCCGTCCCCCGGCAGGCCAAGGGGTCGGCGGTGGTGTTCTGCCGCAACGTCCTCATCTACTTCGAACGACCCGAGGTGCTGGGTGCCCTGGCGACGATCGCCGCCACCATGAACCCCGAGGGCTGGATGTTCCTGGGGTACTCGGAATCGCTGTGGCAGGTGACCGAGGCCTTCCGCCTCGTCCGGGTCGGCAAGGCCTTCGCCTACCGCCGGGCGGACCTCCTGCCCCCGTCGCAGCCCTTCGCCTCGCTGGTCCCCCAGGAGGCTCCCTCCTCGAGGCGATGCGCCCCTCCGGCGGAGGGTCAGGTCCCGCTGGCGACCCGTCTGCTCTCCGGGGAACGTCCGGCGCCCGTCTCGCTTTCCGCGGGACAGACCAGGGCGCCGTCGCCGCGAGCCGCCGACATGCTCGGCGCCCATCCCAGCTACCCCACCTCGGGAGTCGACGGGAACGGCGGCGTGCCGTCGGTCGCCGCCCTCCTCGCCGAGGGCGAGGCCGCGCTCCAGGCCGGCGACCCAGCCGCCGCCGTCCAGGCCCTGCGCAAGGCCGCCTATCTCGACCCGGACAACGGGATCGCCCAGTTCCAACTGGGGCTCGCCTTCGAGCAGCTGGGCGAGACCGGCCAGGCACGCCGCGCCTTCGGGGCCGCCCGGGCCGCCCTGGGCCGCAGCTCGGCCGCCGCCGAGGTCGCCCTGGAGGGCTACCAGATCGGCGAGCTGATCCGCCTCCTCGACCACCGGCTCGCCCCCGGGCCGGCCGCGGTCCCGGCCTCTGAAGCCGGAGGCCGCACCGCCGGCCAGGGCGACCCTCGCCTCCGCAGCGCCGAGGCCGCCGGCGGAGCAGCGGCTGAGCGTCGCTCCCACACGAGGACTCGACGGCCATGATGACCCTGGTCCACTTCCGAACCACGCTGGGTGAATGGGCCGTCCCCATCGAGCGCGTCCACGAGGTCCGGCTCGCCCAGGGCATCGCCCCCCTGCCCGTCCCCAGGCAAGGGATCGCGGGGCTGCTGCGCCGTGACGACGAGGTCCTCACCGTCATCTCCCTGCTCGGCGAGGGCGCCGGCCACGTCATCGTCCTGACCTGCCCGGAGGGCTGGGAGGATGAGCACTTCGGGCTGCTCGCGGAGGCCGCCATCGGAATCCTTCGAGTCGACGACACCGCGGTGACGCCGCCGCCCGCCGGCCAGGAAGACCCGGTCGTGACCGGTGTCATCCGAGAGAACGACGGCCGGATGGTGATGCTGCTCGACGTCGACCAGCTCGCCCGGGTCCTGCAGTGAACGACACCATCCTGATCGCCGACGACTCGATGGTGGTGCGCGCCGTGCTGCGCCGCCAGCTCGAGGCCGACGGCCACACCGTGGTGGAGGCGGTGGACGGCGAGGAGGCGCTCAAGGCGTGCCGCGATGTCCGCCCCGACGTCGTCCTGCTCGACGTCGAGATGCCCGTGCTCGACGGCCACGCGACCCTGGAGCGGCTCAAGGCGGATGAGGACCTCAAGGACATCCCGGTCGTCTTCCTGACCGGCAGGGTCGACACCGCGGACGTGGTCCGGGGGCTGCGGCTGGGCGCTCACGACTACCTGCGCAAGCCCTTCGAGGCCAACGAGCTGATGGCCCGGGTGAGCGCCGCGCTCCGCACCAAGTGGCTGCAGGACGAGCTGCGGGCCCGCAACGCCGAGCTCGATCGGGTGTCGCGCATCGACATGCTGACCGGGCTCTACAACCGCCGCCATCTCGACGAGCACCTGCGCCACACCATCAGCGCGGCCCGGCGCCACGGCCGCACCCTCGGGGTGCTGCTGGCCGATATCGACCATTTCAAGCAGGTGAACGACCGCTACGGCCATCTCGCCGGGGACGCCGTTCTCAAGGAGGTGGCCCTCCGCCTGCAGAGCACGGTTCGCGCCGAGGACGCCCTGGGGCGGTGGGGCGGGGAGGAGTTCATCGCCGTCCTGTCCGAGACGCCCGCGGCCTCCATCGCAGTCATCGCCGAGCGGATGCGCCAGGTCATCGCCGCCAGCCCCTTCGCCCTCGACGACGGCTCGCGGATCCCGGTCACGGTCAGCATCGGTCACACCAGCGGCTGCGAGGACGCCGAGATCCTGGTGCATCGGGCCGACGACGCCCTCTACGCGGCCAAGGCCGCCGGCCGCAACCGGGTGGAGGCCTACGCCGCCTGAGGTCTCCGCACTTGGCTTGAGTGACGCTCGCCGGTCTCCGGGTGCAGTAGTAGTCTGCAGGTGGGGTGTACTCACAGAGCGAGTCCCCCACCCTCCTCTGGGTGGTGCCGGCCGCCGAGAGCGGCCGGTGCCACTCCCCACGCGGCAGGCCGCGTGGGGGCCCCTCAGCGATACCCTCCTGGCATGCTGCCGTCCCGCCCGGGCGAGCCCCTCTACGTCTCCGCAGCCCCCCTTGCCTGGGATGCGGAGGAGGCGAGGAGAGGCCGCAGCTCGCGGCTGCTGCTCCCTCCGCTGCTGCTGCTCGCGTGCGCTGGCTACACCGCCGCCCTGGGCCTGCCCTGGCACCGGCGCTTCGTGGTACCGCCTGGGGCGTGGGAGACCGTCCGCGGCATCGACGCCGAGACCTGGCTGGTAGCGGCTGCGGCTGTCTGCCTCATGTGGGCGGCCCTGTTCCTGGTGAAGCGGCCCGGCTTCTTCAGCAAGGTCGCGATGGCACTCACGACCCTCCTGCTCCTGACCGTCATGATCTCCGACTACTTCGACTGGAAGGCGGCCACGGCCGCCGCCAACAACGCGCTGTACTGCGGCCCCGGCTACTACCTGGCCTTCGGCTCCGCCGGGGTGGTCCTGCTGGGCACGGTGCTGGCCTGGCTCTGGGCCGAGCCGCTCTGAGAGCCGCTCAGCGGGCCCGTCCGCCCGAATCGCGGACGTCGAAGGCCAGCGGCACCCGGGCCGCGATCACGCCGCTGTGGCGGCGCAGCGCCCGGGTCAGCCCACCTCGCGGCCGGTCTTCCTGACGACTGTCATCCGGACGAAAGGAATCGCGAGCCAGGATCGGATTGCTGGAGTCCACCCGGCGGGCCGGGCATGCCGTGCCGGTGGGTGCTTGAGGAGCGGATGCGCATGACATCGAGGGCAGCGGGGCAGCCGGCCGGCCCGGTCGCGAGCGCGGCCGGAGGGGGGCGGCGATGAGGCGTTTCCTCGGCCGGCGGGCGCTGATCGCGCTCGCCGTCGTGGTCGTCCTCGGTGGTGCCGGCGGGTTCGCGTACTCGCGGGTCGCCTCCGGGGACAGCACCACCTACCGGACCGAGGCGGCGGCGATGGGGACGGTCACCCAGACCATCTCCCTCTCCGGCAACCTGGCGGCCGTCACCGAGGACGACCTCGACTTCGGGGGCACGGGGACGGTCACTGCCGTGGATGTCCAGGCGGGAGCCACCGTGACCCAGGGGGAGACCCTGGCCACCATCAGCCCCACCTCGCTGGAGGCGACGCTGGCGCAGGACCAGGCGAACCTCGCCACCGCCGAGGCGAACCTGGCCACCGGCTCGTCCCAGACGCTGCAGCAGGACAAGTCGGCGGTCAGCCAGGACCAGCTCGCGGTGCAGGACGACACCGCCAACCTCGCGACCACCGAGAGCTCCGACAACCTCACCGTCTCCCAGGATCAGGCAGCGCTGAGCGTGGCCCAGGCGGACTACGACGCGGCCAACTGTGGTACGGCCACGCCCTCCCCGGCCTGCACCACGGTGACCGGTGACTTCGATTCGGCGCTGACCTCGGCCCAGCAGAAGCTGGCCTCCGATCAGCAGAAGGCCCAGCAGAGCGACGATCAGGCCCAGGAGCAGGTCAATTCCGCGAACGTCAGCCTCCAGAACGCACAGACCACCCTGAACGCTGACAACGCTACCGTCACCGCCGATGCAAACGCGGTGTGCGGGAGCACCTCGCCGGCGACCAGCCCATGCAGCCAGCCGATCGCCGTCGGCATCTGCAATGGCAGCCCCACCGGGCAGACGGCGACGGATTGCCAGCAGCTCGCCAAGGACGAGCAGACCGACCAGCAGGCCCAGGGGCAGTACAACTCCGCCCTCGTCGCCTACCAGAATGCCGAAACCAGCTACACGGACACCGTCGCCGGCAACAACCTCACCATCGCTCAGGACCAGGCGGCGCTGACCACCGCGCAGGACAACTACAACAGCGCCAACTGCGGCTCTGCCTCGGCATCGTCGAGCTGCACCACCAATGCCGGCAACTACGACTCGACGCTGAGCTCGGACCAGCAGAAGCTCAGCTCCGACCAGCAGAGTGCCCAGAAGAGCCAGCAGCAGGCTGAGCAGCAGCTCAGCTCGGCCCAGCAGCAGCTCAGCAGCGCCCAGGCCGCCCTGGCGTCGGCGGAGCAGACCGCGCCGGCGCAGCTCGAGCTGGAGCAGGCCACGGTCCAGGCTGACCAGGCGACCGTCAGCGCCGCCGAGACCGCGGTGGCCGGCGCCACCATCACCGCGCCGGCCCCGGGGCTGGTCACTGAGGTCGGCGTCAGCGTCGGCGAGACGGTCTCCGCGTCCGGCGGTCCATCCGCCTCGTCGTCGGCGTCGACCGGCAGTGGCTCCGGCTCCTACGCCATCGTGATGATCGCCAACCCGGGCCAGTTCTCGGTGAGCGGGAGCGTCAGCGACGCCCAGGTCGACGAGATCGCGGTCGGCCAGTCCGCCTACATCACGCCCGCCGGGACCACCCAGGCCTACACCGGGAAGGTCACCGAGGTCGCGCCGGTCGCCACCGTCAGCTCCGGGGTCGCGACCTTCGCAGTGACGGTCACCCTCGCAGGCACCCATCCCGAGCTGAAGTCGGGGATGTCGGCGTCCGTCAGCGTGACCGTGAACCAGGTGGTGGGTGTGCTCACCGTGCCCACCAGCGCGGTGTCCAACACCGGCAGCAGCTCGACCGTTCAGGTCCTGAGCAACGGGGTGCCCCAGACCGTCCCGGTCACGGTCGGCGCCTCCGATGCCCAGGTGACCCAGATCCTCTCCGGGCTCAGCGTTGGCGAGCCGGTGGTGATCGCCAAGGTCACCGGGGCCATCCCCTCAAGCTCGAGCGGCAGCGGCAGCAGCAGCAGCCGGCGAGGTACGTTCGGCGGTGGTGGTGGCGGCTTCGTCTTTCCCGGCGGAGGCTGAGGTTCGCCGGATGACCACCGAGGTCCTCCGCCTGGAGGCGGTCAGCAAGGACTACGGGAGCGGTGACGCCACCGTCCACGCCCTGGTCGACATCGATCTCACGGTGAGCCAGGGGGAGTTCGTGGCCGTGATGGGACCGTCTGGATCGGGCAAGTCCACCCTCATGCACATCCTCGGCTGCCTGGACACGCCCACCAGGGGCCAGTATCTCTTCGGCGGCGAGGACGTCAGCCGGATGGGCGAGACCCAGCTGGCCCGCATCCGCAACCGCCGGATCGGCTTCGTCTTTCAGCAGTTCCAGCTGCTGCCTGAGATGACTGCCTGGCGCAACGTCGAGCTGCCCCTCCTCTACCGCCGGGCGGGGGACCGCCGGCAGCAGGCCCTGCGTGCCCTGGACGCGGTCGGGCTCGCCCATCGTGTCGAGCACCGGCCCAACCAGCTCTCCGGCGGGCAGCAGCAGCGAGTGGCGATGGCCCGGGCTCTGGTCACTGACCCCGATGTGATCCTTGCCGATGAGCCCACCGGCAACCTCGACTCGGCCTCCAGCAAGGACGTCCTCGGACTGCTCCGCCAGCTCAACGAGCAGGGCCGGACCATCATCCTCATCACCCACGATCCCAACGTCGCCGGCATCGCCCAGCGCTACTGCACTATGGCGGACGGCCGGCTCAGAGAGGCGGTGGCGGTATGAGCTGGGCCCACACGCTCGCCACCGGGATGCGGGGCATCCTCAGCCACCGGCTGCGCTCCATCCTGACCACGCTGGGGATCCTGATCGGGGTCTCCGCGGTGATCTCCACGGTCGGCATCGGCCAGGCCTCGTCGGAGTCGGTCGAGGCCAGGATCAATGCGCTGGGCACCAACCTCCTCACCATCACCGGGGGGAGCAGCAGCAGCTTCGGCGTCCGCGGCGGCTTCGCTTCGTCCGAGACCCTGACCATGAACGATGTCGCCGGTCTGGCGGACCGCTACGACGCCCCCGACGTCGCCGCGGTGGCCCCGCTGGTGCGGGCCAGTGAGACCCTCGACAGCACGTCGGGGAGCAACTGGACGACCACGGTGGAGGGGAGCACCCCCGCCTGGCTGGCCACCAACGCCCGCTCGGTCGCCACCGGCTCCTTCTTCACCGAGCACGACGTTCAGGTCCACGGCCAGGAGGTGGTGATCGGCTCGACCACCGCGTCGGAGCTCGGAGTCGGGGTGGGCGACTCGGTCAGCGTCGGCTCCGATGCCTTCCAGGTCATCGGCATCCTCAACACCGTGGGCAGCCAGGGTTTGACCAACTCCGACGACATGGCGGTCGTGCCGATCACGACCGCCCAGGATGAGCTGGTCGGTGGGAACCCGGACTCGGTGGAGGAGATCCTGCTCAGCGCCACCAGCGCCGACACCGTCGGCTCCGCCTACCTGGAGGCCGACCAGGAGCTGATGAACACCCACGGGATCACCGACGGCACCCCCGACTTCACCATCACCTCGCAGTCGCAGCTGGCCAGCACCGCCTCCTCGGTGACCCAGACGCTCACCATCCTGCTCGCCTCCATCGCCGCCATCTCCCTGCTGGTGGGCGGCATCGGCGTCATGAACATCATGCTTGTGTCGGTGACCGAGCGGACCCGCGAGATCGGCCTCCGCAAGGCCCTGGGCGCGGCCCCCCGAGACCTGCTCCGGCAGTTCCTGGTCGAGGCCACCGCCCTCTCCGTGGCGGGTGGAGGCCTGGGAGTGGTGGTCGCCTTCCTCGTCGAGTGGCTCGTCCCGAAGTTCACCAACGGTGGCGTCGCCATCGACATCACGGCGACCCCGGTTGTCATCGCCGTCGGGGTCTCGGCGGCGGTCGGCCTTCTGTTCGGTGTCTATCCCGCGGCCCGGGCCGCGCGGCTGGCGCCCATCGATGCGCTTCGTTCGGAGTAGGTCAGGGATGCAGGAGACGCGCGACATGAAGACGACGGTGAGGCGCCACCGCGGGTTCTGGAGGGCAGGAGGGTTGATGGCGCTGGGCCTCGCCGTCGCCGCCTGCGGCGCGGCCACGACCTCGGCCGGCGCTGGCCCGGGCTCGGCCTCTCCATCACCGGGAAGCTCGCTGCGGGGCAGCTTCGGCGGCGCCGAGGGGGCCCTGGTGCAGATGAACGGAACCACCCTCACCCTGGTCAGCACCAGCGGCACCGACGTCACGGTGACCTACACCAGCTCGACCCCGATCACCGAGACGAGCACGGGCAGCTACCAGGACATCACCACGGGAAGCTGCATCACCGGCACCGGGACCAAGGACGCGACGGGCAGCGTCACGGTGAGCAGCGTCACCGTGTCGCCGGAGGTCAACGGTTCCTGCGCGCTGCGCTCGTTCACGGGCGGCAGCCCGGGCGCCTTCCCCAGCGGCCGGCCCAGCTTCAGCTTCAGCCCGCGGGCGACACCGTCGGGCATCCCCGCCAACTTCGCCGCCGTCCGTGGCCTGGTGACCGCGGTGACCGGCACCTCGGTGACGGTCCAGAGCGCTCAGGGCACCAGCCAGACGGTGACCGTGCCGACCACGGTGAAGGTCAGCATGAGCGCCCAGGGAAGTGACTCCGACCTGACCAACGGCGTCTGCGTCCTCGCCACCGGGAGCCGGGACCAGGCGGGCAGCGTCAGCGCCCGCAGCCTCAGCATCGTTCCGCCCGGGCCCTCGGGCTGCTTCACCGGGAGCAGCGGGTTCGGCGGCGCGGGTGGCTTCTTCGGTGGCGGTGGTGGCTTCTTCGGCGGCGGGGGTGGCGGCACCAGCGGGGGCGGGTCTCCCGCCACCACCTGAGGGACGGCCAGTGACCGGTGCTCCTTTCCCCTGGAGCCGAAAGGGGGGACACTGAGCTCATGCGCGTGCTCGTCGCCGAGGACGACCCGGGGCTCCAGGAGGTGCTGGTCCAGGGGCTGGAGGAGAAGGGCTACCAGGTCGACGCCGTCGGTCGGGGCGAGGACGCCATCGACCAGCTCAAGTTCTACGAGTACGACGTGGCGATCATCGACTGGCGGATGCCCGGTGGCTCGGGGATCGACGTGGTCCGATGGGCCCGGCGCAACGAGCGTCCCACCGCGATGCTGATGCTGACCGCCCGGGACACGCCGCCCGACCGGGTCGAGGGCCTCGACGCCGGCGCCGACGACTACCTGGTCAAGCCCTTCGACTTCGGCGAGCTGCTGGCCCGGATCCGGGCCCTGCAGCGGCGTCCCCGCGGCGTGGATGCTCCGGTCATCTCGCGGGGCAGGCTGGCCCTCGACCCGATCCGGCACCAGGTGACGGCGGACGGCCGCGCCGTCGCCCTCACCACCACCGAGTACAACATCCTGGAGCTGCTGATGCGCCGTTCCCCGGCGGTGGTCACCCGCAAGACCATCGCCGAGCACGGCTGGCGGGACGAGACCGACGCGCTGGGCTCCAATGCCATCGACGTCCAGCTCAGCCGGCTGCGCGCCAAGCTGCCCGGCGCCGGCATCCGGATCGTCACCGTGCGCGGCGCCGGCTACCGTCTGGAGGAGGCGGTCGGATGAGCCAGGGTTCCCCGTCGCGAATCCGCCGCGCCCTGGACCGTCTCTCCGCCAGCGGCTGGCCACCGGCGGATTCAGGCGCTGGTGCTCGCGCCGTCCTGCACCGGGTCAGGACGGCATCCACCCGGGTGGCGCTGATCACCACCGCGATCGTCGCCGTCGTCTACCTGGTCACCGCGGTGTCGGTGGTGCTCATCGTCACCAGCCGGGACAGCTCGTCGGTCGACAGCGACATCGATGGCACTCTCAGCCGGGCCGCCGCCGTCATCAGTGGCTCCCCGGCTCCAGAGCTGGGGTCGCGACTTCCGATGGGTGGCGCCGAGCCGGCATCGACCCAGTACATCTGGGTCATCCTCCCGGACGGATCGCAGCGTCTGTACATCGAGGGCAGTGCGCTCGACTCATCCGTCTTCAGCCTCCCCGGCGCCGCCCAGACGGTGGGCAGCTCACCGCGGACCTTCTCGCTGAACGGCGCCGACTACCGGCTGGTGGGAACCAGCTGCGTGCTCACCACGCGAACCGTCGACCCGATGACCGGCGAGATCACCCTGGCGCAGACCCCCCTGCGCGTCGTGGTGGGCCAGGCGATGGCGGCCGTCGAGGCCGCGCAGTCCAACATCATCGTCGCCGAGAGCATCGTTGGACCGATCCTTCTGATCGCTGTCTTCCTCGGGGCGATGGCCATCGGCCGCCGGGTGGCGGCTCCGATCGAGCTGGCCCGGCTGCGCCAGCTGGAGTTCACCGCGGACGCCTCCCACGAGCTGCGCACCCCGCTCTCGGTCATCGAGGCCCAGACCTCTCTGGCTCTCAGCGAACCACGCGATCCAGACTGGTATCGCCTGGCCTTCCAGCGCGTGCAGGGGGAGAGCGGACGGATGCGCCGGCTCGTCGAGGACCTGCTCTGGCTCGCCCGCTTCGACAGCACCCGCCAGCGACCTGAGGCCGAGCACGTGGACCTCGCCATCCTCACCCAGACCACCACCGACCGCTTCACCGCCGTCGCCGAGGCCAAGCGCGTTCGCCTCTCGGTGCACACCGCCCCGGTGCCGCTCATCGTCCAGGCACCTCCGGAGTGGCTGGATCGCCTTCTGGGCGTTCTCCTCGACAACGCCTGCAAGTACGTACCCGTGGGGGGCACCGTCGACGTCTCGGTCTGGGCGGAGGGCAACCGGGTGCGCCTCACCGTCGACGATTCCGGGCCGGGCATCCCGGTCGAGGAGCGGCCCCGGATCTTCGACCGCTTCCACCGCGCCACCGACCGTGGTCGCGGCGCCGGCCTGGGGCTGGCCATCGCCAACTCCGTCGTCAAAGCCACAGGCGGGCGCTGGGCCATCGCGGAGTCTCCGTCCGGAGGCGCCAGCATGGGAGTCATCTGGCCCCGGTCGCTGGCCGGCGACGCCGCCACCCAGGAGGCCTGGAGCCCGTCGGGGTAGGCTGCCCCCGAAGGCCGGACGCGGCACCGCCCTCAGGGCGCCGGCGACGCGCAGACGTTCACGCCCTTGACGCCCAGCACCCGCTCCACCGATGTGTCGAGGCTGGCGGCCGGGATGGTGCCGGCGGTCACCGCCCGGACCAGCGCCGCCACCACCTGGTCGAAGGTGGCGTTGGGGTTGGAGGCGTTGTAGAGAACCATGTCAGCGCCGGCGGCGACCGCTTCCACCGCCGCCTCCGGGACGGTGAGGCCCAGGGCGCTGATGGCCTCGGCGTTGAGGGCATCGGTCATCACCAGGCCGGCGAACCCGAGCTGCTGCCGGAGCAGCCACGAGATCACCGAGAACGACAGGGAGGCGGGTGAGGTGCCCAGCCCGGGGACCACGGCGTTGCCGATCATGACCGCCGGAATGCCCTGCCGGATCGCCGCCTCGAAGGGAAGCAGGTCGTTCTGCTCCAGCTCGGAGAGCGCCGGTGTCCTGGCGGGACCGTCGTCGGTGTTGGCGGTGGCCGCTCCCTCACCCGGGAAGTGCTTGACAACCGGGATGATCCCGCCCTCCTCGAGGCCCTCGGCGAAGGCCAGGCCGTAGTTCTCCGCCGTCACCGCGTCGGGGCTGAAGGAGCGCGGACCGTCGGTGTGCGCCGCGTCCGGGCCCGGCCCCGAGGCCAGGTCGAGGACGGGGGCGAGGTCCATGGTCACCCCGGCCGCCGCCAGGCGGCGGGCCGTCTGCGCCGCCAGCGTACGCACCTGGTCAGGGGTCATCGTCGCCGCCATGGTCGCCGGCCATGGGACCGAGCCGGCCAGGTTCGCCATGCGCTGCACCCCACCACCCTCCTCGTCGGTCATCACCAGCGGCGCGGCCCCGGGCGGCGCGGCGGCGCGCAGGTCGGACAGCTGCTGGGCCAGGTCAGCGGGCGCCGCGGCGCCGAAGAGGATCACCCCGCCCGCTCCCTCCCTGATCGATGGCGCCGCCGCGGCCACGTCGGTCTCGTCGGCGGGTACCACAACCAGCTGGGCGGCGCGGAGGCTGAGGCTCCAGGAGTCGATGACGGCCAGCGGGTCGCACGGGGTCGCGGTCGGGCGGGAGGCCGCCGTCGGGCTGGGGATCGCGGCGCGGCTGGGGGTCAGGGTCCGGCTGGGGGTCACGGCGGGGATCGTCGCGGTGCCGCTCGGTGACGCGCCGGAGGTGGTGGCGGTGGGAGACGCGGCCACCGGAGCGGTCCTGGGCGGCGCGGTCAGGCCGCCCGCGCAGGACGCTCCCAGGCCGGCCACGAGCAGCGGGACGAGCCCGCGGAGCCTCCGGAGTCGCCGTCCGATCATTCCTGGGCCTCCGCGTGCGCACCACCCGGGCCGGCGCTTCCCGGCACCTGCCGGCCGGACCCGATCCGCCTCCGGAGATGCAACGCGCTTCGGGCTGGCGGAGTTGCGGCGGCGCTGAGAGGCTGCAGGGCGGTCGGGTCGGAGCGGGTGGTGGCCAGCGATGCTCGTCGCATGGAGACGTGGCAGACTCTAGGGCCGACAGATGGCCACCTCAGACCAGCCGGGGGCGGGGTCCTCCCAGTCCGCCGGGCCCCAGCGACCGGTGCCGGCTGCCCGATCCGAGGCGGGTCGCGGAGCCGCGGGCGCTCACCTCTGGCTCACCGAGGTCACCGGGAGCCGGGTGGTCGATCGGTCGGGGGAGACGCTGGGGCGGGTCGAGGACGTCATCGTCCGCTTCGGCGCCGGCGACTACCCCCCGGTCACCGGCCTGGT
Source organism: Binatia bacterium (assembly GCA_035624785.1). Lineage (GTDB taxonomy): Bacteria > Chloroflexota > Dormibacteria > Aeolococcales > Aeolococcaceae > JAJZNI01. The sequence goes on along the minus strand of DASPQV010000025.1, from coordinate 131,446 downwards.
GGCGCGGCTGGCCGGGCGCCAGGTCTTTCTCCCGCGGGATCGCGTCGGCGAGATCAGCCGCGGCCAGGTCCGCCTCCAGGGGGAGACCCTCAGCCTGCTCCGTTTCGAGCGCCGCCAGGGTGAGGTGCTGCTGCGCCGCGACGTCCTGGGGCGCCGGATGATCAACGTGGAGGACGGCACCCTGATCTCCGCCGGGGATATCCAGCTCGCCCAGGTGCGGGGTGCCTGGCGGATCGTGGGCGTCGACCCGGGCCGGGGCGGCGGGTTTGCCCGCCTGCTCCGCCTGCCCCACCGACCCCATCACAACGGCCGGATCGTCGACTGGTCTCAGGTGGAGCCCTTCGTCCGCCATGTGCCCGCCTCCCGGCTGCTGATGCCGCTCCGCCGGCTGCGCCGTCTTCATCCCGCCGAGATCGCCGACATCGTCGAGCAGGCCTCCCACGAGGAGGGGGAGGAGATCATCTCGGCGGTCCACGCCGATCCCGAGCTGGAGGCGGATGTGTTCGAGGAGCTGAACACCGAGCACCAGGTCGAGTTCCTGCGCTCGCGATCGGATGCCGACGCGGCGGCGGTGCTCGCCGAGATGGGCTCGGACGACGCCGCCGACCTGATCACCGAGCTCGACCAGGAGCGCCGGGCGCCGATCCTGGCCCAGCTGCCCCCGGCGAAGCAGGCCAAGGTGCGCGCGCTCCTGAGCTACAGCCCGGAGTCCGCGGGTGGCCTGATGAGCCCCGACTACGTTGCCGTCCCCGTCGCGGCGACGGTGGCCGAGGCGCTGGCGGCGGTCCGCAGCGCCGACCTCTCCCCCCAGGTGCTCACCGACGTCTTCCTGGTCGAGGCCGAGGGCCGTCTGGTCGGGGCCGCACCCCTGGTGAGCTTGATCCAGGCATCGGAGACGGACGGGCTCTCGGACCTGGTCCAGCGGGGCGACACCGCCCTCGAGCTGGATGACGACCTGCCCGAGGTCGCCCGCCTGATGACCGACTTCAACCTGAGTGTGGCCCCGGTGGTCGACGACGAGCGGCGGCTGGTCGGCGTCATCTCCGTCGACGACGTCCTCGAGGCCATCCTGCCCGACTCCTGGCGCCGGCGCGCCGAGGCCGACCACGACTGAATGACCTGATGCGGCTCCCCTGCTGATCCCAAGGTGGCTGCAGCGGGCCGAAGCCCCGGTGACCGCTGATAAACTCGGGCCGGCGGTTCACAGCCAGAGGTGCCCATGGAAGACGGTAGTAGTCAGCGGCCCGGGTCAGTGCCGGCATCACCGATGTCGCCACGTCCCGGCGCCGTAGGGCACGTCCGCGAAGGGGTGCGGGACCGAGTCTGAGCCCGTGACCTCCTGAGCGGGCATGCCCGCCCAGTAGAGCTGCCGCGGTGGCAGCGGGAGGTCCGGCTTGGTACAGGAAAGGCTCCGAGACCCGGAGCGCGCGCAGCGCCGGGATGTGCCGGGTGGCGCGGTGCCGGGCAGCGCTGTCCTGGACGAGGCCCACAAGGGCGACATCCGGGGCGCCTTCGGGACCATCTCCGAGCACGAGCACGGCGGCCGCCGGACCTGGCGGCAGCGAGCCCTGGCCCTGGCCGCGATCATGGGGCCTGGCCTCATCGTCATGGTCGGCGACAACGACGCCGGCGGCGTGGCCACTTACGCCAACGCCGGCCAGACCTACGGTGACAGCCTGCTCTGGGTCCTTCTCCTGCTCGTCCCCGTGCTCATCGTCAACCAGGAGATGGTGGTCCGGCTCGGCGCCGTGACCGGGGTCGGCCACGGGCGGCTGATCTTCGAGCGCTTCGGCAGGTTCTGGGGCCTCTATGCGGTCGGGGATCTCTTCCTCCTGAACTTCCTGACCATCGTCACCGAGTTCATCGGCATCGCACTTGGCGCCGCCTACTTCGGGGTCAGCCCATACATCGCGGTCCCCGTCGGCGCCGTGCTCCTGATCGGGATCACCGTCACCGGGAGGTTCGAGACCTGGGAGCGCTTCATGTTCATCTTCCTGGCCGCCAACGCCCTGATGATCCCGCTGGTGGTGCTGGCCCACCCGTCGGTGGGCACCGCCCTCCATGGCTTCGGCGTCCCCGGCATCCAGGGAGGGCTCACCTCCAACGCCGCGCTGCTGATCATCGCCATCGTCGGCACCACGGTCGCCCCCTGGCAGCTCTTCTTCCAGCAGTCGAACGTGGTCGACAAGCGGATCACGCCCAGGTGGATCAACTACGAGCGTACCGACACCATCATCGGCGCCTTCGTGGTGGTCATCGGCGCCGCGGCGATCATGATCACCGCGACGAGCGCCTTCCAGGGCACCCCTCTGGCCGGGCACTTCGTCGATGCCCTCTCAGTGGCCCGCGGGCTGAGCCGGGAGATCAGCACCACTTTGGGCGCCGTCTTCGCGATCGTGCTCATCGACGCCTCGATCATCGGGGCCAGCGCCGTGACCCTGGCCACCTCCTACGCCTTCGGCGACGTCTTCGGCATCCGCCACTCGCTGCACCGCTCGTGGCGCGACGCCAAGCTCTTCTATGCGACCTTCACCGGGGTGGTGGTCATCGCCGCGGCCATCGTCCTCCTGCCCTCGGCCCCGCTCGGGCTGATCACCACCGCAGTCCAGGCGCTCGCCGGGACCCTGCTGCCCAGCGCCAGCCTGTTCCTTCTGCTCCTCTGCAACGACCGGGCGGTGCTGGGCCCATGGGTCAATCGTGCCTGGCTCAACATCCTGGCCACGGTCATCATCGCCACCCTGGTGATGCTCTCCCTGATCCTCATCATCTCGACGATCTTCACGGAGATCAACATCACCATCCTGGTCATCGTTCTCGCCGGCGTCCTGGTGGTCGGGCTGGTCAGCATCGGTGCTCTCACTCGTGGCGGCCTGGCCTCACCGGTCCCCCCTGAAGAGCGGGAGGAGCGATTCACCTGGCGGATGCCGCCGATCGCCCTGCTGACCCGGCCGGTGCCCTCCCGGGGCAGGAAGATCGGCATGTACTCGATGGCCGGCTACCTGGTGGTCGCGATCCTGGTGCTGCTGGTCAAGGCGGTGGAGCTCGGCACCGGCCACTGACCGGTCGCGGCCGCCGGCGCCGGCCCCGGCCCGGGCGGATCACAATGGGCGGCATGGCGACAACCGCAACCCGCAGTGCTGCCCCGACCCGCCTCGACCCCGCCGACCTGTACGCCGTCGACGACCTCTTGAGCGACGAGGAGCGGATGGTCCAGGAGATGGTCCGGGCCTTCGTCCGGGAGCGCTTCCTGCCCCTGGTGTCGGAGCACTATGCCGCCGGCACCTTTCCCCGGGAGCTGGTCGCCGAGCTCGCCGAGCTCGGCCTCCTGGGCATGCGCCTCCAGGGCCACGGCTGCGCCGGCGCCTCAGCGGTCGCCTACGGGATCGCCTGTGAGGAGCTTGAGGCGGGGGACAGCGGGCTCCGCTCCTTCGTCTCGGTGCAGGGCTCGCTCTCCATGTTCCCAATCGACCGTTTCGGCAGCGACGAGCAGCGGGATCGCTGGCTCCCCGAGATGTCCGCCGGTCGCGCGGTGGGCTGCTTCGGCCTCACCGAGCCGGACGCTGGCAGCGACCCGGCGGCGATGCGCACCCGGGCGCGACGCCAGGGCGGGGATTGGATCGTATCGGGAACCAAGATGTGGATCTCCAACGGATCCGTCGCCGACATCGCGGTGGTCTGGGCCCGCACCGACGACGGCATCCGCGGCTTCCTGGTGGAGCGTGGCACGCCGGGCTACAGCGCGCGTGACATCGAGGGCAAGCTGTCGCTCCGGGCCTCGACCACCTCCGAGCTGGTGCTCGACGAGGTGCGCCTCCCCGACACCGCGATGCTGCCCGGGGCCCGGGGCCTGCGGGCTCCGCTCGCCTGCCTCGATGAGGCGAGATACGGGATCTCCTGGGGAGTACTGGGCGCCGCCCGCGCCTGCTACCAGGCGGCCCTCGCGTACGCACAGAGCCGCAGGGCTTTCGGCAAGCCCATCGCCGGGTTCCAGCTGACCCAGGCCAAGCTCGCCGACATGGCGACCCGCCTGGTCCAGGGACGGCTGGTCGCCCACCGCCTCGGCGTGCTCGCCGACGCCGGCCGGGTCCAGCCGGTCCAGATCTCCCTCGCCAAGCGAGCCAATACCCGGATCGCCCTCGACATCGCCCGGGCGGCCCGGACCATCCTGGGGGCCAACGGGATTACCCTCGAATACCCGGTGGCGCGCCACATGGCCAACCTCGAGTCCGTGCTCACCTACGAGGGCACCGAGGAGGTCCACACCCTGGTGCTGGGCAAGGAGATCACCGGCGAGGACGCCTTCGGGTGATCGATGCCGGAACCTGAGGGCCCTGCCGAGCGGATCGAGCGGGCTGACGTCATCGTCTGCTCGCCGGGGCGCAACTTCGTCACCCTCAAGCTCACCACCAACTCGGGGATCACCGGGTTGGGCGATGCCACCCTGAACGGCCGGGAGCTGGCCGCCGCCTCCTACCTCCGGGACCACGTCTGCCCGCTCCTGATCGGGCGTGACGCCACCCGGATCGAGGACACCTGGCAGTACCTCTACCGAGGCGCGTACTGGCGGCGGGGACCGGTGACAATGACCGCGATCGCGGCCGTCGACACCGCGCTCTGGGACATCCTGGGCAAGCGGGCGGGCCTTCCCGTCCACCAGCTCCTCGGTGGCCGCAGCCGCAAGGGGGTCACCGTCTACGGCCACGCCAACGGCGAGGACGTGGAGGAGCTGCTCGACCAGGTCGCGGCCTACCTGGAGCGCGGCTACCGGGCGGTGCGGGCTCAGTGCGGCGTCCCCGGCATCTCCGGCACCTACGGGGTGAGCCGCGACAAGCTCTTCTACGAGCCGGCGGATGCCGGCATGCCGGCCGAGAACCTCTGGTCCACAGAGCGGTACCTGCGCTTCATCCCCTCCGCGCTCAACGCGGTGCGGGAGCGCTTCGGCTTCGAATTCGCCCTGCTCCACGATGCCCACCACCGGCTCACCCCCGCCGAGGGGGCGCGCCTGGCCCAGAGCGTCGAGGACTGCGCTCTCTTCTGGCTCGAGGACCCGGTCCCCGCCGAGCTGCAGGAGGGCTACCGGCTGATCCGGCAGCACAGCACCACTCCACTCGCGACCGGTGAGGTCTTCAACTCCATCTGGGACTGCCGGGTGCTGATCGCCGAGCAGCTCATCGACTACATCCGCACCTCGGTGGTGCGCGCCGGCGGGATCACCCACCAGCGCCGCATCGCCGCCTTCGCCGAGACGTACGACGTGCGCACCGGCGCCCATGGGGCCACCGACCTCTCCCCGGTCTGCCTGGCCGCGCAGCTCCACCTGGACGTCGCCATCCCCAACTTCGGGATCCAGGAGTACATGCGTCACACCGAGGAGACCGACTCCGTCTTCCCCCACACCTACCGGTTCGCCGGCGGGATGCTCCAGCCCGGCGACGGTCCCGGCCTTGGCGTCGAGATCGACGAGCAGCTGGCAGCCCGCTTCCCTTACCGCCGCGCCTACCTGCCGGTCGCCCGCCGCCTCGACGGCTCCATGCACGACTGGTGAGCGCCATGGATGTGCTCGGCCGCATCGCCGACGTCGGGATCGTCCCGGTGATCGAGATCTCCGATGCCGAGCTGGCGGTGCCGCTTGCCGACGCCCTGCTCTCGGCCGGCCTTCCCTGCGCCGAGATCACCTTCCGCACCGCGGCCGCCGCCGATGCCATCAAGGCGATCGCCGAGCAGCGGCCTGGGGTGCTGGTGGGCGCCGGGACGGTCCTCACCTCCCAGCAGCTGGATCAGGCCCTCGATGCCGGCGCCCGGTTCGTGGTCTCCCCGGGGTTCGACGCCGCGGTGGTGGGCCGCTGCCTGGAGCGCATCGCCACCCCGCTGCCCGGAGTGGTCACCCCCACCGAGGTGCAGGCGGCGATCGGCCACGGCCTCGGCGCCGCCAAGTTTTTTCCCGCTGAGGCCGCCGGCGGGCCCGCCTACCTGCGGGCCCTCGCCGGACCGTTCCCAGCCTTCCGGTTCATCCCCAGCGGCGGCATCACCCTCGACAACCTGGAGCGCTACCTCGCCATCCCCTCGGTGACCGCGGTGGGGAGCAGCTGGCCGGTCGCCTCCGACCTGCTTGCCGCCCGGGACCTCGGCGAGGTGGAGAGCCGGGCCCGCGAGATGGTGCTGAAGGTTCGGCGGTTCCGCCAGGCGCCGAGCGGCGGTCGCGGGCGCGACGGCCGGCAGCGGTAACCGGCGTTTGCCAACCCCGTTGTCGTCAGGTCCCTGATGAAGCGGGAAAGGCTATCCGTGGCGCTTCTGGTAGGTTGGGATTACCATCAAAGCATGAAAGCTGCTAGGTGGCCGAAGTACCTAAAGGCTCTATGGGCGAAATTCAACTCCGCCAGCAATCGGATGGCCGCAGAGCAGCTAGAACACAAGCCTCCCGTTCCCGGTCCCCAGTTCATCAATCGGGGTCAATAGGCGGGAGCGACCCAGGCTGCCTCGGGCAGTCAGGCGTCTCCACAGCACTCTTGCGGATACCCCCGCTCGATTGATTGAAAAGCCTCGGCGAGAGTTGCGCGTGTCCCCGCAGCCTCGAGTCACCGAGGTGGCCGGACGCCGGCCCATCAGACGACCGGGCGGGTGCGCAGCAGCAGTCGGGAGGGGTGCGCCCGTGTGTGCCAAAGGTGGTTGGTGGCCAGCACGCCCTCCGTCTCGCCGGCGATGTCACCACCGGTGCCGAGGTTGACCTCGTGCTTGGGGAAGGCCGAGGAGGCGATGTCGAGCCGCAGGCTCTGGCCGGGCAGGACGCGCACCGCGGTGTCCCACATAGCGATCTCCACCTCGTAGACCTCGCCAGGGGTGACCGGCTGCTCCTGTTCGAACCCGGCGCGGTGGCGGAGCCTCACCATCCCGTCGCAGAGCCGGCGGGCGCGACCGCTCCGGCTGACCAGGCTGAGCCGGGCAACCAGGTCGGCGTCCGCCGCCGAGGTGCTGATGTTGGCGATAAGCCTCACCGGGCCGATCACCTCCAGGGCCTTGGTCATCGGCGCGGTGGTGTAGACGAGCACGTCGCTGCGTCCCTGCACCCCCGCGCAGTCGTCGGGGCCGCCGATCTGCCCCGAGGACATCCCGGTGGGGAAGGGGACGGGATCCCCCGGGTCGTGCACCCATCGGTCCGCCGGCTCGTCGCCGGCCGGCACCTCGTTTAGCGAGCCATCACCGTACCGGCTGTTGGCCTGGCCGCCGCTGTGGAGGTGATGGACGGTCTCCACCGTATCGCCGGGCGGCCAGGTCGCCTCATCCCGCCATTCGTCGGCCCCCATCAGGAAGAGGCGAACCGGGGCGGGGCCGGTGGGGGGGCCGGAGCGGAGGTGCTCGTCGAGGAACCGGAGGATGTGGCCGTTCAGGTCGATGACGGCGTGGGGACCGAAATCGACGTCGCCCACGGTGCGCGACGCGTTGACGCTGTGTCCCCAGGGGCCCATGAGGAGGCGCTGGCCGGCCCTCCCCGCCGCCACCAGGGCCGCGAAGTTACGGGGGGTGCCGATCTCCTCGTCGTCGTACCAGCCGGAGACGTGCAGCACCGGAAGGTCGATCTCCGCGATCCGGTGCTGGTAGCGCAGCGGCTCCCAGAACTCGTCCAGCGTCCGGTGCCGGAGCGTCTCCCGCCAGGCTGGGGAGACGAAGCCGGCGGCCTCGTCCATGGTGAGCATCGGCCGGTGGCGGTAGACCTGGAGCCAGTCCACGTCCTCGCGGTACTGGGGGACGCGGCCGTCGACCAGCCGGTACCAGTCGACGTGCATCGGCGAGGGCACCCCGGTGGGATGCTCGACGAAGGGGTCGCTGGGCGTGACCATGACCACCATCGCCCGCAGCGACGGCGGCCGCTCCAGGGCGGTCAGGTACTGGATGTGGCCGCAGTAGCTGCCGCCGTAGCTGACCACCTGGCCGGTGCACCACTCCTGGGCGGCCAGCCATTCGATGACGTCGTATCCATCGGGCCCGTCGCTGCGGTAGGGGAGGAAGTCGCCCTCGGAGTCCCCGCGGCCGCGAACGTCGACGGTCACGAACGCATAGCCGCGCGCCGCGAACTCGCCGGCGCGCTTGGAGGGGACCTCGCCACCCTTGCCGTAGGGGGTGCGCATCACCACCGCCGCGGCGGGGAGCGTCTCTGGGAAGGCGATGTCGGCGGCGACGTGGACGCCGTCGCGCAGGGGGATGCGGACATTGAACCGGCGCTGCGGAGTTGGAGTGGTCACGCTGGTCAGTATGCCAGCGCCGCCGCCGGGACAAGGTCCGGCGGCTGACGGCCTCCCATCCGCCGGGTCGCGGGGGCGGAGCGCGTCCGCCCCCGCGTGCCTGCAGCGCAAGGTCAGGACCCGATCGGTTCAGCTCCCCGAGGCTGCCACCGCGGTCTGGGCGACCTCCCCGGCGACGCTGCGGAACGAGAGCACCCAGTAGAGCAGGGCGCTGACCACGATGCCCACCAGCCAGCTCAGGTCACCGCCTCCGGTGGCGGCAGAGAGCGGGGAGTTGTAGGACGGCACGTAGAACTGCGCGTCCGTCCACATCAGAGCCGCTCCCATGCCGATGATGAGCGCCAGCAGGGCTCGCCAGTTGAGGCCGCCGTTGCGCCAGTACAGGCCGCCGACCCGGGCGGCCAGCGACGTCCTGTCGTATCTCCCGCGGCGCAGCAGGTAGTCCACCGCCATGACCCCGAACCAGGCCCCCAGCCAGACCACGATGTAGTCGAGGAAGCCGGAGAGGTCCGCGTAGAACTTGCCCTGGAAGATGACCAGCGCGGTGACCGCGCCGCTCACCACGGTGTCGATCAGGACGCAGCCCCAGCGCTTGAGGGGTATGCCGATGGCCTGGAGGGTGACCCCCGACGAGTACATGTCGATGCTGTTGATCGAGAAGAGCTGGAGCAGGGCCACGATCATGAAGGGCCAGAAGAACCAGGAGGCGTAGGAGCTGAACACAGCGGGGATGGTCGCCGCGTTCGAAGCGGACTCGAACGCGTGAGAAAACGCGCTGACGGAGAAGGCAGCCGCTCCTAGCAGCTCGAGGAGGATCGAGGGGATCGCCGGCCCCAGGGTGGCCGCCCAGAAGGTGCTGGCCTTACGGGTGCCGCGGGGCAGGTAGCGCGAGTAGTCGGCGGCGTTCTCGGTCCAGCCCAGGCCGCCCGCGGAGATGATCAGCACCAGCCCTGTGGTCCACAGCCACCACGAGGTGCCCGTCGAGACCTTGCTGAGATTGACGTGGGGCAGCACCAGGATCGCGAGGATCGCGAACAGCACGATGAAGAGGAAGGAGAGGTAGCGCAGCACCGACTTGATGGTGGCGTGACCCAGGAAGGGGACCACGAACTGGACCGCCACCGCCACCACGATGATGATCGCCTTGGCGGCATCGCTCAGGGAGCCGACGCCCTGGTGGCTGAACATCGCCTCGACGATGAACACGACCAGGACGATCCCTTCGATCTCGAAGCCCACCTGGGTGAGCCAGTTGAAGAGGGACGGCAGGCGGTTGCCGTTGCGGCCGAAGGGAGCGCGGCTGACCATGAACGCCGTGGTCCCGGTGTCGGTTCCCCACCAGCTCGCGAATCCCAGGAGTGCGTAGAAGAGGTTGCCGATGAGGATCGCCAGCACCGCCTGGCCGAAGGAGAGCCCGAAGACGATCATCAGGGCGCCGTAGACGAAGAACTCGACGTTCCACACCGCCCCCGCCCAGAGCCAGAAGAGGCTCGCGGGCTTCATCGTCCGGTCGGAGTCGGGGATCAGCTCGATGCCGCGCTGTTCGAGTCGAAACGCGCCGTACTCTTCGGGTGTCTCGATCGATTCAGGAGTAGCCCGTCGCGCGGCTGCTGCGGCTGTCGACGATGCTGGATTCGCCATAGCTGACTCCCTTCAGGCTTCGGCTCCGATCCCCCGGTTGGCAGGACTATAGGCGGTGAACCCGGAAAAGGACAGCGCGCCTGATGTGATCGACTGACTATCACCTCACCTTACAGCGTGGCGTGAGTGGGCTGGCCTCTCCCCGGCCATTTGGTGGCAATCTGGGAAGCAGAGTGGCCTCCAACGTCACGGCGTCGTGGACGCGCGGCCGGCCGAGAAGCGCAGGCCGGAAGATTGAAGCCCTCCACCACGGCATGGTTGCCGCTGGCGCTGACCCCCTGCGCCCCGGGCCGGGCGTCGCTGACCCCCTGCGCCCCGGGCCGGGCGTCGCGGAGTCGTGGGGGGCAGCTGGGTGAGGGCCTCGCCGGGGTCGTCGAGCTGATTCTGAGCCTGGTCCGCCGTCGCATCGCCCGGCCGGAGCCGACCCGCCAGCGGCTGCGAAGCCCTTGATGAGCCGGCTGAAACCGAGAAGCGCCGTTGCAGCCACTGGGTTGAAGAGGCGGCGGCATCCGGAGGTCCGCTGCCGACGGTGCTATCCTCGAGCCGACGGCTCGGATTCAACCGTCCAGGGCGACGGCTATCTGGTCGGGGGTCGAACGACGCACGAGGTCGATCGGCGGAGAACAGTCCTGATATGGGTGTTCGCCGCGCTCGCCGCTGCCATCACCGGCTATCAGTTGTCGCGCCCGGGATTCCTGTTCGGGCTCACGCCGGACATCTCCTCCTGGCTCGGGGCATCGGTCCGGCTCGTCCACGGAGCCCTGCCCTACCGCGACTTCGACCTGCTCCAACCACCGGGGTTTCCGCTGCTGGCCAGCCCATTCGCATTCCTCTCCGAATGGCTTGGCACCCGCGATGCCCTCGGCGCCCTGCGCCTCTGCACGCCGCTTCTGGCAGCGGGCAGCGTGCTGCTCATCGGGAGGATCGTCAGGCACCGCGGTTCGACCGCCGTGATCGCCGCCTGTGGGATCATGGCCTTCTATCCGGCCCAGCTGTATGCGCTGCGCAGCGGCTTGCTCGAGTCGGTTGTCGACTTCTTCTCCGTCGCCGGCGCGGCGATCATCTTCGAGGGCGACTGCTTGTCCCGGTCGCGGCGCCGTGTCCTCCTCGGCGGCATCAGCTTCGGGATCGCGCTCAGCGTCAAGGCGCCGGCCATCGTTCCGGTGGTCGTTCTCGCCGTGCTCTGCCTGACCGATCTCCGCCGTCGACTGCTTCCCTTCCTCGCCGGTGTCGTGGCAGGTTTCGGCCTCCCCACCCTTCCGTTCTTCATCCTCGCACCCGGGTCCTTCCTGCGTGATCTGCTGACCGCGCCATTGGCCAGCGCGCCGGGAGCGCAGCGGGTGTCGATCCCCGCCCGGCTCGAGAGCATCACCGGCGTCTCCGCGTTCGGGGGAGGGGCGCAGGCGGCGGTCATCGCGACCCTGGTGATCACGGCGGTGGTGATGGCATCCTTCCTGCTCCGGTCACGGCGGCCGCCACCACCCTTGGAGTGGTTTGCCATCGGTGCCGCCGTGCTGGCGGTGTTCTCACAGTTCCTTCCGGCCTACTACTTCGCCCAGTACACGGCATTCGTGGCTCCCTTTCTCGGGCTGCTCCTAGCCCTGTCGCTGGCGAGGCTTTGCGAGCCACCAGTCGCCGCACCGATGGGAATCACCGTCACCGCGGCGGCGATCGCCCTCTTGTTCACCAGCCAGGTCATCTCGATTCACAGTCTGACCACCAGCGACGTCGCTGGCGTCGTCGACGGGGTGATTCCAGCCGGCGGATGCACGCTCTCGGATGCACCGAGACTGCTGATGACCACCGACAGGTTCGTGTCGACCGCGCCGGTTTGCAACGACATGATCGATCCCGAGGGAGCCACGCTCTCATATGGATTCGGCTCCACCGGCGCCGAGCAGCTCTGGACGCTGATGGTCGAACGATCCGACTACATGGTGACGACCACGCCCTTCCAGTATTGGTACATTCCCCCGGACCCGCCTCTTCGCGACTACGTGAGCGCGAACTTCAGCCTGCATGTCGTCGGCAAGCTGCTCTTCTACGTGCGCAACGGCTACCCGATGACCACCGCCAGCGATGGCCGACTGGGCTGATGGGCCGTGGTCACCACGCCGTGAGCCGCTCCGCCGGGCGGCCGATCCGAGATGGGCATCTGGCATCCCTGAGGGGCCGTGGCCCGCTGCCAGGCCAGCCGGCTAGGCGATGGCGCGGGCGAAGCGTCTCGCGCCCACCGCGATGCCGACCAGCGCCAGGGCCGCCATGATCGCCAAGCCCTTGACGACGTCCACCGAACCCCCGTTGCCGTTGAAGACATCGCGGGCGGCGGTGACGGCATAGGAGAGCGGGTTGGCCTGGGCGATGTGCTGCAGCCAGTCGGGGGCGAGCTGGAGCGGGAGCAGCACTCCGGAGAGCAGCAGGAGGGGTAGCGAGAGGGTGAAGACGAGGGGCGCGTAGGAGTTCTCGTCCCTCAGCCAGAGGGCGGCGGCGTAGGCGAGCGATGCCATGCCGAGGCCGATCAGGGCCACCAGGCCGAGCATCACCAGCACCCCGGCAGCGGTGGGTCGGAGGCCGAAAGGAACCGATAGCGCCAGGAGGATGCCGGACTGGATGAGCAGGGTGAGGATGTCGCGGAGCGCGCGGCCGAGCAGCAGGGCAAGGCGGCTGCACGGGGTGACCCGGAACCTCTCGATGACACCCTCGCGGAGCTCGGCGATCAGGCCGAAGCCGACCCCGCTGGCCCCGAAGAGGCCGAGCTGGATCAGCAGGCCGGGCACGAAGACGTTGTAGGCGCCCCCCGGCGGAAAGCCGGGGATGTGCACCAGGGACTTGAGCAGCGGGGCGAAGAGAAGCAGGTAGAGGACGGGTTGGGCCACCCCGATGATCACCCAGGCCGGGTTGCCCAGGAAGATCATCAGGTAGCGGAGGAACATCAACCAGGTGTCGCGAAGCAGCTTCACGTTGCTGTGCTCCTTGATTCAGGCTGCGGTCTCGCGCAGCGAGCGCCCGGTCTGGCGGAGGAAGACGTCGTCCAGGCTGGGACGGTGCAGCGACAGCGCGGTCAGGGTGATCCCGGCACCGTCGAGGATCCGGATGATCTGGGGCATCGCGGTCTCGCCGCGGTCGACGTAGAGGCGGAGAGTCCCGTCCTCCTCGCTCAGCTCTCGCACGAAGCCTTGCTCGAGGAGGAGCTTGCGGGTGGTGGCCGGGCTGCCCTCGGTGCCGACCACGACGACGTCGCCGGCCACCCGGCGCTTCAGCTCCTCGGGGGTGCCCTCGGCGACGATCCGGCCGTGGTCGATGATGGCGATCCGATCGCAGAGCGCGTCGGCCTCCTCGAGATAGTGGGTGGTCAGGAACACGGTGGTCCCGGCGTCGCGCAGCCGCCGCACCTCGTCCCACATCCGGGCTCGGCTCTGGGGATCCAGGCCGGTGGTGGGCTCGTCGAGGAAGAGCAGCTGGGGGAGGTGCATCAGCCCGATGCCGACGTCCAGGCGGCGCTTCTGGCCGCCGGAGTACGTCTTGGTCTTGCGGTCCGCGCAGTCGGTGAGCTCCAGGGACTGAAGGAGCTCGCCGGCGCGCCGCCCGGCCTCGGCACGGGACATCCCGTAGAGGCGGCCCTGGATCACCAGCTCGGCCCTTCCCGTCGCATCCTCGAAGCTGCTCCCCTCCTGGCTCACATAACCGATCCGCTCCCGCACCCGGGCCGGCTCGCGGCGCAGGTCGCAGCCGGCCACCTGGGCCTCGCCGCTGGTTGGAGGCAGCAGCGTGGCCAGCATCCGGAGCGTCGTGGTCTTGCCGGCTCCGTTGGGGCCGAGGAAGCCGAAGGTCTGGCCCTGGGGTACGTTCAGGTCGACGCCGGCCACGGCCTCGACGGTCGACTTGCGGCCTCGGAAGACGCGTCGCAATGCTCGGGTGTGGATCATCGATGGGGCTCTCCTGTCGTCTCGCGGACGGTGGCGGTGGCGTGATGGCGGGCACGCCGGGCCATCTCCGCTTCGTGGATGGCCTGGAACTCGGCGCGCAGGATCTCCTCATTCCAGCAGAGGCGCCCGGAGCGGATGTCGTCCACCAACGACGCCACCCAGCGCAGCTCCGCCTCGCCCAGCGCCCGCTCGTGCTCCAGCTCGAGTAGGACGATGCGGGGCAGGTGGAGGTCCTGCTGGAGCGCGGCCGAGGCCTCCTCATGAGCCGCGAGCCGCGCTCGGAGCTGCACCAGCCGGGCCTGGAGCGCGGCGAGAGCCCGGTCCTGGGGCAGGTAGGCCACGTGGCCGACGGCAACCGTGAACGGCGTGTACTCGGCCGTCGGGCGCTCCAGGAGGTCGGAGAGCCAGTCCTCCAGCGCCTCCTGGCCGTCCCGGGTGATCTGGTACACGGTCCTCTCCGGCCGCCGGCCCTCGCGGGTCGTCTCGGCGGGCTCGATCCAGCCCAGGGACTCCAACTCGCCGATGGCTCGGTACAGGGCCCGCGTCTTCCCCTCGGCGTAGTCCTTGTGCCGGTCACGCATCAGCCGCTGCATCTCGTAGGGGTGGAGCGGCCTCTCCGAGAGCAGGGCGAGGGCGGCGAGGGCGATGATGCTTCCCGGGTGGGATGATGGGCGATGCGCCATATTGCGATAGGCAATATAGCGCATGTCTCTCGCGCATGCAACCCGGGCGCCGGACCGAGGCCGCCCTGGCGTGCCCCGGCGCCAGACATGGAGTGTTCGGAGGCGATGGCGGTTCTGCACTCGGCTCACCTCGCCGACCGGGTGGCCGCGCCCGCTCCACCCCGAGAGGCGCCGTAGACTCGGCCGGCCGTGGACCTCATCGCCTCGCTGGAGCAGGCCGTCGACGCCGTGGAGAGCTGGGAGTCCCGCTGGAGCGCCTTCTCCACCCATCCCTCGGTGATCGCGGACCCCGAGAGGTCTGCAGCGGTCCTCGAAGAGCTGGGCCGGCGGCTCCGGGACAACTATCCCTTCTTCCATCCCAGCTACGCGGGCCAGATGATGAAACCGCCCCACCCCGTGGCCGCCGCCGCCTACCTGATGGCCATGCTCATCAACCCCAACAACCACGCGCTCGACGGCGGGCCGGCGACGGCGGCGATGGAGCGGGAGGTAGTGGCGCAGATCGCCGCCATGCTCCATCTGCCCGCCGACTTCCTGGGCCACCTCACCTCCAGTGGGACCATCGCCAACCTGGAGGCCCTCTTCGTCGCCCGGGAGCTCCACCCTGAGGCGGCCATCGCCTACAGCGACGAGGCCCACTACACCCACGGGCGGATGTGTCACCTGCTCGGTGTCACCGGGGTGCGGATCCCGAGTGACGAACGGGGACGCATGGATCTCGACGCCCTCGAGGGGGCCCT
The DNA here is from genome assembly GCA_035624785.1 of Binatia bacterium. Lineage (GTDB taxonomy): Bacteria > Chloroflexota > Dormibacteria > Aeolococcales > Aeolococcaceae > JAJZNI01. Next base: position 116,219 of record DASPQV010000025.1, on the reverse strand, counting down.
GCGCACCGGCCGGATCGGGACCGTGGTGCTGACCGCCGGCACCACCGCCCTGGGTGGCGTGGACCCGATCCACCAGGCGCTGGCGCTGCGGGAGCGCTACGGCGTCCGGATCCACGTCGACGCCGCCTACGGGGGCTTCTACGCCATCCTCGCCTGGTCGGGCGCGTCGGGCATTCCCGGCGAGGAGTTCCGGGCGATCGCCCGGTGCGACTCCGCTGTCGTCGATCCCCACAAGCACGGCCTTCAGCCCTACGGCTGCGGCTGCGTGCTCTTCCCGGACCCCTCGGTGGCCCGTTTCTACCGGCACGACTCGCCGTACACCTACTTCACCTCCCGCGATCTCCATCTCGGCGAGATAAGCCTGGAGTGCTCCCGTGCCGGGGCGGCGGCGGCGGCGCTCTGGGCGACCCTCCAGCTCTTCCCGCTCACCGACTCCGGCTTGGGCCCGGTGCTCGCCGCCTGCCGCCGGGCGGCTCTGGGCTTCGCTGAATCAGTCCGCGTCTCGGGATGCCTCCGCCTCCACCAGGAGCCGGAGCTGGACATCGTCACCTACTTCCCGTGGCAGGCGGGCATGACGGGGGATGAGGTCGACGCCGCCAGCCAGCGGCTGTTCGAGCGGGCGATGACCGCCGGCGAGCCCGCGTACCTGAGCGTCGCCCGGGTCGACGCCGCGGCGTTCCACCGGCGGCACCCCGACATCCCCGCCTCGGATGGCCCTGTCCGGGTCCTGCGCAGCGTGCTCATGAAGCCGGAGCACGAGGAGCACGCTGCGGCCATCGTCGAGCGCCTCTGCCGGATGGCCAGCTGAGCCCATCTCCTGCTCCGGACTGTGGTGTCCCAAACCTGGTTGGGGAGGGGAGACCACCACCTCCGGGGCGGTGCGAGCGAGCCGGCATCCGGCTCTGCCGTCGCCGTTGACGGCTCGGTCAGGCGACCGGGCGCAGGTCGCCCATGACCGGCGCGGCCTGGTAGCTCGCCCTGACCGTGAAGCTCCCGCCCATCCCGGGGATCGGGATGATCACGCTCACCTGGGCGGCGACGTCGGCCACCACCGCGTCTCCCGCGACGCTGCATGAGGTGGTGCCGGCGGCTCCGGTGAGCCCGTCGCCCGTGGCCTCGCAGAGGCTGCCGGCGCCGGGGGCGAGGGGTGGCGGCCCTCCCGCCTGCGCGGTGCCGTTGCCGCACACGATGTCCTGCGCTGGGCAGACCAGGACGTCGCTGGCGCCGGTGAGCGCGGCCTGCTCGGCGGCGTCGTAGAGCCGCACCCGGGCCTCGTAGAGCTGGGACAGGTCGAGGGCCACCGCGATCAGTCCAAAGATGAGCAGGGCCATGGAGAGGGCGAACATCACCAGCACCTGTCCCCGCTGCCCTGGGCGGTGGCTTCGGCGGTCGATGGAGCAGGCCTTCATGCGGGAGGATGCACTCAGGGCGCGCAGGCGGTACCGCTGGTGAGGTCCAGGCAGCCGCGGTAGATCGAGGGCTGCACCTCAGCCCGGGCCGAGATGCTCACCTTCCAGAACCAGAGCATCCCGATGGGGGAATGGGAGAAGTCGATCTCGGCCCCCGCGCTGCAGGTCACCGGAACCGGGATTCCCTGCGCGCTGACCGGCTGGTCACCCTCCAGGTACGGGCCGGCACAGGCGAGGGCTTGGGTGACCGTGACGAAGGCGCCCTCGCTTCCGGCGGTGTGAAGGGTGTGCGAGAAGGCGTACCGCTCGTCGTCCAGGCTCGCCTGGGTCTGCCCCAGGGGTGGGACTATCGACGCCTGGGCCGCCAGGTCGACGGCGGTCTGGAACTCGGTCTGCGCTCTCAGCTCCAGCATCACGCCGATGAAGCCGATGGTGATGGTCAGCATGATGGGGAGCACCAGGGCCATCTCCAGGGAGGCCTGGGCACCCTGGCGGCCCCGTCTGCGCCGCGTCGATCTCATGGCCCGGCGTACACCCCGGCATTGACCGAGGCGGACTCTTCGATCGGAAGTCCCCAGGAACGAAAGGTGAAGGCGCTGATCCCAGGAGGGATGAAGGAGTAGGCGTAGCCGCTCACGGCCACGGTCACGTGGCCGGCTCCATCCTCGGCCGCGCAGACGTCGACGTGGCCGACGCCCTGGTGATCGGCCACGTAGTCGGAGTCGGGGCAGGTGCCCGCAGGCCACCCGAGGGGCGGTTTCCACGGGTCGACACTGGTTCCGAACATCGGCTGCCGGAGCAGGGGCAGGGTCGACTGGTACACGCCGGCGACGTCGCCCTGGGTCGAGGTCGGCGAGCCGGGGGGTGCCGCCAGCGCCACTCCGATCCCCTGCTCCACGGCGGCGTCCGCGGCATTGCTCTCGATAGTCCAGATCCACGCGTCGACGATCGCGAAGAGCATGACCAGGAACAGGCCGAAGACCAGGGCGAACTCAACCGTACCCTGCGCTCCCTGCCGGCCGAGAGAGCGGGCGCGGCTCCCGGTTGCTCCAGGACTGCGCGGCTGGGGCGGGACTCGCCCGCGACCGGCTGTCTCGGCACTCGCCGCGACGGTCCGAAGGCGCCCGCCGACCATCAGCAGGGCAGCGCCGAATCGGCCCACCATCCCTCCTCTCCTCGGACACGGGCTGGAGCGGCGGCAGTATAGCGAAGCCGCCCGGCGCGCCCCCGACGCCCTGATCCGGGACACTCGGGCCTCTTGTCTGCTACCGCCCCCGATGCCCTCAGCGGGTCGGTTCGCCCCTGGGCTCCCGATCAGATCCCGGGCGGCTCAGCCGGCGGGCGGGAACCGTCGCGCCAGGAAGTCGACGGTCTGAGCCCAGGCTGGGGCCGCGGCCTCGGGCCGGCTGAAGATCGGCGAGTTGTGGTTGTCGAAGGCGTGACCGGCGCCGGGATGGAGGTGGAATTCCGCGTCGCGCCCCGCGAAAGCCCTCTCCACCGCCTGACGCTGCTCCGCCGAGATGTAGTTGTCCTCGGCACCGAAGTGGAAGATCGCCGGGCAGGTCACCTGAGGGACGCGGTCGAGCGCGTTGGGAATCGCCGACCCGTAGTAGCAGACGGCGATGGAGGGATCGTCCGCGGCCGCTGCCAGGAAGGCCAGGCCGCCCCCGAGGCAGAAGCCGATCACTCCGACCCGACCGCGCTCCACCTCCGGCACCCCGCGCAGGTGCTCGAGGGCCGCCACGGTGTCGTCGACGGCCTGGGCAAAGTCCAGCTGCTGGCCGGCCTGGAGGGCTCGGGGAAGGTTGTCGGTCTCGCGCTCGTCGAGCACCAGGCTGGGCTCGATCCTGGAGTACAGCTCCGGGGCCAGGGCCACGTAGCCCAGACCGGCGAGTCGCTCACACACGCCCTTGATGTAGTCGGTGATGCCGAAGATCTCCTGGCACACCACCATCCCGGGCCCAGAGCCGCGGTCGGGGACGACCAGCCAGCCGCCGAACTTGTGCCCGTCGTGGCCGCTGATCGTCTCCTCCCGCCGCTCCATCGGGTCAGATCGTAGCCGAAGCGCACGCGGCGCCATGGCCGCGGCAATCCCGGCCGTTCCCGCCTGGGCCGCTGCGCCGGTGACCCCGGCTCGATCACCATAGGCGACCATGTCCACGCTTCCCCGCCCCAGCCTCGGCGCGGGGATCGACCCCAGGGCCGCGGTCCGCCGGCTGCGCGTCGCGGATCCCGAGCTGGCTGCCCTGATCCACGCCGTGGGGCCGTTCCGGCTCAGCCTGGACACCGCGCCGACCGCCTTCGCCAACCTGGCCACCGCGATCGTCTACCAGCAGCTCTCACCCCGTGCCGCGGCCACCATCTTCCAGCGGTTCTGCGCCGCACTCTCGGGCGATGGCACCTGCCCCACCGCCGCGCAGCTGCTCGCTGCTCCCGAGGCGGCGCTGGATGGGGTGGGTCTGTCCACCAGCAAGCGCCGCGCCATCCGCGAGTTGGCCCAGGCGGAGATGGACGGCGAGCTTCCCGGCCTCGCGGCTCTCGCCGCCATGGACGACGCCGAGGTCATCGAGAGGCTGGTCGAGCGGCGCGGCATCGGCCGGTGGACCGCCGAGATGTTCCTGATCTTCCGGCTCGGCCGGCCTGATGTCCTCCCGGTGGGCGACTACGGTCTGCGGCGCGGCTTCCAGATCGCCTTCTCCACTCCGGAGATGCCCAGCCCAGCTGAGGTGGCGGCCCGCGGTCTGCGCTGGGCGCCGACCCGGACCGTGGCCAGCTGGTACCTCTGGCGGGCGCTCGAGGTGGGCCGCTGAGCCCGGCCGGCTGACCGGCGCGCGACGGTAGCTGGCCCCGGCCCTTCGCCAGGGCGCGGCGCGCACCCGGCCGCTCAGCCGGTGTTCTGGAGTCCCGCCGCGATCCCGTTGACGCTGCGCAGGATCGCCTCCAGGAGCGCCGTCCGCTCCGGGTCGCCGTCGGCCAGGGACCGGTAGCGCCGGAGCATCTGGGCCTGGAGCACCGACAGCGGATCGATGTAGGGGTCGCGAAGCCGGAGGGTCTCGCGCAGCAGCGGCTGGTCGGCGAGCAGCGCGTCCCGACCGGTGATCCCCGCCATCGCTCGCAGTGTCCGGCCGTGCTCGGCGCTGACCTCCTCCCACATCCGGCGCCGCAGCCGCTCGTCAGTCACCAGGGCGGCGTACCGGCTGCCAACTTCCAGGTCGGTCTTGGCCAGGGTCATCTCCAGGTTGGCGATCAGGGCGCGGAAGAAGGGCCACTCCCGGTACATCTCGTGGAGCAGGGCCCAGCGCTCGGGACCGCCCGAGGGCAGCGCCGCCTCGGGGGCGCCGGGCGGGCCGTCCCGTTCATCGCCGGCGGCGACGCCGCGGTCGTCCGTGAATGCCAGCACTGATCCGCCCACCCCGTACCAGGTGGGCAGCATCAGTCGGGTCTGGTTCCAGGCGAAGACCCAGGGGATGGCGCGCAGGTCGGCGATGCGATCCGATCCCCCCCGGCTCACCGGTCGGGAGCCGATGTTGAGCTGGCTCAGCTCGCCGATCGGGGTCACCTCGCGGAAGAAGCGCTCGAAGTCGTCGGTGTAGATGAAGTCCCGGTACCGCTGGTAGCTGTCGGCGGCGATCCGCGCCATCGCCGCCTCCCACACTCTCTCCCGCTCAGGAGGGAGCGGGGTCTGCAGGGCGGTCGCTTCCCACACCGCCGCCGCCACCAGCTCCAGGTGGTGCTGGGCGACCTCGGCGCGCGAGTAACGGTAATGGAGCACCTCTCCCTGTTCGGTGATGCGGACCTTGCCCCTGACCGCGCCGGGCGGCTGGGCGAGCAGCGCCTCGTGGGTCGGCCCGCCTCCGCGGGACACGGTGCCACCGCGGCCGTGGAAGAGACGGAGCCGGATGCCCGCGTCATCGCAGACCAGTGCCAGCTCGCGGTGGGCGACGTACAGCGACCATTGAGCCGCCAGATAGCCACCTTCCTTGCTGCTGTCGCTGTAGCCGAGCATCACCTCCTGGAGATTGCCGCGGGCCCGCACCTGCTCGGCGTACTCGGGAAGGGCGAGAAGCCGGCGCAGCACCAGGGGCGCGTCGCGCAGCCCGGGCACCGTCTCGATCAGCGGAACCAGGTCGAGCCGGCTCCCCCGGACGTGGCCGAAGGACCAGGCGACCAGCCCGGCCAGCGATGCGAGCCACATCGCGGCGGCGACATCCACCGGGGAGTGGGTCATCGAGAGCACCATGCTCTCGATGGCGTGCGGTGAGATCGACCGCTGGGCCCTTCCCATCTCCACCAGGGTCTCGAGGAGGTCGCGGTCCTCGGGGCTGAGCAGGAGCGAGCCCAGCTGAGGGCCGCGCTGGCGCATGGCGCGGGCCAGCAGGGACAGCGCGGCGTCCTCCTCCAGCTCGTCCAGGCCGCGCTCGACCTGGCCACACTGGCGCAGCACCGCGGACGCAACCTGGCGCACCCGAACGCAGTGGAGCCTGACGTCGACCGAGTAGCCGAAGAAGTCGAACGCCGACACCTGACGCTGAAGCCTCGCCAGCGCGCCGCCGGGCAGGCTGTCGCCGTGCTGGCGGCGCAGCGCCGCGGCCACCACCTCCAGGTCGCTGAGCAGCTCTGCCGCCGAGGCGTAGGCGACCCCAGCGTGAGCTCCGGGAGACAGAGCCGGCAGGACCGGCCCCGACCCATGGGTGCCGGCCGCGCCAGCCTGAAGCCGCGCCAGGCTGGCCTCGAGGCGGTGGTGGATCAGCAGCAGCTTGCGCCGGTACTGCTCGTCGGGATTGCGCTCCCTCAGCTCCGCGGCGGCCTCGGGCATCCGCACCTCGTCGGCCGCGATCGATCGCTCCAGCTCCGGATCGCTGCCGGTCCAGCGGGTGGACTGGCTGTATCGCACCGAGACGTCGTGGACCGAAGCGCGGTAGCGGCTCAGCACCAGCTCCTGCTGGGCGCGGAGGGCCTCCCGGAGGGTCTCGGGGCCGGCGTGGGGATTGCCGTCCTGGTCCCCGCCCACCCAGGAGCCGATGCGGAGGAAGGGCCGCGACACCGGGGGCGGCTCTCCGAACACCTCCCTCCAGCGCCGGTCCAGCTCCTCGTGGACGTCGGGCACCACCTCCATGAGCAGGTCGAGGTGGAAGCGGACGTCGCGTGCCTCGTCGAGGACGCGGGGACGGATGGTGCGCAGCTCCTCGGTCTCCCAGAGCAGCTCGATGTGCTCGCGCATCGCGGCGACCATCGCGGCCCGCGCGGGGGAGCCGGCGGCGGCGCCGTCCACCAGGTCCAGGGCCCGGGCAACCCCGGTCACGTGGTCCAGCACCGAGCGGCGCACGGCCTCGGTCGGGTGGGCGGTCACCACCGGCACGACGTCGAGCTCGTCGAGCGCGGCGCGGAGCCGTTCCCTTCCACCCTCGACGTGCGCGGCGCGGCTGAAGAGGGCGTGGAAGGTGCCCGGGGACGCCGGGTCACCGGGCCTGGCGTCGTGGATCCCCCGGATGACCAGGACCCGGTGCTCCAGCTCCGCCTGGTTGACCAGCTGGAAGTAGAGGGAGAAGGCCCGGATCAGCCGGGTGGCGGTGGCGACGTCGATTCCGCCCAGCTGGCGGTCCAGAGCCCGCCGGACCTCCTCGTCGTGCCGCCTCCTCAGCTGGCGGGTCTTGGCCCGCACCTCCTCCTCGAGGTCGAGGAGGGACTGGCCTGCCTGGCTGACCAGCGTCTCGCCGAGAAGCGTGCCCAGCAGGCGCACCTGCCGGCGGAGCCGGCGGTCGGCGTCGTCGTCGGCGTGGGTGTGGACGTGGTGCTCGGGCACCCGGCAAGCATGCCGGGTCGGCACCGGGCCGGGGGCGCGCGGTCGCGGCCGTCCGCGACCCGCCCGTCGTCTGCCCGTCACCGCTTCGCCACGGGGTCCGGTCGAGGCGACCCTATGGTCTTTTCAAGAGCTTCGGGGGAACGGCTGGAAACACGGTGGTGCACGGAATGGCCACGCACATCTGCTTCGACACCCCGAATGTCGTGATCCGCTGGGAGGGCGATGCCGGGTACCTGGTCATCGAATACCGGCACTGGTTCGACGCCGCGCAGTGTCGGGACGCCATCATGGAGTTCCCGAACGCGGTGAAGGAGCACCGGGCCACCAGGTGCCTCAGCGACTCACGGCTCCGCCGGGTCGTCCAGCCGGACGTCCAGGAGCTGTACACCGAGACCGGTATCCCGCAGGCCGCCGCCTTCGGGCTGAAGCGTTTGGCCATCGTGATCCCCCAGAGCGTGGTGGCTCAGGCCACGGTCCTGCCGATGGTCGCGAAGTACCGGGAGCACCTCGAAGCCGAGGTCTTCGTCGGCGTCGAGGAGGCCGTCGCCTGGCTTTGCAGCGACCAGCCGGAGCTGGCCCCGCTGTCTGGCGAGGCTCGGAACCGGCCGGCCGGGCCTCGCCCGTAGCCGACAGCGCTCCCGTACAGAGCTCAGGCCGGCGGGTCGAAGGCGGCGCTGTGCGGCTTAGGCGACCGCGTTAGAGTTGACGCCGCGGTGAATGCGATACAGGCAGGCAAGGGCGTCGCCGGTCCGCCGTTGGGGGAGCTCGGGACGGCGGCGCTGCTCCGCCGCGGGTTCCGGCACGCCCAGGTGCTCATGGCCCATTCGCTCGCCGAGTATGACCTCAGCGCACTCTCCTACCACCTCCTCCTGGAGGTCGGAGCCGCCGGCGACCAGGGCGTGGTGCAGGGTGATCTCGCCGACCTGCTCCAGTGCCCCGATGCCCGGGTCTCGATGCTGGTCCGGGATCTCGCGGCGCGGGGATTGGTGCGGGCGGACAGGTCGGCGCCCGACCGGCGGGTGGTGCGCATCCAGCCGACCCCGGCGGGGATCCAGCTGACCCGCAAGGCGCTCCACCGCCAGCGCGAGGTTCTCAGCAGCCTCTCCGAGTACGCCGGCCTGCCCGGGGTGACCGATCTCCTCCGGGACGCCCTCCGCCTCTACCTGGGCGTCGACGTTCACCTGGAGGGGGTTGTGTCCCGGATCAGCGGCCTGGTCGGCGACGACTACCAGGAGCTGGACCCCTCCTGAAGCCCGGCTCCAACGCCGGGATTCCTGGCATCGCGTCGTCCGTTTCCCTTCACGCGAGCAGGCGAGCACGAGCCTCGTCGCGGCGGGGTCACCGAACCGCCAGTCCGGCGGCCAGACAGCGCCCGGCGAGCAGCGCGTACGCCGGGGCGCGCCTGGCCAGCCACGCCATCTCCGACCAGCGCCGGGGATCGACGCCGGCGCGTCGCGGGCTCGACCACCCCGCTGACACCTCGCGCGAGGGGGCGTCGAGGATCACCCGGAGGCTGCCGAGAGGAGCCCCGGTGGGGGCGATCAGGGCCGTCTCCATGTCCGCGGCCGCGAAGCCCCGCGCCGCCCAAACGACCCGCTCCGGGCCCACCGCCAGCCGCCGCACCGTCACCATCGGACCCACCACCGGCTCGATGCCGAGGGAACGGACACCGGCAGTCAGCGTGCCCACCCACGCCGGGTCGCAGCCGACCGGCTCGCCGTCCTCCATCGCCACCGAACTGGCGACCACCACCGTGCCCGGGATGAGCTCCGGGCGCAGGCCCCCGGCCAGCCCGCAGGTGATCAACGCCGACCGGGTGCCGGAAGGCGGCTGGTAGCGGCGCATCCCGACGCCGCAGCGGATGACCTCGATCCCCGGAGCCGGCCCGTTCGCGGCCAGGCAGCGGCGCAACGCCAGCCACTCCAGCCGGGTCGGGGCAAGCAGCACCGCGGCCGGCGCTCCCGCATCGGAATCTGCCGCCTCTGCCGTGGTCAGGGGCCCGGCCGCCCTGAGGCTGTCAGGCGTATCCGTGGTCGCGGTACCAGGCGACCGCCCGGCCCACCGCCGCCTCCACCGAGGTGGGCCGGTAGCCGAGCTCCTCGCGCGCCTTGTCGATGCGGACCAGCATCCGCAGCCGGCCCATCCTCACCCCCTCCAGGGGCACCCTTGGCTGGGCGTCGGGCCACAGCCGGCAGCGGGCCTCGTCGACCCAGGCGGCGCTCAGCGCCACCCAGTACGGCATCCGCCACTGGGGCGGTCGGGTCCCGGCGGTCCGGGCGATCAGACCCATCACCTCGGCCAGGCTTAGGTTGCTGCCGCCGGCCAGGTAGCGCTCGCCGGGCCGGCCCCGCTCCAGGGCCAGGACGTGGGCCCGGGCGGCATCCTCGACGGCCACCAGGTTCATGCTGCCCTCCAGGTAGGCGGGCATGCGGCCGAGCATCACGTCGAGCACGATCCGGCCGGTGGGGGTCGGCCGGGCATCCCGGGGCCCGATCGGCGCCGTGGGGAGCACCGTCACCACCGGGAGGTTGGCCCGGAGCGCCGCCCTCTCCTGCCGAACTTTGGACGAATGGTAACCGCCGCCTCGGTGCGCATCCGCCCAGTCGGATTCGGTGGCCAGGCGGCCCCCGCGGAGCGGCCCCACCGCGGCGGAGCTGGAGGTCACCACAGCCCTTTCGACCCCGGCCAGCCGGGACGCTTCCAGCAGGCTCCGCGTTCCCAGCACGTTGACCGCCTCCATCTGGCTGCGGTCTCGCGGCGTGAACGAATACGCCGCCGCCACATGGACCACGTACCGGCAGCCGAGGATCGCGGGCACCAGCGCCCCGCCATCGCGCAGGTCGCCGCTGACCGCGGTGAGCCCGGGCCGGGGCGCCAGCCGGGCGGGGCTGCCGCGGACCAGAGCTCTCACCGGGTACCCGGCGTCGAGCAGCGCGTCGAGGACGTGGCCGCCCACGAACCCGGTGGCGCCGGTGAGGAAGACCTCGTCGGTCACCGCGCCGCCCGCCGCCGGCCGGTCAAGTGACCCTGGCTCATCGCGTCAAACGCCATCGAGCGGCAGCACCCCTGGGTCCCCAGCGGTTATGGACAAGAAAGGCCATAACTGGCCGCCAGAGGGTGTTGCCGCCGGCCGGGCAGATTGCCTGGCCGGGGAGCAGGAGCGTGGCAGTGGCTCATGCGATCTCTTCTTCCTCGACCTCCTCACCCACCGGCGGGGCTGCCGCCGGTCGCACCGGGATCCGCCCCCTCCAGCTCACGTTCCCGATCTGGCCGCGGATGGTGTCGGCGGTGGCCCGGAGCGACTCGCGGACCGACCCGAAGGTCGCCGCCACCGCGGTCGGCTCGTAGCCGCAGTGGGCCATGCAGTTGGCGCAGCGCGGGTCGCGGCCGCGCCCGTAACTGTCCCAGTCGGTGGTCTCGACCAGCTCCCGGTAGGAGGGGACGTAGCCGTCGGCCATCAGGTAGCAGGGGCGCTGCCAGCCGAAGACCGAGTAGCACGGGATCCCCCAGGCGGTGCACTGGAAGTCCACCTTGCCCTCCAGGAAGTCGAGGAAGAGCGGCGAATGGTTGAGCCGCCACCGCTTCCGCCGGCCGTCGGCGAAGGCGTCCCGGAAGAGCTTGCGGGTCCCCTCGACCCGCAGCCAGTGGTCCTGGTCGGGCGCCTTCTCGTAGGCGTAGCCGGGCGAGATCTGCATGACGTCGACCTGGAGGTCGTCGTTGAGGAAGTCGAGGACCTCGCGGATCGACTGGGCGCTGTCCATGTCGAAGAAGGTGGTGTTGGTGGTGACCCGGAAGCCGCGCCGCCGGGCCTCCCGCGCCGCTGCCACCGCCTTGTCGAAGGTGCCCTTGCGGTTGACCGACTCGTCGTGGCGCTCGCGCAGCCCGTCGATGTGGATCGAGAAGGAGAAGTAGGGAGACGGGGTGAAGAGGTCGAGCTTCTTCTCCAGCAGCAGGGCATTGGTACAGAGGTAGACGAAGCGCTTGCGCTCCACCAGGGCGGCGACGATCTTGTCGATCTCCTTGTGCACCAGGGGCTCACCGCCGGCGATCGAGACCATCGGCGCGCCGCACTCCTCGACCGCGGTCACGCACTGCTCGACGCTGAGCCGGCGCCGCAGGATGTCGTCGGGATGCTGGATCTTGCCGCAGCCGGCGCAGGCGAGGTTGCACTGGTAGAGGGGCTCGAGCTGGAGCACCAGTGCGTACTTCTCGTTCTTGCGCAGTCGTTGCCGGGCCACGTAGCCGCCCACCTTCAGGGTCTGGCGGAGCGGGATCGCCATCTCATTCCTCCTTGCCGATCTGGGGTGCGGTCGCTGTCAGGTCGTGGGTGCTGCGGTCGGGGTGACCCATGGGCCGTGACCGCTCCTGCTCGGGACGCCCGGCCACCGCAGCCGGCGGGCCGGCACCTTCGCGTCGATCGCCGGCCATGGCCAGGGCCATGGTCGGGAAGAGGTGCCGGTACATCCCGTAGTTGAGATAGAAGTCACGGGGGAATCCGGTCCCGGTGTACTCGGGCTCGGACCAGGTCCCGTTCACCTGGCGGCGGCGCAGGAAGTCGAGTCCCCGACGGCTCGCCGCTGACCGGCCGCGGCCGCCACGCTGCAGGGCCATCACCGCCCAGGCGGTCTGTGAGGCGCTGCTCACCCCCACCCCCGCGAAGCTCTCGTCCTCGTAGGAATGGCAGGTCTCGCCCCAGCCGCCGTCGCGGTTCTGCACCCCGGTCAGCCAGTCGAGGGCGCGGGGGAGATGGGGACCGCCGCAGCCCAGCGCCGCGAGCGCGGAGACCACGCACCAGGTGCCATAGACGTGGTTGACACCCCAGCGGCCGTACCAGGATCCCGAGCCGCGCTGCTCCCGGGCAAGGTATCGGAGGCCGGCGAGCACCACCGGGTCGGAGACCCTGCGTCCCAGGGCCGCCAGCATCTCGATGACGTGGGCGGTGACGTCCTCGCTGGGCGGATCGAGCATGGCCCCGAAGTCGGCGAAGGGGATCCTGTAGACCAGCCGCCTGGTGTTGTCCTTGTCGAAGGAGCCCCAGGCCCCGTTCCGTGACCGCATCGCCACCGCCCATCGGGCCGCCATCTCGCCGGCCCGGCGCACCTCGGGTCCCTCACCCCCCTCGAGCAGCGCGAGCACGACGATGGCGGTGTCGTCGACGTCCGGGTAGAAGTCGTTGTCGAACTCGAAAGCCCAGCCTCCGCACTCCTGGAGCGGAACCTTGACCTGCCAGTCGCCACCTGCCCGGATCTGCTCGCCGAGGAGCCAGGCCACCGCGGAGCGGATGGCGGGATGGGCCCGGGGCAGCCCGGCGGCGCGGAGTGCCAGCACCGCCCAGGCGGTGTCCCACACCGGCGACATGCAGGCCTGCAGCCGCCACCCGTGGGCGTCCTCGACCGCGAACCGCTGGCCGAGACCGCGCAGACCGAGCCGCATCACCGCGTGGTCGGTCCCCATCCCCTGGAGGTTGAGGGCGATCAGCGAGTACACCCAGGGAGGCTGGATGCCGCCCCAGCTGCCGTCCGCCTCCTGGTGGGTGACGACCCAGTCGGCTATGGCCCGGCGGGACCGGTCGCGCCCGGGCTGGACCGGCAGCCGCTCGTAGAGCTTCTGGAGCTTGTCGAGCCACCAGAAGACGCCGCTGCCCGGGACGCGATGGAGGCGCGCCTCGCTGCCCGGCGCGATCAGCTCGGCGACGTTGAGGCCGAGGCTGCGCACCGGCCTGCGGCTAAGGACGATGAGCAGCGGCGCGAGCGTCCCCCGAGCCCAGCACGCGAAGTCGTAGATGTTGAGCGGGACCGAGGCCGGAAGCCGGATCAGCTCGGGGGGCATCGAGGGCACCCCGTCCCACGGGTACTCGCCGAAGAGAGCCAGCCACACCTTGGTGAACACCCGGGTCTCGGCGAGCCCGCCCTGGTCGAGGATGAAGTGGCGCGCCCGGGTCAGGGGCGGCGCCGATCGGTCCAGGCCGAGGAGGCGCAGCGCGGTGTACGCCTCGACGGTGGTGCTCAGGTCGCCGGGCCCGTCGAAGTACAGGGCCCAGCTCCCGTCCTGGCGCTGCTTCTCCAGGATGTGGCGGCGGGCGCCGTCGGCGATGGCCGAGTGGTCGACCCCGAGGAAGCGCAGCAGCAGCAGGTGCTCGGCGGTCATGGTGACGTTGGTCTCCATCTCCGCGGTCCACCAGCCGGCCGCGTCCTGCCGCTGAAGCAGCCAGTCGACGGCAGCCCGGAGAGCGGGGTCAGGCACGGGCGGTGGCCTCCGCGGTGGGCGCGACCGCCGCTGAGCCCGCCGGGGTGGCAGGTCCGCTCGTCAGCTTGCCGAGCAGCTCGGCGGCTGCGGCCCTGCCGCTCCGGACCGCGCTCTCCATGGTCGCCGGCCAGCCGGTGTCGGTCCAGGACCCGGCCACGCAGACGTTGGCCAGCGCCGTCCCCGGTCCGGGCCGGCGCAGCCCCGGGGTCTGCACGAAGGTCGCCTCCGGGTCGCGGACCGCGACGCCGCGAACCAGCTTGCGGCCGGCGAGGGCGGGGACACGGGCTCGCAGCTCGGAGTCGCCGAGCGCCACCAGCCGCTCCTCGGGCTCGCCGACCCAGCCCCGGGCGTCGCTGAGGCTGCAGCAGAGGTAACCGGGCCCCTTGACGAATACCCACTGGATTGGCGACCCGGCCAGCGCCGCGAAATCGAACCCGGGCCATGGAAGCGCCGCGCCGCGCTCCCCGCCGGTGCCGGGCTCCGGCTCGTACCAGAGATGGACGTCGGCGATCGGGGTGGTGGCAAAGCCGCTCAGGTCGCCGAGGCCGAGCGCGGACGCCCCCCCGATCCGTGCCAAGCGCTCCGGCGGGATGGCCATCACCGCGGCGTCGACCGCCACCTCCTCGGGGCCGGCCCCCAGGGATCGGAGGCGGCCGCCGTCGGCGGTCAGGTGGGTGACGGCGGTGCGGAGCCTCACCTCGTCGAGGCGGGCCGCCGCCGCCTCCGCGAAGCGCGCCAGCGGCACCGTCGCGTAGCCGATCCGAGCCGCTCCGCGGTCGCCCAGGAAGGCGGTGCGGACCACGAAGAGCCCAGCGGCCGCACTGACCTCGTCGAGCTGGGCGTTGAGAGCAGGGACCAGGAACGGCTCCCAGAAGGCGCGCCGGACGGCCGGTCCCTGACCCCTCCGCTCCAGCCAGGCCGCGAAGGTCTCGCTCTGCTCCGCTGCCGGGTCGCGCCGCCGAGCGGCCAGGAGCGCCCTGGCCACCCCCATCCGCTCGCCGAACCGGAGTGCCCGGAATGTCAGGAAGGGAAGGGCCAGGTGAAGCGGGGAGGGGAGCGGCAGGGCTCGAAGCCTCACCGGCCCCCGGTCGGCGAGCATCAGCACTTGGAAGCGCGACTGGAGCCGCAGGTCGCCGCGCATTCCCAGCTCCTCGGCGAACGCCAGGAAGCTGGAGCAGCAGCCGAGAACCACGTGCTGGCCGCTGTCCATCTCGAGGTCACCCAAGTGGAAGGAGGTGGCCTTGCCGCCGAGCAGCCGGCTCCGCTCCAGCAGGGTCACCCGGCAGCCCGCTCGGGTGAGGTCCAGGCCAGCGGCGAGGCCGGCCAGGCCCGCCCCGACCACCCCAACGCGGAGACCCGTGGCTGGCCCCCCGGCCGCGGTCACCCCGGTCCCGGGGCCCGCGCTTGCCCTCCCGGTCCGGTTCACGGCACCCACCCGGCGGCGGTCGCGGACACCCAGGAGCGCACCATGACCCCCGCTTTCTCGCTGGAGGAGAGCCGCACCCGCTGGCGCAGGGGCAGCCGTGGGTCGGCCTGGATCCGGTCGAGGATGCCGCTGTAGATCCCGGCCATGGTCCGCACGCAGGCCCGCGCCTGGCCCGGGATGTGCCGGCAGACCTCGATGCCGCCGGCATAGAGGTCACGCGCGCGCGCCGCCTCGTGCGCGACCAGGGCGTCCCAATCGCCATCCGGCCTGCCCGCGAGCAAGGAGGCCTCGGAGATGCCGTAGCGGGCCAGCTCATCCTGGGGGAGGTAGACACGGCCCATCCCGGCGTCCTCCCGGACGTCGCGCAGGATGTTGATGAGCTGAAGAGCCGCGCCCAGGGAGTCTGCCCGGGTGAGAGCGGCGCCCCCCTCGAAGCCGAAGATCCGGACGCACATCCGGCCCACCACCCCTGCCACCAGATGGCAGTAATGGCTCAGCTCCTCCCAGCTGGCATAGCGATGCTTGGTCAGGTCCAGCTCGACGCCGCTGACCAGCTCCTCCAGCTCAGCGAGCGGGATGCCGTGGCGCTCCACCGCGCGCGACAGGACCTGCATCACCGGGTCGGTTCCAGGGTCTCCGCCCAGGGCCCGCCGCAGCCGGGCCCGCTGTGCCTGGAGCTGGGCTCGCTGGGCGGCTATCAGGGTGGCCCCGCCCTCCGGGGAGCGGCCGTGCGTCGGGTTGCCGGTGGCGAAGCGCTGCCGGCCGGCGAGGTCGAGGGGCTCGCGCTGGCCGTCCCCGCCGGCCCCCGCCGCAAGGTCGGCGGCGTCGTCCACCTGGCGGGCGAAGTCGTAGAGAGAGTAGATCGAGATCCGCTGGGCCCGGGGCAGGGCGATGAAGCCCCAGTAGAAGTTGCCCGCCTCGCGGCGCGCCATGCGCTGGCAGTAGCGCTCGGCGGCGGCCAAACCGTCCTCCTCGGCATGAGGCCTGACCGCCGCCGCCACCAGGCGGAGCTTGGTGGCGGTGGAGACCTCGGGCCGGCGCCGGTCGGTGCGGAAGCCCTCCTGGCGGACCGCCTCGATGATCGCCTCTCCGCCTCGCCGGTAGAGCGACAGCTGCAGCCGGAGCCGGTACGGCATGGGCAGCCGCTCCAGCTCGCGCCCCGACCGGAGCAGCGCCATGGCCCGCTCGCACATCGCCTCGACGGCCGCGGCGAGCCCCAGCCGCTCCAGCTCGGATTGGATCAGGTAGGTCCGGCCCTTGCCCCGGTCGACGGCCACGTCCTGGGCGAAGTTGGCCAGCTGGAGGCCGACGCAGACGTCGTCGGAGAGAGGTACCGCCCGGGGGTCGTGGATCTCGAAGACCCTGAGCACCATCCTTCCCACGGGAGCCGCCGAGAGCATGCAGTAGGCGCGCAGGTCATCCCAGGTCGGGTAGACGCCGACCCGCTGGTCCTGGACGTTGGCGGCGATCAGGTCGAGGAACGGTTCAGCCGGGATCCGGAAACGACGGATGGTGCTGGAGAGCGCGGTCAGCACCGGGTGCACCGGCGGCTTGCCGTCGAACATCGCCTCCACCTCCGCCTGCCAGAGCTGGAGGCGCCAGAGGGCGCTGCCACCGCTCTCGTCGCCGAGGTCGTCAGTGGTGCGGCAGTACGCGTAGATCCGGGCCAGATGGAGCCGGAGGTGGCGCGGCACCACCAGGGATGCGACCGTGAAGTTCTCGTAGTGGCGCCGGGCCAGCCTCAGGCACAGCGCGTCCGCCTCGCGCCGGGTCAGCTCGGCGGCGGGGGCGGTCATCTCGGCTTCCCGCGCTCGAGGCTGACCAGCTGAGCGTCCCGGGCCAGCTGGTGGAGGTCGGCCGCGCCGGAGCAGAACATGCAGATCCGGAGCGTCTCGGTGATCTCGGCCAGGCCGGCGTCCAGCGCTTCGTCCCCGATCGCGGCGGCCCGGAGCGCGGAGCCGGCCATGCCCACCAGGTCGGCTCCGAGGGCGATGGCCTTGGCGGCGTCGATGCCGCTCCTGATGCCGCCGCTGGCGATCAGCGTGCCGGTCGGCGCCGCCGCCCGGGCCAGCCGGATCGCATCGGCGGTGGGAATGCCCCAGCCCGCGAAGGCACCCGCCACGCGGGCGCGCACCGGGTCGTCGAGACGGTGGCGCTCGACCTCGCTCCACGAGGTCCCGCCAGCGCCGGCCACGTCGACGGCGGCGATCCCAGCCTCGAACAGCGCCTCGACCAGATCCGGAGCGATCCCCCAGCCCACCTCCTTGACAATGACCGGGAACGGAGCATCGGCAACGACCGCCGCTATCCGTCCGAGCAGGCCGCCGAAGCAGGTGTCGCCGCCCACCTGTAGGGCCTCCTGGAGCGGGTTCAGGTGCAACACCAGGGCGTCGGCGCCGAGCAGGGAGACGATCCGCTGGCACTCCGCGACGCCCACGCCCAGGTTGAGCTGGACCGCTCCCAGGTTGGCGAGCAGTGGCACGTCGGGGCAGAGGTCGCGGACCGCGAAGGTGGGCAGCACCTCAGGGTGCTCGAGCAGGATCCGGCAGGAGCCGAGGCCCATGGCCACCCTGGCCCGCTGCGCCGCCCTTGCCAGGGTCTGGTTTATCCGCATAGCCTCGGAGGTGCCCCCGGTCATGCACGAGAAGAGCAGCGGAGCCGCCAGCCGGCGGCCCAGGAAGACGGTCTCCAGGGTGACCGCCTCCAGGTCGATCTCGGGCAGGGCCCGGTGAACGAAACGGAGTCCCTCGAAGCCGGTGGTCAAGCCCTTGGCGGCGACATCCTCCTCGAGGTTGATCCGGATGTGGTCGGCCTTCCGGTCGGCGATCCCAGCAGGTACCGCCGCTCTCATCGCCACCCCGCAGCTCCGACAGGCGGCTGGCGTCCGATCGTCAGCGCGCCGAGGCGGCGGATCCGGCACGGCGCCGGCATCTCGGGGTCGAGGCGGCCGCGCGAAGCGCGGGGGTCGGCCTTCCGGTCGGCGATCCCAGCGGGTACCGCCGCTCTCATCGCCACCCCGCAGCTCCGACAGGCGGCTGGCGTCCGATCGTCAGCGCGCCGAGGCGGCGGATCCGGCACGGCGCCGGCATCTCGGGGTCGAGGTGGCCGCGCGAAGCGCGGGGGTCGGCCTTCCGATCCGCGATCCCGGGCGGTCCGTCGACGCGAGCGGAGGCGCTGCCGAGGGCCACGACCGTGATGTGATCAGGCCAGGCGGTGGGCCACGAAGCCGGCGATGGCCGCGAAGTCATCGACCCAGCGCGCCGCCAGGCCGGAGCTGCTGACCGCGGCGATCGCCGCCTGGGCGGTCTGCTCGGCGGCGGTCGCGGTCGCCCCGGGCTCGCCGAGATTGCCGAGGATCTCCCGGATCCGCTCCTCGCTGGCCTGGCCGTCTGGCTCGGCGTAGAGGTCGCAGAGCTCCCGCTGCTCGGCGTAGGAGGCCCGGGAATAAGCGCTGATGACCGGGAAGGTCGTCTTCCGGCGGGCCAGGTCGGAGCCCCGGGCCTTGCCCGTCCGCTCTGGGTCACCGAACGTGCCCAGCCAGTCGTCCCGGATCTGGAACGTCTGGCCGAGCAGCCGCCCGGCGCTGCGCAGGTTGGTCACCGTCTTGGCGCCCGCCCCGGCCACGATCGCTCCCATCTCCAGGCAGGCGCCCAGGAGGGCTCCGGTCTTGCCGGTGATCAGCCTCAGGTAGGTCGAGCGGGGCGTGTCCGGCCGGCCCTCTAGGGCAAGGTCGAGGCTCTGACCCTCGATCACATCCACGATCGCCTGGCTGAGGGAGTGAGCGGCCCGCATCCGCCGGTCGCCACGGGGGCCTGGTGCGAGAAGGGTGACGTAGGCAATGGCGAACAGCCCATCACCGACGTTGATCCCCTGAGCCTGCCCCCAGACCGCCCACACCGTCGCCCGGTGGCGGCGCGTCTCGTCGCCGTCCTGGATGTCGTCGTGGACCAGGGTGAAGTTGTGGACCAGCTCCGCCGCCGCCGCCGCCGGCACCGCCCAGTCGGCTTCGCCGCCGCAGGCCTCGCATGCCCACAGGGTCAGGGCCGCTCGGAACAGCTTGCCTCCGCCACCGGTCGCCGGCTGCCCGTCCGGGGAGATCCATCCCAGGTGATAGGCGCACATCTTGCCGAGCGGCGAGGTGGTCGGCGGCACCGCCCACCGCAGGGCCTCGTCGACCAGTGGGAGGTGCCGGCTCAGGGAGGCCGGCAGAGCCGGGGGGGCTCCGGGCTCAAGCTCCGACGCCGCCTCGGCCTCGATGGTGGCCTGGCCGGCGGACGAATTGGCGTCGGCGATGACGGACATGCTTCCCCTCCACGTCCGGTGAAAGTTCTCTGATGGTAACTATCCGCCACCACCACCAGCAACCGAGCCCCGCCCGGGTGCCGGAGGCCCCGACCCCGGTATAATTGACACAATGGCAAGGATCGTGGACGGTGCCGACGGCCTGACCCCGGAGGTTCGCGACGTTCTCGGTGCCTACCTCAACGCCAGCATGCTGACCGACGGCTTCCAGGCCGCCCTGTGGCGCCAGGCCCGGCTGACCCTCCCCCAGCTGGCGGTGCTGCGGAGCCTCCGCGACTCCGGTCCACAGCTGGCCGGCCGGCTGGCGGAGACCGCCGGTCTCTCTCCCGCCTCCGCGACCCGGCTCCTCGACCGCCTGGAGGAGCGCGGGTTGGTCCGTCGCCATCGCGGTCAGTCGGATCGCCGCTGCGTCGAGATCCACCTCACCGCCCAGGGGCGGCAGCTCGCTGGCGAGGTGCGGGTGCTCCGCGACAGCCCCCTGCGACGGGCGGTGGAGGCGATGACCGCCACCGAGCAGCGCGCTCTGGCGGCCGCTCTGCGCGCGCTGGCCCAGAGCGCCCGGCGACTGATGTCCGCTCGAGGAGCCCTGCCGTGAAGCGGCGGCTGGTCCCGCTGGTCGTGGCCCTCGGAACCGTGGTCGGCCTCTTCATGGTGATCCAGCCGGCCCAGGTCGTCAGCGCCCTCCGCGGCGTGGACCTCCGCCTGGTCGGCGCCGCGCTGCTGGCCACCGCCGCCTTCTACACCGTGCAGGGCCTGCGCTGGCATTTCCTGCTCCGCGAGGCCGGGGTCCGGCTCGCCGTCCACGAGTCGGTGCTCATCAACCTGGCGGGCCAGACCGTGACCGCGGTGCTCCCCCTCGGTGACCTGACCCGCGCCCTCTTCGCCAGCGAGGCGACCGGAGCTCCGTTCGGGGCGGCGGCCGCCGCGGTGACGGTCCAGGAGCTGACCTTCACCAGCCTCCTGATCCTGAGCGCCACACCGGCTCTGCTCGGCGTCCCCGGGGGATGGCTGCTCACCCTGGTGGTCCTCGGCGGGGTGGTCGGGGCTCTGCTGATCCTGATCATGCCCGGCTTCTACCGCCCGGTCCGGGCCCTGCTCGGCCGGATTCCACTGGTCCGCCGGGGCGCTGGGCAGATCGACACCCTGCGTCAGCAGACCATGACCCTGCTCACCCGGCCCGTGGCCATGCTCAGCGGGATCATCGACCTGGCCCGGGTGGCTCTGGCGGCGGTGACTCTGGACCTGATCCTGGGTGCCATGGGAGTTCGGATCGGCTGGTGGCCGGTCGTCCTGGCCGTCGCCGTCGCCTACCTGGGCGGGGCGATAAGCTTCCTGCCCGGCGGCATCGGGGCCAACGAGGTCACCGTGATCGGGGTGCTGTCCGGCTTCGGGGTCGGTCACGGCCAGGCGGTGGCGGCCGCGTTGCTGGAACGCATCGCGCTCACCGGCGTCCCCGCGGTGGTGGGCCTCCTCGCCTACGTCGCCATCCATCGCCGGCTCCACCTCGGTGGGCTGATCGCCGCCCCGCGCGCGGCGCGGGTGGCTAGCGCGGGCGCGGGCGCCTGCGAGGCAGCCGCCTGAGCCGGCCGGACCGCGGGCGCGAGCCGCGCCCGTCGCACGGCGGGCGGCTGGCCCGACAGGCTGCCGCAGCGAGGCCGCCCGGTGATGGCGGTTCGCGCCAGGCCGCTGCCGGCCGCGTCGCTCCCGGCCACCGCCGGCTGCACCCCGCTCAGCTCATCCCCACCGCCATCGGGTTGGGGGCCATCGCCGCCCTGGTGGTGGCCAGCAACCCGGGAGAGCTCGGCGGCGACCTGTCGCGCTTCCTGCTGCCCGCCGTCCCCGCGATCCTGGCCCTCTCCGCCGCCTTCTACGTGCTCCAGGGTCTTCGCTGGTACTTCCTGCTTCGCGACGTCGGCGCCCGGATAACCATCGGCGACACCATCCTTCTCAACATCGCCGGCCAGTCGACGGCGATGCTGCCCCTGGGTGAGCTGACCAGGGCGATCTTCGTCACCGAGGTGGCTGGGGAGGTGGAGTTCGGTGACGTGGTCGCCACCGTGACCGTCCAGGAGCTCATCTTCATGCTCATCCTCATCGTCATCGCGGTCCCTGGCGTGCTCTCGGTGCACCGTGCCCTGGCCGGGCTGGTCGTCGCCGTCATCGGCATCGCCGCGGTGATCGCGGTCCTCACCGTACCCCCGCTGTTCCACCTGGTCCATCGTGTGGTCGAGCGCACCCCGGTGCTGCGCCGCTTCACCGCTCAGGTCGACAACCTCCGCGACGAGACGGTGGTGCTGCTTCAGCGACCCCAGACCCTGGTCTGGTCGGTGATCAGCATTGCCCAGGCGGGGCTTGGCATCTCCCTCTTCTGGCTGGTCGTGCACGGGCTCCAGGGATCCACGCTGAGCTGGCCGATGGCGTCCTTCGTCCTCGCCGCATCCTATGTCGCCGGTGCCATCAGCCTGATCCCGGGCGGCGTCGGCGCCGCCGAGGCGAGCGTGGTCGGCCTGCTCATCTCGGTGGGCATCGACCCGGCGACCGCCACCGCCGCGGCCCTGCTCCAGCGGATTGCCGACAAGGGCTTTGCCACCGTGATGGGGTTCATCGCCTACGGTCTCGCGCGGCGCCGCTTCCAGCTCAGCGGCCTGACCGCCCTGCGTCCCTCAAGCGCACCCGGAACCGCGCCACCGGCGGTCGGCGCCCCGGTCAGCGCCTAAACGCTCGGTCCGGCACCCGGCGGAGCTGCCGTTCGGCTCGGCCGCTACAAGGTCCTGGCCCGAGCGCTGTCGCGGCAGGCGCCCGGCTCCGGTCGGCGTGCTCGCTCCCGGTGGGCGTGTCCCGGACACTAAAGTCGCGGCGTGCTGGCTGACGGCTCCCGTCCCTCGCCGCCGGCGGAGCAGGGGATGTCGACGGCGGCCCCGGCCCCCGCAGCTGAGCTGGGCGCCTGGGCCTGGGGTGGCTTCCCCCTGCTGCTCTTCGTGGTCAACGCCTTCTCCCAGTACCTGGGCGCCTCTCTGGCGGTTCGCGCCTTCGCCCTCATGCCGGCGGCGGGCGTGGCCTGGTTGCGGGTGGTGACCGGTGCCGTCGTCCTCTCCGTCTGGCGCCGCCCCTGGCGGCAGCTTCGCGGCCAGCCTGCCCTGACGCTGGCGCTGATCGCCCTCTTCGGGGTGGCCCTGGCCGCCATGAACCTCACTTTCTACCTGGCTCTGGCTCACCTGCCACTCGGGACTGCGGTGGCCATCGAGTTCATCGGGCCGGTGCTGGTTGCGGCCATCGCCGCCCGCGGGCTGCGTAATCTGGGTGCGCTGCTCCTCGCCGCCGCGGGCGTCGCCACCCTGACCCGGATCAGCGTCTCCGGGAGCGCCCTCGGGGTGGCGCTGGCCATCACCGCCGGAATCCTATGGGCCCTCTACATCATCCTGGCCCACCAGGTGGCCCGGCGCGGCTTCGGCACCACCGGGCTGGCCGCCGCCATGGCGGTCGGAGTTGTGGCGATCGCCCCCTGGGCGGCGGCGCCCGCGGTCGAGAGCGCTGGACACGGGGCGGTGCTCGCCCTGGCTTGCGGGGCCGGGCTGCTCTCCAGCGTGATCCCCTACGCCCTCGACCAGGTGCTGCTGCGGCGACTCTCCCGAGGTGCCTTCGCGGTCCTGCTCAGCCTCCTCCCGGCCACCGCCACCGTCATCGGGGTCGTGCTGCTCGGCCAGGTGCCGGGCCCGGTCGAGATCCTCGGCATCGCCCTGGTGGTGGCGGCGGTCGCGCTTCGCTCGCCCGAGGAACCCGAGCCCACCGGCTGAGCCGGGGCCAGCCCGCCTCTCCGCGCGCTGGACTAGGTGTTGGTCTGGACGAACTCGACGTCGAACGTGCAGGTGTTGGACTGGTCCTGGCTGTCCGCCGTGAAGCTGCTGCCGCCGGACACGCTCAGCGTGAAGGTGTTGCTGCCGGCCGGCGGGGCGCTGGTTCCCGGCCAGGTCGCGGCCCCCGCGCTGTCCTTCAGAGACGTGGTGGCCGGGATCGCATTGAGCGCCGCCGCATTCCAGTAGGTGGTGGTCGCGTCCTTGAGGGTCAGGGTCAGGTCCGCGCAGAGGTTCCCCGCCGGGCTGGGCGAGGTGACCGGGGCGTTGAGCATGGTCGCCTGGAAGCTGCTGTTCATCTGGCCCGTGCTGGTGATCTTGACCGTCCCGGAGGCCAGGGGATTCGTCGAGTCGGGGGAGACCCCGCTCACCGTGATGATGGTGCCGCACGTGTTGCCGGTCTGATTGAGCAGGGTCGTCGAGTACACCGAGGTGCAGGTGCTGCTCACCTGGTTGGTGTGGCCGAGGCTGGCCGCGCCCACCTGGTTGGCAGGGTTGTCGGAGTACGCCTGCCAGGCGGCCATGCCTCCCAAGCCCACGAAGCCGCTGGCGGCGACGGTCGCGGCCAGGGCCAGGGCCAGTCGTATCAGCCGGTTGCGCCTGCGGCGCCGCTGCCTTTCCATGATCTTTCCTTTCCCTTCCTTCCCATCGAGTAGTTCAAATGCACTAGCCGATGCTGGTCAGCCTAGCCGGGGCGGTTTCGCGAAAACCCCAGAGGTTCGGGTACAGCCAGGTAACGGCGGGTCGCGTCCAGGCAAAGAGCCCCGCTCCACCCGTCCGGCCGCAGATCTCGGGCTGCCGGCCCTGACATCCCGTGCCGGGACCGTGACACCGCCGGTGGCGGCAGCCGGACCGGCTGATCAGCCCAGGCCGTGCCGCGCCCGTGCCAGCCAGGCCTCGGCGGCCGCGAAGTCGCTCTCGGCAGTGCCCGGCCTCGATCCTGCCGGGCCTCCATCGGCGCGAGGGTACGAGCCGCAGAACCGCACCTCCTCGCAGCAGCGATGAAGCGCCGCCAGCGCCTCGCCGACCCGCGCGTCCGCGATGTGCCCCTCGCAGTCGATCGAGAAGCAGTAGCGGCCGAGCCCATGGCCGGTCGGTCGCGACTCGATCCGGGTGAGGTTGACACCCCGCACCGCGAACTCGGTGAGCAGCTCGAGGAGCGCCCCCGGGTGGTCGTCGGCGATGAAGGTGACCACCGTGGTCCGGTCCGCTCCGGTGGGCGGTGGCGGCGGACCGGGAGGCACCGCGAGGATGAATCGGGTCACCGCCTGCCGGCGGTCGCTGATATCGCCGGCAAGCTCGACCAGTCCGTAGCGCTCCCCGGCGGAGGCTGAGGCGATCGCGGCGTCGGCCGTTTCGGCCTCACAGCGTGCCACCGCCGCCGCCGCCTCCGCCGTCGAGGTCGCGGCGCGCACCCGCGCCCCCGGCAGGTTGTCCCGCAGCCAGTGACGGCACTGGGCGGTGGCGTGAGGGTGTGAGGCGATCACCCGCACCGCGTCGAGGAGTATGCCCGGCCGCCCCAGCAGGGAGAGCCGAACCGGCACCAGCACCTCGCGGGCGATGTGGAGCGGGGAGCCGCTGCTGAGCTCGTCAAGGGTTCCCGTCACGGCGCCCTCCACCGAGTTCTCGAAGGGGACCACCGCGCCGCCGACGGTGCCGTCACGAACCGCCTGGAGGGCGTCCTCCACCGTCTCGAGTGGCAGCAGCTCGGCCCCGCTGCTCTCGGCCAGGCTGCGCAGCGCCGTCTCGGCGAACGTCCCCTCGGGGCCCAGGTAGGCATAGCGGCGGGGAAGGCTCGAGGTCACGGGCGGGAGATTACGCGATGGGCTCGGGCGAGCCCGGGCGGGGCGGAAGCGTGCGGTCGTGCAGGCCGCCGGTCGGGGCGGCGCCCGGGTCGAAGCCGTCCGCGGCTGGCCGGCTGGTGGCTGCCCGAAGCCTGGCCAGCTCGGGGCCGTCGACCCGGAAGGCCATCCGATCGCGCAGCCGCGCCAGCGCGCCCATGATCGGCGCGCCGAGGACGAGCACCAGGATGGCGTCGCCGACGGCGCGGAAGCTGTCCCAGGTGGCGGAGGTCGCCAGGTAGAAGT
Organism: Binatia bacterium; assembly: GCA_035624785.1. Lineage (GTDB taxonomy): Bacteria > Chloroflexota > Dormibacteria > Aeolococcales > Aeolococcaceae > JAJZNI01. The sequence goes on along the minus strand of DASPQV010000025.1, from coordinate 91,095 downwards.
GGGCGAAGCGGGGCAGCAGGACCGCTGGTCCGGCGCCTGCCAGGAAGCCGAAGGAGGGGTTGCCGCGGTAGAAGGTGGTCCAGTCCCAGACGTCGAGCAGGGCGCCGTAGACGAAGCCGGTGACGATGCTGATCGCGACCAGGAGAACGACGTCGCGGCGGCCGGGCGCCCCGCGGCGGCGGGTCCCCGCCAGGCCGGCGATCGCCCCGATCCAGCCGCAACCGAACATCTCGTAGGGCAGCCAGGGGCCGATGCCGCCGGTCGCCACCGCCGACGCCAGCAGGGAGGTGGCCCCGCAGAGGAAGCCGAAGCTGGGGCCGCAGGCATAGCCCGCCACCAGGATGAGGAAGAAGACCGGGCTGAAGCCGCCGATGCCGGTGACCAGCACCAGTCGCAGGGCCGCCTCGATGGCCACGATGGCGGCGAGCAGGGCGAAGCGGCGCGAGTCGAGCCGGCGGGTGAGCACCTCCACCACCGCCATGACCGCCAGGCAGCCCAGGGCCAGGGATACCGCGATCGCCGGGGTGGGGAGGCCGGACAGCACGAATGGCCAGAGGAACAGCACGGCTCCCACCGCGGAGACGGCGATCAGCATGGTTCGGCCGCCTCGGGCGGGGAAAACGCCTCTCGAGCCGTCCCCTCGCCCACCTGGACCACCCGGGTGGCGATCTCGCCAGCCAGGCGACGGTCGTTGGTGGCGAGCACGACGCCGGCGCCGGCCTCGGCGAGCCCGGCCACCGCCTCGACCAGGGCGGAGCGGGAGGGCTCGTCCATCCCGCGGGTCGGTTCGTCGAGGAGGGCCAGGGAGGGAGAGCCGGCGAGCACCGCGGCGAGCGCGGCGCGCTGCCGCTCGCCGCTGCTCAGGTCCCGCGGGCAGCGGCCGGCGACCGAGCACAGGCCGAAGCTACGCAGCACCTCGTCGGGGCTGGCCGCGCCGCCGGCCCGCCGCAGTGTCCACTCGACCTCGGCCCGTACCGTGGAGCGGTGGAGCAGCGCCCCGGGGTTCTGGGGCAGGTAGGCGACCCGGCCGGGTGCGCGTCTGACTGCCCCCGCCAGCGGGGGCAGCAGCCCGGCGATGGTGCGGAGCAGCGTGCTCTTGCCGCTGCCGTTGGGCCCGGACAGGACCAGCACCTCCCCGGCTCCCCCCGATAGCTCCAGGTCGTGAAGCACCGGGGTGGCGCCGTAGCCGGCGGTGACCCGGCTGAGCTGCCAGCCGGCCTCGGTCGGCGCGGGTCCACGTCCCCGGCGGACGGTCACCCGCGGCGAGGTGGGTGCAGGACCGCTGTGGGGGACACCCTCGGTGAGGCGCCCGGCCTCGATCTGGAGGGCGCGCCCAGAATGCCGGAAGGCCAGCTCGTCGCGGTGCTCGGCGACCAGGACGGCGGTCCCCTGGGCGATCGCCCCGTCCAGGGCGGCGACCAGGGCCTCGGCCCCTGCGGGATCCAGCTGCGAGATCGGCTCATCGAGGACCAGCAGACGGGGACGCATCGCCAGCACTCCGGCCAGGGCCACCCGCTGGCGCTCCCCTCCCGAGAGGGTGCTGACCGCCCGGCCCCTCAGGTGAGCCACGCCACAGCTCTGGAGGGCCTCGTCGACGCGGCGGCCCATCTCCCGACTGGGAATCCCGAGGTTCTCGAGGCCGAAGGCGACGTCGCGCTCGACGCTGGCATAGACCGACTGCAGCTCGGGGTCCTGAAAGAGGAAGCCGACGTCGCGGGCGAGCTCCCGGGTGGGGGTGGTGAGCACGTCGCGGCCCACCACCGTCGCCTGGCCGGCGATGACCCCGCCGTGGAAATGGGGCACCAGCCCGTTGCACACTCGGAGCAGCGTCGACTTGCCGCTCCCCGAGGCTCCGGTGAGAAGCGCGAGACCGGAACCGAGGCTCAGCTCCACGCCGTCCAGAGCCGGAGCCCGCGCGTCGGGGTACGCGTAGGACAGCCCCGAGAAGCCGAGCATGCCGCCTACCGCCGGGGCCACAGGACCGGGATCACCAGGCAGGCGCAGCAGCTGATCGCGGCGATGGTCACCGGCGGCGCGCTGAGCAGTGGGAACGGATACCAGTCGGGAGCACCTCCGCTGAAGCGGAGCACCAGGAACATGGCCGCGGCCGAGCCGGAGACCACCGCGACGGCCGTGTCGCCGGCTCTCCAGGCGGTGGTGGCCAGGTGGGTGCGGCTCTGGGCGCCGTAGCCGCGAGCCTCCATCGCCTCGGCGAGGGTGAGCGAGCCCTCCAGGGCGGTGAGCACGACCGGGACGGCCACCGCCGGCCAGTCCGCGACCCGACCGGCCCGCCAGCCCCGCATCCGCTGGGCGTCGCGGATCTCACGGGCACTGCGGATCGTCCCCGGGATCAGGTTGAGGGCGGCCCCGACCGCGGCGCCGGTCCGGGCCAGTGGCCGGGGCAGGGCATCGACCAGCTCGTGTGGCTCGCACACCAGGGTCAGCGGGGCCACGGCGAGCACGACGGCGGCGATCCCGAGGCCGGTGGCCAGGCCGAAGGCCAGCGCCTCCAGGGTGAATGCTCCGCCGATGGCGGGGATCCCCGGCGAGAGCCGGAACAGGACGTGAGCGCCGGTGTGGCTGAGCAGCAGGGTGAGCAGGGTGGCGATGAGCGCGGCGATGCCGGCTCCGAACAGCAGCGGTCGGGCGCTCACCCCCGGCCGGCCACGGGCGGCCACGAGGTTGAGGCCGCAGAGCAGGACGATCGCCCGGTAGGCGGGGTTGCCGGTGGAGAGGGCGATGACCAGCCCCGCCGCTGACCAGACGGCCAGGGCTCGGGGGTTCATGGGTGCCGGCGGCGGAGGACGAGCTGGGCCACCGCGAGGACGATCAGGGCGCCGGCGACCACAAGGCCGGCGACCAGGGCCGGGTTGACACCTGACGGCGTGCTGGCCGCCGCCCCCGGCGTCCCCGACGTTGCCGCCAGGCACACGCCGGCCGGCGACTGCGACGGCGGCGGGTCGGCGCCGCTGATCGGGTCGTAGCGGAACCCCTCGGCGTCCCCGGAGTGGAAGGTCTGGCTGGAGATCCCGGTGCTGGCCTCCGTCCAGGCGCCGCCGGGCCGGGCTGAGAACAGCACCCAGTAATCCCCGGTGGTGGGCAGGCAGGAGGTGTACGCGGGGGGCTCGCGGTCGATCTGGCAGACGGCGTCGCCGAGCCCGCTGAAGCTTGCCGTCCCGTACCCCAGGCCGCTCTTCCGGAGGACCTCCTCACCGCTGATGCTGGTCCCCGAGAAGGCCACGCAGCGGGTCACGATGCTGCCGTCGCCGTGCTCCACCACCAGGGCCACATGGCCGGCCTCAGCCGCCGACGCGCACAGGGATGGGGAGGGAAGCATCGCGGCGCCGGCGCCGCCGGCGCCCAGCAGAGCTCCCAGGATGGGGATGACGATGCGTACGCGGGCCGGCACCCTGCCGGCCGTCCCGAGCGGCCTGACCATGGCTGTCTCCTCATGCGGGAACTGCTCCGGGCAGGTCTCCTGGCTCGGGGTCACCGCTTCCGGCTGCCTTCCCAGGGCTGACGCCCCAGTGGCACGCGGGCCGGTCGCTCACCTCTCACAGTTGCGCGACAGCGCCGGACTCTCACCGGCTTCCCTTGACCCGGATGGTGTTCGGGTGTGACCGAGATTATGCGGCGGAGCTGGGCCTGCCCGCCCGGCACGCGGGGGCCGAGGCGTTCCAGGGGTGCCCGTCCAGAGTCTGCTGCTTGACGAGGATCACCGCGAACCCGTCGTCGTAGACCAGCTTCCATTGCGGGTCGACCGAGAGGGCCATGGTCAGCGCCGAGTCGGCGCGCTCCACCACGTAGTCGACTCGATTCTCCTCGAGGATGCGCTGCCAGTCGGGCTCGGCGTTCTCCACGTCGCTGATCTGCTGGACCAGCGCGTTGCCCATCAGGGTCGCCTCGCCGTAGATGAATACCTGGCGGTTGTCGGTGGGGCTCAGGTCCTGCGGATAGAAGCGGTAGAGGAGGTAGCCCCCCCAGTCGTAGGCGTTGAGCATACGGGTGCCGACGTCGGGATTGGCCAGCAGGCAGTCGGTCGCCGCCACCGGGAAGTTGGCGTCGGTGCTGGCTGTCTGCCCGTTCAGCGTGTTGGCGGCGAAGCCCACCGTGCCGACCACGACTGCCAGGGTCACCACCGAAACCAGGAAGGTCGCGTCGGCGGCGCGGCGCTGGACGTACGACTTGAAGCGGTCCCCCCAGGGGGTTCGCGCCCAGGCCGCGGTCCCCGCCCAGGCCGCGGTCCCCGCCCAGGCCAGCAGCGGGGTGGCCAGCGCCGCGCTGATCGAGGCGTTGCGCACCGCCGCCAGCGCGAGGTAGACCGCGAACATCCCGGAGAGGACGTCCCACAAGCGCTGACGCCGGATCGCCATCGCTGCCAGGGTCAGCAGCAGCATCGCCTCGAGGCCCAGCTCCTCGGCCGAATGGAAGCTGGGTGTCTGCCACTCCGCGATGAAGGTCTGCTGAACCTTGCTGAACTCGATGTACAGGGTGACCAGGTAGACCTGGAAGGTGTGGGGGTTGACCAGCGCCGCGAGCGCGGAGGCGACCAGCACCACCCAGAGTCGCAGCGCCCGGCGGCGGTGGGCGGGATCCTGTGAGCCGATGGCGCCGAGGATGGTCTCGCTGAGCGCCGCCAGCCCGACCACCATCAGCGCGTAGATGAAGCCGCCATGCAGGTTGGCCCACACCACCACCAGCGCCGGCAGCCAGTAGACGTGGCGGTGCCGGTCCCTCAGGAATGCCTCGACCCAGTACAGGGTCAGGCAGGTCAGGGCGAAGCTGATCATCTGCGACCGCGGTCCCCACACCGCGACCCCTGCGGCGGCGGCGAGCAGCAGGCAGATCGCGGCGATGACAGGCGGGACCTTCTCGAGGCCGATGCGCCGCCACATCAGCCAGAACCCGGCCCAAGTGACCGCGGTGTAGGTGAGGCTGACGGCCAGGAATCCGCCGCCCCGGAAGATCAGGGCGATCAGGATCTCGCTGCCGTACTCCTGGTCCGCCCAGGGGTGACCGCCGACCGTGTAGGTGAACAGCTCGTAGTTGGGAAGCCGGCCGTGGTCGAGGATCCACTGGCCGGTGGCCAGGTGCCAGTAGAAGTCGGGGTCGCCGACGCGGCGGCAGAGGACCACCAGGACGGCGACCAGGGCGGCGCCGGCCAGGATCCCCCCGGGGCCCAGCCGGCCCAGCCAGCCCCACGGGCCGCGGCTCGTGGCGGGCGGCACGGTCTCCGGGGCGACGAGCACAGGTGGCACCATGCCACAACCAGCACCGCCCTCATCGGCCCGCAAGGTCTCGTGGAGACCATCATGGGGGTGAATGTGAGGGGCCCGGGGCCTGACCGCTCCGGGGCGTGAAGACTGGCTCGACCCTTTAGACGGAGACGGATGCTGAGCCTAGGCGAGCGGATCCCGGCACCGGCGCAGAGGGTGGGACCCGGGGGGCCGGCTCGGCTTCGTGGCGGCCTTCGCCTGCGCCCACGGCTCTGGGTGGTCGGCCCGCTCGCCCTCTTCGCCCTGCTCCGTGTCCCGTCCCTTCTCGAGCCCCACTGGTACACGGACGAGGCGGGCTACGTCACTTCGGCGCGGGCCCTCCTCCAGGGCAAGACCCTCTACGCCCAACTCTGGACCAACAAGCCGCCCATACATCTCTGGACTGTGGCGGCTTGGATCCAGGTCTTCGGGACCAGCGAGGCCGCCCTGCACGTCCTCACCCTTCTGACCGGGCTGCTCACACTGCTGGCAGTCGCCTACGCGGGGTGCCGGCTGCTCGGCCGGCCTCGGACGGTGATCGCCCTTCTCATCGGGGCAATCCTGCTCGGGACCCCGCTTTTCGACGGCGAGCTGCTCCTGCCCGAGAGCCTGCTCATTGCCCCGGTGAGCTGGGCGGGAGCTGTTCTGCTGACCAGGGTCACCTCCCCCGATATCCGCCGCTGGCCAGTCTGGCCCGCCGCGGTAGGGGCACTGGCGGCGCTGGCCGTCGCCTATCAGCAGACCGCGATTGCCGAGACCTGCGCTTTCGGGCTCGTGATCGCGCTGGTGCCCGCCGGAAGCCGGTCACGGCGGCTCGCCCTGTACGCGGGCACGGTCGTGGTCCTCACTGGCGCGTGGCTGGTCCCGTCCATCCTCACGGCGGGTGTGACCGCGGTCGGCTACGCCCTGGCGGGGTTCTATGTGGGCTTCACCCAGGGGCGCTGGACCGGAGGTTTCGGTGCGACCGCTTTCCACCTTCTGCTCCCCCTGGGCGCTCTGGCCCTGCTCGTCTTCTCCGCCTGGTTGCGCCGGCGTGATCACAGTGCCGCTTGGGGGCTGTGGCTGTGGGCGGGTGCCGCCCTCCTGATCCCGGCGGTGGCCCGCCAGCCATATGCCCACTACTTGGTGCCGTCGCTGGCTCCCTCCGCCCTGGCCGCGAGCAGCGTCCGGGTCGCCATACCGACCGTGACGAACCTCCCCCAGCGGCTGGCCGCTCTGGGGCTCGCGGCTGGCGCTGGTCTGGCGGGCTGGGGGGCGTCGGCCACCAGCCTGGATTGGGTCGGCGCCGGCGGCAGTGACCTGACGCTGGCCATGTACTACGGAGGCGCAGCTTCCGTGTTGACGCGCCACCAGTCATTGCTTGCCTGGCAGGATGGCTTCGACTACCGGGTGTCCGAGGACCGCCAGGTCAACGCGTGGCTCAGCCTCCACGGCCTGCAGGGGAGCACCGCGGTGGTCTGGTCGGCTGACGCCTGGCTGTACGCGGATAGCCAGCTCCAGCTCCTGTTGCCCACCCCACCGATCTACAACGATGAGGTTCTCCTGGGCAGCGATCCGGGGACCGCGCAGGTGGTGGGCGACCTCGATCCCGAGATCGTGATCACCGAGGGGTCGGCGCGCAGTGCCCTGCCGGCGATCAACGCGATCATTCAGGACGGGTACCGGCAGGTGGACCAGGCAGGCTCTGAGATCGTGTGGCTGCGCGACGACCGCGTCACCCCCTGACCGCCGACTGCCCCGGCCGCTGAGCATCCGGCCGCGTGCGATCATCGGCCGGATGAGCAGGGCGGGAGCGATCGCGTCGCTCCGGTGGATGCTGGGGCCGATCGGGGTCGTGGTCCTGGCGCTTGCCGCCGCCTACAACATGCGCTACGGGCCAGCCCGCTTCTCGACCGCCGATTTCCGCAGCTTCTATCAGGCGGGCCTCGACGTTCGGGCCGGCGTTGACCCCTACCGTGCCGCCCTCGGTTTTGTGCACGCCTACCGCCCCAACCTCAGTGCCTCGTACTTCGCCTCCCAGGCCTATGTCTACGCGCCCTTCTTCGCTCTCCTCATGGTGCCCCTGACCCTGCTCCCCGGCTATGCGGCGCTCACCCTCTGGGACGTTCTCAACGTCGCCTTCCTCGCGCTCGCGATCCACGCCCTGCTGCGGGCGGCCGGGGTGCGTGCCGGCGCCGGCCTGACGCTCATCCTCTCGGCGGCGGCCGCCGTCACCCTTCCTCTGCACCGAGAATGGGATCTGGGACAGACCGACGTTCTGCTGATGGCACTGCTGGGCACCTCCCTGTGGTCCCGGGCGGCGGGCAGGCGGGCGCTCGCTGGCTTCCTGCTTGGTGCAGCGGCGGCGATCAAGCCCGAGCTGCTCCTGCTCGCGGTCGTCCTTGTGTGGCGGCGGGAGTTCCGATACGGGCTCGCCAGCATCGCTGCGACCCTGGTGCTGCTGCTCGCTCCCTTCGCGCTGCTGGCCCGGTCGGCGTGGTCCAGCTTCTGGACGGTCTGGCGATTCTGGGCCGACCAGTACCTTCCCTTTCTTCACAACGAGGCTCCCCGGGGGGTTCTGGCCCGCCTCTTCACCGTCAACCCGGTGTCACCACCCCTCACCGCCGCGCCCGCGGCTGAGACAGCAGTCTGGATCCTTGTCGTTGCCGTCGTGGTCGCGCTGCTGATCGGGGTCACCTCGCCACGGCCCCTGCACCGCGACAGCCTGTCACTGCTCGAGATCGGGCTGTCCCTCGAGGCGATCATGCTGGTCAGCCCGCTGACCGAGCGCCCCTACTTCCTCCTGCTCATCGTTCCTCTTGTCAGCATCCTCTGCTGGTTGCGCCAGGCCGACTGGAAGGGCAGCTTCGTGCGGCGAGCGGCCCTGGCCACGGCCGCCATCTGGATCCTGCTGATCGGACCGGCGGAGGTCTGGGAATACGCCGTCGACCCCGGTGTCTCCGGCACCTCGCGGCTGGCTGACCTGTACGTCGTCCTGGCCCCTGCCTACCTCTGGGTGACCGTGGCTGCCTTCGTTCTCCAGCTGGTTGTGGTGGCCAGGGCCCGGGGGCTCCGCGTCCTCCCGGCGGTCCAGGAGACGGTGCGGCAAACCCCTGTGCTCCTCCGGGATTGGGTCAGGGACGCCGGGATGGCCTTGCGGACCGGCCGGCGCGGCCGGCCCGCGCTCTCCTGATCCGACCGCCGTGTCCCCGGGTCGCCCGAGGCCATAAGGGGGCGGGCCCCTCGGCGGGTTCGGTCCCGGATGACAGCGCCCGTGCCGGAGCGGCCGGGATTCCGCTGACCTTGGTACGGCGTGAGTGCCGCTTGCGAGTCGTCAGCCACGGCTCGATGGTGACCACCAGCAGGGCACCGGCCACGGTATAGGGAAAGAACCAGTAGGAGGACGCCGTCCCGGCCGCCCAGCCCAGCACCACCGCCCGCCAGGCGGCCGCCAGCCACCAGGTGCGGAACCAGAGGCCCAGGACCGCTCCGACTCCGAAGCTGACCGCGAGGGCGGCGATCGGTGGCCGGAGGCCGCTGAAGATGGCCAGGGTGATCGAGGCCACGACGGCGTACCGCCACAGGATCCCCCAGGCCACGCCGACGATGTAGGGCGCCGGCTGATCGTGTCCGGCGGTGGGTACCGCGGCAGCTGGTGGGCGCCGGGCCACCGGGCTCCCCGGGGGTGCCGCGGGGGGTTGCCAGCGGGCCCAGTCCCGCTGCTGCGGTGGGCCCCGTCGTTCTCTGGCCGTCATGCTTTTCTGAGAGAGTACGCGTCGCCCTCGGCTGGATCGGCGCCCGCAGTGCGAAGGGAGGAGTGAACCCGATGCCCGATTCGGCGGCCCGGGCGGTCTCCCGAGCTGGCCCCGCCGCCTCGCCCGAGCCGGCCGCTCGGGGGCTCCGGCAGAGGAACCCCAGCACCGCTCTCGCCGCGGGCCTGGGGCTGCTCGCCGCCGGTCTCGAGGGATTCGCCCTCAGCCGTCCCGCGGGCCTTCTCCACGGCGGTGCGTTCGACACCAGTCTCTACCTGGGGAGCGCCATCCGGCTTGTCCACGGAGCGCTTCCCTATCGCGATTTCGTGCTCGTCCAGCCTCCCGGCGTGGTCCTCTTGATGAGCCCGTTCGGCCTGCTCTCGCTCGCCGTGGGCAGCCGGTACGCGCTCATCAGCCTCAACCTCAGCGCCACGCTTCTGGCGTTTGCCGACGTGGCCCTGGCCGGACGCGTGGTCCGTCACCTGGGCTGGCGGGCGGTGCTGGTCACCTGTGGTGTCTTCGCTGTCTATCCCTTCCTCTACGCCGCCCTGGGCAACGGGATGCTGGAGGCGCTGATGGACCTCCTCTGCCTGCTCGGGCTCAACGTCGCGATGAGCGGCGACCGCCTGGCCGGCCGATGGCGGATCATGCTCGGTGGCATCCTGTTCGGCTTTGCCGGCGCCGTGTTGATCGCGGCGATCGTGCCTGTTGCCGTGCTGGCGGTCATCTGCGCTTCCCGACCTCGGCGCCGTCTCATGCCCTTCGCCGCGGGGGTGGTGCTGGGGTTCGCCGCGCCGGTGATGCCGTTCTTTGTGGCCGCGCCCGGCGCCTTCGTGCGCGACACCATCACCGCGCAGCTCAGCCGTGCCCCCGGGGGCGTCCGGACCCCGGTGATGGTCCGCCTCGGCTATATGACCTTCGAGGGCAGCGCCGCCGAGACCGCCATCGCCGCCATCGTCATCGCCAGCGCGGTGCTCCTCGCTTTCGTCGTGGTCCGGCGCCGGCTGACCGCGCTCGAATGGTTCGCGCTGGCCGCGGCGGTCGCGATGAGCGGAGCTCAATTCGCGATCGCCCGCTACTACGACCACTTCGGGGCCATGCTCATGCCCTACCTGGCGATCCTGCTGGGCATCTCCGCGCAGCGCCTGGCCTCGGCCTGGGGGCGGCGTGGAGCCAACCTCGTGCCCCTCGTCACCGCCGCCCTGGTGGTCTCCCTCTTGGGCGCGCTCGTGGTCCGGATCGGTTATCAGGCTGGCGTCGACCCCGGTCCCCAGGTCGACTCCGTGGTGCCACCCGGGCAGTGCGCCACGGCGGCCATCTATCAGTCGCTGGTGATGGCCGACCGCTTCAGCTCAGCCGTTCCCGGCTGCCCGACCCTGGTTGACGCCGTCGCCACCCGTCTCGTGTACGAGCCGGACCAGGCGGGCGGTGTCCGCGTCTTCCAGGAGATGGTCCACCACACCGACTACCTGGTGCTCGACGAGCCGCTGGACAGCGCGCTCTGGGCGGACAACTTCGACCCCATTCGCACCTACGTCACCGCCAACTTCCAGCTGGTGCGCACTCGCAACTTCTGGATCTACGTGCGCGACGGCTACCCGATCGCCTAGCCAGCCCGGGAGAATCCGGGCCATACGGGGGCGTGCCCGCGCCCGCGCCGACCTTGGTGGCCAGCAGATCCCGTCCCACCCAGATGTGGCGTGCCTAGACCAGCTGGGCCATCAGGTCGTCCCACTGCTCCCGCGTCGGGCGCAGCTCCTCCACCCCGAACTCGGCAAGCGGTCGCGCCGGGAGCGCCTCGCGGGTGCAGAGGTCGTCGGCCTCGGGGTTGGCGTAGAGCAGCCCGGTGACGATCTCCCCGGTTCGCCGCGCCTCGTACAGCAGTCGCATCGCGGCGATCGGATCGCGGACGTCGTGGGAGGTGTCGACCTTGCGCAGCAGGATGTGAGAGCCGTCGTGGAGCTCGACGTCCTGGACGGTGCCGGGCTCGTAGTCGACCGCGATCTCCTCCTGGGGAGCGATGTAGTCGGGGGTGTTGACCGGGGCGTCGTGGTCCTTGACGTAGGCGTAGCTTCGCGTGCTTCCCTCGTGGTCGTTGAAGGTGACGCAGGGGCTGATGACGTCGAGCACGGCGGTGCCCCGGTGGGCCAGCGCGGCCTGGAGCAGGGGGACCAGCTGCTTGCCGTCGCCACTGAAGCTGCGGGCCACGAAGGTGGCGCCGAGGTCGATGGCCAGCGAGCAGACGTCGATCTGGATGTACCGGTTCACCCTGCCCTTCTTGAGGGTGCTGCCCAGGTCCGCGGTCGCCGACAGCTGCCCCTTGGTCAGCCCGTAGACACCGTTGTCCTCGACCACATAGGTGATATCGAGGTTGCGCCGGATCATGTGGCAGTACTGGCCGAGCCCGATCGACGCGGTATCGCCGTCTCCGCTCACCCCGAAGACCACCAGGTTGCGGTTGGCCAGCTTGGCTCCGGTGGCGACCGAGGGCATCCGGCCGTGGGCGCCGTTGAAGCCGTGAGCTCGCTCCACGAAGTAGGCGGCGGCTTTGGAGGAGCAGCCGATCCCGCTCATCTTGGCGAGCAGGTGCGGCTCGATGCCGCTGTCGTAGAGCGCCTTGACGATGTGGTTGGTGATCGAGTTGTGGCCGCAGCCCGCGCAGAGGGTGGTGTGGGCGCCGCGATAGTCGTCGCGGCTGAGCCCGAGGCGGTTGAGCTTCTCCAGGGCCAGGGTCATGGGAGCACTCCCCCTGAGCCGACCGTCAGCTTCCCCGCCGGCCGAACCGGCAGCGCCGGCTTGCCGGTGAGCGCGCCCTCGTCGTCCCGGCTGGGTCCGCCGTCGCCCGGCCGCCCGCGCTGTCGGGGTCGCGCCGTGACCGCCGGTCTCGGCCGGGCCGCTGCCAGGATCGGCTCGAGGACGCTCTCCGCGTCGATGGGCACGCCGTTGAAGTGGCGCAGTCCCTGGAGGCGGTCGGCTAGCTCGCCGGGGAGCTCCGCACGCAGCAGGGCCTCCATCTGACCGTCGCGGTTCTGCTCGACGACGTACACCCGGCGATGCCGAGCGATGACCTCGGCCACCATCGGGTGCAGCGGCAGCCCGCGGACGCGAAGGTAGTCTGCCGGCGTGCCCATCTCGGCCAGGCGGTCGCGCGCCTCGACCACGGCGTGATGGGTGCTGCCGTAGGCGACGATCAGCGTCGAGCTTCCCGGCTCGTCGACCAGTGGCCCAGGGACCAGGTGCCGCGCCCCATCGAGCTTGCGGCGCAGCCGGTCCATGTTGGCCCGGTATGCGTCCGGGCTCTCGGTGTAGAGAGCGTCCTGGTCGTGACCCGAACCGCGGGTGAAGTACCCGGCGCGCGGATTGGGATTACCGGGGAGGGTCCGGTAGGCAATGCCGTCACCGTCCACGTCCTCGTAGCGTCGCCAGCGGCTCAGCCGGTCCAGATCGGCGGCGTCGAGGACCTTGCCCCGGTCCACACCGCGCTCCGGGTAGGCGAGGGGAGGAGTCATCCACTGGTTCATCCCCAGGTCGAGATCGCTGAGCACGAAGACCGGGGTCTGGAGGCGGTCGGCCAGGTCGAAGGCGAGCTGCGCGTCCTCGTACAGCTCGGTCACCGTTCCGGGGAGCAGCACGGGATGACGGGTGTCGCCATGCGAGAGCGTGTGCACGTAGCCGACGTCGCCCTGCATGGTCCGGGTGGGCAGCCCGGTCGACGGCCCCACCCGCTGGACGTCGAAGACCACCGCCGGGATCTCGGCGTAGTAGCCGAGCCCGGTGAGCTCGCCCATCAGGGAGATGCCAGGTCCGGAGGTCGCGGTCATGGCCCGGGCGCCCGCCCAAGCGGCGCCCAGGACGATGCCGATGGCGGCCAGCTCGTCCTCGGCCTGCACCGCTGAGAAACGCCTCTCTCCGGTGGCGCGGTCGACCCGGAAACGCTCGGCGTACTCGATCACCGCCTCGCACAAGGACGTCGAGGGGGTGATCGGATACCACGCCAGGACGGTGCAGCCGGCCATGATCGCGCCCAGGGCGGCGGCTCGGTTGCCGTCGAGCAGCACGGTGCCGCGGGTCCTGTCCATGGCGGCGACCCGGAACGGATCGGTCTTGGTCAGGTTCTCGCGCGCGTAGCTCACCCCCAGCTGGATGGCTTCGAGGTTGAGCTCGGCGGCCTTCGGCTTGGCCCGGAACTGATCGCGGAGCGCCCGCTCCACCGCGGCGGGGTCCAGTCCGATCAGCTCGGCGACGACGCCCACGTAGATCATGTTCTGGAGGTACTTGCGCAGGTCGGGCTTGGCGTCGAGGCGCTCCTTGGCGAGTCGCGCGAAGGGCACCGGATACCAGGAGATGTCGTCGCGGGCGGCGGCGCCGTACCGGGGCATGGTCGCCTCGTGGATCGCCGCCCCTCCGGGCCGGACGTTGGCGGCGTCGTCGACGAAGGTCGCCGGGTTCATCGCCACCAGGACGTCGACGGTCCGCTTGCGCGCCTGGTAGCCGTGAGGGCTGACCCGGATGTCGTACCAGGTGGGCAGGCCCTCGATGTTGGAGGGGAAGACGTTCTTGGCTGCCACCGGGATCCCCATGTGGAAGAGCGCCCGGGTGATCACCAGGTTGGCGGACTGCGAACCGGACCCGTTGACGGTGGCCGCCTGGATGCAGAAGTCATTGACGCCAGGGCCGGGCATGGGCTCTCCCGCGTTCCCGTGCGAACGCATATACGCAGCTATGATAGTCCCCGGTCCGGCTCGGACCGCCTTCAGCGATCGCGCGGAGCGCGGCAGACCGCCGTCAGCGATGGCGTGGGCGCCGCCGGCCGGCGGAGGATGACCGATGACCTATGTCCCCGCGGAGGACCGCTACTCGGTGATGCGCTTCCGGCGCTGCGGGCGCAGCGGGCTCAAGCTGCCCCTGGTCTCCCTGGGACTGTGGCAGAACTTCGGCGCCGAGCGGCCCCTCAGCCTGAGCCGGGCGACGGTGCTCCACGCCTTCGACCGGGGGATCACCCACTTTGACCTGGCCAACAACTACGGGCCGCCCTACGGTTCCGCCGAGGAGACCTTCGGGCAGATCATGGCCCGCGACCTCCGCCCCCACCGCGACGAGCTGATCATCAGCACCAAGGCTGGGTATGACATGTGGCCCGGGCCTTACGGGGAATGGGGTTCGCGCAAGTACCTTCTGGCCAGCCTTGACCAGAGCTTGCGGCGCCTGGGCCTCGAGTACGTCGACATCTTCTACTCCCATCGCTTCGACCCCGAGACCCCCCTGGAGGAGACCCTGGGGGCCCTGGACAGCGCGGTCCGGCAGGGCAAGGCCCTGTACGCGGGGATCTCCTCGTACTCCGCCGCCAAGACCCAGGAGGCGGCCGAGGTCATGGGGGACCTGGGCACTCCGATCCTCATCCACCAGCCGTCGTACTCCCTGCTCAATCGCTGGATCGAGCAGGGCCTGCTCGATGTCCTGGAGGAGGACGGCATCGGCTGCATCGCCTTCTCGCCGCTCGCCCAGGGGCTGCTGAGCGGGCGCTACCTGGGCGGCATCCCCGAGGCATCCCGCGCCAGGCAGCGCGCCACCTCGCTCCCGCCCGAGATGCTGAACGAGCGGACCCTGGCCAAGGTTCGCGGCCTGGACGAGATCGCCCATCGCCGGGGGCAGACCCTCGCCCAGATGGCGCTGGCCTGGGTGCTCCGGGATCCGCGGGTCACCTCGGCCCTCGTCGGCGTCAGCAGCGCCGTCCAGCTCGACGAGGACCTAGTGGCCCTCGACCACCTCGAGTTCTCAGCCGATGAGCTTCAGGAGATCGACCGGCTCGCCACGGAGTCCGGGATCAACATCTGGGCGGCCTCCAGCGAGCACTGAGCCCGGTGCGGCAGGCGAAGGTTCGAGAGCGTTCAGGTCGTTTGCCCCTTCTGACCGGAAGTGCCACCATTTCGGGCCATGAGCGGGTCCGAGAGGCGGCGGCTGGGGCGGGAGCTCCGTTCGAGCGACCTCGTCGCGGTCCTCGACGCTGTCCGGGTCGCCTCCCAGGCCCAGGATCCCAACAGCTTCGCCGAGGCCGCGGCGGCCGGTACGTTCCGCCTGATCCGGTGCGATCACGCTTCCTACAACGAGGTCGACCTCGGGGCGCGCTTCTGGGCTACCGCGTGGCCACCGGGTGCGCTCCGCCTCGACCCGTCGACGGTCGCCGAGGCCTTCCGCCGTCACTGGGCAGACAGCCCCTTCCTGAATGCCGTCCACCCACCTGACGAGCCACCGCGGACCTGGTGGGAGCTGGACCCGGAGCGCCGGATGCGACGCAGCGAGCTGTGGAACCTGGTGTACCGGCCCATGGGGGTGACCCGCCAGCTGGCGGCGAGCCTGGAGTCCGGCCCGGCGAGGGTAGTGGGGCTGGGCGCATCGCGGGCGAGCGGCGACTTCAGCGAGCGCGATCGGGCCGTCCTCGACATCTACCGGGGTCAGCTGGTCGGTCAGCGACGCCTCCTGGTGATCACTGCGCGCCTCAGCCGGGCCCTCCCGGCGGCGCGGCTCACCACCATCGTCATCGACCGCGACGGCCGGGTCCTCTCGGTCAGCCCGGATGCCGGCGCGCTCACCGAGGGTGTGCTGGTGACATCAGACGGTCAGCCGCGGCTCAGCGACGCGGTGGCGGCGTGGGTCTGCGCTCACCGGGAGATCGCGGTGGCGGCCGCTGGCCGGGAGAGGTCCCAGCCGTCCATCCCCACGTGGAGCCCGCTGACCCCGGGCACCTGGGCGTGCCTCCTGCCGGGTCCGCTGGAGGATCTGCTGCTCATCCGGGGGGCTCGCCGCGCGGAGGGGCACGGCCGATCGGCACCGGCACCGCGCCTGAAGGTGCTCGGCGGCTTCTCGGCGGCGGTCGGCGCCGACCCCGTGGAGATGGAGGGCCGGCCCGCGCAGCTGGTGATGCTGGTCGCGGCCGCGGGTGGCCGCGCCGAGGTCGATCTCCTGGTCGAGGCGATGTGGCCGGACGCTGACCCGCAGGTGGGCAGAGCCCGCCTTCGGACCGTGCTCGCCCGCGTTCCGCACCTGGCCGAGCGCCTCCTGGTCCGCAGCGGGGAGAGCGTCACCCTGGCTCCAGGGGTCGAGCTCGACGCCGCCGCTTTCGAGACCGCGGCTCGGCGAGCGCTGGCGGCCCGGACGCGCGGTGAGCCGGGCTGGACCGCGACCGCCCGTGCGGCGCTCGACGCCTACACCGGTGACCTCCTCGCCGGCAGCTGCGACGAGATGTGGGCCCTTGGACCCCGCGAACGGCTCCGCCGGCTCCAGCTGGGCCTCCTCGACGCTCTCGCCGATGTCGCGGCTGGGAGCGGCGACGCGGACGGTGCGGTCGCCCTGCTGCAGCGTGCCATCGACGTCGACCCCACCGACGAGAGCCGCTATCAGCGCGCCGCGGAGCTGCTGGCCGAGCGGGGCCGGAGCGGTGCCGCCCTGGCCATGCTCGGCCGGGCTCGGTCGATCCTTGCCGAGCTCAGGCTGCGAGCTCCACCGGGCATCGCCGAGCTGGAGCAGCGGCTCCGGGGTTGAGGCAGAGGCAGGCCCTGCTCTGAGGCATGGCGGCCACGCCGGGGTCCGGCTTCCGGCCGGTCCGGCCGCGGCATGGCCAGGCCAGCCCCGTGATGCGCTGGTGAAGCGCTGCCGTCTCATCCTCGCTCCGTGCCGATCTCGGTGGTGCTCCGCCTCTCCTCGGCCGCGCTGGCCGAGGGCCGACTGGCGGGCGAGGCAGTGCTGGCCGAGACCGGCGAGCGCACCGTGGTCGCCTCGGCGGAGGAGCTGATCGGGTTCGTGGCTGCTCACCAGCCGGTCAGCGCGGAGGTGGTCGGGCGACCGGGTATGGCGGGGCAGACCGTCCCGAGGGGGTGGAGGGACGTGCATGGCTAGGGGGCAGCGGCTTGGGCCGGGGCTGGTCCCGTCGCTCTCCGTTAGGGGACGCCGGAAGGGCATGCGGTCGCACCAGGAGCTTTGAATCCTTCCGTGATGGGGTGGAGGGGGGGCCGACGCCCGGCTCCCTCCACCCTGCCGCTGCGGCGCATCGGGAGTTGACCCCTGCCCATCCGGCGGCTGACCATGCAGCGGTGCCGATGCCCGGGTCCGACGCGCCAGGCTTCACCCCCGCGCTCGAGCTGATCGCCGCCCTGCGAGCGCGCGAGGCGTCGCCGGTGGAGCTGCTCGAGGCGGTCCTCACCGCCATCACCGAGGCCCAGCCGCGGCTCAACGCTTTCACCGTGCTTCTCGAAGCCGAGGCCCGGGCCCAGGCCGGGGAGAGCGAGCGCCGGATCCTGGCCGGCGAGGGGCGTCCTCTGGAGGGGCTCCCGATCCCCATCAAGGACAACGTGCTGGTCGCCGGCGCGCCGCTCAGCGACGGGTCGCGGATGACCCCCGAACTGCCCATGACCATGGACACCGAGCTGGTGGCGCGGCTGCGCCGGGCCGGCGCGGTGCTGGTCGGCAAGACCAACCTTCCCGAGTTCGGCACCATCTCGACCACCGAGAACCTCCGCTTCGGAGCCACCCGCAACCCGTGGGATCCGTCCCGGACCGCGGGCGGCTCCAGTGGCGGCTCGGCCGCGGCGGTCGCCGCCGGGCTGGTCCCCGCCGCCCATGGCAACGACGGAGGCGGCAGCCTGCGCATCCCGGCAGCGTGCTGCGGGCTCTTTGCCCTCAAGCCGTCACGCGGCCGCATCCCTCGGGGGCCGCTTCCCGGCAACGACCCGGCGCTGCTCGTCGTCGACGGCTTCCTGACCCGCAGCGTCGCTGACAACGCGCTGCTCCTCGATGCCGTGAGCGGGGCGGCGCTGGGAGACCCGCTCGGGACACCCCCACCCGAGCGGAGCTTCTCGGCCGAGGTGGTAGCGGACCCCGGCCGGCTTCGGATCGGCTGGACGGTGACTCCCCCCGCCGGGTTCCCGGTCGACCGGGAGTGCGTTCGCGCCGTGGATGCGGCCGTCAGGCTCGCGGCAAACCTGGGCCATGAGGTCGAGCCCTTCACCCCCGACTGGCAATCCGAGGCGATGCTCGAGGACTTCCTCGACATCTGGGCCGCAGAGATCGGCGCCACGATGGACTTCTACGCCAGCCTCGGCGGCGACCCGGGGCTGGCCGAGCCCCACAACCGGGCTCTGCGGGAGCGCGCCCGTGGGCTGGACTCGGCTGAATTGACCCTCAAGCTCAGCCGTCTCCAACTGCTCGCTCGCCGGGTGCTGGCCGCCCACGAGCGCTACGAGCTGATCCTCACCCCCACCCTGGCTCGCCCGCCGGTCCCCCTTGGCTGGCACTTCCCGGACGCCTCCGGGCAGGACCCCCTCGTCGTGCTCCGGCGTGCCGCCGAGTTCAGCCCCTTCACCGCCATCGCCAACCTCACCGGCCAGCCCGCGGTCTCGCTGCCCCTGCACTGGAGCGGGGACCTGCCCATCGGGGTCATGGCCCTCGGCCGGCCCTACGGGGAGGCGGCCCTGCTTCGCTTCAGCGCTCAGATGGAGGCGGCGCGACCCTGGGCGGGCCGGCGCCCGCCAGCGGCTCCGCCGGCCGGGGTGCCGGCCGGCGGAGCCTCCGCGCCCTCGTCCTCCCAGGCGTGACGGCAAGCTTTCGACTCGACGGCCGGGTGGCCCTGGTCACCGGTGGCAGCCGGGGCATCGGCCGCTCGATCGCGATCGCCCTGGCCGCCCACGGAGCGGCGGTGGCGGTCTGCGCCCGCCACCCTGAGGGCTGCGAGGCGGTGGCCGGCGAGATCGAGGCCCAGGGAGGGCGCGCCCTCAGCGTGCCCGGCCATGTCGGCCACCCGGCCGATTGCCTGGTCGTGGTGGAGAGGGTGGCGTCCGAGCTGGGGCGGCTCGACGTCCTGGTCAACGACGCCGCCACCAATCCCCAGTTCGGCCCCCTCCTCGAAGCCGACGAGGGCGCCCTCGACAAGATCTGGGAGGTGAACGTCAAGGGGGCGTGGCAGATGACCCGGCTGGCCGTGGAGGCGTGGATGCACGACCACGGCGGCTCGATCGTCAATGTCGCCTCGGTCAGCGGCATCCGCGGGGACCCCCTGATCGGCGCCTACAGCTCGAGCAAGGCGGCGCTCATCGGCATGACCCGGGTGCTCGCGCGCGAGCTCGGCCCGCTCGGGATCAGGGTCAACGCGATCGCCCCCGGCCTGATCCGCACCGACTTCTCCCGCGTGCTCGTGGATACCGAGGAGATCCGGGAGCGGATGACGGGGGCCAGCGCGCTGGGCCGGGTGGGCGAGCCCGACGAGGTCGCCGGCGCCGCCGTCTTCCTGGCCTCCGACGCCGCCAGCTTCGTCACCGGCAGCGTGCTGGTGGTCGACGGAGGGGTCGTCTGAAGGGCGGCGAGCGGCCGGGGCCGCTGGCGACCGCCACAGCCCGCTACCATGACGGCCCCGATGGCTGGCTCCACGTCGAAAGCACGATGGGCAGCGGTGCAACCCGTCTGGTGAGCACGTGAACGGCGAGCTGATGGCGGCCGAGATGGCCGACCAGCCGGCGGTGCTTCACCGGCTGCTCGAGCATCGTGGGGAGGTCGCAGCTCGGGTGCGGGGCCTGCTTCCGGACCCGCTCGTCGGGATCACCCTGGTGGCCCGCGGCTCTTCGGACAACGCCGCCGTCTTCGGCCGCTACATCCTGGAGATGGCGACGCGGCGCCCCACCGGCCTCACCGCTCCGAGCATCCACACCCTCTACCGCGTGCCCGTCGACATGCGGGGGTACCTCACCGTCGGCATCAGCCAGTCCGGCCGGACACCGGAAATCGTCACCGTTCTGGGCCGGGTGCGCGAGCAGGGGGGCCGGACCATCGCGCTGGTCAACGCGGCCAGCAGTCCCCTCGGCGAGGTCGCAGACCTCACCATCGAGCTGGCGGCCGGGGAGGAGCGGGCGGTGCCGGCGACCAAGACGGTCACCGCCACCCTGGTCGCCCTGGCCATGGTGGCCGCGGGAGCCGGCGACGTGGCCTGGTCGGATGCCGAGCTAACCGCCCTGCCCGAACAGGTCGCGGACCTGCTGGCCGACGGGGCCGGTCCGGAGAGCGTCGCGGTGGCCCTCGACGGAGCCGACCGGCTGCTGGTCACCGGCCGTGGCCTTCACCTGGTTGCCGCCATGGAGACGGCGCTCAAGGTCCGTGAGACCTCCGGGGTCATGGCCGAGGGGATATCGCCCGCTGACCTCCGCCACGGGCCGATCGCCGCGGTCGGCCCTGGCTTCCCGGTTCTCGCCTTCGGCGGCGGCGGGACTCCGGATCCGGACTCCGGGGAGCTCGCCCGCCTCCTGGACGAGCGGGGCGCGCACGTCATGGAGGTCAGCGCCGGCGCCGGCGCCGTCTGCTCACTGCCGGCGCGGGTCCCTGAGCCCCTGCTGCCGCCGCTCGAGGTGGTACGCGGCCAGCAGATCGCCGCGGCGATCGCCCGGCTTCGCGGCCTCGACCCCGACGCGCCGCCGGGCCTCAGCAAGGTCACTCTGACCCACTGAAGGACGGCTCCCCGGGGTCGTCCGCGATCTGCCTGGGCGCCTCACCGCAGCCCCGAGGGTGGGGCTCAGCCGCGGCTGGCGATGCTGTGGCCCCGCTCTCGAGGGACCCTCAGCGAGCCGGCCAGGGCACCTCCGGGGCGCGGTAGAAGCTGAGGCCCGTCACCTCCCAGCGGGGGGCCTGGGCGGCCAGCCGCTCCCGGTAGCTCGCCCAGTCATGGGTGGAGGCTGGCGACCAGCCGATCTCGGCGATCCCGGGCAGGCGGGGGAACGCCATGAACTCGATGTCCCCCATGGTGGTCAGCGTCTCGCTCCAGAGGGGCGCCTCGACACCCTCGATCAGCCCGGTGGGGACACCGTAGTCGGTGGGCTGCCAGTCATAGGAGGTCTGGACGCTGGTCGGGCCAGCCCAGACCAGCCCCAGGGTGGTGCTGGGGTCGTACTTCTGGTCGAGGTAGGCGCGGTTGGCCGGGGCCAGGACCACCTTCACGCCCCGGGCCGCCGCCTGGTCCGCGCTGGCGCCGCTGTCGGCCGTGTCCCAGTACTCGACGACGCAGTCGGGAGGCAGATTCGCGGCCGCGGTCTCTGCCCAGCCGACCGGGATCTTGCCGTGGGCCTCCACGATCTGAGTGACCTTCTCGATGAAGCTCGCGTAGTCCGCTGGCGACGTGCTCTGAGCCTCGTCGCCGCCGATGCCGATGTAGGGCCCCGGGGTCAGCGCCGCGAGCTCGGAGATGACGCCGTCGAGGAACTGGTAGGTGACCGGCTTGTCGACGCAGAGCGAGCTGAAGCCGACGTCGATGCCGGTGTAAAGGGGGCGCGCCTGGCCGTCGCAGTTCAGCTCCGGGTAGGACGCCAGAGCCGCGTCCACGTGTCCCGGCGTGTCGATCTCAGGGACGATGGTGATGTAGCGGCTGGCGGCGTAGGCCCCGATCTGCTGGTACTGGGCCTGTGTGTAGTAGCCGCCGGGGCCGCCGCCCACCTCGGTGCTGCCACCCACGCTGGTGAGCTGCGGCCATGCCGAGATCGCAATCCGCCAGCCCTGATCATCAGAGAGGTGGAGATGGAGGTAGTTGATCTTGTACAGGGCCAGCTCGTCGATGTAGCGCTCGACGTCGGCGACCCCGAAGAAGTGACGGGCGACGTCGAGCATGGCGCCCCGGTAGGGGTAGCGAGGATAGTCGACGATCCTCCCCCCCGAGACCACCCAGGGTCCTGGGCTCCCCGCCTTCTCGATCCTGGCCGGGAGCAGCTGCCGGAGGGTCTCGGCGCCGTGGAAGAGGCCGGCTCCGGCGTTGGCCTCGATCACCACCTGGCTGGTGCCGACCGTCAGGGTGTATCCCTCGTCGCCCAGGCTGGGGTCCGCGGCGCCCAGCTTCAGGGCGATGACCTGATCCGCGTGGCTTCCGGGGGCCACGAGCGGGAAGGGATAGCTGGTGCCCTGGCGGAGGAGAGCCGCCAGCCACCGGGCGGTGGTCTGAGTAGCGCTCCCGCCGGCCGCCTCGATCACGGTCTGGGAGCTGAGCATGAAGTTCGCGGCGGGATCCGGGGTGGCCGAGACCGGGGCGGGGATGACGTCCGACATCGGGACCGGCATGCTGGTTGCCTCCGAGGTGTTGGGGGTGGGCTGGCTGGAGCACGAGCTGATGGCCGCGCTGCCGACGAGCAGCAGCCCGAGGACCGTGGGTGCCAGCTTCTGGGGGAGCCGGGCCAGCCTAGCGGTCACGTGGCGGCAAAGACCTCCCGGCCGCCGACCAGGGTGCGCCGAACCTCGAGGGCGTCGTCCAGCACCACGATGTCGGCACAGGCACCAGGAGCAAGCTGTCCCAGGTCCGGCCGGCGCAGCAGCCGGGCCGGCGTCCGTGAAGCCGCCTCCAGCGCGTTCTCCAAGGTGGCACCGTGGCAGACGAGGTTGCGCACCGCCAGGTCCATGGTGAGGACGCTGCCCGCCAGGGTGCCGTCCTCCAGGCGTACCTCGGAGCCGCGGGCGTGGACCCCCCGGTCCCCCAGCCGGTAGATGCCGTCCACCATTCCCGCCGCCTCGATCGCGTCGGTGATCAAGACCAGCCGACCGGGGGCGGTGGCGAGGATCAGCCGGACCGTCTCCGCCGCGAGGTGAACGTTGTCGACGATGGCGGTGACGAAGACGTCCGGCCTGGAGAGGGCCACGCCGGGCAGCCCGGGGTCCCGCCCCGCCCAGGGTCGCATGGCGTTGAGGATGTGGGTGACGGCTCGAGCGCCGCGGTCGAAGGCGGCGATCGTCACAGCCCGGCCGGCGTCACTGTGGCCCAGCGAGACCACCAACCCCCGCGCCGAGAGGTGCTCCACCAGCTCGAGACCTCCCTCGAGCTCGGGGGCCACGGTCATGTAGCCGACCGGGCCGGCCTCGCAGAGGCTCGCGGCGATCTCGAGGTTCGGCGCCAGCATGTGCTCGGGGTTGTGGGCTCCGTGATGCAGGGGAGAGAGGAACGGGCCCTCCAGGTGAGCGGGCAGCACCCTTGGAACTGGTGCGCCCCTGTCCAGCGCTTTCAGGGTGGCCACGGCCTGGGTGGTGACCGGGATCGGAGCGCTGATGAAGGTGGGCTGAAAGGCGGTGACGCCCGTCCGGGCCAGCGCCTCGCCGGCGCGCGCATAGCCGTCGCGGTCGGCGGCCAGGAAGTCAACGCCGGCGAAACCGTTGACCTGGACATCGACGAAGCCGGGTGAAGCCAGGCCGGCACGGCCGGCCGGGCTCAGGCCGACGCCGCTCACCCGGCCCTCCTCGATGCCGACGTCACCGTTGACGATGGCCCGGTCCACCAGGGCGGCCGCCACCCCCAGGCGCACGACACCTCCTCGATACCCGGCAACTTCACCGGCGTGACTGGTCTAGACCATTTTGCCCCAATCAGATCCTGGTTCACAAGGCCGGAGGCCCTGGCCGGCACCGGCCGGCCGCCCGGCTGGAGTTGCAGGCCGAGCCCAGGAGGTCACCAGCTCATACCAACGGGTGATTGACAGGGGGATCCGCGATGTGGGAAGGTACCGCACCGCTGGTATAGACCAGCGCCGCCGGCGATGCCGTCGCGGTCAGCAATCCATGGGTACCATGGAGGAGGCAGGGTGAAGCAGCGTCATCTCACCGCCGCAGCCGCGGCAGTAATCATCGCGGGGGTGGCCGCCTGCGGGAGCACCAGCGCCCCGCCGGCGTCGAGCAGCAGCAGCAGCAGCAGCGCAGGGACCCCGACCGCCTCGGCGAGCACGGCGCCCGCGCCGGTGACCCTCGAGGTCTGGCTGATGTCGGGGAGCGCTCCCGCCTCCCTGGTCAGCGCCTGGAACAACGAGTTCCAGCAGAAGTATCCCAACGTCACCGTCCACGTCGACCTCCAGCAGTGGACCGGCATCGTCACCAAGACGGAGACGGCGCTGGCCACCAGCGCCCCGCCCGACGTCCTGGAGATGGGCAACACCTACGTGGCCAGCTTTGCCGCGACCGGTGGCCTGGCTGACCTGAGCAGCGTCAGCTGGCCCAACCAGAGCACCTGGCTGCAGAGCCTCCAGGAGGCGGGCACCTACAGCAGCAAGCTGTACGGGGTCCCCTACTACGCCGGCGACCGCATCGCCATCTACAACCAGACCATCTTCAACAAGGCCGGGATCAGCTCGCCGCCGACCACGACCGACGACCTGCTCAGCGATTGCGCCAAGATCAAGGCCGCCGAGCCCAGCGGGACGTCCTGCCTGTACATCCCCGGCGAGTACTGGTACGCAATGTTCTCCTTCCTGTTCGGCGAGTCCGGGAACGCCACCAGCGCCATCGCCACTAGCAGCGGGGGCACGTGGAGCGGCGGCTTCTCCTCCTCGGCTGACCAGACCGGCCTGAACTGGGTCTACGACAACCTCTTCAAGACCGGCTACGACCTGGCACCGGCCACCCAGAACGACACCACCACCACCACCAACACCATCATCGAGAAGGGCCAGGCGGCCATCATCGTCGAGCCCGGATGGGACTACGGTTCGATCGTCTCCGATCTGCAGAAGTCGAACCCCGACAACGTTCAGCTGGGTTCGTTCGCCCTCCCCGGCTACAGCAGCAGCGCCCCGATGCCGACCTTCCTGGGCGGCTCCAACCTGGGCGTCGCCGCCAAGAGCCCGAACCAGCAGTACGCTGAGGACTACATCCAGCTGGTGACTGACAACGACTACGAGTCTCAGATGGCGACCGTCGGCGGGGTGATCCCCAACAGCACCACCCTGCTCGGCCTCCAGGCTGAGAACCCGCCGCTCAACACCGCCGCGCAGGCGGCCCAGACCAGCTGGTTCACTCCCAACACCCCTCAGGAGGCGACCCTCGAGAACAACAACGTCTACGAGAACCTCCTGGGAGCCATCTTCTCCGGGCAGCAGAGCGCCAGCGCTGCGGCGTCCACGGCCGACAGCACCATCGCCAGCACGCTGAACGGCTCCTAAGCCCTACCTAGACTGACCGCCGAGATGAACGCCGTCGGGGACATCCCAGCCACGCCGCGGCGGCGCCATCTCGGTATCCGGAGCACCCGGCCGGGGGCAGAGCTCCCGTCGCCGGCAGGGCCCGGGAGTGTGGCACCCGCCACCTCCCGGGCCGCGCGCCGCCTGGTGGGACGCTGGGTCCCCTACGCGCTGTCCAGCCCGGCGCTGCTGGTGCTGGCCGCGATCGTCGGCTTCCCGCTGGTCTTCTGCCTGGTCGTCTCGTTTCAGAAGTTCGGCGGGTATCAGCTCGTCACCGGCGGCCCGACCCTCTGGGTCGGCTTCAGCAACTACCAGCGCCTCTTCACCACCGACTTCGTCCCGGTGCTGATCCGCACCCTGCTGTTCACCGCCGGCACGGTGGGGATGACCCTGATCATCGGCATGGGCCTGGCCATGCTGATGCGGCGCGCCCACACCTGGGCGCGGGTCCTGCTCACCGTGGTGCTGGTGATCGTCTGGGCGGTGCCCCAGGTCACCTCCAGCCAGATCTTCATCTGGATCTTCGATCCCGCCTATGGGGTCGTCAACTGGGTGCTCTCCAGCCTCCACCTGGGCAGCTACGCCAGCCTGTCGCAGCATCAGTGGTACAACTACCCGGTCTCGGTGCTGGCGCTGGGCGGTGCGATCGTGGTGTGGGGAGCGGTGCCCTTCGTGGCCATCACCCTCTTCGCCGGGCTGCTCCAGATCCCCGAGGAGCTGTACGAGGCCGCCCGGGTCGACGGCGCCGGCTTCATGTCCCAGCTGCGCACCATCACGCTGCCGCTGCTGCTGCCGATCCTGCTTCTCCTCGGCGTTCTCTCCATCATCTGGGACTTCAACGTCTACAACCAGATCTACGTGCTCCAGCAGGTGGGGGGGATCAGCTCGGAGACGACCACCTTCGGGATCTGGGGGTACAACGAGGCCTTCGTCAGCAACAACTACGCCGCCGGGGGAGCGGTGACCATGATCGGGGTGCTCCTGCTCCTGCTGGTGACGGGGGCGGCGGTGCGGATGATGGTGCGAGGAGCCAGGACATGAGCACGCTCGGGACCACGACGTTCGGTCCCTCGGGCGTCCCGGGCGCCCTCGGAGAACCGACCACGCGGCCGGCAAGCAGGCGGCGCCGCCGCGGCAGCACGCCGGCGACCATCGCCGTGGTCGTGGTGGCGGCGATCTGGTTCTTCCCGATCTACTACATGATCATCGACGCCTTCAAGCCCAGCTACGACCTGCTCACCTTCCCGCCCCAGCTCTGGCCATCCCACTGGACCCTGTCCAATTTCCAGCAGGCGTTCACCGTGAACGGGGCCGGCCCGACCGTCCCTCAGCCCAGCTTCCTGTCCTCGCTCTTCGTCAGCCTGGTGGTCAGCCTGGTGGTCGTGCTGTTCTCGGTTGCGATCTCCATGTTCGCCGCCCTGGCCGCAGCCCGTTTCAACTTCCGGGGCCGCGGCCCCATGCTGGTCGCCCTGCTGGTGGCCCAGATGGTGCCGTTCGCCGCCCTGCTCATCCCGATCTTCATCGAGCTCAACAAGCTCGGCTTGATCTTCACGCTGCCCGCCCTGATCATCGCCTACGTCGCGCCGGTGCTTCCCTTCACCATCTGGACCCTGCGCGGCTTCGTCGCCGCCGTCCCCGCCGACATCGAGGAGGCGGCCCTGACCGACGGTTGCTCGCGGCTGAGCGCCTTCCGGAAGGTCATCTTTCCGCTCATCGCCCCGGGGCTGGTGGCGACCTCGATCTTCGCCTTCCTGCTGGCCTGGAACGACTTCGCCTACGCCAACATCATCCTGGGGAACTCCGGCTCGATCTTCGGCGGCAGCCAGGAGACGGCCACGGTGTGGCTGGTCTCGCTGATCAACCCCAGCCGGGTCACCCCGTGGGGCGAGCTGTTCGCCGCGTCGCTGATCTTCACCATCCCGGTGATGGTCTTCTTCCTCGTCATCCAGCGCCGGCTCGCCGCCGGCCTGACCGCCGGAGCGGTCAAGGCATGACCCCGCCCAGGGCGGCTTTCGCCAGGAGTTCGATCTGAGAATGGCTACCGTCGAGTATCGGCAGGCAACCTGCACCTATCCCGGGATGAGCGTCCCTGCGGTCGACGCCCTCGACCTGCACATCGAGGACGGCGAGTTCATGGTCCTGGTCGGGCCGTCGGGCTCCGGCAAGTCCACCGCGCTCAGGATGCTGGCCGGCCTGGAGATGGTGAGCAGCGGCGAGGTGCTCATCGGCGGCAAGGTCGTCACCGGAGCGCCGCCCAAGGCCCGCGACATCGCCATGGTGTTCCAGAGCTACGCGCTCTACCCGCACCTAACGGTGCGCGACAACCTCGCCTTTCCCCTCAAGCAGAAGCGGGTGCCCCATGAGGAGCGCACCCGGCTGGTCGAGGAGGCGGCGCGCATCCTGGAGATAGAGGCGCTGCTCGACCGCCGGCCTCGCCAGCTCTCCGGCGGCCAGCGTCAGCGGGTGGCCATGGGCCGGGCGATCGTCCGCCAGCCCCAGGCCTTCCTGATGGACGAGCCGCTCTCGAACCTGGACGCCAAGCTCCGGGTCCAGACCCGTGCCGAGATCTCCGCCCTCCAGCACCGCCTGGGGATCACCACCGTCTACGTCACCCATGACCAGATCGAGGCGATGACCCTGGGTCACCGGGTCGCGGTGCTCCGTGACGGCAAGCTCCAGCAATGCGACACTCCGCGCACCCTCTACGAGCACCCGGACAACGTCTTCGTGGCCGGCTTCGTCGGCTCGCCGGCGATGAACCTCGACCGGCTCCCCTTCGACGGCACCGCGGTCCGCTTCGGCGAGGTCGCCATTCCCCTTCCCGGCCCCGCTGCTGCCGCTGCCCGAGGGGCTGGCCTATCCGAGGTGGTATTCGGGATCCGGCCCGATGCCCTGCACCCGCTTCCCGCGCCCAGCGCCAACGGCACTCCCCGGTTGAGCTGCCGCGTCCACCTGGTCGAGGACACCGGAGCCGATGCCTGGGTGCACCTGGATATCCCAGACGGCGCCGCTGCGCTCCGGCTCGTGGCCCGGGCGGACGCACGCTCTCTTCCCGCCGTCGGGGACACCATCCCGGTCGCCGTCCGCGTTGCCGAGGCGCACGTCTTCGACCCCAGCAGCGGACAGAGGCTTGGCGATTGACGCCGGGCACCAGGCAGCGACCGGGAATGGGGACGAACCAGAAGCGCGTATGAGTCTGCAAGTCGCGGGCATCGAGGTCCAACCGGCCGTCGTCGCGCCCCTCGATCGGGGCTTTCTACCCGCGGCTCTGTTCAATCGAAAGTACCGCGAGCTCGCGTCGGCATTGGGGGGAGAGCCACTGCGGGTAGCGCTTGAACGGGGCGACGGCTCGATCTCGACGTTCTCGACCGCGGTGGTGCCGCCAGCGGCGGGCCATCTGGATGCCACCCTCCTCTACGTCGAGCGGATCGTGAAGTCCCTTCTCTGGCAGCGCGGCGGCTGGAAGGTCTTCGTGGGCGGCCCAGCCGCGATCGGGCGGCACATCAAGACCACCTACTCGCCGGCGGGAGCCCGCCGGTTCGACTCAGAGTTCATGGGCAGCGTCTACGAGCACCCGTTCGAGGTGATTGTGAGCTGCGCCGAGGCGGTGCCGGATTCCCAAGAGATGACCATGCCGCTCGGCCGCCACCTCGATGGCTGCCGGGTTGGCTTCGATCTCGGCGCCAGCGACCGCAAGGCCAGCGCGGTCATCGACGGCGAGGCCGTGTTCAGCGAAGAAGTGGTTTGGGACCCGGGCGGCGCCGCCGACCCCGACTACCACTACGAAGGCGTGATGGAGTCGATCCGCCGAGCTGCCCGCTGCCTGCCGCGCCTGGACGCGGTGGGAGGCAGCGCGGCCGGTGTCTACATCAACAACCGCGTGCGTGTAGGGTCGCTCTACCGGGGAGTCTCGAAGCCGGACTTCGACGAGAAGATCGCGCCACTGTTCCTGCGCATCCGCGGCGAGCTGGGGGTGCCAATGGAGGTTGTGAACGACGGCGAAGTCACGGCGCTGGCGGGATCGATGTCGCTGAGCGACAACCCGGTGCTGGGTGTCGCGCTCGGCTCGAGCCAGGCGGCGGGTTACGTGAACCACGAAGGTAACATCACCAGCTGGCTGAATGAGCTGGCGTTTGTGCCCGTGGATTACCGGCCGGCCGGCCCCCAGGATGAATGGTCGGGGGATTGCTGCGGCTCTCAGTACTTCTCGCAGCAGGCCACCAACCGGGTGGCGGTGGCGGCGGGCATGGAATTCGAGGCCGGCCTACCCCTGCCCGGAAGGCTGGTTGCATTGCAAAGGAAGATGGCAGCCGGCGATTCGCTGGCTGAGCAGGTCTACCAGACCATCGGCGTGTATCTCGGTTACGGCCTCGCGCACTACGCCGATCTTTACGAACTGAAGCACGTGCTGATCCTGGGCCGGGTAACCACGGGGCCGGGCGGCGAGATCATCCTGAACAAGAGCCGCGAGGTGCTGCGGAGCGAATTTCCGGAGCTCGCCTCCCATGTTGAGATCGCGCTTCCCGATGAGGCCAACCGCCGCGTCGGCCAGTCCATTGCCGCTGCCAGCTTGCCGGAGGTCAACAGAGGAGTCAGGAGATGAGACTGAGCGGCGAAGGAGCCGAGATCTGGGTTCCCGATGGAGTGCGCGAAGAGGACGCGCTCAAGCGGGTGACCCATGTGGGCATCTCGGCGCACCAGGACGACATCGAGATCATGGCGATGCAGGGCATCCTGGCCGGGTTCGGGAGGCGTGACCGGTGGTTCATGGGCATCGTCGTGACCAACGGAGCGGGCAGTCCGCGCGACGGCCTGTATGCGGACTACACCGACGAGCAGATGCAGGTGGTGCGCCGGCTGGAGCAGAAGAAGGCTGCCTTCGTCGGCGAGTATTCGGCCGTCGCCTTTCTGAACCACACCAGCTCGGCCGTGAAGAGCCCGTCCAACCCCCAGCCGAAGGATGATTTGAAGGCGCTGATCGCTGCGACTCAGCCCGAGGTGGTCTATACGCACAATCTGGCCGACAAGCACGACACGCACGTCAGCGTGGCGTTGCGAACGATCGCGGCGATCCGCGAGCTGCCCGCCAGCCAGAGACCGCACAAGCTTTACGGCTGCGAGGTGTGGCGGGATCTCGACTGGCTCACCGATAGCGACAAGACCGTCTTTGATGTCAGCCAGCACGAGCATCTGCAGGCGTCGCTAGTCGGCGTTTTCGATTCGCAGATCGCTGGAGGCAAGCGTTACGACCTGGCGACCATGGCCCGCCGCCGGGCCCACGCCACCTACTACGAGACCCATGCCGTGGACGCCGCCCAGCTGATCAACTTCGGGATCGACCTGACCCCTCTGGTTGAGGACGAGAAGCTCGACTTGGTGGAGTACATCGATGGCTTCATCGGTCGGTTTGCCGAGGAAGTTGCGGCGAGGCTGAGGAAGCTGTCCTGACCCAGCTCCCTTCGGTTCGCGCCTGATCACGCGATCCGGGGCCACGGGACCGGGCGCTGGACTGACCGGCTCAGCCGGAGGCGTGGACGCGCCGTGGGGTCCTTGGCCGTGCCCCGCCGCGACCGTGATCGGCATCGCCGTCGACGGCGGGCCTGGGATGCGGCTCCAGTTCGCCGTTGCCGGCCGCCACCGGCCCGCTGGCCGCGGGGCTGGGCTGCGATGGGGCGTGCAAGGAGAACCTTCCCGCGGGGCTGGTCTCCCCGGCCGGCGGTCGGCCGTAGACGGGCTCGCCAGCCATCTCCAGGGCTGTAGCGATCGCTCCCAGGAGTACGGCCTCGTCACCGAGGTCGCTGACGACGACCTGGGGGTGGAACGGTGTCAGCTGATGGATTCGCCGCTCCATGGGGTCGCGAAGCAGGGTCAGCTCGCTGCCGATGCCACCGCCGAGGATCACCAGCTCCGGGTCAACGACCGCCGCCACCGCTGCGATGGCAGTCGCCAGCCGCTCCGCCTCGCGTTCGACGGCAGTCCGCGCCGCAGGATGGCCGCGCCGGGCCGCATCGAAGACCTGGAGGGCGGAGACCCGTGGGGACATGCCCAGCTCGACGGCCGTGCTCACCACTCCTCGCGCTGAGGCGGCCTCCTCGAACGATCCCCAGCGCCTGCCGAAGGCACGCGGTCGCGGTGCCCCCTCCTCGGCAAAGGGCAGGAAGGCCAGTTCGCCGGCGGCACCTCGACTCCCGCTGTGCAGCTTCCCATCGATGACGATGCCCATGCCGACCCCCGTGCCCACCATCAGGTACACGAAGGTCGTCGCTGACGGATGGTGACCAGCGGTGAGCTCTCCGACCGCCGCGAGGTTGGCGTCGTTGGCGATCGTGGTCATCTCGCCGAGCTCGCGCCGGAGCTCCATGATCAGCCCTGGGCGCCCCCATCGGCGGATTCGGGAGGCGAGCAGGAGAGTCCCGTCCGCGGGATCGAACACCCCCGGGCTGCCCACCGTGGTGCGCACCACCTGCGACCAGGCAATGCCCGCGCTCCGGGCAAGCTCATGGGCGACGCGGCTCACTGTGCTTACCACCGTGGACGCGCTTCGGGCAGTGTTCTGGACATCGTTGCGGGCCACGACGGTGCCCACCAGGTCGGCGACTGCGCAGCGAATCCAGCTGTGGCCGATGTGGATTCCGGCGACATACCCGGCGCTCGGCTGGTAGTCGAAAACCAGGGCGCTCCGGCCCCGGCCGCGGCTGCTCTGGCCGGCTGGCCGCACCAACCCCGCATCTTCGAGCTTGCGCAGCACGCTGGCCACCGTCGGCTTGGAGAGTCCGGTCCGCGAGGCCAGCTGGGGACGGGAGGCGGGCCCACCGCGCTTGAGCTCGTCAAGGACAGCTCTCTCGCTGGGGGTCCCCGGCGCGCGAGGTGTCTCATGACGCCCCGTCACCTCCATCGTCGATTCGCCGCTGGTCATCGCGCCTTCAGTTTAGGCGTTCGCCAATCAGGCGACGGGGGGGCCTGGCGCGGCGGTCGCGAGCGGCCGCCGCGCCGGCCAATTGAGGAGGCAGCGTCGCCATCAGGTGTCATGCGTGGATCGTGCCGCATGGGAGCGCTGCCCACGATAATCTGGTACGTACCAGTTAGTCAAGGCCTGTCCGCCACTCCGTCCGCGGTCTGAGCGGTGTGGCGCTGCGCCTACCCGGCACGGCTGGTGGCATCCCCGGCGGGAGCAGCCTCAGGAGCCCCACGGCGGTCGAGACGGTGCTGCAGCAGGCCGACGAGCAGGGGGAAGACGGAGAGGAAGGCGACCACGGCGGGGCTGTGGCCCAGCAGGTGGCCCGCCACCAGGCTGGAGGCGGCGTCCACCAGCGAAGCGGCGGTCGCTACGACGCTCACCAGGGCGGCGCTGCCCACGGTGCTCACCATGAGCAGCACCCACACGGTCAGGAAGGCGCTGTCCCACAGCCCCTTTGCGGCCTGCTGGGTCAGCACCGCGGTCCGGACTGCCCCGCGTCGATGGTGGAACAGGTCGCCGATCGAAAACTCGATGCCGGCGTATGGGGCGAGCCGCTGGGCGAGCAGTGCCGCGACCAGGTTGGCAAGGCTGATCCCGGCGAACACCGCGCCGTAGCCGGCCTGGAGCCCGGCCAGCGCGGAGAAGAGGGCGAGCAGTCCCCCGCCCGCGATCGGCCCCAGCGCGGACGCCAAGTGGTAACCGGCGCGATCCGCGCGAAGAACCGGGTTCGGGTGGCGGTGTTGGTCTCGACGTAGATGGCGACGTTGAGGCCGGACCAGAAGAGGCCCTGGGCCAACCCGCTGGCCACGGCGAGCGGTACCAGCCAGTCCAGGGCTCGGTGCCCCCCCGCGAAGACGGCCGCGTAGACCAGCCCCTGGATCGCCAGGCCGGCCTGGGCCATTCCACGTGGGTTGAGCAACCGGAGCACGTAGCCGCTGACCACGTAGAGCGCGTAGAGGAGGAGCAGCGGCACCAGTTGGTAGGCGATGACCGCCTCGAAACCGGCGGCGTCGAAGATGTAGAGGTTGAAGAAGATGCCGGCCGCGGCGCCACTCAGGGCGACCAGCCCATGAACGCCGACCAGCGTCCACTCCGGCGGCGACATGGGGCCCGATCGGCGGCCGTCCGCGGGCCGGCCGCTGCGACTGTCAGCCCTGTCCGTTGCCGTCGCCGTCCGGCTGCGCCATGGGGCGCGGCAGGGCCAGACCGACCTGGAGCTGATAGCGGTCGCCGCGATAGGTGGAGACCGTGAACTCGACCGGCCTTCCGCCCGCGAACGACCGCCTCCGCAGGCGGAGCACGGCGCTGCCGGGACGGAGGTCGAGGAGCGCCGCGTCTGCGATGTCGACGATGCCCG
Source organism: Binatia bacterium (assembly GCA_035624785.1). Lineage (GTDB taxonomy): Bacteria > Chloroflexota > Dormibacteria > Aeolococcales > Aeolococcaceae > JAJZNI01. The sequence goes on along the minus strand of DASPQV010000025.1, from coordinate 57,844 downwards.
CCTCAATGGTCTGCTCGCCGCGCTCGAGCACGATCCCGAATCGCTCCTCGAGAACCTGGTAGAGCGAGCGGTCGGCGAGGGGGATGATCTCCAGCCCGGGGGCGACCTGGGTCGGCACGTACGATCGCTCCAGTGCCATGGGCATGGAGTCGGCGGTGCGCAGCCGGGTGATCACATGGACGGTATCCCCCGGGTTGAGGCTGAGGGCCCGCAGGAGCTGTCCCGTCGCCGGCGCCAGGCGCCGTTCGAGGTCGACGGCTCCGGGCTCCAGACCGCGAGCGCGCATGTCTTCGGTAAAGGAGTCGAGGCGGAGCGGCATCTCGATCTTGGGGCGGGCGACGAAGGTCCCCTTGCCAGGCACCCGGTAGAGGCGGCCCTCGGCGACCAGGTTGTTGATGGCCTGCCGCACCGTCATGCGGGAGAGCTCATAGCGGTCGACCAGCTCACGTTCCGAGGGGATGACCTGGTCGTAGGCGAGCTCGCTCTCGATCAGGTCGAGCAGGATCTCTCGAAGCTGCGAGTACTTGGGAATCGAGCTTCCCGGGTCGATCGAGGCGGTTCCCATCTGAGCGTGGTCTCCCTGTTGGTGCGTTTCCAGGCACCAGCCTGCGGCGCCCGCAGAGAGGCTTCCTGGCCCTTGAGATTAAACACCTTTCCGAATTCGGCTGTCCGAGCCTCGGCCGCAAAGGCTCCGGTCAGGTTCTCCCACCCCGCCGACCTGGCCTTGTTTGCTGAGCTCGAGGGCGACCCGGCGCGGTGTAGCCACCCCTCGAGGGGCTAGGGATACGAAGAAGGGGAGGCCGCCGCAGCGACCTCCCCTTCAGTGCACTCAGCTCGCTGTCTATTCCTTGCCGTAGGCGCGGATCTCGGCCTGCTCCTGCTCCGACAGCTGGCGGGGCAGCTGGCCGCGGGCGAACTTCTCACCCTGGACGTGCTGCCTGATCTGCTCCACCACCTCGGGATTGGCCAGGGTGGTGATGTCTCCCACGTCGGTGAAGTTGGAGATCCCGGCGATGACCCGCCGCATGATCTTGCCCGACCGGGTCTTGGGCATGTCGGGCACGATCCAGACGTTCTTGGGACGGGCGATCTTGCCGATCTCGTTCTCGATCGCCAGCATCACCTTCTTCTCCAGCTCCGGGCTGGCCTCGTACCCGGGCTTGAGCGAGACGTACATCTCGACCACCTTGCCCCGGATCTCGTCCACAACGGGCACCGCCGCCGCCTCGGCCACCTCCTCGACGGTGATGCTCGCCGACTCGATCTCCTTGGTGCCCAGGCGGTGGCCGGCGACGTTGATCACGTCGTCGACCCGGCCCAGGATCCGGAAGTAGCCGTCGGCCGCCTGGACCGCGCCGTCACCCGCGAAGTACGGCCACTCGTGCCAGTCCTTGCTGTCCTTGTCGCGGTTGTACTTCTCGTAGTAGATCTGGATGAAGCGCTCGGGCTGACCCCAGATCGTCTGCATGATTCCCGGCCAGGGGTTGCGGATGCAGATGTTGCCGGCCTTGCCGCTCCCTGCCGGGACCACCTGGCCCTCCTCGTCCAGGATCTCCGGGTAGATGCCCAGCACTCCCGGGCCGCAGCTGCCCGGCTTCATCGGCTGGACGGCGGGCAGGGTCGATCCCAGGAAGCCGCCGGTCTCCGTCTGCCACCAGGTGTCGACGATTGCTGCCTCGCCCTTGCCGACCACCGTGTGATACCAGCGCCAGACGTCCGGCTCGATGGGCTCGCCGACCGTGGTCATGTGCTTGAAGTGGTAGTGGTACTTGGCCGGCTCGTCGGGTCCCAGCTTGCGCAGCATGCGGATCGAGGTCGGCGCGGTGTGGAAGATGGTGACTCCCAGCCGCTCGGCGATCCGCCACGGCCGTCCGGCGTCGGGATAGGTCGGCACCCCCTCGTAGATGACGCTGGTGGTGCCCAGCGAGAGCGGCCCGTACACGATGTACGAGTGGCCGGTGATCCAGCCGATGTCGGCCAGGCACCAGTAGGTGTCGGTGGGGTGGATGTCCTGGTAGTACTTGGCCGTCCCGGTCACGTAGGCGAGGTAGCCGCCGGTCGAGTGCTGGACTCCCTTGGGCCGCCCGGTGGTGCCGCTCGTGTACATCAGGAAGAGAGGCGCCTCGGCGGGCATGGAGACGGGCGGCACGACCGCGTCCCGGTAGTCCTTCAGGACATCGTCGACGAAGAAGTCGCGACCCTCGACCATCGGGCTCTTGGACGCGTACTGGCCCGCGTGCCGGCGGAAGACCAGCACCTTGTCCACCTTCTGGCCGAGCTCCGCCGCCTTGGCCACCGATTCGTCCGCCTTCGACTTGTGGTCGATCAGGTCGCCGCTGCGGTAGTAGCCGTCGATGGTCACCAGGATGTGGCTCTTGGAGTCCGCGATCCGCTCGCCGCAGGCCTGGCCGCTGAAGCCGCCGAAGACCTCGCAGTGGATCACCCCCAGGCGGGCGCAGGCGAGCATGGCCACGGCAAGCTCGGCGACCATGGGCAGGTGGAAGGTGACGCGGTCGCCAGCCTTGACCCCGCAGAAGTCGCGGAGCATGGCCGCGAACTCATTGACCCGCTGGTGCAGCTCCCGGTAGGTGATCGCCTCGGTCACCTCGCTCTCAGGCTCGGGAACGAACAGGATGGCGGCCTGATTGGGCCGGGTCTCCAGATGGCGATCTACGCAGTTGTAGCAGGCGTTGAGCTGGCCACCCGCGAACCACTTCCAGAAGGGGGGGTTGCTGGCATCCAGGGTGGTGGTCCACTGCTTGTCCCAGGCCAGCATGTCGCCGTACTCACGGAAGCACTCCGGGAATCTGTCTTCCGCGAACCGCTCCAGGATGGCCGGGTCCTTGGCGTTCGCCTGTTCGACGAAGCTGGCCGGGGGTTGGATGTACTCCTCTTCGCGCCAGTGGACTGCGATTTGCGCCTCGGAAAGCTCCTGCTCCTCGCCTATCGCCATCGCTCACCTCCCTAAGGGTTGGCCCGGCCCCGGCGTTTGCAGCCGGACACTCGGACAGACCTCAGACCCGACCGACCCCGTGCCTCCTGGTGCCATGGTGGATCGGTGGCATGGCGGGGTCAAGCACCGCTGACCGGTGCCGCGCCGCATCCTAGCGAATTCTCCCTAGGCGGCATGCCGCCTGGGGCCGCTTTGTCCTGAAGGAGGGCACTGCGTCCCCGCCCGCCCCGGAAGGCAAGCGGCGGGCCGAGGCCCAGGCTCGGAACCTCTGTTCCCGGCGTCAGCGCTGGTACGTCGCCCGAAGGGTCGCCCTGGCCAGAGTGTGGAAGGCCAGGTTGAAGCCGACGACGGCGGGAGAGACCGTCCTCTCCACCCCGAGCCGGTCGGTGTCCAGGGCGTGCACCGCGAATATGTAGCGGTGCGGCCGGTCGCCCGGGGGCGGCGCCGCACCGCCATAGGCGGGGCTCCCGAAGTCGTTGCGGACATGGAAGGCCCCTGGGGGCAGGGGTGCTTTGGCATCGCCGGCGCCCTGGGGGAGCTCGGTGACGTCGGCGGGGATGCCGACCAGGACCCAGTGCCAGAACCCGCTCGCGGTCGGGGCGTCGGGATCGAAGCAGGTCACCACGAAACCCTGGGTCTCCACCGGGTGACCGCTCCAGCGCAGCTGTGGGCTCCGGTTCTCACCGCCGGCGCTGTCATGTACGTGCGCCCTCGGCAGGGTTTCGCCATCCCGGATGTCGTCGCTGGTCAGGGTGAATGACGCGACCTCGAGGAGGAGGTCGTAGGGATCGGGCGGCTGGGTGCGCATCAGCGCCGGCATGTTGCCCTCCTCATCCAACGGAACACCGACGAGCCATTCTGCGCCGGCTGCACCTCTGGCGTCAGGCGCCGTTCGCCGGCGCGGCCCCGCTGGCGCCACCCAGCGACCCTCCTCTGCCGCGAGGCCGGCACCGCCGCCGTCTGCGGTGAGGCCGTTTCATTCATTTGATTGAATGAAAGCCGGGTGACCACCGTGCCCACCACCGCCTCGCCCGGGGTCACCGGACACCAAGCCGGCGCCTCGCCCAGGGTCACCCGGTCACCAAGCCGGCGCCCTTTGCCCAGTGTCACCGGTCACCGGGGCCGGGAGGCGCTCTCAGCCGTATGCGTAGCCCTCGGGAAGCGGCCGGGGCGCCTCCGGCCCGACGTAGATGGCCGACGGCCGGATCAACCGGTTGTTGGAGGCCTGTTCGGCGATCGCGGCGGTCCAGCCCACCGTGCGGCTGCAGGCGAAGGTCGGCGTGAACATGTCGCGAGGCAGCCCCACGGAGTTCATCACCACCCCGGAGTAGAACTCCACGTTGGTGTACAGGCGCCGCCCTGGCTTCAACTCGTTGAGAGCCCTGAGCGCGGTCGCCTCCACCTGCTCCGCGAAGGCGGTCTGCTCGCCGCCGATCTCCCGGGCCACCTCATGGAGGAGCACCGAGCGGGGGTCGTCCGTCTTGTAGACGCGGTGACCAAAGCCCATCACCCGGCGGCCAGAGAGGATCTCCTCACGCAGGTAGTCGTCGGCGCGTTCCGGCGTGCCGATGGCGTCCAGGGTGTCGAGGGCCCGGGAGGGCGCACCGCCGTGCAGTGGGCCGGCCAGGGCCCCGATGGCTCCGGTCAGGGCGGCGCCCATGTCGCTCCCTGTCGAGGTGATGACCCGGGCGGTGAAGGTGCTGGCGTTGAAGCCGTGATCCATCACCAGGATCAGGTACTTCTCGAGGGCGAGGGCCATCTTGGGGTCGGGCGTCTCCCCCGTCAGCATCTGGAGATAGGAGGCCGCGTAGCCGAGACGGGGGTCGGGGTCAACCGGGTCGAGGCCGAGGTGGACCCGGTGCATCCGCATCAGCAGCACCGGTGTCAGCGCTGCCATCCGCAGCGCGTCGGCGCGCACCTGGAAACCGTCGAGGTCGAGGGTGGGACGGAAATGGAGCGCGGCGGCGCACACCGAGACGGCGCTCCGCAGCGCTTCCAGAGGCGAGTAGCGGGGCAGGCGGGCGATCCGGTCCACGATGTCCTCGACGCCCTCGGGCAGGCGCCGGTCCGCCACCGACGCCCCGCGGAAGCGCCGCAGCTCCTCGTCGTCGGGCAGGGTGCCGCGAATCAGCAGATGCCACACCTGCTCGAACGAGCACCGCCGGGCCAGCTGGGTGGCGTCGTAGCCGCGGTAGTGGTAGAAGCCCTCCTCGCCGCGGACGTCGCCCACCGTGGTCTCGGCCACGGCGACGCCCTCCAGGCCTGGCGGGGCCAGATCCGGTGGCGCTGAGCCGGCCGGCTTGACCTCCTCGATGTGGGCCGCCCGCACCACGTGCCGGATCGAGAGAATGCCGGCGACGCCCCCGTTCTCCAGGACCGGCAGGTGGCGGAACCGCCGCTGGCGAAAGATCTCCAGGGCATGGGCCAGGGGTTCGTCGGCCCCGACGCTCACCGGGTCGGTGGACATGACCTCCCCCACGGTTGTGCCGTGCGGGTCGATTCCCTGGCTGACCGTGCGCAGCAGGTCTCGCTCGGTGACCATTCCCTCCAGCCGGCCACGGTGATCGATGACCGCGGCGGCTCCGACCTTGCGCTCGTCGAGCACGTGCGCCGCATCGGAAAGGGTGATGCCGGCGGTGACCGTGACCGCCGGCGCATGCATGAGGTCTCGGATCCTGAGCGCCTGGCTCACCTCGGCTTCCCTCCCAGTTGCGCGATAGCGAACTCCACTCTACTCCCGTTCGCGCAACGCTCCGTTCGACGCGTGAGCCCCGTTGACACACCATCCCTCGTTACACCGGTGTTACAAGTCACTGAAGGCGCGCCCCAGGATGGCGATCTGCTGGTAGCCTGCGCGCCCGAACAGCCGGAGATGCGAGCACTCATCTGCGCCGTCCGACGCCTTGCCCTGGCGCTCTTGCTGACCGGAGCGGTCGCCGTCCTCATTGCTCCGTCTGCCCGGGTGGCGCTTCCGTCGTTCCGGCTCGCCGATTCCTACGATCAGCAGATCGCCGCCCTGCAGGCCAAGTACGCCAGCATCGGCAGCCAGATCAAGGGGTTGCAGGGCCAGCAGGCGGCGGTGAGCGGTCAGGTCGCCGCCCTCCAGGGAAAGGTCGCCCAGACCCAGGCCAGTCTCGATGCCGTCGAGAGCCAGATAACCCAGCTCAACACCCAGCTGGCCAACACGGACGCCCAGATCCAGGTGGACACCGCGCGGCTGGACAAGGACCAGGGACAGCTCTCCCAGGTCATGGTCGCCATCTACACCACGGGAGGCACCAGCGTCGTCGCCGGGCTGGTAGACAGCCGGAGCATCGACGACTTCATGAACAAGCTGGACAGCGCCACCACGGTTAGCCAGAAGTTCCAGCAGCTGATCGCCGCCGTCCAGGCGGACGAGGCGGCGCTCCAGGCTCTCAAGCAATCTCAGCAGACCCAGCTCGCTGCGGCCAACCAGGCCGAGCAGCAGCTCCAGGCTCTCGAGGCCCAGCTCCAGGCTCAGGAGGCCCAGCTGCAGCAGGAGGAGCGCTCGCTGACCGGACAGGCAGCCCAGCTGGTCAGCCAGCGCCAGAGCATCATGGGCCAGATCAACAAGGTCCGCGCCGAGCAGCGGGCCGCCGAGGAGGCGGCCGCCGCGGCCGCGGCAGCCGCGGCGGCGCGGGGGCACATCACCACCAACGGAGCGCTTCCGCCCTTTGCCTTCGGTCCCACCAATGACCTCTTCCCTTGGGGTCAGTGCACCTGGTACGTCGCCTCGCTGCGCAACGTGACCTGGTCCGGCAATGCCGATCAATGGTTTGGCAACGCCGCCGCGCAAGGTGTTCCGACCGGCGGGTCACCGCGTCCCGGGTCCATCGTGGTCTGGGGGCCCGGCAACGGCTACAGCGGCTTCGGTCACGTCGCCTACGTGGTCGGCGTCGCCGGCCCCAGCGATTTCACGGTCGACGAGGCCAACTACTTCGAGGTCCCCGGGGTCCTCGACCAGCGCGAGGTCACCACCCTCCAGGACGTCGAGGGCTTCATCTACTGAGCCCGACGGAGGGAGGCGCCGAGCCACAGGCTCGAGCTCCGACCGGAGGACGGCTCAGTACGCAGTACTAGCCCCTTCCCGGCCGGCGCCGGGCGAGCGATGATGGGTCGGCTGCCCCCGCTTCGGGGCGGCGGCCCGGGTGGGCGTTGGAGGAGGCCGGGTGAGATCTCTCCCACCGACCGTCGGCAGGCGCGGCTCTGTCGCTTCACGCGCGGACCCGCTCCCGGGGCCGGCCCCGGCAAGGTCCGCCGCTCCGCTTCAGCCGCGGGCCCCTGACCTCGGGGACCGAGCTGACCTGGGTTTCGGGCCGCGATACCGAGAAACGGGAGCCAGGCAGCCGGGCTGGACGGTGCCGGCCGCGGTACTCGCCCGAGACCAGGCCGAGGTCGAGGAGACCGGACTCCGGCTCGTCTCGCTCCTGGGTGAGGCGGGCCGCTCCCGGACATGGCTGGCTCGGGGCCCCTCCGGGGAGGTCCGGGTCGCCCGCCGCCTCCCCGAGCGTCCCGTCCACCTCCAGGGCGTCGGCGTCAGCGAGCTCATCCGTCTGGTGTCGCTGCGCGAGCCGAGCCTGCTCACCCCCACCCAGGTGCTCGCCGCGGGGTCCACCTGGGTGGTGCGCCGCTTCAGCAGCGGAACGCCCCTCCGCCGCCTGCTGACGGTGGCCGGTCTCAGCTCCCCGCAGGTGGTGGCGATCGCCCATGACGTCGGGGCGGCCCTGGCGGCGCTGCACTCGGCGGGGCTCGCTCACGGGGCGGTCCATCCCGGCAACGTCATCATTGGGATCGACGGCCGAGCCCGGCTCTGCGACGCCGGCATCCTGCCGCCCGCGGACCTGGCGTCGGCCAGCCGGCGGGACCTGGACGATCTCCGCTCGCTGGTGCGGGAGGCGATGGCCCGACGTCCTCGGGGACAGCGGCCACGCGATTTCGACGGTCAGGCCCAGCTGGACGCCGCGCTGCGTCGCCTCGTTGATGCCCTCCAGCCACTCGAGATGACCGCCGCCACCCTGGTCGCCGACCTCGACCGCGCCGCCGGCGAGCCCGGGCCGTCGGCGCGCCGGGGCCTCAGCGCTTTGGTGGCCCGGGTCGACCGCCGAGCGGCTGGCGTCGACGGCATCTGAGCGGCGGCGCCGTGACGCCGTCGAGGGCGGAGGGCAGCGGCCGACCCGGCGCGGTCTGAGGCCGCCCGGCTGCGGCGATGGTCGAGCTGCTGGCGCGGGGCTCGCGCGGGTCTGCCGTGCCCCGCGGCATGGACCACCGGTGACTTTCGGCTCTGGTGATTTGGGCCTGGACGGGGGACGCTGTGCTCGACACCGTTCTGACCGCCGCGGTTCTCGGCTGCGTCAGCCGATCCCCGCATTTCCCCGCCCTCCACCGCCGGATGAACGTACGAGCCATCGCCTTTCCCCGCACCGCTCGCGATCAGGGTATCGGCGTGGCAGGGGAGGCAGAGGGGCTGGCCCCCGCTCCTCCCCGGGGGCTGAGCCGGCTGGGCCGGCGCTGGCTCTGGCTGGCCGCGGTCGGTCCCGGCCTGATGGTCATGCTCGCCGACACCGACGCCGGCAGCGTGGTCACCGCCGCTCAGTCGGGGGCCCGCTTCGGCTACCGCCTGCTCGGCCTGGAGCTGATCCTGATCCCCGTCCTCTATCTGGTGATGGAGCTGGCCGTCCGGCTCGGGGTGGTCACCGGCAAAGGCTATGCCGAGCTGGTCAAGGAACGCTTCGGGTGGGCGTGGGCGGCCGTGTCAGTGGGTGCCCTGCTGGTCACCTCGGTCGGCGCGCTGGTCACGGAGTTCGCCGGGATCGCCGGGGTGGGGGCCATCGTCGGGCTTCCCGCCGGTCCGGTCGTCCTCGGCGCCGCGGCGATGCTTCTGGTCGTCGTCCTCTCTGGCAGCTATCGTCGGGTCGAGCTGATCGGCCTGGGTCTGGGTCTCTTCGAGTGCGCTTTCCTGGTGGCGGCGCTGCGGGCTCACCCCGACCCGGGCGCGCTGGCCGCTGGTCTCCTCTCGGCCCCCAGCCTCGGCGGCAGCGGCTACCTGACCATGGTCGCCGCCAACGTCGGCGCCGTCGTGATGCCCTGGATGGTCTTCTACCAGCAGGCGGCGCTGGTCGACAAGGGCGTCACCGCCCGCAACCTCCGGGTGGCGCGGGTCGACACCGCGGTTGGCGCGGTGGTGACCCAGCTCGTGATGATCGCAATACTGGTGGCGGCTGGGGCAACGCTTTTCGAGCACCGCCCCGGATCCCTGGACACGGTCAGCCAGATCTCCAATGCGCTGACGCCATACCTGGGTGCGGCGGGTGGACGTCTCGCCTTCGCCCTGGGAGTCAGCGGCGCGGCCCTGGTAGCCGGTCTGGTCGTCTCGCTGGCGGCGGCCTGGGCCTTCGCCGAGCTGACCGGGCGGCCCCGCAGCCTCAACCGCGGGATCCGCCAGGAACCGCTGTTCTACGGGGTCTTCGCGGCGGCGGTCATTATCGCGGCGCTGCTGGTGCTGAGCAGCACCTCCCTGGTGGGACTGGCCGTCGGCGTCGAAGTGCTCAACGCGCTGCTGCTGCCGGTCATCCTCGGCTTCCTGATCGCCCTGGCCTGGACGGCGCTGCCGGCCCGCTACCGCCTGCGGCTGTGGGAGCGCGCGGTGCTCGCGGTGGTGACCGCCGGGGTGGTGGCCATGGGGGTCGCCGCCGTGGTCACCATGGTGTAACCGAAGCGGAGCTTCAGCACCCCGCGGTTGCCGCAGCGTCTGAGCACATCGGCGACCTCGACGCCGGCGTGTATCGTTCTCGGCCCGATGCTGGATGGGATCGAGATCCGGCTGGCCCGCCCCGAGGAGTACGGGGCGGTCGGTGACCTGACCGCCGACGCCTACATCGCCGACGGGATGGCGCACTCCGACTACCTGCTCACTCTCCGCGACGCGGCAGCGCGGGCGGCCGCGGGTGACCTCCTGGTGGCCGTCGACGCCGCGACCGGCGACGTGCTGGGCACCGCGTCGCTGTTCCAGATCTCCGCGGGACCCAAGTGGGCAGAGTGGGCGGCGTCCTCGGACGACGCCACGCTGAGGATGCTGGCCGTGTCTCCCGGCGCGCGCCGCCGCGGCATCGCGCGGGCCCTCACCGTGGAGTCCATCCGCCGCGCCCGGGAGATGGGCCTTCGCCGCCTCCTCCTCTCCACCGGACCGGCAATGACTGCGGCCCAGCGCCTCTACGAGCAGCTCGGCTTCCGGCGGGCACCCGAGGCGGATTGGACGCCCGTGCCTGGGGTTTCCTTGCTCGCCTACTGGCTTCCTCTGGAGGAGACCACGGGCGAGCATGAGTCGGCCGGCCCTTCCCGGTGAGGCGTCGCTGCGGCACGCCGACAACCCGCCCGGCGGGCAGTCGGCGCGCAAGTCATCGGCAAATGCGATGAGCGCAGTCGGGACCGCGCGCTCCGCCCCCCACAAGGCGCCGTCTCAGCTGAGCTCATCTGGCTGGGGAGGTAGGATTCGAACCTACGATTGGCTGATCCAGAGTCAGCTGCCTTACCACTTGGCCACTCCCCAGCGGCGGCCCCGAGTCTAGCCGAGGCTCGCTGACCACCGGCAGGCGGCAGCTCGCGGACTGGCCAACCCCCGTTCTCTCGGCGTCCACTGCGCCCGCTGTCGCGCCCGGGTCATCTGCGGCCAGCCGAGGTGATGGAAGTTTGACGGCTCGGTGGCGCGCTTGAACCGCTCACCCCGTGCGTGCCAACCTAGGCGGGCGGCGTCGGGTACCGGCGTCTGCAGGCGAGGAGTCGGGGTGACGATGAGGTTGAGGGGACGCCCGGTCACGGGCGTGATGCCGGCTCGAGACCACTGGATGGCGGTCGGGAGCTCAGCGGACCCGCGCCCGCGATCGGCTGGACGCGAGGCGGCCGCGGCGGTCGCGGGCTCTCAGCCCTCCCTGCTCCTCGCCTTCTTCTCCACTTCCCTGGAGCCGGTGGAGCTGCTCGCCGGGATCATGGACGAGGCCGGCGACGTCCCCCTGATCGGCTGCTCCACGGCTGGCGCCATCACCGCGCACGGGTCGGCTGACGGCAGCGTGGCCGTCATGGCCCTGGGCGGCAATGGGTTCAGCGTGGCCACGGCGGCGGCCGCCGGCATCCACTCGCGGATGCGGGAGGCGGGCTCCGAGGTGGCGGGCTGCCTTGCCGGGGTGGCGTCCCGGCCCCACCGCGTTCTGATCATGCTGAGCGACGGTCTCGCCGGCGAGCACGAGGAGCTGGTACGGGGCGCCTATGCCGTGACCGGAGCGGCGATCCCGATGGTGGGCGGGCTTGCCGCGGACGATCTCCGGATGGCCCGGACGCTCCAGCTCCACGGTGACGGGGTGCTCACCGACTCGGTGGTCGCGGCCGCCCTGGGATCCGACTCACCGTTCGGTGTCGGCATCCATCACGGCTACCGCCCATTCGGGGAGCCGATGCTGGTCACCGCCAGCGCAGCGAGCCAGATCCTCACCCTGGACGACGAGCCGGCACTTGACGTCTACCTGGGCCGCCTCGAGGCACCCGCCGATTGCTACCGCGACGCAGCGGCGTTCACCAGGTTCGCGGTGACCCATCCACTGGGGCTCAGCCGCCGCAGCGGCCAGCGGCTTCTCGGTGTCGTCCAGGTGGATCTCGATGCCCGCACCCTGGCTTGCAACGCTCACGTCCCCCACGGCGCGGTCACCTCATTCATGGAGAGCGCCCCGGCATCCCATCTCGAGTCGGCGGACCGGGCCGCCCGGGACGCGGTGCGGGCGCTCGGCGACCAGCCGGCGATCGGGCTCCTGGCCTTCGAAGGCATCGGCCGCCGCCGAGCTCTGGGCGAAGCCGGCACGGCGGCCGAGATCGCCAGGATGAGGGAGGCCGCTGGGGCTGCGGCATCGGTGTGCGGCTTCTACACCTACGGAGAGATCGCCCGCATCCGCGGGGGCGAGGCCTTCCACAGCCAGAGCCTGGTCGCTCTCGCGATCGGGTGAACCACTCAGGATGAATCAGCGCACCCGCACCGGCCCCACACCCTCGGGGAGGTGGTGAGGATGCGCACCGACTGGTGGGCCACTCACACCCTCGTCGAGTACCTGTCGGCCCTGGTGCACTCGCCCGACGAGGCCAGCGCCGTCCGCAACGGCCTGGAGCGCGCCGCCGAGACCGTGGAGGCGGAGATCGCGGTCATGGTCAAGGACGGCCAGGCGGTCATCGCCGTCGGGCTGCCCGGCGAGGTCCCGGTGGAGCTCACCGGCGTGGTGGGCAAGAGCCGTTCGCGGTCGCTGACCCTGCCGGGGCTGGGCCGATGCACTGCCGTGTCCGTGCCGCTCCACCCCCGCACCGGCGGCTACCTCGTGCTCGCCCGGGTCGGCGACCAGAGATTCCTGCCTGAGGAGATCAATCTCGTCCGGGGCATGGCGGGGGCCCTCTGGCTGAGCCAGGAGACGATGCGCCTCCTCGAAGCCGAGCGTCGGGCACGCGAGACCAGCGACCGTCACGCCGCAGCCAACGCGGCCCTTGCCGCCAGCCTCCAGGAGCGCCGGCTCCTGCTCGAGCGCCTGACCCGGATCCAGCGGTCCATCTCGCATCGAGCCCCCCTTCCCGAGGTGCTCCACGCCATCACCGCCGGCGCTGCCGAGCTGCTCGGGGATCGGATCGCCGTCCTGCGCCTCCTTGACCCCACGGATCCCCGCTACACGGTCGAGGTGTCCTCGGTCGGTCTCCAGTCCGCCGCCGGCCGCCTCGCGATCACCGACGGGATCAGTGGCAGGGCCATTCGTGAGGACCGGGTCGCCGTCCTCGACAGCCAGACCGGCTCACCGGAGGAGCAGGCAGCGCAGCGCGCCCGAGGCCTCGCCTCCGCCATGGCGGCTCCGGTCCACGAGCACGGGCGACCGGTGGGCGCCCTCTTCGTGGGCTCGGAGAGCCCCGACCGCCGCTTCCGCCCCGTGGAGCACGAGATCCTCGAAGCCTTCGCGCAGCACGCCAGCCTGGCTCTCACCGATGCCCGCACCGTCCAGGCGATGGAGCTTGCCTACCAGGACGGGCTCACCGGTCTGGCCAGCCGCGACCTCTTTGTCCGCCGGCTCGAGAGCGCGTCGACGCGCAACCGCCGATCCTCGCGCTTCGCGCTGCTCTACCTCGACGTGGACAGCTTCAAGGTGATCAATGACAGCCTGGGACACGCCGCCGGTGATGAGCTGCTGGTGCAGATCGGGGACCGCATCCGCTCCTGCCTGCGTCGCGGCGACTTCGCCGGCCGGCTGGGGGGCGATGAGTTCGCCATTCTCATGGAGAACGTCCACCGGCCCGCTGACGCAGTCGGCCTTGCCAGGCGCCTGCTCGATGCGCTGGGCCAGCCCTTCAGCCTCGAGGGCAAGCGGATGGCTGCCAGCGCCAGCGTCGGGGTGGCGCTGTCGCTTGGGCACGGCGAGACCGGCACCGAGCTCCTCCGCAATGCCGACGTTGCCATGTACCGGGCCAAAGCGGCGGGCAAGAACCGGTTCGTAGTCTTCGAGCCCCGGATGTATGCGGCAGCCCTGGCTCGGATGGAGCTGCAGTCGGACCTGCTTCACGCCATCGAGGGAGGTGAGCTGAGGGTCCAGTTCCAGCCCATCGTCGACATGGGCACGCGCTGGACGCACGGCTTCGAGGCCCTGGTTCGCTGGCAGCATCCCAGCCGCGGGCTGATCTCGCCGCTCGACTTCATCCCGGTGGCCGAGGAGACCGGCATCATCCACGAGGTGGAGCGCTGGGTGCTCCACGAAGCCCTGGACGGGCTGCGGAGAGTGCGCGCCGAGGCCCCAGGCTGGTCCGGGCTGGGCGTCAGCGTCAACCTCTCACCACATTCGATACGCGGGCGGGATCTCGCTGACGAGGTTCGGGCCGCCCTGGGGGCCGCCGGCATCCCTCCCCATCTGCTGACCATGGAGGTCACCGAATCCGCCCTGCTCCACGACAACGAGGCCACCGTTCGGACTCTGCAGAGGCTCAAGGACATGGGGGTGAGGCTGGCCATCGATGACTTCGGAGCCGGCTATTCGTCACTCACCTACCTCACCATGTGCGACTTCGACACGCTCAAAGTGGATCGTGCCTTCATCCGGAACATGGTGGGGGCTGGTGAGGCGGCGCCGATAGCCCGCGCGATACTGGCCATGGCAAAGATCCTCGACCTCGAGGTCATCGCCGAGGGGGTGGAGACGGTCCATCAGGTGTCCGAGCTCAGGGAGATGGGCTGCCCCCTGGGTCAGGGTGACTACTTCTCCCGCCCCCTCGACCTGGAGGACCTTGCCGGCTTCATCGAACGAGATCAGCTGGAGCCCGAACGGGGCGTCATCGTCGACCTGCCGCTCCTGGGCACGCTGCTCTCACCAGACAGTGCCAGCGTTTCGTAGCTTCCCGCGACGTCCGGTTTGAGCCGCCCCGCCGGCTCCTATACTGGGGTCATGGACCTCGTCGAGCTGCTCCGATCTCAAGCCCGCCGCTACCGATGTGTCCAGTGCGGGGAGAGCATGGCGGACTGCGCCATCAGCGTCCTCGCCCAGCAGGGGAACCGCGCCCTGGTGCGGGTCACCTGCCCCTCCTGCAGCGACGAGAACCTCCTCCAGATCATCTTCCAGACCGAGGGCGAATCCGCGGCCTCTCGCCAGCGGCGGATCCCAGACGAGGGTCGTCCCGACATCACGTCGCCGATATCCGCCGACGACGTGCTCCAGGTCCACGAGCTCCTGGCCGAGCACCGCGGCGGGTTCACTGAGCTCCTGACCCCCCGTCACTAGCGACAGGCGGGCCGTGGGGCCGTCCGTATGCTCTAGCCTCCACCTGTGACCTCGGAGCCCACCCCGGCCAGCCGCCAGTTGCGGATCGCGGTTGCCCAGTACGAGCCGACGGTCGGCGCCCTGGAGCGGAACCGGGCACGTGCGCTGACCTGGGTCCAGGCCGCTGCCGAGCGGGGGGCCCAGCTCGTCGTCCTCCCTGAGCTGGCCGCATCTGGATACGTCTTCTCCGGTGATGAGGAGGCCGCGTCTCTGGCGGAGGACCCGGACACCGGGGCGACCGTGACCGCCCTGACCGATGCCTGCCGGCGTCTCGGGATCCATGTCGTCACCGGCCTGGCGGAGCGGGTCGGAGACTGCCGGTACAACAGCGCGGTGGTGCTCGGCCCGGAGGGCCGCCTGGCGACTTACCGGAAGCTCCACCTCTTCTACGACGAGAAGTCCTGGTTCCGGCCGGGATCGGAGCTGGTGGTGGTCAGCCTTCCGCAGGCCAGGGTGGGGGTGGCGATCTGCTACGACCTCTGGTTTCCCGAGGTCATCCGTAGCCTGGCGCTCCAGGGCGCTGACCTGATCGCCGTCCCGACCAACTGGGTCGGCTCCTTCCGCTCCCGGCTTCACGACGAGCGGGGGTACTGCCAGGGTGACTTCATGGCCATGGCGGCGGCCGCCGCGAACGGCACGGCGGTGGCCTGCGCCGATCGGATCGGGGTGGAGCGGGACGTGACCTTCCTGGGCGCATCGATCATCGTCGGACCCGACGGCTGGCCCCTGGCCGGACCGGCCAGCGCCGACCGGGAGGAGCTTCTGATCGTCGACCTGGACCTGGACGCGGCCGAGCGGGCACGACGCCGGACGCCGCGAAACCACCTGCTCGCCGACCGGCGCCCCGAGATCTACGGGGATCTCACCGCCCAGCCTGTGACGTTCGCCTAGCCACCACCGTCACGCGCTGTGAGCAGCCCGTGACGGGTCCTCACCCACTCTTTACCTGGGCGGGTGCTACATCTTGAGGCCGAAACCGAATGCCCGACCGGCAGGGCCGGGCGCGGTTGCGGAGCCATGCATCATGGTCGACCTCGGACTTAAGGCCCGGCGGATCGCGAGGCGCACCGTCCGACGATTCTTCTTCCGGGCCTTCATCGCGATCCTGGGGACGGCTCTGCTGGCGGTGGCGGCGCTGCTCGTGGCCGCCGTCGCGGTCGGCGGCGGGTCGCTTCCCCCCGGGACGGCTGGCCAGCTCCGTCTCACCCTGATCCTGGTGGGCCTGGCGGGTCTGGTGCTGCTCGGCGTGATCACCGTCCTGGTCACCCAGGTGGAGACTCGGCCCATCCGCAGCCTCCTGGAGGCGGTGGGGAAGATCGCCGACGGTGATTTCTCGGCTCGTGCCACGCCTGGAGGGGCGGGTGAGATCGACCAGCTGGCCGGGGAGTTCAACTCGATGGTCGACCGCCTGGTGGGGATGGTCGGCCGGGTGCGGGACGTCAGCGCCGAGCTCGCCGATTCGGCGGCGCGCCTGTCGGCCGCGTCCAACCAGCTGGTCAGCACCACGGCTCAGCAGAGCTCGGCGGCGGTGGAGACCTCGGCGAGCATGGAGGAGCTGGCCCGGACCTCGGCCCACATCGCCGAGACGGTCGAGCGGGTCGCCAGCCAGGCCGGGGAGACCAGGGACAACCTGGACCGTGCCCATGAGCGGATCCTGGTGTCCAGCCAGCGCACGGTCGCCCTCACCGAGCGGGTCCACGAGATCAGCAAGATCCTCGGCCTGATCAACGAGATCGCGGACCAGACCAATCTGCTCGCCCTCAACGCCGCCATCGAGGCGGCTCGGGCCGGCGAGGCCGGCCGGGGATTCGCGGTGGTTGCCGACGAGGTCCGGCGTCTCGCCGACCGGTCCAAGGCTCTGGCCGCCGACATCTCCACGATCACCGAGAGCGCCGAGTCCGAGACCAGCGCCACCGTGCTCGCCATGGACGAGGGTGCGGCCCAGCTCCAGGTCGGCCTCAACCTCATGGAGCAGGTTGCCGAGGCCAGCTCAAACGTCCGGCTTGCCACTCAGCAGCAGCGTTCCGCCTCCGAGCAGGTGATGGAGGCGATGGAGCAGGTGAGCATCGCCAGCCGCCAGGTCTCGGCCACGGCTCAGGAGATCGCCTCAGCCGCCGGCGGTCAGGCCATCATGGCCGGTGACCTCCAGCTGGTGGCCGGCGTCACCGTCGTGGAACGAGCCGACTGGGTGGAGCCTGAGCCGGTCGCCGAGCCCGGCCCCGTTCCCGTCTCCGAACCGGATACCTCCGTCGGCGCGTTCGCCGGCTGACTCAGCGGATCGCGCCGGAAACCCTGGCGGTCTTGGCAGCCCCGCGGACGGGCAGCGAGCGGCGGATCCGAACCCGGAACAGCACCAGCTCCTTGATCGCCCGCAGGATCGCCCGGGGCCGGGCCCCCGAGCGCCGGCCGGCAACGCGGGGATGGTGTGCGACCGGGATCTGGGCGATGCGCCAGCCGGCGTAGCGCGCCTTGTAGAAGAGCTCGGCGTTGAGGAGCGCGCTCCGTGCCTCCAGGGTCAGGGAGTCGAGGACCTCGCGCCGCATCAGCTTGAGGGCGCAATCCACGTCGCGGTAGGGCAGGCGGTAGAGGACGGCGACCAGGCTGTTGAACACCCAGCTGACCACGCTCCTGGCCCAGGCGTCGCGCCGCTGGCGGCGCCAGCCTGCCGCCAGGTCGGCATGGTCCAGGAGGGGGACCAGGAGTGCCAGGTCGGCGACCTCGAACTGGCCGTCGGCGTCGGTGAAGGCGACGAATTCGCCGGTCGCGGCGCGCAGTCCGTCCCCGACCGTGATCCCGTAGCCACTCTTGGTCTCGTGGCGGAGGACGCGCACCCGCATGCCGAGGCGGGCCGCCAGGGTGGTCGCGACCTCCCCGCTGCCGTCGCTGCTGCCGTCGTCGACGATCACCACGTCGTAGCGCACGGCGATACCGGGCAGGACCTCGGCGATGTGTGGCAGCAGCCAGGCGAGGTTGTCGGCCTCGTTGTGGACGGGCAGGACGAGGCTGAGCCCGCTGAGGCGCGGTGCCACCGCACTTGTCACCGTGAGGCTGCTACCTCGAGGTGCCGCGCCGACTCCTCGGTCCGGTAGAGGCCGCCACCGCGCTGCCAGTCCACCCTGGCCTCGATGGTGTCCCGGAGCACGCGGCCGACGTGCTGCTCCACGGTCTGGATGACGCTGTCGATCAGGGTGTCGGAGAGGCTGTGAGGCTCGAGGCCGAGGTCGAGAAGGTGCTGGTGCTTGGCGTTGTAGTAGTGGGCCTCCGCCTCGCGGCGCGGATTGGGCACGTGATCGATCGCCGTCTCCAGGCCGTGCACCGAGCGGGCGTGGCCCACCCTCTCGGCCAGCTCCAGCACCGAGAACTGCTCGGTGAACTGGTTGAAGACCCGGTACTCGCCGGCCGCGGGCGGGTTGAGCGCGGCCAGCTCGATGCAGCGCACCGTGTCTCGGATGTCGAGGAAGCCGCGGGTCTGGCCCCCCTTTCCGAATACGCTGAGCGGCACTCCGATCGCCGCCTGGACGCAGTAGCGATTGAGCACCGTGCCCCAGATGCCGTCGTAGTCGAAGCGGGTGGTGAGGTCGGCATGCAGGGCGGTCTCGTCGGTGGAGATCCCGTAGACGACCCCCTGGTTGAGATCCGTGGCCCGCAGGCCCCAGATCCGGCAGGCGAACTCCAGGTTGTGGCTGTCATGAACCTTGGACAGGTGGTAGACGGAGCCCGGCCGCTTGGGATACAGCATGCGGTCGCGGCGGCCGTTGTGCTCGACGTCGAGGAAGCCCTCCTCGATGTCGATGTTCGGTGTCCCGTACTCGCCCATCGTGCCCAGCTTGATGATGTGGCAGTCGGGCGCGTGGTCCCGTACGGCGTAGAAAAGGCTGAGGGTGCCGAGCAGGTTGTTGGCCTGGGTCTCGATGCCGTGCCGAGGGCTGATCATCGAGTAGGGCGCTGAGCGCTGCTCCGCAAAGTGGACGACGGCACCGGGCCGGACGGCGGCGATCAGCGACGCCGTCGATACCTCGTCCCGGAGGTCGAGCTGGTGCCAGGCGATGTTCCGGCCGCTCACCTCCTCCCATCGTGCGATCCGATCGTGGATGGAGGCGATCGGCACCAGGCTCTCGGTGCCGCACTCCTCGTCCCAGCGCCGCCTGACCAGGCTGTCGACAGCGACCACGTCGTGCCCGCGGGCTGAGAAGTGCAGCGCAGTGGGCCACCCCAGGTAGCCGTCGGCTCCAAGGATCACGATTCGCATCTCTATCTCCCCGTGACTGTGCCTGCCGATCGGGCCGCCGATGCCCCCGCGGCCCGGGCGGCGAAGTGCTCATAAGTCTGGGCCAGCCCTTCTTCCAGGGAAGTGTGGGGCTTCCACCCCAGCCACCGCCACGCCCGGCTGGGATCGAGGCAGGCACGGGCGACCTCGCCCGGCCGCGGCGGCGCGTGTTCCGGCTCCACGCTCGCCCGGGCCGCGACGATCAGGCCGGTCACGATCTCGGTGACGCTGGTCTCACGCCCGGTGCCGACGTTCACCGGCCCGTTCACCCTTGCTGCCAGCGCGGCTCGGGTGGCGGCGACGATGTCGGCGACATAGACGAAGTCCCGGCTCTGCGACCCGTCTCCGAATATGACCGGGCGCAACCCGGCAGCCAGCCTGGTGGCCGAGATGGCGACCACCCCGGCTTCTCCGGTGCCGTCCTGGCGAGGCCCAAAGACATTGCCGTAGCGCAGCGCCACGGTGCGGACGCCGCGCCGACGGAGGGTCCAGAGGTAGGTCTCCTCGCAGAGCTTCTCGGCGCCGTAGGCCGAGCGAGGCGCCGGAGCCATCTCCTCCGAGGCAGGCAGGCGCTCCGGGTCGCCGTAGACGGCCCCGCCCGACGAGGCGATCACTACCGCCTCGCAGCCGGCGCGCGCCGCGGATTCGAAGCAGGCCACCGAGCTGGCGAGGACCCGGCGGACGTGCTCGCCGGGGTCCCGGAGGGCTCGGTTCACACCCCCTTTGGCGGCGAGGTGGACGAGGGCCCATGGCCGGAACCGGGTCAACGCGGAGGCCGCCTCCGGGCTGCCGCCGTCTGCCTCGACAAGCTCCACGCCCTGGGGCAGCTCCACGCCGCAGGGATGGCTGAGGTCGTCGATCACCATCACGGCCAGCCCGTCTGCGGCCAGGCTGTCGACCAGGTGGCTGCCGATGAAGCCGGCGCCGCCCACCACGGCGATGCTCTGGTCGCTCACGACGGTGGGATGCGGGCGGTCGGCTGGGCGGCCGGGCGGGCGGGCGCCTCGGCGGGAATCTCCGGCCGCCCCAGCAGCATGATGCTGGCGGCCCCGGCGGCGCCCAGTGGAAGGGTCATGACCAGCCGCGCGAGCACCGTCACGGCGACCGCGTCGACCCTGGCCAGACCGCCGGCCATGAGCAGGCCGAGCATCACCGCATCGGTGGCCCCGAAGCCGAAGGGGAGGGTCGAGATGCTGCCCGCGACCTGTGACACGCAGTACGCGGCGATCGCGACCCCGAGGTTGGCTCCGAAGCCGATGCCCCAGACGAGGAGAAGGACTTGGAGGCCGCTCACCACGAAGACCGCCAGGCTCAGCACCGCGAAGACCGCGGTGACCTTGAGGGAGAGGCCGAGCCGCTCGAGCTGGACCAGCGCTCGGGCGAATCCGCCGACCAGCCCGGGCCGGCGGCCGGCGGTCGCGGGTATGAAGCGACGGGTGAGCAGGCTGACCCACCAGGGCGCGACCAGGAAGATCGCGCCCGCGGCCGCCACCCCGACCACCACCGGGATGGGGAGGTAGACGGTGGCGGCGAGGACGCCTCCCACCACGCCCAGCTGGAGGAGGGTCGCCAGCCGCTCGTAGATGACCACCGCCACTCCGGTGCTGACCGGGACCCGGTCGTGGGTGCGCCAGAGGTAAGGCCGGGAGAGGTCCCCGGTGGCCGCCGGCGTTATCCAGCTCAGCGTCTGCCCGGCCAGGTCCACGCCGTTCATGCGCAGGAAGGGCACCCGGTGACCGAGGCGCTGGACCAGCAGCTGCGAGCGCATCGCGCGCAGCACCGTGGGCACGATGTTGAGGGCGATGGCGAGGGCCAGGAGCCGCCACGAGAGGTGGCCAGCATCGCTGACCGCGGCGGCCAGGTTCACCTTCCGGAGGAGCAGCCAGATCACCAGGGCGCTGATCGCGAAGACGATGAGCTGGAGGCCGGTGAGGATCAGCCGCCGGCGGGAGAGCAGGGAGGGTCGGGGGGCGGCCAGCGGCGCGGTGACCGCAGTGGCGGGCGGGTGGTGAACCAGGGGCTCGGGCGAGACCCCGGTGCGGCCGCCGCGCCAGAGGGCATCGGCCGATGGCTTCGTGTCGGTCACCTCTCCGGGAACGCTGGCTGACTGTCGACAGATGCTGCCCACGCGAACCTTACAGGAGCGTTACCCGGCGCGGCCGCCCGGCTGGCCGGGATGGTCAGTCTGCCTCTTTTGATGGCAGAGATGCCTGAGACGTATGCGGATCGTCCGGACCGGCATCGCCAAGGTGTATCAAACCGAGTTGTGATCCGCCTTCTCCGCCGGGCTGGCCGCCGGCTCCGTCCCCGCCCGGCCCCTCGCCTCCGTCCCGCCTGCCCCATCTGCGAGCGCCCCATGGAGCGCCGGGCGTCCACCGTCTGGATGTGCCCTGACTTTCCGCGCTGCCCGGGAAGCATGGCTGCCGAGCGGTGAGTTGGGCGCGCCAAGCGCGGCGGCGCGGAGTCGCTCGGAGCCGGCCTCACCCGGGGGTCGGGGACTGGCTCTGCTTCGGGTTCTGGCCGCTGCCGCCACCCCCTCCAGGGGAGGGCGTCGGGGAGGGGGTGATCAGCGGCGGCGGGCTCGGTGAGGGAGTGGGGGAGGGCGACGGGCTCGGCGCCGGAGTGGCGGTGGCCGAGGGGCTCGGGGTGGGGGTTGCCGTGGGCGTCGGGGTAGGGGTCGAGGAGGGAAGCGCTCCCCGGACCGGCTGGAAGGCGGCGGGCCGCGGCAGGGAGTTGATGAAAGGCACCGCGATGTGGGCTCCCGGGCCGGTCACCCCGTAGATCCCGTCCATCGGGGCCTGGCGGTTGGCGGCCCCATCCGTGTTCCCCACCCATGTGGCCACCACCCAGCTGGGGGTGTAGGCCATGTACCAGGCGTCCAGGAAGCTGTCCGTGGTCCCCGACTTGCCCGCGGTCGCCCAGCGGAACCTCAGCCCCCAGTACTGAGGGTAGCTCCGCAGTATCTGGGTCACGGTCCAGGCCTGGGCGGGCGTCATGACCTGGCTCTGGGTGGCGGTGGCGCCCGAGGAGCTCCACAGCAGGTTGCCGCTCCCGTCCTGGATGCGCAGGATCGTCACCGGGGTCACCGTGTGTCCACCGTTGGCGAACGCCGAGTAGCCGACCGCCTGGTCGATCACCGAGGTCGCCGAGGTCCCGATCGCGGAGCTCAGGTCGTCGGTGATCGGCGTCGTGACCCCGAGAGAGTGGGCAAAGGCGATGATCTTGGGCATCCCGATCATCTGGGCGGCCTGCTCGGTGGGGATGTTGCGGGAGTGGAGCAGGGCGCTGGCGGCCGTGATCGGTCCCTCGTACAGCCGGTCCCAGTCCTGGACGCCCCCCAGCGATCGCGACTCGGCCGGGGTGTCCTGGAGGATCGTGGTCGGGGTCAGGGTCCCGTCCATGAAGCCGGTCTCGTACACGTAGGGTTTGAAGCTCGAGCCGGGCTGCAGCCCGTCGAGGGTGACGAAGTCCTCCTGGCCGTCGATCGACGGGTCGTCGTAGTTGGCTGACCCCACCCAGGCCAGCACCTGCCCGTTGCTGGGGTCCATCATCAGCAGAGCTGCGTTGTTGGCGCCGCCCCCGATCCGGGGCAGCCCCTCCGCCACCGAGGCGTTCGCCGTCCGCTGGTAGGTCAGGTCGAGGGTGGTGGTGACGGTCAGGCTCCCCTGAAGCGCGCCGGGATCGTCCTGGAGGATCTGCGGCAGCTCGTCCTCGACGTATTCGACGAAGTGCGGAGCTGGGCCGAGCTGAGCCGGCTGGCCCTTCTTCAGATCGGCGAGGATGGCGGCCTGATGACCCGGGTTGGGGCTGCCGTCCGGGTTGAGTGGATCGACGCTCTCCGCCTGGGCGCGGCTGATCTTGCCGTCCCGCACCAGGGCGCTGAGCACGTAGTCCATGCGCACGAAGGCGTTGCCCGGGTTGATGTCGGGGTCATCGGCGGAGGGCGCCTGGGGCAGTCCGGCGAGAAGAGCCGCCTCGCTCAGGTCGAGGGCCGAAGCGGGCTTGCCGAAGTACCGCTCCGCCGCATCCTGGATCCCGTAGGCGTTCTGTCCGAAGTAGGTCAGGTTGAGGTACATCTCCAGGATGTCGGCCTTGGAATAGCGACCCGCCAGCTCCTGGGCAAGCAAGGCTTCACGGAGCTTGAGGAGCACCGACTTGTTGGCGCCCTGGCCGTAGAAGGCCTCCTTGGCCACCTGCTCGGTGATCGTGCTGGCGCCCTGGGCGGGGCGGCGCAGGATGACATCGACGACCAGGGCCTCGAGGATCCGCCCCGGGTCGAAGGCTCCCTCGCTGTAGAAGCCGCGGTCCTCGGCGGCCACTATCGCCTCCTGCATGATGGGGGCGACCTGGCTGATCGACACCGTCGACCGCTGCTCGCCGTTGTGGCCCACCTCGGCCAGCAGCTGGCCGCTGCGGTCCAGGATCCGGATCGTCCCGGTCGCCGTTCCCATGCTGTCCAGGCTCGGCAGGGTCAAGGCCGCATACCCGACCAGCCCGCCGAGGATGGCGACCAGGGCCGCGAGCAGGCCCACCGAGAGCCAGAGCGCCCGGCGCCAGCCCCGGCGCCGCCGTGAGCCCGGGGGCGTCCGATCCAGCCCGGCTCGACGTCTCCGGGGCTGATGCACCGCCGGCGGTCCGGCGGGTTCCGTGCCTCCCGGGGGCGTGCCGGAATGTTCCCCCCAGGGGTCTGAGCTCATATCCCTTCCTTCATAGCCTCGCGGCACTTGGGTCCGCTCGGCCCTGAGCAGAGGCCCAGCGCGGCGGTGTGAATCCGACCTGCGCTGAACCGGCTTGTCTTGATCGGATCAATCCGGCAGGTGGACGGGCTTGTGCCTGTCCAGGCGAAGCCGCGCCCCTGGTCGCGTCAGCTGCTTGGGGCAGCGGTGTCCTGGTCGCGAGGGGCTTCCCGCCCCCGCCCTCCGAGCTCCTCCATGGCCTTGCGAGCCGCCATGCCTCCGGCGCCGGTGGCGGCGGCGGTGGCGGCCCGGAGCGCCAGCTTCTGCCAGAGCGGTGCGCTGTCCTTGCGCCGCTTGGCGAGCTCGGCCCTGATCTCGGTGAGCTGAGCGCTGATGTCCTCCAGTGATGTGACGGCGACTTCCGCGGGCTCCTTCCTGGAGCGCCGCCGCAGCACCAGCACCGAGGTGCCGATGACCACGACCGCGATCCCTATGACCGCATAACGCAGGCCGTCGCGTCGGAGTTTCGCCCTCCAATCGAGCTCGCCCCGGACCCGGTCCCCCAGCATCGACACCCGGGCGGCCAGGGCCTGCTTGCTCAACTCCCGTTCGCGCTCTGCTTCGGCAACTCCCTGACCCACTCGAGGTCCTCCTTCATGATGGCGCCCAGCTGCTTGCCCTCCCCGATGGCGCGCCGCAGGATCCGGTAGCCGGCGAAGCCGAGCGCCGCCGCCAGGAGAAGGCATAGGCCAGCGATGCACAGCCAGCCGAGCCATGGGGCGCCGACCACGCCGCCGATCGCCGTCGCGCCCGCCCCGAGCAGGAAGACGAGGAGCAGGAAGAGCCACAGCGCCGCGGCCGCCAGCAATCCGGCCGCGATGGCGGCCCGCTTGCCGACTCGCACCCCCTCCGCCTTGACCAGGTTGACCTCGGCCCGGGCGAATCGAGTGGCGTCCGCGAGCAGCTCTCGGAGGGCGTCGCGGGCCGACGGGGGGGCCGAGCGGCTCATATCTTGAGCGCCGAGACGTCGATGTCCTTGAGCGGTTCCGGGGGGGGCACGCCGTGGTCGTGGAGGGCTTTGAGCAGGACCAGCACGTAGCGGACGCCGGTGAGGTTGACCCCGTGCTTCCGGGTCAGGTTCTGGATGGTCTGGAGCTTGTAGATGTCCCGCTGCGAGTAGCGGCGTCGATTGGTGGACGTCCGCTGGGGGATCACCAAACCCATGTTCTCGTACATCATCAGCGTCCGCGGATGGGTCTCCAGGATCTCGGCCGCCACGCTGATGGTGTAGATCGGCTTGTCCAGTCCAGGCGAGCCGGGCAGCGCGCCTCTTCGGGGGCCTTCCCGGGCTACTCCTTCAGCCACTCGTTGATGCCCTCCGAGAGCGTGAGTGGCGACGTCTGCGCCTTGACCAGGAACTCCATGGCGCCCAGCTTCAAGCCTCGCTCGACGAGCTCCTTCTCCCCGAAGTTGCTCAGGATGATGACCGGGGTCTCGGCGGTGGGCCCGTGCTGGCGCAGCTCCTGCAGCACCTCGAAACCGTCCTTCTTGGGCAGCCGGACGTCCAGGAAGATGATGTCGGGAAGCAACTCCTTGGCCTTCTCGATGCCCTCGGCGCCGTCCAGGGCCACGTGGACCCGGTAGCCGTCCAGCTCGAGCTTGGTCCGGTACATCTCCAGGGTTTCCCGGTCGTCCTCGACCAGGAGGACGTCGATGACCGCGTCCTCGTCCACCACCATTGCCTCCGTCGGCTCCCTCCGCTCCGGGGACGGGTTGCAGCCCAACTCCCTCCCGGCAGTATAGCGGGCTCATACATGTCAGTCAGGTTGACATGTATTTGGATAGGCCCGCAGTCGGCTTCCAGTCCTCCCCCCGGCGCCGCTCAGATCCGGACGTGGGTGACGTCGACGTCGGCGAGAAAGGCTGGCCGGGCGATGGCGTGGGCATCGAGGCCCTGCAGCAGGAGGATGACGTAGCGCGCGCCGCTGAGGTTGAGCCCATGACGCTTGGTCAGGCGCTGGATCGCCTGGAGGGTGAGCACGTCCCGCTGAGAGAAGCGCCGCCGGTTGGTCGGGGTGCGGCGCGGCACCACCAGCCCCAGGTGCTCATACATCATGAGGGTGCGGGGGTGCGTTCCGAGGATCTCGGCGGCCACGCTGATCGTGTAGATCGGCTTGTCCAGGCTGAGTCGCGCCGGCTCGGTCCGCCGGACCTCGGTGGTTGCTGCGGCCACGTCACCTCACCTCGTGCACCGCGCCCCTGGCAGCCGCCACGAGTCCATCGGTGCTGGTTGCTGAGCGCATGGTAACCGCTGTCCTGTGTTATGGGAGCCCCCATGGGTGGTTTTCCTCCAACGGCCGCCCAGCGGAAGGGAGCCCCCAAATCTCGTCAACCCCGCCCGCCGCGTGTCACCATGTGCAGCCTGCGCCGCCACAGGGCCGCTCTCGAAGCCGGCCGGGGCGTAACCTCCCCGACCTCCCCCACGTTGAAACCCCGGTGATGCTCCAGACCCCCGAACGCAACTCCACGACCCCGGGATCCCCCAGCGGCCTCGACGACCTCGAGGTGCGTCAGCGCTGGCTCAAGCAGCGGCGGATGAGGGGTCTCACCGAGCGCCGCTCCGGACTGATCGCCGTGTGGGTGGCGATCGCCGCCTTCGCCGCCTGGCTGTTCGTGGCCGGTTTCGCCGGTTTCGCTCACTAGCCGGACAAGCCCGCCGGCCTGGCCCCCACCGCCCTCCCGCGAGCTGGGGCCGATCTGCCCGATGAGCTCCCTCAGATCCTGCAATTGCCGCGCTGCGCGCGGCCGCCTCGACACCGCGTAGGGTGCGGTGGGCTGACCTGCCCCGCAGGATCCCGCTGAACGGCGGACACCAGCCGACTGGCGTGGTGACGGGCTGGTGCCCCGGCACCCTAGCCGATGAGCTCCCTGAGGTCCTGCAGCTGGTTGCCGATCCAGCGGGTGACGTCGTTGCTGCGGACGGTTTCCCGCATCTTCTCGGCGCGCGCCGCCTTCTGCCGCTCGTCCATGACCAGGCCGAGGAAGAGCGCCTCGGCTGTCTCGTCGACATCGAACGGGTTCACGGTGAGCGCGAAGTCCCCGATCTCCTCATGGGCGCCCGCGTTCTCGCTGAGCACCACCACCCCATGGCGGGTGTTGCAGACGGCTCCCTCCTTGGCCACCAGGTTCATGCCGTCATAGATCGGGTTGACCAGGAGGACGTCGAAGCTCTTGTAGGCGGCGATCGCCCGGTGCATGTTGTCCTCCACCTCCACCCGGATCGGCGTCCAACCGCCTGCGGAGAAGCGCCGGTTGATCCGGGCCGCCACCGACAGGACGCTGCCGAGATAGGCGCGATAGTCGCCGACGTCCTGACGGCTCGGCTGGAGCAGAGCCCAGAACTGGACGTTGCCGAGCAGGTCGGGGTGCATCTCGAGCAACCGTTCGTAGGCGAGGAAGCCGCGCACGATGTTCTTGCTGAGGTCCGTGCGGTCGACCCGGAGGATCAGCTTCTCGGGCCGCCACGCCGCGATCCGCCGCTCCTCCTCGAGGACCTCAGGATGGGTGGCGCTCTCGGCGAAGCTGGCCACGTCGATGCTGATCGGGTAGTGGCGCACCCACACCGCTCGCCCCTGGTAGTAGACGGTGCGCTCCCGGAGATCTACCCCGAGCCCCAGGTTCTCCTCGCAGGTCAGCAGGAAGTTGCGGACGTCGCGCCTCGTCTGGAAGCCGATGATGTCGTTGCCGAGGATGCCGTGGACGATCTCGTCGCGGATCGGTTTGGGCAGGATGGTCCAGTACTGGGGCGTCGGCCAGGGAATGTGGACGAAGTGCTGGAGGCGCACCTCGGGCACCCGCTCCCTGACCATCCGGGCGACCAGGTAGAGCTGGTAATCCTGGATCAGGACCAATGGCGGGGCTTCGCCGCCCGCGGCCTCCCGCACCACCCTGTCGGCGAACATCTGGTTGACCACGACGTAGCCGTCCCGCCAGGCGCGGCGGATGGACGCGTCCACCATCGGCTCCCGGGCCAGGTCCCAGAGGTAGTGATGGATGAACCAGAGCAGGGGGTTGCTGATCACGTTGTAGTGCAGGCTGAAGGCCTCCGCCGGAGCGTTGATGAAGGCGACCCGGTAGTCGCTGCCGTCCTCGGTGTGCAGCTCGGCCGGGTCACCGCGCTGGGCCAGGCACCGGTCACCATCGTCATGGGCGGCGGCCACCCAGAGCGCCCCGGTTGCCGAAGCCAGCGTGGAGAGCGCCGTCACCAGGCCTCCGGCCCCCTTCACCAGCCTTTCCGGGAGGCCCCGGATGGGATCGGCGGGAACCAGCTGGAGAGGCGCCCGGTTGGCCACGATGATCGGCCGCACATGGCCCAGGAGGCGGCGGGTGTATGGCTCCAGCACGGACGGGTCAAGCCTCCTCGGAGCGGACTTGCGGGTTGGTGACCGGTGACTCGCGCGTCCTCTGCGATGGTCGAGGCGGCGGCCGCTCTCGGCCACCGGCGGTCAATCGCGGACGGTGCCGCCCTCAGCCACATGCTATCGGGCTCGGCGCGCCCCCACCAGCCGGGCGGCCCCGACGGGCTCGGCCCGGGCCCAGGGGGCGGCGGCGCCGTTCTAGACTCCAGCCATGCTGCGCCTGGCGGCCTCTCGGAGCTGATCGGTCATGTCGCTGCTGGGCCGCCTCTTCGGCCGGAGCGCGCCGAAACATCCGCCTGAGCCGAACACGGTGGTGATCGCCGACGACCTGGCCGCCGCGCTCACCGCCACCGGAACCGCGCTCCAGGAATCCGTGGATGCCGCGCTGCGCCGGCACCTGGAGGCGGAGAGGCGAGCTGCCGAGGCCGAGAGGCGGGGCGAGAAGATCCCCTTCTGGCTGCGCCGTGACGCCGAAGGCTCCGCCGAGATGGAGGACCTCCTCCGCGACCGGATCGCGCAGCGGCGGGCCGCCGAGGACGACCGCTGACCGCGCAGCCGAGCGACGGGCGCCCGGGCGGCAGCGGCGGGCCCAGGTGGGGGGCGGCGGACCGGTCGGGTGGAGAGCCACCGGCGGGCCGCCACCAGCCAGCTGTCGCGGCCGCGCCGAGCCGGCCCCAGCGCCCGCTGCGCCGCCTGGCCTGGGCGCTCGCGGGCCTGGTCGTGCTGCTCGGCCTGGGCACCGCTGGGTACGTGCTGATCGAGCACTACAACCCTCTGGACGCCCTCTTCATGACCGTGGCCACCATCAGCACCGTGGGCTTCGCGGTCCACCCGCTGGACACCGCCGGCGAGGCCTTCACGATTTGCCTGATCGCCCTCGGGGTGATCGGCTTCCTCTACACCTTCGGGGTCCTGGTCGAGCTATTGTCGAACGGGGAATGGCAACTGTACAGGAGAGCGCGGCGATTGCAGCGCGGTCTCGACGGCCTGAGTGACCACGTCATCGTCTGCGGCTACGGGAGGACCGGCCGCCAGGCGGTGCGCGAGCTGGAGCAGAGCGGACAGCCCTATGTCGTCGTCGAATGGAACGCGCAGGGGCTGGAGAATGTCGAGCGCGACCGGGTGCTCCACGTGCTTGGTGACGCGTCCGACGACGAGGTGCTCCAGCGCGCCGGCATCGCCCGCGCCCGGGCCCTGATCAGCGCCGTCGACTCCGACGAGCGCAACGTCTACATCGTGCTCACGGCGCGGGCCCTGAACCCTGACCTCTACATCGTGGCGCGCTCTTCGTACCCGGAGTCGATGGAGAAGCTCCGCCGGGCGGGAGCCGACCGGGTGGTGAGCCCCTATGTGCTCAGCGGGCGGCGGATGGCGGCGCTGGCGACGCAGCCGGCGGTGGTGGACACCTTCGACCTGCTCATCGGCGGAGCCGAGGGAGCGATGCAGGTCGAGGAGCTCGAGGTGGGCGCCGACTCGGGACGGCAGCTGACCGCCGCCGACCTGCGCCGGTCGGGGGCTGTCCTGCTGGCCTTCCGCTACGGCGATGGGACCCTCCGGGTCGGCCCCGGCGACGAGGTCCCGCTCCATCCCGATGACATTGTGGTGGCGATGGGTACGCGCGATCAGCTGAGCGCCCTGGCCAGCGCCCTCGCTCCCGCCGCCCCGCGGCGGTGAGAGCCCTCGTCTACGCCGGGGAGGGGAGGGTGCGCCTGTCCGACGTCCCTGAGCCGGAGCTCGCTGAACCCGGTGATGCCCTGCTTCGGGTGACCACCACCGCCATCTGCGGCAGCGACCTGCACCTGCTCCACGGTCGCATCCCCGGCATCCGGCCGGGCAGCGTGCTCGGCCACGAGTTCGCCGGCGTGGTCGAGGCGGTCGGCGCCTCAGTCAGCCGCTTCCACGCCGGCGACCGGGCGCTGGCTTCATTCACCGTTCCCTGCGGGGCCTGCTGGTACTGCGGACGGGGGCTGTTCAGCCGCTGCGCCGATCAGCGGGTCTTCGGCTACGGAGCCGCTCACGGCGATCTCGGAGGAGGTCAGGCCGAGCTGGTTCGCGTCCCCAATGCCGACCTCGTCCTGCACGCGATCGAGCCGGGGCTGAGTGACGAGCGGGCGCTCTTCGCCGGCGACATCTTCAGCGCCGGGCTGGATGCGGCCGCCGAAGCCCGCATCGAGGCCGGCGACACCGTCCTGGTGGTGGGCTGCGGTCCGGTCGGCCTGATGGCGGCGATGGCCTCGGCAACCTTCGGACCGGCGCGGCTGCTCGCGGCCGACGCTGTCTCCTCCAGGCTGGAGGCGGCCGGGCGCTTGGGCGCCGAGCCCTTGCCGGCCGACCAGGGCCTGGCGGCTCGCGTCCGCGAGCGCACCGGCGGGCGCGGCGCCGACGCGGTGCTGGAGTGCGTGGGAAACGCCCAGGCCCTCGAGGCGGCCCTGGCGTCGGTGCGCCGCGGCGGCAGGGTCAGCGTCATCGGCGTGCACACCGAGCCCGAGTGGACCCTCGGCCTGGGCCGCCTGTTCGCCAAGGCCGTCCACCTCGAGTTCTGCGGCGTCGCCAACGTGCTGGGCAGGTGGGATCAGGCCCTCGACCTGATCCGGCGCGGCCTCGCTGAGCCGGCCGCGATCATCTCCCACCGGCTGCCGCTCGAGGAAGCGGTGGCCGGCTATCACCTCTTCGAGTCGAGGCAGGCTCTCAAGGTGGTGCTCACCGTCTGACCCGCGGCGCTGCCGTTTGCCGGGCGACCCGCCCATCTGACGTCTCCATGACATCCCCCACCCCCGAGGCGGAACCCGCGGCCGGGGTCTGGCGTACTCGGAGTCGCCACCGATCCCGAGGAGTGCTCCCATGTCGCAAACCGCCTTCCCCGGCCCGCACCGAAACCGAGTGATCCTGACCCGGCTCGTCTACCTGCTGGGCGCCGCCGCCCTCGTGGTGGCTCTGATCCTCACCCGGTCGCCGGGCGGTGCCGCCACTCCGGCCACGCTCGACATCCATACCACCGGCAGCGGGGTCAGCGTCGATCCTCCGCAGCTCACCGTCGACGGGGTGGGCCAGGTGACCGGCATCCCGGACACCCTGACCGTGACCCTGGACGTGGATACCCAGGCGGCCAGCGCCAGCGCTGCGCTGAGCCGCAACGAGAGCGAGACTGCCGCATTGATCAGCACCCTCACCGGCAGCGGCGTCAGCCAGGGTGACATCCAGACCACGGATCTCTACATCAACCCGGACTACAGCGGCAACTCGATCTCCGGTTACGAGGTGGACGAGACCATCACGGTCACGCTGCACGACCTCACCAAGGCCGGCGGCATCATCGACGCCGCCTCGCGGTCGGTGGGCAACGACATCCGCATCGAGGGGATGTCCCTCTCCTTCGCCGATGACAGCACCTTGATGGCGCAGGCCCGCCAGGCGGCCATGGCCGACGCCCAGACCAAGGCGAGCCAGCTCGCCGCCGGCGCCGGGACCAGCTTGGGCCCGATCGTGAGCGTGACCGAGCAGACCAACTCCGACCAGACGCCCTACCCGATGGCGGCCGCGGGGGTGGCCGGGTCGAGCCTCAGCGTTCCGGTCCAGGCGGGCACCCAGCAGGTGAGCGTCACCGTCACCGTGGTCTACCAGCTGGGGAGCTGAGCGGGAGCGGCGCCTGCCTTGCGGGCCAAACCCGGGTCAGGGCGGACGCTCATCCCGATCCGATCGCCGCGGGAAGCGGGCCCCTCTTCCTGGTACCCGGTTTAGGCCATAATTGGCCCAAAATGGGGGCCCGGGAAGCACCGGGCCTCCCCGGCTCCTCACGGCTTCGCCGCCTCCGGCGCAGGGCTTGCCAGCGCGGGGGAGGGAGACGGCTCCGAGCGGCTCACGAGGTCAGCTCGATCACCTCGTGGAGCGCCTCGGCGCGCTCCGGGTCGGCGAAATGGCGGCGCGCGGGCTCCAGGCGCGCGATCAGCCGATCCGCCAGCGCTGCCTTGGCATCCATGGGATGGAGCGCTCCGGAGCGGTAGGCGTCGGCGACCTCGTCGGTCGAGTGGAAGGTGATCGTCCCGCCGTTGGCGGCAGTCCGGTCCACCCGGAACTCGGCATCGCCGAGGCGAAAGCAGAGCTGGTCGATGTAGTCGATGATCGGGTTGAGCTCCACCTCCTCCGGGGGGCAGAAGGCGGCCCGCAGCTTGCGGTTGATGGCGTCCGGGGAGTCGTGGATGAAGATGGCCGAGCCCCGCTTGGACTTGCTCATCTTCATGGCCGCCAGCACCTCGGCGCGCTGCTCTGGCGGGACCGGCCAGCGATCCGGCTTGAGCAGGCCGGGGAGCAGCGGACTGTGGACCGCGAGTGGCTTGATGCGCCGCCCGGCGGCATCGTGGAGAGCGTTGATCCGCATCTTGGTGGCCACGTCCCGGGCGACCACGTGGGCCTTGCGCTGGTCCATCCCGGCATGGGCGAGGTGGACCCCGAGGGTGAAGATGTCGGCGGCCTGCATGGCCGGGTAGAGGAGCTTGGCGAAGTCGACCTGCTCGCCCTCGGCGCGTCCCATGATGGTGATGCTGCGCTGCATCCTCGCCAGTGAGGTGTGCTTGGCCACCTCGATGACGGTGGCCCAGTAATCCCGGGCGCCGTCGGCGTAGAGGTCGCTGGCCAGCACCACCCTGAGCGCGTCCGGATCGCCGCCGACGCAGACCAGGCCCGCCCGGAGCGCCTCCCCGAAGTAGCCGAGCGCGATCCGGCGGATGCGATCGCGGTCGCCGCCCAGCTTGTCGTTGATCCAGGTGTGCCAGTCGGCCAGGAACACGGTGCACTCGACCCCGGCCTGCTGGAGGTCGTGGATCTTGCTGGTGAGGACCAGGCCCCCGCCGAGGTGGACCTGGCCGGAGATCTCCCAGCCGATGTAGTGCCGCAGCGGCAGCCCCGAATCGAGCAGCGGGAGCAGCTCGTCGCGGGTCAGCAGCTCGGCGAGGTTGCGCTCGATCAGCGCCGCCCGGTGGGCGGTCGTCGAGTCGGGCGCGGGGGGAGCGGAGCTCATCAAGGGGAGGGGGCGCCAGGAGGGCCGGGATACGCGGTCACATTCGGGGTTCCGGCCAGGGTCCCGCCATGGTAGCCGGAGCTGTCGGGGGATCGTGCCGCCGTCAGGGCTCCGCATCCGCCTGGCCCGGACCCGGCGCCGTCGCACGCACCCCCAGGGCCTGCATCGAGAGCGCCCGGGGCTGACCCGCCCCTCCCGCGTCAAGCTGCCGGGCTCAGGGCAGCACACGCCTCGAGGCCGGCGTCCACACCGGGAAGTGGTCCCAGGGGCTGGACTCGAACCAGCGATACACGGTTTTACAGACCGTTGCCTTGACCAGCTTGGCTACCCTGGGATCGGCCCAAGGATACTCAGGGGGAGACGGGTCGAGCTTCCCGCCGGTCCGGGCGCAGCGGCCCCGTCAGCCCATGCCCTCCACCGGAGGTCCGGCTATTGCCGCTGGGCGGGCTGACTCCCGGCTCCCCGGAGGCCGCCCCCGCCACGGTCCGCCACGCCGGTAAGGCGGCGAGGTTGGCGATGCCACGTCAGCAGGCGACATACTTGGACGCTCGTCCCCGTATACGGGCTGTGACCGACTGCCCGGAGGCCGCTGACGTGGCGAGCCGCCGTCTTCCCGGCGAGTTGGATCGGGCGGAGGCCGACGCCTTCGAGGCGGAGCTCTCCCCGGTCCTCCTCCCAGCTCGTCGCCTGGCGATGGGTCTGCTCCTCGACGCGACACAGGCCGAGGACGCGGTCCAGGAGGCCGCCCTTCGGGCCTGGGACCGCCGCAGGAACCGCCGACCAGGTTCCGACCTCGCTCCTTGGTTTCTCGGGATCGTCGTGAACCGCTGTCGGGAAGGCCGGCGCAGCCGCTGGGCACGCGTGCTCCGGTTGCCGGATCTGCGCGTCACGGCGATCGCAGCTGCGCCCGCGGACGCCGACTGGAGGATCGACGTGCGCAGGGTTCTGAGGAGCCTCCCGAGCAGGGCCCGTCTGGCGCTTGTTCTCCGCTATTACCTGGACCTCCCCTATCCGGAGGTGGCGGCGGTGCTCGGCTGCTCCGAGAACGCCGCGCGCGTCCGCGTCTCCCGGGCCACCGCCGCCATGCGCGTGGCCCTTGGCGATGCCATCGAGGTGAGGCCATGACCCTCGAGCCTTCGGACGACGCCCGCTGGAGCTCCATCCTCCACGCGGCTCTGGACACGCCCGTCTCCGCCGGCTGGGACCTCAGAGTGCGTCAGCGGCTGCGTGAGCGTGCCACCCGCCCGCACCGCGCTCCTCGGACGCTGCTGAGCGTAACGGTCTCGGTCGTCCTGGTTGGAGCGCTGGTCGCCGGTTTCGCGATCACCCGGGGGACAGCCGGGACGCCGCGTTCGAGCGACCCCGTGGTGTCGGCACTGGAATCCGGCGCTGGACCCGCGGCGCCCGTCGCCGGCGGGACTGCCTCCTACGTGTGGCTCACCAGCGCGTCGTTGCTGTACCCCCGCGGGTGCGCGCCGGCGGGTGGCTCACCCCCCGGGTGCCAGGCCACCCAGACGGTGAGGGTCGACGTCATCGACTGGAGCGGTGCTCTCCGACATCAGTTCGTGTTGCCGCGCGATCCCGCATATCCGAGCTCGGCGGACGCCATCGTCGCGGTCAGCCCTGATGGAACGCGTGCCCTGCTGCGGGACGGCCGGGTGATCGACGACGCCGGCCACGTGGTGACGGAGATCACCGCAATGAGCCCGCTGCTCGAAGACTTCGCGGCGCCTGCCGGTGAAATCGGGGACCTCGGGGTCACCTGGCTCAGCGATGACAGCGGCGTCTGCGTGGCGGGTCCTTCGTCGTGGATTCGCGACCCCGGGGCTGCCTCGAAGGCGCTACAGAGCGGGTCGAGCGGGGGTTCCCCTGATGGCTTGACCCTCGAGGAGGTCCTCTTGAGAGGAACGGTGCGCACAGTCGCCTCGCTCGCGCTCCCCGCCCCGGTCGCCACGGCCGACCTCGCTCCGCCTCCCACGTGGGGAGTGGCAGAGGCAACCGCGGTTGCCTGCGACCAGACCAGCGACTCAGCGTCCATCGCCATTGCCTGGCAGCTCTCTTCGGACGAGGCATCTGCTGGGCCGAGCGCATCCAGCACTGCTTCGGGTGCGGCGTCGAGCCCGACGTCGCACGCACTCCTCGGTTCGGTGATCGGCCCGCTCAGCTGGGCACTTCGACTCTCCACGGGCGCGGTGCTCTATGAGCGGAGCTGGCGAGGTTCGCCGCCCGATGGGACGGCGTGGTTCTACGCCTCCGGAGATGGCAGCCTGCTGGCGGATTACCGACCCAGTGGCTCAGGCTGCGCCAGGCTGGCGCTCGTACGCCTCCCTTCAGGTAGCCCGATCCCGGTCTCCGGTCTGCCACTCTGTGCCGGGGTTCTCGGCATCGGGTCCGACTCTTCGCGCCTCCTCACGATCGGCTCCAGCACCGGTGGGGGGACGGCCACCGTCCTCGACCTTCTCGACGCGTCCAGCGGACGAATCGTCCGGCAGGTCCGACTCCCCGGTTACTTCCAGGCCCAGGCAGCCGCTGCGCCGTATGGGACGGAGTTCATTCTGCTCATCGACGGCCATCTGTTCCTTGTCGACTCCGCTGGGGGTATCAGCGAGCTTGCTCTTGCCGGCGTCCCGCTATTTGCGGTGAACCGACCCAGCGGCTTCTTCCTGGTGGGCCCAGGTTGACAACCGCCTTCGTCAATCGAGACCCGCGACGCAGAAGCGGCACCTCATCGGCCCTGCGGGGTGGTGTCCAGGCTCCGATGTCCAGCAGCCGCGCTGCGTTCCCCCACAGCACCTTTGGGAGTCGCTGCCGTTCACCGCTCCTGATGCCTTCATGCGGAGGGCGGCCGAAGTCGTGGGTCAGCACGCCGCCGGCCGCGCCCTCAGTCGGTGGCCGCGGGGGATAGGGCCGGGGCCGCCCCCTGGGGGCTCAGCGTGGGCAGCGGAGCCCCGGGCTGCCGGCTCGGCGCGGCCGGGCCGGGCGCCTCCTCTCGGGCCGGCGACGGGAGGGCCGGGGTGGCCGGCTGCGCGAGCGCCCGAACCAGGGCGGACAGCGGTTCCAGCGCCCGCTCGTCGTCCTCGGGACTGCCCCGGAACATGCGCAGGAAGACCGGCGTGATGGCGCTGAACATGGTCAGGTGGAAAAGGACCAGCATGGCCACCCCGCCCAGCTGCTGGTCGGCCAGGGCCGAGATCCCCCAGAGCCTCGGCGCCGCGACGTAGAAGCTGTAGAAGGGCTGCGGCGCCACGATGAAGATGAAGGCCAGCGCCGTGCAGGGCGCGCCGGCCAGGCTCATGGTGACGAGCTTGGTCCAGGACGGCACCGGCCGGATCCCCTCACCCCGGATCGGGTCCACGACCGACCAGAAGAAGACGAGACCGGCGGCGAGCAGGGTGAGGTGCTCGAAAGCGTGCAGCGTGTCGTTGTACAGGGCAGCGTCGTACCAGGGCGGGTAGTGCCAGATCCACATGGTGGCGGTGAAGAGGCAGAGCGCGGTCCAGGGATTGGTGATCGCGGTCCAGATCCGCCACGGCCCGCGCATCCAGCCCCGCGCCGGTGAGCGTGCTCCGGCGATGCCGAGAAGGACGAGGGGCGGCGCCACCACCATCAGCAGCATGTGCTGGACCATGTGGATGGCGTTGAGGTAGTTGTCGCCGATGTAGTCGATGGGGGACTCGAGTGCCACGAAGCAGACCAGGACGCCGATGGCGAACATCAGAACCCGGGAGCGCGGGGTGAGCCCCCAGGGGCGGAGGTCGTCGCTGGAGCTGAGCCAGCCTCTCCGATGGGCGATCGCATACAGGGCGCAGACGAACGCCACGCCCGCGTAGATGCTGGGGTCGAAGCTCCAGTCGGTCAGGCTCACACTGGCAGCCGGCACCGCTGGCAAGCGTAGCGCGCTGGCCCGATCGAGCCGGCCTCGGGAATCTGCCGGCCGGGGGGTTTCAGACGGCTGCGGGCTCGCTTGACGCGATGCCGGCCTGCTCTCGGCGCGCCCTCCACACCGCCCAGGCCGGCAGCGCCAGCAGCGCCAGCAGCGGCGCGCTGTTGGGATCCGTGCCCATGCCGTCGAAGATGCCGCCCATCGCCTCCCCCCAGTACCAGATGACGGCGAGCACGATCCCGAGCCACACGAAGCCGGCGAGCCTGGGCCGGCGACCCCAGAGGAGGATGCCGGCCATGAGCAGCGCCAGCCCCAGCCCTGCGTTCCACAGCTGGGGGGAATGGGCGGTGAGCGAGACGGCGGGGCGGAGCGTCGAGTCCATCCACGGCGGAGCCATCCCCAGCTGCCCCTGGATGAGCTCCGACAGCGCGCCGTCACTCCAGTAGACGGGGGTGAGCACCTGGGCCAGGAAGCCGTAGAAGAAGATGATGGCGAGGGTGTCGCGGGGCGCGCAGAACCGGCCGTCGAGGTTCCACTGCCGGTCCGGCAGCAGCAGAAAGGTGGCGATCAACAGGTAGAGGAGCACGGCTCCGGGGGCGCCGGTGAGCATGGTCCCCTGCCCGGTGAACACCCCGCCGGTGCCCTCGCCGACGATCCAGACCACGATCCCCCAGAAGATGGAGAGCCAGAGCCCGAACCTGATCAGGGAGCGCTTGCGACCGAGCAATCCCCACAGCAATGCCACCGCGACCATTCCCTGGATGGCGATGAACCCGCAGTTCCAGGCGACGATGTCGGGGGTCACCAGGTTGATCGCCCACTGGTCGAGCGAGTTGAGGAATATCGGGTTGGTGCCCAGGCTCGGGGTCATGATCGTGCTGACGATGTCGTAGCTGAACATCACCGGCTGTGCCTGGAGGGCGGTGTCGATGAGCCAGAGGATGGCCAGGCACCACAGCATCCGCTGCTTGATGACGGCGATCCGGGCCCGGTCGCTGGCCGGGCCGGCCGGCTCGGATGCGGCGGCGTGCACCGGAGCCGGGACGGGACGGCTCTCCTCGAGCGTGCCTGCCGGTCGCGTGCTCTCCCTGCCCTGGGCCCCGATGCGCGGGTTGGCTGACCCGGGTACGGCCACGGCCTTGGCTCAGCTGCCCAGCGCGTAGCTGGCGATGTCGCTGTCCAGGGCTCCCTGCGAGGGGTATTCACCGGGATGCACGAAGACCACTTTCCCGGTCGGGTCTATGAAAACCGTTGTCGGCGCACCCTCGACCATGGCCAGAGCGCTCAGATCCTGAAGGGTTGCCGGGTAGCTCGGGTAGCTCACCGGATGCTGGGAGAGGAAGCTCCGGGCGTTGCCGCTGACGTCGGCGAGATCCGCGCCCAGGAACCCGACCTGGGTCCCGTAGCGCAGCGAGGCGGCGGCGAAGAGGGGGAACTCGGCGCGGCAGGGGGTGCACCAGGAGGCCCACACATTGACCACCACAGGGTAGCCGCGCAGCGCCGCCAACCGGGCGCTGAGAGCGCTGAACCCACCGCCCAGCAGCTGCCCCGCCTGCTCGTGCAAGGCGGCGAGGGGAACCGGCGAGCCTGCCAGCGCGGCCTCGGCCGAACCTGGGCCGACCGGCCCGGCGGGCGCCGGCGAGGCGAGCACCTCTACCACCCGCTGGGCCAACGCGCCGGAGGTCAGCCAGCCGTTCGTCGAGACGTCGTCGCTCCAGAGGATCTGGCCGGACGCCGAGGTCAGCACCAGCCACGGCTCATCGCCCACCTCGTAACCGTCGGCGACCTGGCCGGTGGCATCGATGGCCACCGGGTAGTCGAGGGTCGGTGAGAGGCTGCCCAGGAAGGTGCCCAGCGCTGTGCTGGACGGCTCGACGCTGGCCTCGTCGACGGCCGCGAGGCCCGGCAGCCCGGCCCGTCCGGCGCTGGCCGCGTACTGGTTGAGCGCCTCCAGCTGACGGGCCAGGTTGGTGACCTCCTGATCCCAGGTGGCGAAGAAGAGGAGCAGATGTCCTGAACCACCCGGGCCAAGATCGACGCTGCCCCCGCCTGCCTTGGGAAGGGACACCCCGGTGCCCGGGCCGACCGACACCACCCGGTCGTAGGAGAGGCCGGAGGGCACGCGTGGGTGGTCGGGGAGCAGGCTGGCCGCCTCCTGGGCGAGGAGCTGAGCCTCCTGACCGATCGCCGCGTAGGCCATCTGGGTGAGGTAGAGGCGCGCCAGCCCGCCCTGCACGTCGATGACGTACAGCGCCGGGGTGTGGTCGATCTGCCCCTGCTCGATCTGCACCGCGACGTGGTAGGCCCGCCACACGCCCTCCAGCTGGGCCAGCGAGCCGGTGAGGAAGTGCCACTCCTGCATCATCCCGTGGGCCTGCGAGTAGGCACGCACGTCGGCGACAGAGGTGGCCTGCGGGTTGGCGTCGATGCCGAGCAGCTGGACCTGGGCTCCCGCGGCTCCCAGCAACCGCCTGGCGTCCACCATCTCCGTGGTGGTGAGCGGGCAGATCGTGGTGCACTGGGAGTCGTTGAAGGCCAGGATCACCACCTTGCCGCGGAACGAGCGCAAGGAGACATGCTGGCCGTACTGGTCGGTGAGGGTGAAGTCGGGCGCCGGGCCGCTGAGCGTCGTGCCAGGGTCGAGGTCGGGGTTGTCCGCCAGCACGCCGGCGGCCGGAACCGACGAGGCCGAGAGCAGGGCGTGGGCGCTCACCGCTCCCGCCGTCACGGCCACAACGGCGAGCAACCCAAGCGTGACCAGCGCGGGGTGGCGCCGCAGCGGCGGCTCCCAGCGTCGCAGGCGGGTCACGGCGCCGGCCGGGCCTCGGCGGCCGGCTCCGCCCCGCTCCGGGCTCGGACCTGCCTCGGACAGCCTGCCTCGGCCGGGCTCCTCCTGGGGGCGACCATCACGGTCAGCCTAGCAGGGGCCGCGTGAGCTCCCTCCTCAGCAGCGGGGCCCACCGCAGAGCCGTTCGATCCTAGCGGTTAGGGCTGAGAGCCCCTGTCTTGCGCCGTGCGTCCCGCGCACACTCGGGCCTGGGACGGCGCCGCCTTCGCCGCATGAGCCGCGAGCGCGTCGTTTCCCAGCCACAGGGCTCAGACAGGGCCGATGGCCGAGGACGTCAACGAGGGT
Organism: Binatia bacterium; assembly: GCA_035624785.1. Taxonomy (GTDB): domain Bacteria; phylum Chloroflexota; class Dormibacteria; order Aeolococcales; family Aeolococcaceae; genus JAJZNI01. The sequence continues at coordinate 17,663 of DASPQV010000025.1, read as the reverse complement.
TCGCGGGCGGGGGCTGAGGGCGCGCCTCGGCGTTCCCGGACCACCGGGGCCCGGCCGGCGCCTCCGGTGTCGAGGCGGGGGGGCTCCGGCGCTGTCATCGGTCTCGGCCCCAGTGCTCGAGACGTCGGTGAGAGGATTAGGCCGCAGCAGAGCCTTGCCAATGCGGCCTCCTATGCGCGCAGCCTCATCGAGGCCAGCCTGGACCCCCTGGTCACCATCAGTCCGGACGGCAAGATCACCGACGTCAACGAGGCCACCGTCAAGGCCACCGGGGTGTCCCGCAGTGAGCTGATCGGCACGGATTTCTCCGACTACTTCACCGAGCCTGAGCGCGCCCGCAGCGGATACCTGAAAGCCTTCGCTGAGGGCGAGGTGCGCGACTATCCGCTGACCCTCCGGCACCGGGACGGGCGCCTCATCGAGGTCCTGTACAACGCCTCGGTCTACCGCGACGCTGACGGCAGCGTGCGCGGTGTCTTCGCCGCCGCCCGCGACGTGACCGCCCAACGGCGCTTGGAAGCGGACCTGCGCGCGGCCCGCGACCTGGCCGAGGAGGCGAGCCGGGCCAAGAGCGAGTTCCTCTCCCGGGTCAGCCACGAGCTCCGGACCCCCCTGGCCTCCACCATCGGCTTCGCCGACCTGCTGCTGCTCACCGAGCTCACCGATCAGCAGCGCCACTATGCCCGCACCGTCCTCAAGGCCGGCGACCACCTGCTCGCCCTGGTCAACGACATCCTGGACATCGCGCGCATCGAGGCGGGCCGGCTCAGCCTCTCTCCCGAGCCATCAGGCGTGCTCAGCACGCTCTCCGATGTGCTCCAGCTGATCAGGCCCATGCTTGCCGAGCACGATGTGAGCGTGACCGTGGCGGGCATCCCCGCGCGGCTCAGCGTCATCGCCGACCAGCAGCGCTTCACCCAGGTCCTGCTCAACATCGTCACCAATGCTGTCAAGTACAACCGTCGGGGCGGGTGGGTCCGGATCACATCCACTGCGAACGGAACGCGCACCCGCGTCTCGGTCCAGGACAGCGGCATCGGGCTTCGCCGGGACGAGCTGTCGAGGCTCTTCTCACCTTTCGACCGCCTGTCAGCGGCCGCCTCGGGGGTCGAGGGCACCGGCCTCGGTCTGGCCCTGTGCAAGTCGCTGCTCGACGCGATGGGTGGGCGGATCGGCGCGGAGAGCCAGGAGGGAATCGGCAGCAGCTTCTGGGTGGAGCTGCCGACCGCGCTCGGTGCCGAGGCGGACGACGCGCCGGGAGCGGGGGCGGATGAGCGTGTGGACGCGCAGCCCGAGCCACGGGGGACCCTGCTCTACGTCGAGGACAACCTCTCCAACGTCCAGGTGCTCGAGGGCGTCGTGGCTCAGCGGCCGGGGATCCGCCTGATCCCGGCGATGCAGGGCACCCTTGCCCTGGAGCTGGCCCGCCAGCACCGCCCCGCACTGATCCTGCTCGACGTCCATCTGCCCGACATCGACGGCGCCGAGTTCGTCCACCGGCTGATGGCCGATCCCACGACCGATCGGATCCCGGTGGTGGTCCTCTCCGCGGACGCCACCGTCCGGCAGATGGAGCGCCTCCTTGCCGCCGGCGCTCGGGAGTACCTCACCAAGCCGATCCGGGTCGGGGTGCTGCTCGAGGTGCTGGACCGGTACTTGGCTCCCGAGCCGGCCTAGTGATGCCCTGGCCCCGAGCCGGAAACCCACCTCTCGAGCCGGTGCGCTAGCCTCCCCGCACCAGCGGCATGCCGGCGAGATGCGCCGCCGCCAGGCTGTCGTTGACCAGCACCACCGGGATTCCGTGCGCGTCCAGCGCGGAGGCGGCGACGGAGGCGCGGAATCCCAGCTCGCAGTGCACCCAGACCGGTCCGGCCTCGGCCAGCGCGGCCACCTCGCCGAGGCGCTCGGCAAGGTCCGGGAGGGGAAGGTGCACCGCTCCGGCGAGGTGCCCGGCGGCCCACTCGTCGGAGCGGCGGACGTCGAGCACGGCCGGAGCGGCCCCGGCGTCCCTGCGGCTTTCGAGGTCGGCGAAGCGCGCGACCGGGTAACCGCCGACCTCGCCGTCACCGGCCCACAACGAAAGCGGCCCGACCGCCTGCGCCGCCGGCCGGGCCAGGCCGATGAGGGCCATGGCGCGCTGGGCGGCGGCGACGGCTCGGTGGTCCCCGGCGGTGAGGCTGACCGGCATCCCCGCGGGGAGCAGCCAGCCCAGGTAGGTGGCGAACGAGTCCCCGGCCTCGATGTTGAGGGAGCCTCGCAGGTGACCGGCGGCGAACTCGCCGCGGGGGCGCAGATCCACGACCCACTCGCCGGCCGCGATCCGCTCCGCCAGCTCACCCCGGACCGCCGCCGGGGCCGGTCGCAGGTCGATGGGGTCCGGGCCTGACCGGTTGATCGGCGCCATCCGGCTGTAGTAGCGGGGGTGATCGATGAAGCCCCCGAGGAGCTCGCGGACGAAGCTCTCCTGGTCCAGCCGCAGCGCCGGGTGGGTCGCCCGAGCCGTCCCGACGCTGGACTCGTCGGGGCCGCTGACCAGCCCGGCCGCGCAGAAGCTGCCGAAGCCGTGGGTGGGGCGGATCTCCGCACTGTCGGGAAGTTCCGCGGCCAGCCGCCGGATCGAGCGCCACTGTGCCCGGGCCAGCTCGAGCGCCCTGTCGCTGCCGAGGAGGTCGGTTCGGCCGGCTGTCCCGGGCAGCCAGCACCCACCCGTGAACACCGCCTGAGCAGGACCCTCCCGGTCGTCGGCGAGGACGAAGGAGAGGTGCTGGTCGGTGTGCCCAGGGGTGTGGACGGCCCGGATCCTCATCCGCCCCGCCGCAATGACCTGGCCTTCGCGCAACCCGACCCGGTCGTCCGGGAAGCTGACCCTCTCCTCGGCCGCAATGCCGTAGCGGGCTCCGGTCAGGCGGGCCAGCTCCAGGCCGCCGCTCACGTAATCGTTGTGCACGTGGGTCTCAAGGACCCATTGCGGCAGCGCGCCGATCCGGCCGCACATGGCCAGCACCCGGTCGATGTCGCGGGGAGGGTCGATCACCACCGCCACGGCGCCATCGCTGGCGACGTAGCACCGATTGCCCAGGGCGGTGGTCTCCAGGGGGGTCACCGCGAACGACCCCCGCCTCGTGCCCCTCCCGCCGCCCCGGTGGGCAGTCTCAGGCCGCGTGGCGATCGTCACCGGTGAGCCCCAGCCTCGCCATCTGCCCCTCCTTGGGCGCGGCCCCCTCCCCGTCGGAGATTCAGGAGGCGCCACCCGATTGTAGGCAGAAGGGCCCTTCCCGGCCGAGCCGAGAGGATCGGGATACCGGGGTCCACCGGCCCCGACTCGGTACCATGGCGACCGAGCCCCGCCGGTAGTTTCCTGGGCGTCGCGCTTGCGGCGAGCCCGTTCGGTGAGGGAACAGGAACCATGCCAACAGCCCGTCCAGCCTCTCGCCCGCAGTCCCGTCCGCCGGCGCCGCGCCCGCAGCCGAACGGCCGGCGCGTCCCCACCAAGAAGCAGCGCCGCCGCGGAGCGACCCGGATCGACCGCATGCTGCGGCCGTGGTGGCAGTCTCCCGGCTTCCTGGCCGGAGGCGGCGTGGGCGCGATCGTCGTGATCGTGCTGGTCATCGTCTTGGTCGCCCACCTGCTGACGCCGGCCCCGATCAGCCTCGGCCCGGTCCCCGCGTCGGTGCTGGCCTCGGTCACGGACCCCAGCCCGGACGTCTACTCCCAGGTGGGGACGGGCGGGCAGCCCGGGGACATGATCAGGATCAACAACACCAGCACCCTCGACGGCTCCAGCGGCCGTCCCGAGGTGGTTTTCGTCGGCGGCGAGTACTGCCCCTACTGCGCCGCCGAGCGCTGGAGCATGGTGGTCGCCCTGTCACGCTTCGGGACCTTCGCCAACCTCCAGGAGATGGCCTCCACCCCCGATGACGTCTACCCCAACACCCACAGCTTCACCTTCGCGGGTAGCACCTATTCCAGCCAGTACGTCGACTTCGTGGCCACCGAGGCGTGGGACCGGAACGACAACCCGTTCCAGCCCATGAGCTCGCAGGTGAGCCAGATCTATCAGACCTACGACCAGCCCCCCTACGCCGCCTCCTCCGGGGTGCCCTTCCTGGACATCGGCAACCGCTTCACCATCTACCAGGTCCAGTACTCTCCCGCGATCCTCCAGGGGCTGACCTGGCAGCAGATCGCCGGGGATCTTTCGGATCCCTCCAACCCGGTCACCCAGGCCATCGTCGGCAACGCCAACTACCTGACCGCGGCGATCTGCATCACCACCGGGGGTCAGCCCTCAGGGGTCTGCTCGACCTCGGTCATCCAGGGGATCGAGAAGACACTCGAGGCCGAGCAGGCGGTCGGGAGCTGAATGAGCTGGCCGCAGGTCGCCGACGCGCTGTCGGTCCTGGCCCTGGTCGCTGACCTCCTCGTCCTCACCGCCCTCGCCGGGTTCCTGATCAGCCGCCTGACCGCCCCGGGGCGCGACCTCTGGAAGCGGGCTCGCGACGGGCTCGCGCCCTACGCCCTGCCTGCCGCGTTCGCGGTCGCGGTCGTCGCCAGTGCAGGAAGCCTGTACTTCCAGTACGGGGCCGGGTTCGTCCCCTGTGCCCTCTGTTGGTACCAGCGGATCTGCATGTACCCCGAGACCCTGCTGCTCGGCATCGCCACCTTCCGCCGTGACCTCTACACCGCACGCCGCTTCGTCGCGCCCCTCGCCCTCTGCGGCGCCCTGCTCTCCGTCTACCACTACCAGCTGGAGAGATTCCCGACCCAGCCGACCGTCTCCTGCGGGATCGGGGAGCCGGTCTGCTCCGCGGCCTACTTCAACATCTTCGGATTCATCTCGATCGCCTACATGGCGCTCTCCGCCTTCCTGCTCATCGCCACCCTCCTGCTGCTCGCCCGAGAGCCGGAGCCGGCCGGCGAGGAGGAGGGGGAGCTGGTGACCGTGGTGAGCCGGGAGCGCCCCGGCGTTTCCGCCTCCGCGGGGCCCAGATGAGCCCGAGGCGCACGTCGCCCGCGCTGAGACCGGCTCCGCTCCCAGCCCCCCGCCGGAAGCTCCGTTCCGAGCAGCTGGCCGGCTTCGGTCTCTAGCTCCGCCGCGTCGGCGGCAGGGTGGCCCGTCGGGCAGGGTCGGCGAGGTGGGCGGAGACCGCGGCCAGGACCTCCTCGGGCCGCCCGGCCAGCGAGTCGACGAGGAAACCGCCGTCATAGGGGCGCCCCGCGGCGCGCAGCAGCGCCGCCGCCGGTTGGCGGCGGGGAGGCGGGGTCCCCGGAACCAGCCGGTAGCCGAGGATCACCCGGTTGCCGGCCCGGGCCAGTCCGACCGCCGCGATCACCTCCCACCTGGTCAGGCTGGAGAAGGGGTACTGGCGAAGCAGCACGCCCTCCCGGGTGAGCTGGAGGCTGGGCCGGAACACCAGACCCGTGACCAGCAGGGCGCCCACCGGCGCCGCGATCACGAACCAGCCGATCGGAGCATGGAGGACCAGCAGGATCAGGGCCCCGGCGACTTCCGTCACCAGGGCCAGGGGGACCACCAGGGCGGTGGGGCGTCGCGCCGGGAAGCTGATCCGGAGGGATGGGGCAGTGCCTCCCCCTGGCTGGGCACCGGTCTCCTCGACGGCGTTCATCCGCCTAGTGTCGCTGTCCCGACCTGGGCTGGCGGCGCGGCAGTTGGGGCCGCTGCCAGCTCGGGCTGAACCGCGCCCGCTCGAGCGAATCCGTCCGGGGACCTTGCGCGCGGAGAACGCATAAGCTACTCTTTATTCATCCTTCCTTTATGAAAGAGTCGCTTATGCGTCCGCGCCCGCCCCGGCGGGCCGTCCCGGGGGCCATCGCCGCCGGGGCCTTCGACCTCTCGGTCCATTTCGAGGGCCTGGCCAACCCGACCCGGCTCGCCATCGTCGAGCTGCTGGCCCGGCTGGGCGAGATGCGCGTCTCCGAGCTCGCCGAGCTGTGCAAGGTGAGCCAGCCGCGGATGAGCTGGCATCTCCGGATCCTCCGCCACGCCCAGGTCGTCTCCACCCGGCGGGAGGGACGCGAGGTGTTCTGCCGCCTCGACCGGGAGGCGATCACCCGCCATCTGCAGAGCTTCGTCCGGATCCTCGATGGGGAGGCGGCGCCCGGCGCCCCTCCCGATCTCGTCAGGCCAGTGGGGGTGCCCCAGGCGCCCGTCAGTGAGGTGGTTCCGTGAGCAGCAAGGTACGCGTCGGCATCGTGGGAGTGGGCAACTGCGCCTCGTCGCTGGTGCAGGGCGTCGAGTACTACCGGCATGCCGAGCCCGGTGAGATGGTGCCCGGGCTGATGCACGTCGACCTCGGCGGCTATCACATCTCCGACATCGAGTTCTCGGCGGCCATCGACATCGACATCGAGAAGGTGGGCAAGGACCTCTCCGAGGCCATCTTCAGCGGCCCCAACTGCACCGTGAAGTTCGCTGATGTCCCCCCCAAGGGCGTCAAGGTGGTGCGGGGAATGACCCACGACGGCCTGGGCAAGTACCTCAAGGAGGTCATCACCAAGGCGCCCGGGCCCACCGCTGACATCGTCCAGGTGCTCAAGGACACCGGCACCGACGTGGTGGTCAACTACCTCCCGGTGGGCAGCGAGGAGGCTGTCAAGTGGTACACCGAGCAGATCCTGGCCGCCGGCTGCGGCATGGTCAACTGCATGCCGGTGTTCATCGCCCGCGAGGACTACTGGCAGGGACGCTTCCGCAAGGCGGGCCTGCCGGTGATCGGCGATGACATCAAGTCGCAGGTCGGCGCCACCATCGTCCACCGGGTGCTCACCCGGCTCTTCCAGGACCGGGGCGTGAAGATCGAGAACACCTACCAGCTCAATTTCGGCGGCAACACCGACTTCCTCAACATGCTCGAGCGCGAGCGCCTGGTGAGCAAGAAGATCAGCAAGACCAACAGCGTGCGCTCCCAGCTCGACCAGACCCTGGAGGACCGCAACATCCACATCGGACCTTCCGATTACGTCCGCTGGCTGGACGATCGGAAGTGGTGCTACATCCGGATGGAGGGCCGCTCCTTCGGCGACATCCCGCTGAACCTGGAGCTGAAGCTGGAGGTGGTCGATTCCCCCAACAGCGCCGGGATCGTGATCGATGCGGTCCGCTGCTGCAAGCTGGGCCTCGACCGCGGCCTCAGCGGCACCCTCGAGGGCCCCTCCTCCTACTTCATGAAGTCGCCGCCCAAGCAGTATTCGGACAACCGGGCCCGGGAGCTCACCGAGGCGTTCATCGCCGGGGCGACCGGCGGCAACGGTCACGTCGCCGCCGTGCCCGAGGTCGTGGTCGCCGCTGGGGGGGCGGAACCGCCCGTCTCCTGATAGCCTCTCACCGTCACGCTGGTGACCCCTGCCGGGCCGCCGCGGCGACGAGAAGCGCATGGGGGTCCAGGCCTGGTCCGTGAGCACCGTCAGCCAGAAGATCGAGCAGGGCTCCGACGGCACGGCGCCCGCCGGCGCCGCGATGGCGGGCGGCGGAGGCGGGTCGATGCTGCCCTACTACTTCTACCGGGTGGCCGAGTCCCTGGTCCGTGTCCTCCCCCGAAAGGTCTCGTACGGGCTTGCCGTGGGGTGCGTGGAGGCTCTCCGGCTCGCCAACCCCGGATCGGTGCGGGGTCTCCGGGCGAACCTGAGCCATGTCTTCCCTGAGCTGAACCGCCGGCAGCTTGGCCAGGTCACCCGGCGCAACCTCCGCGACCTGGGGCGCACCTGGGTGGACGTGATGGCGATGCGCTTCGAGGGCGACCGGGTCAGCGATGGCCTGGTGGTCCAGGACATCGAGCGGTACACGGAGGCCTTCAAGAGGGGCAGGGGGGTGGCGGTCATCTCTCTCCACCTCGGCTCCTGGGAGCGTGGGCTGGCGGCCGGGAACAGCGTCGGCTACCCCATGGCTCTGCTCGCCGAGTACCTGCGGCCACCCCAGCTATTCGACCGGGTGGTCGGCTCCCGGGTGGCTCAGGGAGTCCGGGTCGTGCCCATCGACATCGCCGCCATCCGCGGCGGCGACAGCGCCACCCGGCGGCGCCTGGGCGCCCATGCCATGCGCGAGGTGCTCAGGATCCTCAAGGGGGGCGGGTCCATCGCCCTGGCGATGGACCGCGACCTGGTGGGCAATGGTGAGCCGTTCACCTTCTTCGGGGCCGAGGCGAGGATCCCAGTCGGGGTCATCGACGTGGCGATGCGGGCGGGGTCGGTGATCCTGCCCGTCATCCTGCCCCGGATCCCGGCCGGGTGCGCGGCCATCGTTCACCCCGAGATCCCGTGGGACCCGGCCGCCCCCCGGGAGGCGGAGATCCGGCGCGTGGTCCGCGAGATCCTCAGCCTCTTCGAGCGGGTCATCCGGGAGTACCCCGAGCAGTGGCACGTCCTCGACCCGATCTGGGGGGACTGAGCGAGCCGACGCCGATGAAGGTCTGCTTGGTCTCTCCCTACGACTTCGTGCATCCGGGCGGGGTCACCGAGCACGTCCGGCACCTCGCCGACGAGCTCCGGCGCCGCGGCCACGAGGTCACCATCCTGGCTCCGTCCTCACGGGTTCCCGACGAGCACGGCATCCCCGGCTACGTCCGGATCGGACGCAGCGTCCCGGTCAGGGGCAACGGCTCGGTGGCTCGCATCGCCCTCTCCTTCCACCTGGTTCGCCGGGTCCGGGCCCTGCTCAGCCGGGAAGGCTTCGACGTCGTCCACTACCACGAGCCGCTGGTCCCAGGGCTGCCCATCACCACCCTCAGGCTGCATCGTGGCGCCAACGTCGGCACCTTCCACGCCACTGCCCGGCGCAACCTCGGCTACTACTACGGGCGCCCGGTCCTGAAGCGCTACTTCCGCCGGCTCCACGGTCTGATCTGCGTCAGCGAGCCGGCCCGGGAGTTCGTCAGCCGCTACTTCGAGGGGGACTACCGGATCGTGCCCAACGGCATCGACACCTCGCGATTCCATCCCTCGCTCCCGGTGGTGCCCGAGCTGCGCTCCGAGGGCAAGACCACCATCCTCTTCGTGGGCCGGATGGACCAGCGCAAGGGGCTGCCCACCCTGCTTGACGCCTATGGGCGGCTGCGGCGGCGCCGGGACGACGCCCGGCTGGTGGTGGTCGGCGACGGGCCGATGCGCTGGGCCTACGAGCGCCAGTGCGAGGCCACCGGGGTCGCCGACGTCTCCTTCCTCGGCCACGTCTCCCCGGCGATCCTGCCCCGCATCTATGCCAGCAGCGACATCTTCTGCTCGCCCGCCACCGGCGGTGAGAGCTTCGGAATCGTGCTGCTCGAGGCGATGGCGAGCGGGGTGCCGGTGCTCGCCTCGGCGATCCCCGGATTCAGCCTCGTCGTCGAATCCGGTCGCGAAGGGCTGCTGGTGCCGCCGGCTCAGCCGGATGTCTGGGCCGACGCCCTCGGGACCCTGGTCGGCGATGCCGGCCTGCGCCGCTCCATGGGGGAGCGGGGCCTGCTCAAGGCGGCACGCTACGACTGGCGGGTGGTGATCGACGGCGTCCTGGGCGTGTACGCGGAAGCCCAGGATCGAGCCCGGGCGCAGCCCTCGGGCGTCGCGGGCTGAGCGGCGGGGGAGGATCCGATGTTCACCGCGCGCTTCCAGGAGTGGGTTCGCGCCATGGCGCGCCGGCTGGTGACGGCGATCCACCTGCGCGGCGTCACTCCCAACATCCTCACCCTCTCGGGGCTGGTGGTCACCGTGGTCGCGGCCGTGCTGGTGAGCGTCGGCTGGCTGCTCGCCGGCGGGCTGGTGCTGCTCTTCGCCGGGGTCTTCGACATCCTGGACGGCGCCGTGGCCCGCGTCTCCGGGAAGGTGCGGCCGTACGGCGCCTTCCTGGACTCGACCACCGACCGCTACGCCGAGGTGGTCACCTACGCCGCCCTCCTCTATCACTTCGTGTCGCATCCGGGCAACCAGCTCGCCGCCATGCTGGTGGTGCTCTCGCTGGGGGGGTCGCTGCTGGTCTCCTACGTCCGGGCCCGAGCCCAGTCGCTGGGCTTCCGCTGTGACGGGGGACTGCTGGCCCGTCCCGAACGGGTGGTGATCATCGTCGTCGGCCTGGTCGTCCCTCTCGCGCTCATCTGGGCGCTCTGGGTGCTGGCCGTCCTCACCAACGTCACCGCCCTGCAGCGCATCGTTCTGGTCTGGCGCCAGGCTCGCCACCCGGTGACGGCTCCCAACCCGTGAGATGACAGCGGTCGCCGGGCCCCCGGCCGGCAGCGTGGCCCCGCGAGGGTGGAGGTCCCGGCTCATGGGACTCCTCCCCAGCCTCGCCGGCCTCGATCGCCAGACGGTCCTCGCCGAGGCCGTGGCCGGCGCCACCCTCGCCGCCGTCGCCATCCCCGAGTCGATGGGCTACACCAGGATCGCGGGGATGCCGCCGATCACCGGCCTCTACACCCTGGCGCTGCCGGTGATCGTCTTTGCCCTGATCGGCTCCTCGCGGCACCTGGTGGTGGGGGCGGACTCGGCGACCGCCGCCATCATGTTTGCGGCGCTCACCGGGATGGGGATCCCGGTGGCCGGCCCCGAGTGGATCGGCCTCGCCGGGGTCATCGCCTTGCTCGCCGCCCTCTACCTGGTGGTGGCCCGGCTGCTCCGCCTCGGCTTCCTGGCCGACTTCCTCTCCCGCACCGCCCTGGTGGGCTTCCTCACCGGGGTGGGCATCCAGGTCGCCCTCACCCAGCTGCCGGCGATGCTCGGGATCAGGGCATCGGGCAGCGTGATCGACCAGGTCGGTAAGGTGCTCACCCACCTCGGCTCCACCGTCCCTCCCGACGTCCTGCTGGCGGTGGCGGCGGTCGTCGCCCTGTTTGCCCTGGGTGCGGTCGCGGAGCGCATTCCCGGGGCGCTGCTGGTGGTGGCCGCATCGATAGCTCTCACCGCCGTCCTCGGCCTGGACCGGCACGGGGTTGCCATCGTCGGCTCCGTCAAGTCCGGTTTCCCCATCCCCAAGCTTCCCGCCAACGTGACCTGGTCGCAGGTTCCCGGACTGGCCGCGGTGTCGGCCTCCATCTTCGTGGTGATCCTCGCCCAGAGCGCGGCCACGGCCCGCAGCTTCGCCCAGAAGCACCACGAGGAGCTGAGCGAGAACCGGGACCTGCTCGGGCTGGCGGTGGCCAACCTGGCGGCCGGCTTCAGCGGCACCTTCTGCGTCAACGGCAGCCCCACCAAGACGGCGGTGGTGGACAGCGCCGGCGGCCGGACCCAGCTCGCCGAGCTGGTGATGGCCGCGGTCACCATCGTGATCCTGGTGGTGGCCACCGGGCTGCTGCACTTCCTCCCCGACGCCACCCTCGCCGCCGTCGTCTTCGTCATCGGGGTGCGGCTGATCGACGTCCGGCACCTCCGTGAGCTGTGGAGGCTCCGCCGGGACGAGCTCGCGGTGGCGACGCTGACTGCGCTCGTGGTGGTGCTGATCGGTGTCGAGGCGGGCATCGGGCTGGCGGTGGCCCTCTCCGTCCTCGACTTCGTCCGCCGTGCCTACCGGCCCCGCGACTCGGTGGTCGTGCTCGGCTCCGGTGCGGAGGCGGGGATCACGCCCCAGCCCGCCCGGCCGGGCCTCGAGACGGTGCCCGGAGGCATCGTCTATCGCTTCGACGGCGCCCTCTTCTTCGCCAACGCGGACCACTTCCGGCAGCGGGTGCTCGCCCTGGTGGCGGCGGCTCCCCACCCGGTGACCTGGCTCATATTCGACCTGTCGCCGGTCGCCGACATCGATTACACGGGTGGCAAGATGCTGACCTCGCTGCTGCGTGATCTGAAGGGGCGCCCGGTGAGCGTCTACCTGGCCCACTGTGAGGACATCGTCGACGTGCTGCAGCGCTACGGCATCGTCGATCTGGTCGGTCCCGACCACGTCCACCACGGCATCCGCGACGCGCTGCGCGCCGCCACCGGGTCCGTGGACCTCGCCGGCTGAGCCGGCGAGCCGCCACCGACCGGCGCCGGCCGGACGGGCTCCGGCTCAGACGATGCTGACGATCTCGACGAGGTTGAACAGAGCGTGGACGATCATCCCCGGAAGCAGCGAGCCTGAGTACTCGTAGAGGAGGGCGAGGCCCACGCCGAGGACAGCCAGGGGGAGCACGATGATCGGCTGGAAGTGGAGCAGGGCAAAGAAGATCCCGGAAAGGACGGAGGCCGCCGGGACGTTGAGCTGGCGCCGCATCCAGCCGTAGACGAAGCCCCGGAAGAACGTCTCCTCGACGATCGGGGCCACCACCGAGACCGCCGGGATGGCGAAGCCGACGTAGGTGCCGTACTCGCCCTGCACCTCCGGGATCTGGCCGTTGGTGACCTGGGGAAACAGGGCTTGGAGGACATCCGAGATCAGGGTGAGCATCTCGTAGCTGGCGGCCGCGGCCACGACGCCGAGCGGCAGCCACCACCAGCGGGGCCATCGCCAGCCCAGGTCGGCGAGACGGCCGTGCCGCCGCCCCAGGGCCAGCACCAGGATGACGGCGAGGCCCATCACGTACACCGCGGTCTGGAGGGTCAGGCTGCCCACCGCGGTCCGCTCCGCGGTGGGCACCCCCCGGAGCAGGCTGTCACCCCATGACTGGACAGCCGGTGACAGCGCCAGCGCGCTGATCAGCAGCCAGCCGGTCAGAAAGACGGCGAAGAACAGCGCGATGTCGGTCCAGTCCCAGGGAACCGTCGAGGCTGGCCGGCTGCGACCGGGGGAGGGGCGCAGGGCCCCTGCGGCCCGCTGGATCCACGCCGGCGTGTCGTCGAGCACCAGCCCATTGTGCCGTGCTCCCATCCGTAGACTGGGCTTCCGTGAGCCTCGCGGACCTGGTCGGCAACCCGCAGGCGGTGACCCGACTGGGCACCGCGGTCGCCTCGGGCCGGCTCGCTCACGCCGTGCTCCTCACCGGGCCTGACCAGGTCGGCAAGACCACCCTGTCCATGGCGCTGGCCGCGGAGCTCCTGGCGGGCTCCCCGTGGCCGGGCGCCCTCAGCACCCATCCGGACCTCTGGCTCGAGGACTCCGACGCCGAGTCGATCCGGATCGACCGGGTCCGGGCGGGCCGGGAGCCGGGCAGCCTCCAGGAGTTCCTGAGCCTGCGGCCCTACGCCGGCGATCTGCGGGTGGCGGTGCTCGCCCGGGCCGACCGGCTCACCGAGCAGGCGGCCAACTCCCTGCTCAAGACCATCGAGGAGCCTCCTCCCGGGACTCATCTGCTGCTCACCGCGCGCGGTGAGGAGGGGCTGCCCCCCACGGTGGTCTCGCGCTGCCAGCGGATCAGCATGGGCCCGGTGGCCAGTGCCGTCGTGTCGGACTGGCTCGCCGAGCGGCACGGCGTCGCCTCCGGCATAGCCGTCGAGGCCGCGGAGCTTTCGGCGGGGAGGCCGGGGCGCGCTCTCCGCCTGGCCACCGACCCGTCGGCGCTGGCCGCGGAGCTGGCCATCCTCGACCGCTTCCTGGCCATCCGCGGTGGGGGAGTCGCCGCCGCTCTGGCGGCGGCCGCCGAGCTGGCCCCGAGCGGAGGGGCCGAGGGCCGGGAGCGCCTCCTCCTCGACCTTTCCATCTGGGCATCCTTCGCCCGCGATCTGGCCTGCCTGGCCTGGGGTGCCGCCGAGCTGTGCCGCTGGCACGGCCGCCGGGAAGAGCTGGAGCGCTGGGCGAAAACGCTCTCGCGATCGCGCCCCTCGGAGATCCTGGATGGGCTGCTTCAGGCGGTGGCGGGGGTGGCCGCCAACGCCCAGCCGCGGCTCCTCCTCGAAGCTCTCCTGATGGAGATCTTCGGCAGTGACGAGGCTGCCGCCGCCTGAGGGTGGTCCCGGCCGGCTCGTCCGCCGCCCCGGCCGCGGTCGCGCTCCCCGCTCGCCGACATTAGGTGACCGCCACTTGACGTGCCGGGCGTCGGTGCCTAGAGTGTGGAAACGCTCTCATCGCGGGCCCGTCGGAGGCTGGCGGTCGAGCGTCTCCCGTGTCCCAGCCGGGGAGGGTGGAGCGGCAAACCCAGCCCTTGCCCGCGAAGCCCTCCCACAGGCGGAACGCGGGCACTGTCCTAGAGTCGCCCCACCGGCGTGACAGTTCGGTGATGCCTGACATCCCCCATGTCACATGCTGCCCCTCGCCGTCAACCGCTGTCACCCAACTTCGGCACGGTGCAGCGGCATTGTCACAGGGGCGGAGGGATGATGCCGCGGTCGGGGTGAGCCGCAGTGCGCTCGGCCCCTCTTCACGTGGAGACCGCGGACTGCGAGGTGGACCTGCTGAATCGGGCTCGTGCCCTCTTCAACCGCATCTGGAGCGGTTACTTCACCCGCTTCCTGGCCGGCCTGCTGGTGATATGCGTTCCGATCATGGGGGTGATGGTGCTGGTCCTCAGCAACATGGCCGGCGACAGCCTGACCAGCGCGACCGAGCTCGGCGTCCAGAACCTCGCCAAGCAGATCGCCAGCAAGGTCAGTGACTTCATCCAGGAGCGGGAGCGCGAGATCACCGAGCTGTCCGCGGTGATCGACCAGTCCGGGGCCAGCAGCGGCCAGGCTGCGGCCCACCTGCTGACCCAGGCGACCTTCAACGACCCGTTCGTGACCCTGGAGCTCGCCGACAGCGCCGGCAACGTGTACCTGAACTCGTCGACCGCCCAGTGGGTGGGCGTGGCCGGCGATCCGTGGATGACCGCCATCCAGCTGAGCAACCAGGCCTACGTCGGCGACATCCGGCTGGTGCAGTCGTCAGCCGGTCCGAGCCTGCAGTGGCTGATGGCCTACCCGGTCAGCACGGCCGGATTCAGCGGCGTGCTGGTGGGGGTTGTGGACCTCCAGAACTGGAGTGGGCAGGGCAACGAGCTCAACCTCCTCCTCTCCGGCGTCAACGGCCTGACCACCTCGGCCACCACCGTGACGGCGGTCAACGCCCAGGGCCTCCTGGTCTACAGCTCGACCATGGGCAACGCCTCCGAGGTGGCCATGGTCGACAAGTACCACGCCCTCCAGGCGAAGGTCGACAACCCGCTGGTCCCGCAGGCGCTGAGCGGCGTGCCGGGCTCGAAGACGGTCCAGGTCGACGGAGTGTCGACGATCACCGGCTACGCCAAGGTCCCGGGGACGCCTGGCCAGTTCGGTGGCTGGGGCATCCTGGTCAGCGAGAACGCTGGCCAGGCGCTCAGCGGGGTGACCACGCTGCGCAACTGGGGCCTCGTGGTGCTGGGTGGCGGCGTCATCCTGCTGGTGGCATTCGCCTGGTTCGTGGCCGGCCTCCAGGTCAGGCCGATCCGCGCGCTGGCGCGAGCCGCCCGCCGCGTCTCCGCTGGGGATCTCACCGCTCGGGTCCGGCCCAGCGGCGCCGATGAGGTGGCGACGCTCGGCGAGGCCTTCAACCTGATGGTGGAACGACTGGAGGCGCTGATCGGCCGGGTGAGCGGCACCAGCACCGACCTCTCGGACTCGGCGACCCGGCTGGCGGCCGCCTCCAACCAGCTGGCCGCGACCACCGCGCGGCAGAGCTCGAGCGCGACCGAGACCTCGGCAAGCATGGAGGAGCTGGCCCGGACCTCGGGCCAGATCGCCGAGACCGTGGAGAGGGTTGCCGCCCAGGCGGCGGAGACCCGCGACAAGCTGGAAAGGGCCCGGGAGGACATCCTGGCCTCCACCGAGCGAACCCTGAACCTGACCGAGCGGGTTCGTGACATCACCCGGATCCTCAACCTGATCAACGACCTCGCCGACCAGACCAACCTGCTGGCCCTCAACGCCGCCATCGAGGCCGCCCGGGCCGGAGAGGCGGGGCGCGGCTTCGCCGTGGTGGCTGACGAGGTCCGGCGCCTCGCTGACCGCTCCAAGTCACTGGCCTCCGACATCGCCAACATCACGGAGAGCGTCCAGCTCGAGACCAGCGCGACAGTCATGGCGATGGACAAGGGAGCGGAGCAGCTCAGGGACGGGCTCACCCTCATGGAGCACGTCGCCGAGGCAAGCTCCGGGATCCGGCTGGCGACCCAGCAGCAGCAGTCGGCCACCGAGCAGGTGGTGGAGGCCATGGAGCAGGTCAGGGTGGCCAGCGAGCAGGTGTCGACGACCGCTCAGGATCTGGCCATGGCGTCGGGGAGCCAGGCCAGCATGGCCGGGGAGCTCAAGCTGGCGTCGACGGTGGCGGTGACCGCGGCCACCAGCGGCAACGGTCATCACCCTCGGGTCAAGGGTACGGTGGCGGCTCCATCCCCGCCGCCTCCTCCGCCCGCCCGCCGGCCCAGCTGATCGCGCTCCGCGCATCGCCCTCCTCTCCCCCGTGGGCATGAGCCGCGACGTCGGCTCGCCTCCCCCAGCGGGGTGAGCCTGCAACTGCAATCACCCGGCCGGGTGAGTGCAGTCGGCGGACTGGCCGCCGCCGCCGCTCATGACGGCTCACCCGTTAGGGTGAGAGCTGTCAGGAACTCACCCGCGCGAGTGATTTATCGGGAAATCACCCACCGGAGTGATTGACACCCGTCAGCGGCCGCACCTACATATGTGCATGCCGCGCTGAACGCGGATCCTCCAATACGCGGATCCACCTGGGCGCGGACCATGGGTCTCGTGCCGCGGCCGTGGCCGCTCCACGCATTCACAATCCCGAGGAGGACGTGCAGAGATGAACCCTGTGACATTCCGGGCCCCGCCATCGCACCCACGGTGACCATGAGATAGCGCTGTCAGCGCACGGCCTCCATGGCCGTGCTCCAACGGAGGCCAGACATCGATGAATCGGAAAGTCCTGGTATCCCTGCTCGGGGCGGCTGCGCTGGCCGCCGCGGCATGCGGATCCACCACGTCGCCCGCCAGCGCGCCCAGCGGGGGCGCCACCACCTCGCCGGGCAGCAGCGGTGCCAAGCCCGTCGGCCCGCCGCTGATCGAAGAGGCGACCACCGGCGTCACCTTCTCCGATGACTTCAACCCCTACGACGCCAACTCGCTGGCCAGGGGCATGAACATGCGCTCCCTGATCTGGGAGCCGCTCTACGAGATGGATGCCCTGGACCCCAACCAGAACAACCCCTGGCTGGCGACCGGCTACTCCTTCTCCAACGGTGGCGAAAGCCTCGCCATCACCCTCCGTGCCGGGGTCAGGTTCAACGACGGTTCGGCGATGACTCCGGCCGACGTTGCGGCCACCTTCAAGCTGATGATGACCACCTCCGCGGCCAACCTCCCCGGCGTCCCGCCCCAAGCTGCGGCGCCGACGGTCAGCGGCGACACGGTGACCCTCAGCTTCAAGAGCCCTGCCTTCACCGCCCTCTGGAACATCCTGGGCAGCACCTACGTCCTGCCGGCTGCGATCGCCCAGGAGATCGCCGCCAATCCGACGGTCACGATCAGCCATGACAAGGCGGTCGGCAGCGGTCCGTTCGTGCCGACCAGCTACTCGACCTCGGTGGTCAAGTTCACTCCCAACAAGAACTACTGGGGTGGGACGCCGCCGGAGTCCGAGGTGGATGTGCCCTCGATCCAGAGCAACACCACGGTCGTCACCGATCTGACCGCCAACCCGCCCCAGCTGGACTGGGCTGGCAACGACATCCCCAACATCTACTCCGACTACGTCGACCTGAACCCCGAGACCAACCATGCCTGGTTCGCCTCCGGCAACACCGTCGTGCTCTGGTTCAACCTGAACGCGGGCAACGGTGGCGCGACCGGGATCGGCGATCCCAAGGTGCGCAAGGCCG
>DASPQV010000024.1:0-12881 GCA_035624785.1 Binatia bacterium | reverse complement strand
GTCGCTCGGCTGACGAGGGGAGCGCCGGACACCCTTGTGTCGTCAGACCCCTGTTTAGGCCACGCGTGGCCCAAACCTGGGTTGTCACAATGGAGGGTGCGCCGCAGGTGGTGATCGAGGGCCTCGGCGCGATCGGACTCCCGGGGTGGATGAGCGCGAGAGCGGCGCCCCCGCTGGGTCATCCCGGCGGGAGCAGCTCCGTCCAGGTGGCAGCGGCGTCGCGGCTGAGGTAGGCGACCCCCGAGGGCACCACATCATGCTGGCCACCCCGACCCTCGACTACCAGTCGGCCGGCGCAACATCGGCGGCGCGTGCGACCTGCGGCGACGCCGTTAGATGTTGACAAATAGTTGGCTCTAAGCGTAGGATCTGGGCAGTGCCGAGGGAGAGCCCACACAAAGCCCTCGACCCGCCGCACGCCTCCGAGAGGGCGCTGACGGCGCTGGTGCACCTCCTCGCCAGCGTCGAAGCGGTCGAGTTCCGGCGATGGGGGGACCTGGGACTGACGATCAGCCAGCTCCGGGTCCTCCACCTCCTCCGCGAGCGCCGGTTCAGCTGCGGCCAGGTCGCCGACCACCTGGGGATCACCGCCTCCACGGCCACCGCCCTGATCGAGCGGCTGGTCCGGCGAGGACTGGTGGAGCGCATCACCCGCGACGGTGACCGCAGGGTCACCGACCTCCGCCTCTCCGAGCCGGGCCGCCGGCTCCTCGAGGAGACCTACCGCCGCAAGACGGGGGTGATCACCGCGTCGGTTCTGGAGCTCTCCGGCGATGACCGCGAGCGGCTCGCCGACCTGCTCGACCGCCTCGCCGCCGCGGTCCAGGCGCGCGAGAGCTGGACGGACGCCGAGTCCGCGACGGACGCGGCCGGTGAGCGGGGGGCAGAGGCTTCGGCGGCGGTCACCGGGCGGCGCCGCGAGCCCGCGGGGACTCAGGCATGAGCCAGCGCACGGTGCGGCTGGGGATCCACCGCGAGCATCCCGGCTACAAGTGGGTGGCGCTTTCCAACACCACCCTGGGCACGCTGCTCGCCACCATCAACTTCTCGATCCTGCTGATCTCGCTGCCGGCGATCTTCCGCGGCATCGGGGTGAATCCCCTGGCACCAGGGGAGATCGACTACCTGCTCTGGCTGCTGCTCAGCTACATGGTGGTGACCGCCGTCCTGGTGGTGACCGCCGGCCGCATCTCGGACATGGTGGGCCGGGTCCGGATGTACAACCTGGGCTTCGCCATCTTCACGGTCGGCTCGGTGCTGCTCTTCTTCACCCCCGGCCGGGGGAACACGGCGGCGCTGGAGATGATCCTGTTCCGGGTCGTCCAGGCGGTCGGCGGTGCCTTCCTCTTCGCCAACGCGCCGGCGATCCTCACCGACGCCTTCCCCACCCAGCAGCGCGGCTTCGCTCTCGGTCTCAACATGATCGCGGGCAGCGCCGGGCAGCTCCTCGGCCTGGTGCTGGGCGGCATCCTCGCGGCCATCGACTGGCACCTGGTCTTCGTGGTCAGTGTCCCCGTCGGCCTGCTCGGGACGGCCTGGGCCTACGTGGCCCTGCACGAGACCGCCACCCCCGGTCGCCGCCAGCGGGTCGACATCGTCGGCAATCTCCTGTTCGCCGCCGGTCTGATCGTCCTCCTGGTCGCCATCACCTATGGGCTGCTGCCTTACGGCAGCTCGACGATGGGCTGGCTGGACCCCTGGGTCCTGGCCGGGCTGGTGGGAGGGCCGCTGCTGCTCGCCGTCTTCGTCCTGGTCGAGCGCAGGGTCCGCGATCCGATGCTGGACATCCGGCTGTTCAGGATCCGCCCCTTCGCCGCCGGCAATACCGCGACCCTCTTCGGCTCGATAGCCCGGGGCGGCCTGCAGTTCATGCTCATCATCTGGCTGCAGGGGATCTGGCTGCCCCTGCACGGCTACCAGTACCAGGACACCCCGCTGTGGAGCGGCATCTACATGATCCCGCTGCTCGCCGGCTTCATCCTCCTGGGGCCGCTCTTCGGGCTCCTCTCCGACCGCTTCGGGCAGCGCTGGTTCGCTGCCGCGGCCATGGCCATCACCGCCGCCGCCTTCTCGCTGCTCACCCTGCTCCCCGCCAACTTCTCCTACCCCGAGTTCGCCGCCGTGCTGGTGCTGATGGGCCTGGGCATGGGCGGCTTCATGTCGCCGAACACCGCCTGGATCATGAACTCGGTGCCGGCGCAGAACCGGGGCATCGCCTCAGGCACCCGGGCGACCTTCCAGAACTCCGGGATGCTGCTCTCGATGGCGATCTTCTTCACCATGGTCATCGTCGGGCTTGCCGGGACCCTGGGCGCCACCCTCCTCCACGGCCTGACCGCGGCAGGGGTCCCCGCCGCCGCCGCGCAGCGCACCGCGGCGCTGCCCCCGACCGGGGCGCTTTTCGCCGCCTTCCTCGGCTACAACCCGGTCGGTTCGCTGGTGGGGGCCCACACCCTCAGCCTGCTGGCACCGGCGGCACGGGCCCACCTGCTCGGCACCACCTTCTTCCCCACCCTGCTCAGCTCCGCCTTCATCGCCGGGCTGCGCATAGCCTTCGCGATCGGGGCGGCCCTCAGCGTGGTGGCGGCCC
Source organism: Binatia bacterium (assembly GCA_035624785.1). Classification (GTDB taxonomy): domain Bacteria; phylum Chloroflexota; class Dormibacteria; order Aeolococcales; family Aeolococcaceae; genus JAJZNI01. The sequence goes on along the minus strand of DASPQV010000024.1, from coordinate 10,291 downwards.
TGGTGTCCCTGGTGCCGGGGGAGAGCCGGGCGGCGCGGCGGCGCGCGGTGGCGTCCGGCGGAGAGGCGCGTCACGCCGAGGAGCCGGAAAGGGTCACCGCGGACGTCTGATGCCCGAGCTCGGCGCGGGCGGGCGGCCGGCGGGGGAGTGCCGCGCCAGCCTATCGTCAGAGGCCCAGAGCGCCCGATGGAGATGGGAAAGCCGTCCGCCCCAGCACCTGGGCACACCGCGACACTCGCCGCCGTGGGCCGAGCCCTGCACATGTCGACCTCCCACGAGCGGCTGATCGAGGACCGGCTCGCCCTGGCCCTCGCCGGTGATGCCGGCGCCACGCTGCTGGACCAGCTCAGAGCGCAGACCCCGGCCGATGCTCTCGACGGGCTGGCCCTGGCCTTCGCGATCCGGGCCCGCTACGTCGAGGACCTGGTGTCACGGCTCGTCGAGCGGGGGACCTCTCAGTACCTCGTGCTCGGGGCTGGACTGGACACCTTCGCCTGGAGGCGGACCGCCCTCATGAAGCGGCTCCGCGTGTTCGAGGTCGACCTGGCGGCAGCTCAGGAGTGGAAGAAGAGACGGCTGGCGGAGCTCGGCATCCCGGTTCCGGATCGGCTCACCTTCATCCCCCTGGACTTCGAGTTCGAGGACCTCGGCAGCGCCCTGGTCGCCTCGGGCTTCGACAGCACGATGCCGACGGGGGTGTCATGGATCGCGGTCAGCCAGTACCTCGGCCGCCCGGCCATCGAGCGGACACTCCGCTGGGCCGCCGGACTGGCATCTGCCAGCAGGCTCGTCATGACCTACGTGGTGCCGCCCGACCAGCTCTCCGAGCTCGCCCAGGCCGGCCTGGCATGGACCAGGTCGCAGGCGGCGGCACGCGGTGAGCCCTTCCTCAGCCTGTTCCGGCCGCCTGAGATCGTGTCCACGCTGCGTGAAGCAGGCTTCTCCGAGGTGGAGCTGGTCGAGGACGACGACCTCCGCCGCCTCTACCTGCGGAGCTGGCCCGACGCTCCGCTCACCGGCATCGAGCGCCTGGTGGTGGCGACGGTGTGATCCCTTTCCCACCCGCATGGGACCGAGACGTGGGCGGCCCGCGGGGACAGAGCGGTAGAGTCGCTGCAGCCCGCCTGCGCGCCGCGGCGAGCGCTCTGCTGGGACTGGTCATCCTGCTCGCGGGGTGTGGCAGCAGCACCGCCGGCAGCCTCTTGGATACCGCCGGCCTGACCCAGGTGGAGATCAGCTACTACCCGGGATACGGCCCCTCGGGCGGGCAGTGGGAGGTCACCCTCACGTCTGCCCACCAGCTCCAGCAGTTCGACGGCCTGGTCAGGACCCGTCACATCGGGATCGTGCTTACGCCCACGGCCTCGGTCCCGGCGGACTGCCCCCAGTACGGGATCACGCTGCTGAAAGGCTCGGCGCGCACCGACCTCACGGAGGGTGAGTGCAGCACCGGCCAGTTCTCGGGCAACGTCACCGGCGACGTCTCAGGGTTCCTGGGTGACCTGACAACCGTCTGGGGCACGGCTGACGCCACGCCGCGGCCATTCCTGAGCGCGTGATCCCGCCTTCCGGCCCGGTGGCGGGGCGAGCCCGCCACGCGGATCCGGCCTACTCTCGACGGGCGATCGACGCCTGCCACAGATCGAGATATCGCCGGTAGCCCGCGGCGAATCGCCGGAGCTCGTCGTTGGCCGCCGGCGTCAGCGTGGTCAGGTCGTAACTCACCGTGGCGGTGCTTCCCCGGGCCACGGGCTGGAGGATAACCGTGATCAGACCGGCCCACTGGCCCGGGGTGACGATGCTGTACGCGATGCTGGTGGGAGGTTCGTGGCGGACCACGACGCACGTGGTCCGCCGCTCCCCGTGAGCAGCGGTGAACACCGTCCCCGGCTCGATGTCAGCAGCGGTCGCGGTGGGGAAGACGGGCACCCATCCCTCGGCCGCAGCGCGGTCGCCGCTGGGCCCGAAGAGCCGGAACGCACGGTCCGGGGTGAGGGCTAGGTCCATGAGCCCGGTGAGTCGCACCCGCTCGCACTCGGCCACACCCGATCCTCCTTGTCTGATCATTCCCCGGGAGGGCGGGTTCTCATAGCACATGTGGCCCCGCCTGCACATCGCGGCGGCGGCGGACCAGGCCCGGAGAAGTGCGGCCGATGCTCAGGAGAGGATCAGCCACGCCAGGATCGGCGCCGCCGGGCGTGGCTCGGGGGCCAAGCCACTAAAGGCCGGACAGCCGCAGGGCCTCGAGGACGTCGGCGACCCCCGCGTCGTCAGGTCGGGCGCAGGTGGAGTCGGCGTGGCGCAGCAGCTCCTCGGTCGCCCCCTCGACCGCGACGCCGAAGCCGACGGCGTCGAGGAGGTCAGCGTCGTTGGGCCCATCCCCGACCGCCACCGCCCGGGCCGGGTCCACCCCGAGGTGCTCGCAGACGCTCCGGATCGCCTGGCCCTTGCCGGCGCTGGGGCTGGCGACCTCGATGAACTCGGGCAGTGAGGGGGTGACCCGAGCCCGCCCGCCGAGGGCCTCGACCAGCGCCTGACGGCAGCGCACTGCCTCCTGCCGGTCCATGACCACGCAGACGACCTTGACCGTGCCGCCCGCCACCGCCACTTCGAGGTCGTCGACGTAGTGGATCTGGAGGGCGGCGACGTGGGCGTAGTGGTGCGCCTCGGGCCGGTCCTCCTCGCAGACCAGGTTGTCGTCGACGTACGCCTGCCGGTGCCAGCCATGGGCGCGAGCGACCTCGATGGCCCGGCGCGCTGGACCGGCATCGAGCATGTGGATGGCGATCAGCCGTCCGTAGGCGACGCCCTCGCCGGGATCGGGGTCAGGCATGGCCTGGACCAGCGCGCCCTGGTAGCAGATCAGCGGCTGGCGGACGTGAAGCCGGCGGGCCCAGGGCTGGGCCGACTGGTAGGGGCGCCCGGTGGCGATCACCACCGGCACGCGGGCGCCCGCCTCCCGCACCGCCGCTTCGGTCCGGGGATGGAGCTGCTGGTCCCGGTCCAGGCAGGTGCCGTCGAGGTCGAGAACGACCAGATCCACCCGCTCAGGAAGCTTGGCCCCGGCGAGCGGCGGCGGGGGGAAGATCCGCCGCGACGGACCGGTCACCCGGCCGCTCCCTCGCGACCGCCCGGGGCATCCGCCGGCGACGGCCCGGCAGAGGGGAAGGCGGCCCTCATCCGCACCGCCGGGTTGACGCAGTGCGGCGGCAGCTCACCCGCGAGCATGGCCAGAGCGTTGACCGCGACCAGCTCCGCCATCGCCGCCCGGGTGGCCACGGTCGCGCTGCCCAGGTGGGGCGTCAGCACCGAGTTGCGGCACTCGGCGAGCCCGGGGGCGAGACGCGGCTCCAGCTCGTAGACATCGAGCCCGGCACCTGCGATCCAACCTTCCTCGAGCGCCCGCACCAGCGCGGGCTCGTCGATCACCGCGCCCCGCGAGGTGTTGACCAGGATCGCGGTGGGCTTCATCCGCCGGAGCTCGGCCTCCCCGATCAGGTGCCGGGTCTCCGCGGTGAGCGGAGTGTGCAGCGTGACCACGTCCGCCTCGGCGAGGAGGTCGGCCAGGCTCGGGAAGGTCCGGATGGAACCGGCCAGATCATCGGGCACGGGACCGGCGGGGACGGTCCAGACGCCGAGGCGCATCCCGAAGCCCCGCGCCCGGCGGGCCACCGCCTGGCCGATGCGGCCGAAGCCGACGATGCCGAGCACCGCCCCGCCGAGCTCCGTGCCCAGCATGAAGTCCGGCTGCACCCCGGGAAAGCTGCCCCTCCGCATGACCTGGTCGCCCTCCGCCACCCGGCGGGCGACCGCCAGCAGTAGGGCCATGGTCAGGTCGGCGGTGGCGTCGGTGAGCACCCCCGGGGTGTTGCCGATGGCGATGCCCCGCATGGTGGCCGCGGCGACGTCGACGTTGTCGTAGCCGACTCCGAAGAGGGAGACGCCGCGGAGCCGGGGAAGGCCAGCGTCCAGCAGGGCCGCGTCGATCCGGTCCGCGGCCTGCGGGCAGAGGACGTCGACGGGGCGGGATCTCAGCTCGTCGCGCAGCTCCAGGGCCGAGGGAAGCCGGCCCAGGACCCGGATCGATGCCACCGCCGAGACCATTCGGGTGAAGGGCTCGGGGAGCGCCAGGGTGCAGAGGACGTCCGGCATCCCGAGCATCCTAAGCGGCGACATGGCCCTGCCGGAGCCCATCGGGCAGTCGGAGCTTCGGGTCCAGCTTGCCGGGATCGGCTGGCCAGTCCAAGGATCAGGCGGAGGATCGGAGGTCGCGCTGCGACCGGCTTCGTCTAGACTGAATCTCCAGTTTGCGTTCATATTCGTCGATGCGGTCGCGGCGACCGCCGGTTCCCAGTCCCAGGCCCTTCCCGGTCGAGGCGGACGGGGATCGTGAGAGCCCTTTCTCACCGCAGAGCTTCGAGAGCCTCGGACTGAGCCCGGCGATGCTGCGCACGGTCGAGGAGGTGGGGTTCGAGAGCACCACGCCGATCCAGACCGGCGCCATCCCCCACGCCCTGCTCGGCCGGGACGTGATCGGCCAGGCCCACACCGGGAGCGGCAAGACCGCCGCCTTCGCCATCCCCATCCTGGAGCGCCTCGCTCCGGAGGCCACGGCACCGGACGCGGGGGCGGCGGCGGAGGGAGGTGTCGACGGCGGGGCAACCGAGACGGTGGGAGGGCAGCACCAGAGGAAGGGCGGCACGCCGAGAGCCGGTGCGAGGGGGGGCAGGGCCGCGCCGGTGCAGGCCCTGGTCCTCTGCCCCACCCGCGAGCTGGCGGTGCAGGTCCACGATGAGATCAGCCGGCTGGCGGCGCGCCACCCGCTGCGCTCCGTCGCCATCTACGGCGGCGACTCCATGGGCCGGCAGCTCGAGGAGCTGGGCCGCGGCCCGCAGATCGTGGTGGCCACCCCGGGACGGCTCCGCGACCACCTGCAGCGCCGCACCATCAGCCTCGCAGGCGTGCGCATCGCCGTCCTCGACGAGGCGGACCGGATGCTGGACATGGGCTTCGCCCCCGACGTCGAGGCCATCCTCCGGGAGTGCCCGAGACAGCGTCAGACCATGCTCTTCAGCGCCACCATGCCGGATTGGGTGCGCCGCCTGGCCAGCCGCCACATGCAGGATCCGATCACCGTCGAGGTCAGCTCCCGGCCGGAGATCCCCGATGGGGTCCGGCAGCTCTATGTGAGGACCAATTGGTCCGACAAGGTCGACACCCTCTGCCGCATCCTCGACCAGCCTGACGTCACCATGGCCCTGATCTTCGTGGAGACCAAGCGCACCGCGGACATCCTGACGGTGCAGCTGGAGCGGCGGGGATACAGCGTCGGGGTGCTCCACGGCGATCTCACCCAGAGGGAGCGCGACGGGGCGATGCGGCGCTTCGTCGCCGCCCACGTGCGGTCGCTGATCGCCACCAACGTGGCCGCCCGCGGCCTGGACATCGACGACATCAGCCACGTCGTCAACTACGATGTTCCAGCCACGCCTGACGAATACCTGCACAGGGTCGGCCGCACCGGGCGGGCGGGGCGCAGCGGGGTCGCCATCACCCTGATCACGCCCGCCGAGATCCTCAAGCTGCGCGACGTCGAGCGCCACGCCCGCACCCGCATCGAGCCGGCCTCGCTCGACGAGGACTTCCCGGCCCAGCCGGTGCGCGTCACCGCCTGAAACCGGCGATGAGCCCCGCTCCACCGGCTCTGGTCTTCCACGACACGGGCCGGGGTCCGGTCCTCCTGATGCTCCACGCCTTCCCGCTCGACGCCTCCCAGTGGGACAACCAGGTGGCCGCCTTCTCGGGCCATTGGCGGTGCGTGCGGCCGGACATGTGGGGTTGCGGGGTTTCGCCTGAGCTGCCCGCACCGATGGAGGCGAGCCTCGATGGCTACGCCGAGAGCCTGCTTAAGTGGCTCGACGGCAGCGGGGTGGCTGAGGTGGTGGCGGTCGGCTCGTCGATGGGCGGCTATGCCTGCTTCGCGTTGCTGCGCCGGGCTCCATCCCGGATCCGCGCGCTGGTGCTGGCCTCCTCACGGGCGATCGCGGACACCCCGGAGCAGGCCGCCAACCGGCGCCGCATGGCGGAGCTGGCGCTTCGCGACGGCAGCGAGACCGCGGTCTCCATGGTCAACCGCCTGCTCGCCTCCCGGGCACGCGGCGACCCCCACGTGCTCGACCCGGTGGTGGGGCGCATCCGGCGCTGCCGCCCCGCCGGCATCGCCGCCTCCCAGATCGCGATGGCGGGGCGGCCCGACAGCACCGCGCTCCTGGCCGCGGTCGAGGTCCCGGCGCTGGTGGTGGCCGGGGACGATGACGGGATCGTCAGCCTCGAGGAGGCCAGGGGGATCGCGGACGCCCTGCCCCGGGGTCAGCTGGCAGTCCTGCCCGGGTCCGGGCACCTCGGCAACCTCGAGGACCCGGTCGGCTTCAACGAGGTGGTGGGGGAGTTTCTCAACCGGCTGGGCTGAGCCGCAGCAGCGGCTGGCCCCAGAACTCCCGGGGAAGACCCCGAGCCATACCGGCCAGCTGGGGTGACGCTCAGGTCGAGGCTCGGGCCCCAGCGCCAGCTTCGGCGGCGGACAAGCCTGCCCCGGGATCAGGGGCGGATCGGGTCGATCCAGTCGAGACCGGGGAAGCGCGAGAAGTCGGCGTCGCCTGAGCAGACCACCGCCTGGTGCTCGATGCCGAGAGCGGCCAGGTGGGCGTCAGCAGTCAGGTTGCCTCCTGTGCCCAGGGGGGCAAGCAGGGTGCGCAGGATCGATGGGTGCCGCCGGGTGGGGTGCACCACCGTGGCGCATGGCTGGGCCAGCCATCCATCGATGACATCGAGAGCCTCCTCGGCCCGCAGCGGTCGGGCAAAGACGGCGGAGCTGGTGGTCAACCGCAGCACCGCCAGGAGGACGACCCAGGCAAACGCAACCGGCTCCGTGCCGGAGAGCGCGGCGTCCAGCCAGGCCCGGGCTCGCTCATGTCGCGGTGAGGTGCTGTCCAGGGCGTAGATCAGGAGGTTGGCGTCGGGGAGCCTCACTTGCGGAGCTCGAGCTTGTGGAGGATCTCGGCGTCCTCGAGCTCACCGGCGAGGCGCAGGGCGCGGTCCAGGTTGATGCCGGGGCGCAAGCCGAGCGGCCGTGACGGGGTCCGGTAAGGACGGCGCCGGGTGGGCTGCCCGCTGAGGCCCGAGCGCACCGCGCTGTTCAGGGCCTGCTTGAAGCTGATGCCGTGGCGCCGCATCTCCTCCTGAAGGCTCGCGGCCACGTCCGCGTCCAGCGTCACGGTGGTTCTCATTCAAGCATCTTAACATCATCCAAACGATCTTCATGATGCCAGAGAGGGGGGCGGATGGGCGCTCCCGGCCCGGGCCGTCAACCGGCGCGGGCGGCAGCCACCGATGACTCGAGGCGCTGACCGCAGTCCTCTGTCGATGATTAGGGCTTCGCCAAGGAGGGATGACGGTGGGAACGATCCGGGTGCACGAGTTCACGACCCTCGACGGGGTGATCGACAACCCCACATGGACCTTCGGCATGGGCTACGACCCGAGGATGGGGGAGGCCATCGGCCGGCTGATGGGCGGCTGCCGGGCCATCCTGCTGGGGCGACGGACCTATGAGATGTTCGAGCCGGCCTGGTCGCACCGAACCGCCGAGCAGGACCCCGGGGCTCCCTTCATGAACAACACCATGAAGCACGTCGTCTCCGGCAGGCTCCGGACCACCACCTGGGCCAATTCGAGGGTCGAGGGGCCCTACGACGCCGACCGGATACGCCGGCTCAGGGACGAGGTGGACGGCGGCATCTACGTCAGCGGCAGCGGGACATTGGTCCGGGCTCTGGTCGCCGACGGGCTCGCCGACGAGTTGCATCTCTTCGTGTATCCGGTGACGCTGGGCGCCGGCCCGCGGCTGTTCTCTCCGGATGCGCCGGCGCGGCGGTGGGCGCTGACGGAGTGCGAGAGGTACGACAACGGCGTGCTGTACGTCGTCTACACTCCGGCGCCAGCGGTGGCGAATGTGGATCGGGAGGCGGCCGCATAGCCCCGAGACGGCTCGGGCTCCGAGGCGGCATGCTGATGCGATGGTGTGGCTGGGACCGCCGGCTGACGGGACGATGAAGCCGCGGGTGACGCTGCGATGACCGGCGGGACCGTGGGGCTGCTCGCCGCCGTGTTCCTCGCCTGCGCGGTGGAGGCGGTGGAGGCGACCACCATCGTGTTCGCTATCGGGGTGACCCGGGGCTGGCGCCCAGCGCTGCTCGGGACCACCGCCGGGCTCGCCACCCTGGCGGTGATCGTCGGGGCCCTGGGACCGGCGCTGACCCTCCTGCCCATCGGGGCCCTGCGCCTGGTGGTCGGGACCCTGCTCCTGATCTTCGGCCTGGGCTGGCTGCGCAAGGCAGTGCTGCGCGCCGGCGGGCTGCAGGCCCACAGGGACGAGGCTGCCGCCTATCGCGGCCTGGCCGAGCAGGCGGGGGCGGTCGCCCGGTCCGAAGGTCGCTTCGACGCCTACGGCTTCACCATCAGCTTCAAGGGCGTGCTCCTCGAAGGCCTGGAGGTCGCCTTCATCGTGATCACCTTCGGGAGCAACCAGAAGGACGGGATCATCCCAGCCACGCTGGCGGCGCTGGCCGCGGTGCTGGTCATCGTCGGTGCCGCCGCGTCGGTGCGAGGGCCGCTCTCCCGGGTCCCGGAGAACGTCATCAAGTACGGGGTTGGGGTGCTGCTCACGTCCTTTGGCCTGTTCTGGGGGACCGAGGGGGCTGGGGCCGCGTGGCCAGCCTCAGACGCCAGCCTGCTGGTGCTGATCCCCGCGGTCCTGGTCTGCAGCCTGGCCGCCGTGGCGGTGCTGCGGCGCGGCCGGGGTCGTCCCCGGCTGGCAGAGGCCAGGGCGGGTGCGGGGTCGTGAACCTGGTGCGGCGCTTCCTCGGCTTCTGGTGGTCGTTCATCGTCGGCGACGACTGGCGGATCGCGGCCCTGGTGGTGATCGGCCTCGGACTGTGCGCGGCGGCGGCGCACGGCGGGCTGGCGGCCTGGTGGATTCCCTGCGTGGTGGTCGCGGCCGCGCTCTGGCTCTCGGTGTGGCGGGCGGCGCGGCGGGCGCCGCGGCGAGAGGGGGGCTGACCGAGGTCCCCACCGGTGCGTCACGGGTGCTCGACCGAGACGCTGCGGTGATGCGACAGGCCCCGCCCGAGAGGGAGGCTAGGCTTGCGCCGAACTGGCGGTGCAGGATGCCGGCTTCTCAGAGGGGGAGGGCCCGCGCCCGAGCCGTGCCGGCGGGCGCCAGCTCGGCGAAGCCGCTCCGCCGGCAGGGATGCGCAGGGTACCGGCCGAGCTCGTGCCGGGCCTTGGCGCTGGAGGCGGCCCGGAATCCCCGACAGCGCCTGGAGACCGCCCCGCTTTCGGTAGAGAAGTGCTTCTGTCCCCCTCCCCTCGACGCAGCGGTTGCCAGTCGGGCGCGGCTTCAGCCTCGATGTCCGGGGTCACCGTGAACGGCTGTCCGTGCAACTGGGCAAGAGCCGCGCGGCAGCGAGACGCTATCAGGAAGGCCCATGGCTGAACCGAGAATCCGGCAGCGATCAGCAGGGGCGGTGCGTGGGCGTCGGCGTGGGTTTGGGTGTGGGTGTGGGGGTGGGTTTGGGTGTCGGCGTGGGTTTCGCCGTGGGTGTGGGCGTGGGTGTGGGTCCGGATACGGCGGTGTACTGGGCGGTGAGGGTGACAACGGCGCTGCTGCCTTGGTAGGGATTGCCCGCCGCTGGGGGCAGCGACCAGCTCACCTGGAGGCTGTCGCTCCAGCTGCTCAGGCGGGAGGCACCGGGGATCGCTTGGTCGTCGTCATGGCTGGAGCAGGGGGTGGCGTCGGGATAGATGCCACTGCACACCACCTGACCGGTGGGGAAGCCGTGCCCCGCGCTGTCTCGGACACTGAGCTGCAGGCCGGTGACGCGACCGTCGAGCAGGGCCTCCGTTCCCTCTGAGGCGCCTGGCCGGCGGCCCGCCGACCTGGCGCTGATGTCGATGCTGAGGGTGACAGCAAAGGACTGGTGGCCGAATGGGGAGGTGCTCTCGCGGAAGTTGACGGTACAGCCCCCGGAGTGACCGGGGGTGAGCAGCGGGGGGGTCCAGCCCAAGCCGCAGCTAGGGACCAGCACCTGGGTCGAGGCGGCGACGCTCGAGGTGACGGTGAGAGCCAGCGCAATCCCGCAGCCGATGGCCAGCCCGACCAGGCCGCAGAGGACGGCGCCGACCCGCGAGCCATGCCTCACCGCCAGCTCTCCCGGTTGACCTCACTGACCAG
>DASPQV010000023.1:0-73298 GCA_035624785.1 Binatia bacterium | reverse complement strand
AGCCCGGTCACCTGCCCCGCCGGCAGGTCCAGGTCCACCTGGTACAGCGCCTGCACCGCCCCGAAGTGCTTGTCGATCCCACGCAGCTTCAGCAGCGGCTCCCCCGCGGCGGCGGCTGCGGAACTGGCGGCGGCCGACCCGTTCTCAGTCATCTCGAGGGCTGCATCATGACACCGAGCCCCGCTGCTGCCCAGTCCCCTACGGGACGGGCCGCCCCGCGAGGGGCGGCCCGTCGATCGGCTGGGAACTTAGGGAAGGGCTACCCTCAGCCCATCAGGAGATGCCGGCAGCCGAGCAGATGCTGGCCCCGACAGCGGTGCAGAGTGTGGATGCGGAGATGAAGCCGTCCTTGATCACCGTGGACTCCATGTTGGAGGCGTTGACCCAGGTCGCGGTGAGCAGCGACGCGGGCTCGGTGATGCTGGCGTTGGCCGGATCGGTGGTCTTCCCGTTGAGAAGAGCGGCTGGAGGGGTGCCACCCCCCAGCAGGATGGTGGCGAGGGCGACAGCATCCTGGGCCTCGAGGTAGATCGGCTTGTAGACCGAGCCGCACTGCCAGTTGGTGAGGATGTTCTCCATGCCCTGAAGCGTCGCGTCCTGGCCGGTGGTCGGGATGGTCTTGGCGGCGACGCCGTCACCCTTGAGGTCGGTGATCACCGCGTTGGCCAGCCCGTCGTTGGCCTCGACCGTGGCATTGACCTTGCTCTTGTTGGCCTCGTAGAAGGACTGGAATACCGTGCCACCGGTGGTGTTGTTCCAGCCTGCGGCGTAGTCCTCCTTGAGCAGGGTGGCGCCGCTGTTGGTGGTCCCGGCGGCGAGCCCCTGCTTCTCCTGGCCCCAGAGGATGTTGTTGTAGCCCGAGGCGAAGGAGATGGCGTTCGGATCGGTGTCCACGCCGCCGTCCAGCTCGTAGATCATCGGGGTGGAGATGCCCCAGGACTGGATGCAGGCCTGCTCGCCCTTGCCGATCAGCTCGCCGACCTTCTCATTGTCGAAGCTGACGTAGTAGGTGCTGGTGCCCTGGAAGGTGGCCCGGTCGTAGCTGATCAGCTGGACCCCGGGGTGCGCCGCGACCAGGGACTGGATCGCATCTCCGGTGGTGCCGTCCAGCGGGTCCATGACCAGAACCTTGGCGCCGAGAGCGAGGTCCGCCTGGGCATCGGCGATCTCGGTGCCGTCGTTGCCCTGGGCGTTGTCGATCTTGAACTGGGCCTGGGTGTACCCGGCGTCACCGAAAGCCGTCGTGAGATACGGGGCGTCAAAGTCCACGTACCGTGTCGACGAGGTGGTGTCGGGCAGGATCACGCCCACCTGCAGGCTGTCAGCCCCCTTGGTCGCGTACTGGGTGAACGCCTTGAACTGCGACATCGTGGCGCCGATGTCGGAGGTGAAGGTGGTGACATCCACCGACGGGACGCTGGGAGCGGTGGCGGCGCTGCTCGGCGTGGGCGTGGCCGCCGCGGAGGAGGAGGACGAGGATGGCGCCGAGGTGGAGCCGCAGGCCGCAGCCACCAGGGCCGTCCCCGCCACCAGCACCCAGGCGGCTCGCCGCCCGTGGCCCTGCCCCACTTTTCCTGCCATGTTCATGCGGTACCTCCCAGCCGGACCTGCTGATTCCCGCACCCCGGACCGCCGGCTGCACGGTGGTACGGGCTCGCCCACAGGGCCTCTCGGCCGCTCTCAGGCGACCCGCAGCGGAGTGTGGCGGGGGCCCAAGCCGGTTGTCAACCTTTGGACAGAAACTTCACCCACTAGGGTGAGCCTGTAAAAACTTAGAACAAATCGACGCGGTTGCCCCCGTGGCTCGCGCTCGGTTACGCTTCACGCCGATCCAACCCCTGCCCCACATCGGGGGGTGGTGCCGCCGCAGGGGACACGGGCGCATTCAATGTCTGACGAAGCCACCGAGCACTGGCGAGCGGGCGGTCCGTCCCCAGCGCGCCCCGGCGGGGCCCTCCGGGCCCTCCGTGAGAGCAACCTCCGCAGGATCCTGTCGGTCATCCGCGACGACGGAGGCGTCAGCCAGGCCGAGGTGGCGCGGCGCACCCAGCTGTCGCGTGCGACGGTCTCCAACCTGGTCGGCGAGCTCCGCCGCCGGGGTCTGGTGCGGAGCACCGAGCGGCCGCGCAACGGCCGAGCCTGCCTGGAGGCCGTCATCGGCCGGTCGACCAATGCGGTGATCGGGGTCGACTTCGGTCACCGCCACGTGCGGGTCGGCATCGCCGATCTCAACGGCCGGGTCCTGGGCGATGAGGAGCGAGTCCTCCCCCCGGACCTGGGGGCGACGGAGAGCTGCAGCGAGGCCTGGGCGATGGCGAGCCGCCTGATGGCCAGGGCCGGGGTGCGCCCTGACGACCTCCTCCAGGTCGGCGTTGGCCTGCCGGCTCCGATCGACGTGATCGCCGGGCGCGTCGGCTGGCATGGCATCCTCCATCGCTGGGCGGAGCTGGACCCGCACGCCACGATTCACGACGTTTTCGGCCGGCCCGTGGTGCTGGACAACGACGCGAACCTCGGCGCCCTCGGCGAGCTCCGCCAGGGTGCCGGCCGTGGCTACACGAATTTCATCTACATCAACGTCGCCACCGGGGTCGGGGCTGGCCTGGTGATCGACGGCCGCGTCTATCACGGCACGACCGGGACCGCCGGCGAGATCGGCCACATGACGGTCGACCCCTCCGGCCGCATCTGTCGCTGCGGCAATCGGGGCTGCGTCGACGCGATCGTCGGCGCCCCCGGCTTCCTGGAGCTGCTCCGCACCGTCTATGGCGAGGATCTGGATGTCGTGAGGGTGATCGAGCTGGCGAGGCGGCGTGACGGGCGTTGCATTCGGGCCCTCGCCGAGGCGGGCCACGCTCTTGGCGCCGTCGTCTCGGATCTCTGCAACCTGCTGAGCCCGGAGCGGGTGATCCTGGCGGGCGTGATCTTCCAGGCCGGTGAGGTGATCCTGGGGCCCATGCGCGAGACTGTCGCCCAGCGAGCGGTGCCGGCGGCCGCCCGAGCCGCTGAGATCGTTCCCAGCGGCCTGCAGGAGCGAGCCGAGATGATCGGGGCGATCACCCTCGCCCTGGAGGCGGTCAGGGCCGGGACGGCCGACGACCCACTCCTGCGGGTCGGTTGACCGCGAAATCCCGGTGCAGGAGGGAGCTCCCGCGTTGGCGCGGTGTCAGCCCGGCCGGGCTGCCCGCGCGAGGTGCCGGAAACCCGTGACGTCGATGCCCCAGCGGGCGGTGACCGCCTCGCCCGGTTCCAGAACTATAAGGTCCTCGCCGCTCCGGAAGGCGTCGGGCGGGCAGGTCATCGGCTCGACCGCCAGGCTGGTCCTCCACTGGCCGGGATCCGGGTTGGTGTCGCCGGTGAAGACCAGGACCCAGCGGTAGGTCTCGTCGAGCCACACCACCACCCGGCGCCCGTCGGGAGCCTGGAGGGAAACCCGGGCCACCCCGTCGGGATCGCGGATCAGGTCGGTGTAAGGGGTGTCCAGTCGGGTCGTGCCGATCGCCCGGCCGGTCCGGAAGTCCAGCTCGGTGCCTTCCACCGAGGCTCGGCCGAGAGGGAGCAGGCGCTGGTCGGAAAGGAGGTAGGTGCGCGCCGGGACCTGAAGCCGGCAGCCGTCGACGACGGGGGTGCCGACCCCCACGTACGGGTGGGCCCCGGCTCCGAACGGGGCGGGCTCGGTGCCCGCGTTGACCGCCGAGACGCTGACGGTCAGCCCCGTCGCGTCCAGGTCGAATTGGGCAGTCAGTCGGAGGTTGAATGGGTAGCCGGGCCGGGGATGCAGCTGATGATGGACGGCCACCCGCGCCCTCCCGCGGGGCTCGGCCACCCAGTTGGCCCAGGAGGTCAGTCCGTGGATGGAGTTGCGCAGCTCGGGCTCGTCGATGGGCAGCTGGTGCTCCCTGCCCCCGAAACGGTAGCTGCCGTCGCCGAGGCGGTTCGGCCAGGGCAGCAGCAGCTGGCCGCGGGCGTCGGGGCACATCTGGTCCTCGGCGAAGCCGGCCAGGACCGGGATGTCCCCCACCGAGTAGCTGCGAAGGGTCGCGCCCACCTCGGTGACCACCAGCTCCTGGTCACCGTGGGTGATCCTGATCTGGCGTCCGCTGGGGGGCTCGGGCCGCCCTGTGAGGCTCTCGGGCGCGGCGACCCCCATCGGGTCTCCCTCCTTCCGGCGGTCACTCGGGGGGTGGATGCTCACGACCGGTCGGAAGAGTGACAGATCGATTGAAGCGCCTGCACGCGGAGGGCGTGAAACCCGTGGAGGCCCGGCCGACAGGGGTGGGCATCGTGGGAGGGTGCACCGGTCGAGCCGGTGACCCCGCAGGCCATGGCTGGCTCAGCCGTCAGGAGCGGTGCCGGGACGACCCGTTGGCCCCAGCCGAGCGCAGGATCTCGCCGATGTCGGCCCCCCGCCGGCTGGCGGCGACATGGGGCTTGACCCGGTGGGCCAGCACCATCGGAGCCACCCGCTCGACGTCCTCGAGAGTCACCCGGTCCCTGCCCTCGTGGGCGGCCACCGCCTGCGCCGCCTTGCGGGTGACCAGGTCGGAGCGGTGACCGTCGACCTCCAGCTCGATGCCGAGGTGAGCGATCGCAAAGAGGATGGTGCGGTCCACGGCGACGTCGCCGAGCGAGAGGATGGCACGGCGGATGCGCTCCGCCTCGGAGCGCTCCTCCGGTTCCCAGCTGCGGACAAAGGCCTCGGAGTCCTCCTCGAAGGCCTCTCGCCTCTCCACGATCTCGACCCGCTGCCGGACGTCCCGGATGCCCTGCACGTCGACGCAGAGGCCAAACCGGTCGAGCAGCTGGGGGCGGAGCTCGCCCTCCTCCGGGTTCATGGTGCCGACCAGGATGAAGCGGGCGGGATGGGAGACCGACACGCCCTCGCGCTCCACGGTGTTGGTCCCCATGGCGGCGGCGTCGAGGAGGACGTCGACGATGTGGTCGTCGAGCAGGTTGACCTCGTCGACGTAGAGGATGTTCCGGTTGGCCTCGGCCAGCACGCCGGGCTCGAACTCCTTCTCCCCCTTCTTGATGGCGGCCTCGATGTCGATGGACCCGACCACCCGGTCCTCGGAGGCGTTGATGGGGAGCTCGACCACGCGCATCCGCCGGTTCGCCCGGGGCAACTCCTCGCCTCTCTCCAGCCGCTCGACGCATTCGAAGCAGCGTGCCGCCGAAGCGTCGGGCGGGCAGCCGAAACGGCAGTCAGCGACTACCTCGAGCTCGGGCAGGAGCCGGGCCAGCGCTCTGACAGCGGTCGACTTGGCAGTGCCCTTCTCCCCCCGGATCAGCACGCCTCCGATGGCGGGGTTGATCGCGTTGAGCACCAGGGCCTGCTTCATCGGCTCCTGGCCGACGATCGCAGTGAACGGGAAGACGCTGCCGCGCTGCATCTGCGCCATTCTCCCCCACGCGGCAAGCCGCGCGGGGTTCCCCTGGTTTCCCGGGGTCCCCGTGGTCTTACCGGGGGCACGGCGGCCCCGCGCCGTGGCTGGCGGAGCCACAGGCGGCTCATCCCCGTATCGAGCTGGTCGCGGTGCGAGCCCCGGTGCTCAGCGGGGCTCCCCGCCGGCGGCAGGCCGTGCGGGTCCCGCTCGCGATCGCGGGGAAGGCTACGTAGAGTCAGCGCAATGGCGACGAGGACCTGGATCTGCGTGCTGGTCAAGGAGCCAGCCGCGGCCAAGACCCGCCTGGCCGCGGCGCTCTCCGACGCTGACCGAGCCAGGCTGGCCAAGGACTGCGCCCTTCGGGTGCTCACCGCGGCCCGGCTCACCGCTCCCACCCTTGCCGTGTGCGGGGGACCGGAGGCTGCGTGGCTCGCCGCGCGCGCCGGTGTCGAGGCGCTCGTCGAGGCCTCACCGCTCGGCCAGAACCAGGCCGGCCATCAGGGCCTGGAGGAGGTTGCGGCCCGCGGCGGCTTCGCCTGCCTCCTGCTCAGCTCCGACCTCCCCCTGGTGGAGGCGGACGACCTGCGCAGCCTGATGGAGAGGGCGGAGGCGGAGGAGGGCCCGGTGGCCGTCGCCGTCCCGGCGCTCGGTAGGGAAGGCACCAATGCGATCTACCTGCGCCCGCTGGGGGGATTCGTGCTTCAGTTCGGCGACCGCTCGCTGCCCCGCTTCGCCGCGGAGGCGGAGCGCCGGGGACGCCGGTTCGTGGTGCATGACGAGCCCTCGCTGGCCCTCGACCTCGACGAGCCCGAGGACCTCGTCGTCCTCGCCCGGCTCCGCGGCGACGGCTGACGCCCGGGGGTCAGATCGACGTCGGTATGAGACTGGAGCTGACCGGCATCGAGGGCCTTCCCGAGATCGCCCAGGGCGACGACCTCGGACGGCTGATCGCCGAGCGGGCCCCGGACCTGCGCTCCGGGGACGCCGTGGTGATCGCCCAGAAGGCGGTCTCGAAGAGCGAGGGCCGGCTGCGCCGACTCTCCGAGATCACAGTGTCGCCGCGGGCCGCGGATCTGGCTCGACGTCTCCACGCCGACCCCCGGATGGTCCAGGTGGTCCTTGATGAGAGCGTCAGGCTGGTCCGGCAGGACCGGGTCCTGATCGCGGAGACGCGGCACGGTTTCATCTGCGCCAACGCCGGAGTGGACCGGTCCAATGTCCCCGGTGAGGACACGGTGTGCCTGCTCCCCGTCGACTGCGACGCCAGCGCCGAGACGCTCCGGCGGCGCATCGGGGAGGTCGCGGGCGCAGCGGTGGGCGTGGTGATCAGCGACACCTTTGGCCGCCCCTGGCGGATGGGGCTTTCGAACGTGGCCCTCGGCGTGGCGGGGATGCCGGCCACCGTCGACTACCGGGGGCGCGCCGACGACTTCGGGATGCCGCTGCACGCCACCGTGGTCGCGCTTGCCGACGAGATCGCTGCCGCCGCCGAGATGGTGATGGGCAAGACCCGCCGGATCCCTGCCGTGCTGGTCCGCGGCCTGGAGATGGACGGCAGCGCGGGGAGCGGCCGGGAGCTGGTTCGCCCCGCTGACCTGGACCTCTTCCGTTGAGCCGGGCGCGCTGCCGCGGAATGCCGCGCCCGCGCCACGCCGCTCCCGCGCGGAATCACGAGAGCACCGTTGCGGGGCGCTGACATGGGGCGGCTGCGGTGAAGGTTGCGCTGCTCGCCGGAGGTACCGGCGCCGCCCGGCTTGCCTGCGGCCTGGCGGAGGTGCTGGGTCCGGGGGAGCTCAGCGTCATCACCAACACCGCGGACGACGAGGAGATGTGGGGACACCTCGTCTGCCCCGACACCGACTCCGTGGTGTACAGGCTTGCCGGGATCTTCAACCACAAGAGCGGTTTCGGGGTCCGGGACGAGACCTTCCACGCTCTGGAGATGCTCGGCCGGCTCGGCGAGGAGACCTGGTTCCGCCTCGGAGATCGGGACCTCGGGATGCACCTGCTCAGAGACAGGCTGCGACGCTCGGGGATGTCACTCGGCGCCGCGGTTGCCGAGATCGTCCGGCGTCTCGGCCTGCCCGCCGCGGTGATCCCGATGAGCGACGACCCGGTGCGCACCCGGGTGGGCACGGAGGGCGGCGAGCTGCGGTTCCAGGAGTGGTTCGTGCGCGAACGGTGCCTTCCGCGGGTGACCGGGCTGCAGTTCGAGGGCATGGAGAGCGCCAAGCCCTCGCCGGCCGCCGTGGCCGCGCTGGCGGCCGCGGGCCTCGTCGTCATCGGCCCCTCCAACCCGTTGCTCAGCATCGACCCGATCCTGCGGCTGCTCGGACCGCACGTCGATCGAGCCCGGACCGTCGCGGTCTCACCGGTCGTGGGTGGCCGCTCGCTGAAGGGACCGACGGTAAGCCTGATGTTCCAGCTCGGCGAGGAGCCGACCGCGCTGGGAGTCGCCCGCCACTATGCGGGGATCGCCAGCGAGTTCGTCCTTGATCGGAGGGACAGCGAGCTTGCCGGCCCTGTCACCGGCCTCGGGATGCGGCCTCACGTGCTCGACACGGTGATGACCAGCAGCGAGGGCGAGGCGCGGCTGGCGGCTGCGCTGTTGAGCCGCGCGGCGGCACCCAAGGGACCGAACTGAACGCGCCGCGGCGAAGGGCGGCGCCGCGCCGCGAGTGGCTTCGAACACCATCCATAGTCCGAACAGACTGCTGATGCGTGGCGACGTCGGGCGAATACAGTTCTTTGCCCTTAGTGCCTAAAGTTTGAACAGCTTATGGTTGACCAGAGCGCTCGCAGCACTGAAGCGTTGATAGTTCGAACGTTTGGGTCATACGACCGTTCCAGCCCGTACTCCGAGCTGTGACCTCGGCGTGAAGCGCGCGTCAACGCGTGCGGCAAGAGTCCTATTCGCAGCCAATGGGCGGACGCGTGACATTGAGCCGGAAGGGCCGGCGCCGGGGTCTCACCGGGATCGAGAGCGCTCTGGCGCGAGCTCAGAGGGGTTTCCAGACGGCGAGTCGCAGGCTCTTCGTCCGGCTGGTCGCCGGCACTCTGCTGATCGCGGTGGCGGTGATGAGCCTGGTGGTCGTGGTCCTCACCAACAACTCGTCGAGCGCCCTGGTCGGCGCGACAACCGCCCATCTCGAGGACCTGGCCCGCTCGGCGGCCAGCCGCCTGGAGGCGTGGGTCCAGCTGGGGGGAAGCCAGCTCGCCGAGTGGGCTGAGGGTCTGTCGACCGCCGGCGCCTCCCAGGGCGACCTGTCCTCGCTGCTGCAGCGCTCCTTCAGCCAGACGGAATCCATCTTCAGCGAGGTGGATCTGGTCGATGACCACGGTGCCCTGCTGGCCTCGACAGCGGTCAGCGGGGCCGCCTCCTATCCGGGCCCGGCCGCGCTCAGCTCCGGCGGCTTGGGAGCCACGTTCCTCCCCGTCGAGAGAGTTGGGAGCACGCTGCGCTGGTACGCCTTTGTCCCGGTGGGCATGGCCGCCTACAACGTCGTCGGGTACCTGGTGGGCAACATCGACATCGGCCCTGAGCTGAGCCAGGTCTTCGATGCGGTGATCGCCAGCACGTCCTCTCCCATCGTCGTCGAAGCGGTCGCCGCGAACCACGAACTGGTCTTCAGCTCGACCATGGCGTCGAGCACCCTAGCGATGATGGCGGAGGGGTCCCTCAGCGAAGATGTCCGCAGCCCGGCTGTCGATGCGGCGCTGAAGACCGGAAGCTTGCCGGGAGCCCTGAGCTACGGCCAGGGCGCGGCAACCGTGTTCGTCGGGTACGCCCACGACTTCTCGCTGGACTGGGCGATCACGGCCACCGAGCCGGCCAGCGTAGCCCTCGCCCCGGTGAGCTCGGGCCAGGCCTTTGCCACCTGGATGCTGATCTGCGGGGTCGGCCTGCTCGCCATCGCCACCTCGCTCATATCGCTGTGGGTCACCAGGCCGATCGGCCGGCTGGCCGCGGCGGCTCGCAGCATCGCCGCCGGCAATCTGTCGATGCGGGTGCGCCCATCCGGCGCCATGGAGGTGGCGGCGCTCGGCGACAGCTTCAACGCCATGGTGGCCAGCCTGGCCACCCTGATCATCCGGGTCCGCAAGGCAAGCGTGGAGCTCGGTGAATCCGCGACCCGACTCTCCGCGTCCTCCGCGCAGCTGGCGGGCACCACCATTCATCAGAGCACCGCCACGGCGGAGACATCGGCGAGCATGACCGAGCTGGCCCGGACCTCGGCCCAGATCGCGGCCAGCATCGAGAGTGTCGCGGAGAGGGCGGAGCTGACCCAGGAGGCGCTCGCCCAAGCCCAGGACGACATCCGCCGCACCAGCCAGCGGAGCGTGGAGCTCAGCCATCGGGTGCGCCAGGTGAGCGACACCCTGGCCATCATCGGGGACATCGCCGAGGCGACCAATCTGCTCGCCTTCAATGCCTCGATCGAGGCGGCCCGGGCTGGCGCTGCCGGTCGGGGGTTCAACGTGATCGCGGACGAGGTGCGCCGTCTGGCGGATCGGACCAAACGGCTGGCAGCTGAGGTCGCCGAGATCACTCGCGGCGCCCAGTCCGAGACCGCCGCCACGGTGATGGCCATGGAGAAGGGGGTGACCCAGCTCGACTCCGGGCTGCAGATGATGGTCGAGGTCGCCGAGGCCAGCTCGCAGGTCCGGCTGGCCACGGTGGAACAGCGCACTGCCAGCGAGCACGTGGTCGAGGCCATGGAGCAGGTGAGCGCCGCCAGCCGCCAGCTCACCGCAACCTCGCAGGAGATCGCCGGCACCGCCAGCAACCACGCCACCATGGCCAAGGATCTGCAGGAAGCGGCGGCGGTCTCAGGGCGGGCGAGCTGATCCGGGCGCCCGCCCCCTCCGCGGGGACGCGACGGGCGCGCGGCCCGGCTGCCGCCGATCCGGCCATCCCGCGTCCCCGGGTTGCGTCAGAGCGTGCCGGCCCCCGCCGTCTGCGGGCCACGCCACGCGCGGGTCACGCCGGCCATGCCGGCGCGCTCGAAGGCGATGGCGGCGGCCCCCAGGACCCCGGCATCCTGGCCCAGCGCCCCGACCTCCATGCGCGGAGGCCGCACCAGGTTGACCCGCTTGGCGAGCAGGGTGCGGAGCGGTGCCACCGCAGCCGAGGGTAGCTGGCCCGGTCCATGGAGGACGACCAGCTCGCAGTCCAGGACGAGCACAGCCGACGCGATCGCGATAGTGAGGGCGCGCAGCGCGTCCTCCCACACCCGGCTCGCCGCCGGATGGCCGGCCATTGCCCTTCTGATCAGCTCATCCGCGGTGATCGCCTCCCCCGCCGCCATGGTGTAGCGGCGGAGCAGCGACGGCTCCGAAGCGATCGTCTCCAGGCAGCCGCGACCGCCGCATCCGCACACGGCACCGGCCGGGTCGACCATGATGTGGCCGATCTCTCCGGCGGAGCCGTGCGCGCCCCGAACCGTGCGGCCGCCGGAGATGGCCGCCCCCCCGACGCCGTTGCCGACCACCACGAGCAGCATGTCGGCAACGCCGCGTCCCACGCCGAGGACGTTCTCCGCCAGCGCGCCGGCGCTGGTGTCGTGCACCAGGTGCACCGGCATCTGCACGCGATCCTGGATCAGCGAGGCCAGCCGCACCTCCTCGAGGGTGAGGTTGGGGCTGCGATGAACGATGCCGGCAGCCTCGTCCACCAGACCGGGGACGGCGACTCCCACCGCCGCGGGGTGCACTCCCTCCCGACCGGACAGCTCGGCGAGCCGGCCGGCCATGGTCGTCAGTGTGTCGACGAGGCCCTCCGTCGTGTGCGGGGTGAGCGCCTCCTTGTGCGCGGTCAGCGAAGCCGAGGCGTCGACGAGCGCCCCCTTGACGCCGGTGCCGTAGGCACCTGAGATGTCGATTGCTATCACGCGGGCCTCTGGTTCAGGCGCCATGGTCGTGGCCTCCCGGCACAGACCCGGACCGGCTGCGCTGCGGTGGAGAGCTGGAGCCGGGAACGAGGCCAGCCCAGCAACAACCCCGGTTCGAGCCCGGGCGCATGTCTTGCGCCCACGGTAGATCCAGGCGGCCAGGTGGGAAGTCTCCCAATAGCTCCTCGACCCGCCCGTCACAGCCGCGTGATGGCGATGGCGCCTCCTTTGTCGACCGCCGGTCGTGGCGGCGTACCGAGGACGTCGAGCTGCATACCCTCAGCCGGGAAAGCTCACTCCGCTGAGGGCGGCGCCGGCGGCCAGGAACCTCTCCTGCACGTCGACGTCGTAAGCCTCGGGATTGGCCCGCAGCTCGCGGCGGCGCTTGAGGTACCGACCGGTGACGGTGGCCGCCGGCTCGTCGCTGGTGGCCAGCCAGACCTGGGTCTCCGCGCCCTGCGCCAGCGAATCCGACGCTCCCGGACCGCCCATCCTGGTCCTGATCCAGCCGGGATCCACCGCATTGGAGAGGACCCGCGGCCAGCGGCGGGCGACGGCGAAGGCAAGCACGACATCCATGAGCTTGGAATCCGAGTAGGCCTGCATGCCATCCCACGGACCTCGCTCGTGCTGGAGGTCGTCGAAGTCGACGGCACCCTGCGACTCGAGCCCCGAGGTGAGGTAGACGAGCCGCTGGGGCGGCACCATCAGCGCGGTGAGCACATACGGGGCCAGGGCGTTGACCTGGAAGATGCGCTCCAGGCCGTCGCCGGTCAGCTCACGCCGTGGCAGCCCGCCGCCGATGCCGGCGTTGTGGATGACGATGTCGAAGGGACCGTGGTGGCAGGAGGTCTCGGCAAGGGTGCGCGTCTCCCGCAGCGAGGTCAGGTCCCCGACCACCACGGCCTCCGCATCGGGAATCGCCCGCCTCACCTGGCGGGCCCGCTGCGGATCGCGAGCGTGGACGACAACCCGGTGGCCCATGCGGATCAGGGTCCGCGCGGTCTCCCGGCCGATGCCGTCCGCGGAGCCGGTCACGAAGATCGCGAGGCTACCGGCCATGAAGGCTCGCTCTCACGCCCGCGACAATAGCTCCTGGCCGGGGCCACCGGCCGGAGCGATCAGACCCCCTCGGCCTGGGCCGCCGCGGCCGGGCGGCGGACCCGGACCCGGAGCGACCAGCTCACCGAGGCCACGGTCATCAGGATGAGCACCCAGACCACCGCGTCGACGAGCGTCCACCTCACCCGCGACGCCGTGAAGCCGCCCGCCCGGTAGGCGAGCTGGATCGGGCCGTCCATGGGCAGGAGGACGTTGAGCCAGGCCCCTGCGCTGAGCGTCAGCTGGATCCCCACCAGACCGATGATCACCAGGGTGCCCTCGAGATCCTGGGGCAGCACCGCGGCCACCGCCAGCCCCAGCGACACCGCGACCGGCGGGACCAGCAGGCAGGAGCCGAGCAGCGCGGCCTCGGACACCGGATCAGAGGCGAGGGTCATGGCCAGGGCGGCGAGCAGGGCGAGCAGGATGCCGCCGCAGACCAGCAGCAGGAAGCGCCCGACCATCAGCTCGGCGGCCCGGAAGCCGCAGAGCAGGAGCCGCTGCTCGGCCTCCCGAGCGGCAAGCACCGCGAAGAGCGCCGCGCAGGCGATCGACCAGCTCATCCCTAGGGCTCCGAACTGGATCGCCTGCTCCTGACTCTGGCTGAGCATCGACACGTAGAGGACGACGGGGAGACCGACCAGGATCGCCAGGGCGAGCCGGCGACGCATCAGCTGCCGTCCCTGCATCTCGGCGGCGATGACCGCCCGGCGGACGAATGCGCTGACCGACTGCGAGCTCCCGGCCACACGGCCCCGACGGCGAGCCGGACCGCTCACGAGGCCACCTCCCTCACCAGCGACGCCGTGCGGGACGACCGGCCAAGGTCGACGACGCGGTCGACCCGGGAGAGTTCGGCGAGCATGTGGGTGACCACCAGGATGGCGCGCCCAGCTGACTTCCAGGCGGCGACGTGGTCCCAGAAGTTGACGTAAGAGCCGGAATCGAAACCCTGGTAGGGCTCGTCGAGCAGCAGGACCTGGGGTTCGCCGAGCAGGGCGAGCGCGAGGTTGAGCTTCTGGCGGGTGCCCCCGGAGAGGGCTTTGGCCACGGTGGGGTCGCCGATCGGGAAGTCGAGATCCGCAAGGATCCCGCGACCGGTGACCACGGCCTGGCGGCGGCTCATCCCGAACGCGGCTCCGAAGAAGGCCAGGTGCTCGTCGGCGCTGAGCAGGTCGAGGAGCCCGGGCTCCTGCGGGCAGTATCCGATCCTCCCGGTCAGCCAGACGGTGCCGGCATCGGCCGGGATCAGCCCCGCGCAGATCCGCAGCAGGGTGGTCTTGCCGCAGCCGTTCTCCCCCACCAGGGCCACGGCCTCCCCGGCGTCGACGGTCAGCGACACGCCCTCCAGGACGCGCTTGGGGCCGAATCGCTTGGCCACTCCCGAGACGCTGAGACGGGTCTCGGGCAGGGACCGCTCGGAGAGCGAGAGCGCCGGGGCCGCCGTCGCGATGCCCGCCATCAGCCGCCGCTGCCCGTCGGCCGCGGGCTAGGTCTCGTCATTCCGGGAGCCCATCGTAGCCGCCAGCCGGCGGGTACCAGGTGATCGCGATCGGCCCGTTTCTCCGGAGCCGCGCCGTCGCGACGCTGGCCGCGGCACACCGCAGCGCGGGTAGGCCTGGCGCCGGCCCGCAGCGGCTGGCCGGCGCCGCCCCCGGCACCGGCAGGGCGACCGGGCCCCGGGCTCAGCGGCCGCGCAGGGTCTTCTCGACGCCAGCGACGATGGCTCCCTGGGATAGGTCGTAGAGGCCGAGGTAGTCGCCGCCGCTGCGCTGGGCCAGGTCGAGGCAGGCGTTGAACCCGTAGCCGCCGAAGATCGGGTGATGGCCGATCCCCCCGACGGCGGGAAGCTGGGGCCCGGTGGTATCCCGGGCCGAGTCGATGATCAGGGTGCGGATGCGCTCGTGGCCGATCTGCTCGGCAATCCGCTGCGCCTCGACCAGCGGCTCCTCGCCGAACAGCGAGATGTTGCCCCGGCCATCGGAGATCAGCACGATCAGCGGGTAGATGTTGGGGTCGCGGAGCCGCTCGGTGTGGACCAGCTTCAGGCCGGCGACCAGCCCGTGGGTGAGCGGCGTGGTTCCCCCCACCGTCAGGCGTTGGAGCCGGGACTCGGCGAGGTCCACGCTGTTGGTCGGTGAAAGCGCGACCCGGGCGGTCCTCCCCGAGAAGACCACCAGGGCGACCTTGTCCCGGCGCAGGTAGGCGTCGCGCAGCAGCGACAGCACCGCCCCCTTGGTGGCCTGCATGCGCTGCTCCGCGTCCATCGAGGCGCTGGCGTCGACGACGAAGACGATCAGGGTCCCGGTGCGCCGTCGGCGGACCTTCTGGCGCAGATCCTGGCGCTCCAGGCGCAGCGCGGGGCCGCCGCTGGGCCGCCCGGCGCGGCGGCGCGACTGGTAGGGCGCGGCGGCGCGGAGCGTCGCGTCGAAGGCCACGTCCGTCGTCTTCTCGGTCTGGACCGCACGGACGTAACGGCCGCGCTTGTCCCTGGCCTCGGAGCTGGAACGCTTGCCGCTCGCACTCCTCGACTTGCGGTCCCGGGGAAGCTTGATCGACCTGATGGGGAACAGCTCACCCTCGAAGAGCTGCTCCGCCGCGCGCCTCGTGACATCCTGACCGGCGGCCTCGTCGCCCCGGCGATCGGCCGCCTGATCGGCGGTGTCTTGCTCGGCGTCGGCGGATGATTGCTCCTCACCACGGGCATCGCTGTCGGCAGTCGCCGCTTCCGCCCGCGCCTGCTCGGCCAGCTCCTCCATCCGCTCGCGACTGCGCTCCGCGGCATCAGGTGGGTTGCCCTTGGGCGAGCTCTCGCCCGGGCGCTGGCGGCGCCGGTGGAGCAGGGCCAGCTCGCTGGCGGCGCTGATGTCGTCAACGCTCACCTGGAATGCCCGCGAGGACAGCTCCGGGAGGCCACGATCCACGGCCGCCTCGGCCTCGCGCAGGGCGCACAACGTCTGGGCGGTGCGGCTCACCACGATGTCGGCGCGATGGCCCATCACCCCGGCGTCCATGCAGGCGAGGGCAATGAGCCAGCGCATCTCCCCCAGCACCTCGACGAGCGGGAGCAGCTCCTGGGCCTTGGCGATGATGGCGCGGAGGTGGGATTCGGCGGCCTGATTGGCGCGCTGCTGGGCGTCGGGGTCGAGCTGTCGGTCCATGTCGGTCTCCATGACCGCGACCCGCGCCTCGGCCGAGCGCAGTCCAGAGACGTCCACGCAGAGCCCGAACCGGTCGAGGAGCTGCGGCCGGAGCTCGCCCTCCTCGGGATTCATGGTCCCCACCAGGATGAAGCGCGAGGGGTGCACCGCCGACATCCCCTCCCGCTCCACCGTGTTGACGCCCATCGCCGCGGCGTCGAGGAGCACGTCCACCAGGTGGTCGTCGAGCAGGTTCACCTCGTCGACATAGAGGATGTTGCGGTTGGCCTCGGCCAGGACCCCGGGCTCGAAGCTGCGCTCGCCCTCCTTGATGGCCGTCTCGATGTCGATGGTTCCGACCACCCGGTCCTCGGAGGCGTTGATGGGCAGCTCGACCACCCGCATCGGCCGGCTGGTCATGGGCAGGCGCTCGCCGGCGAGCTGGCGGGCGCGGCACTCGTCGCAGAGCAGGTCGCCGCTCACCGGGCTGCACGAGAAGCGGCAGCCCTCGACCACCTCGATCTCCGGGAGAAGCCCGGCGAGGGCCCGCACCGCGGTCGACTTGGCGGTGCCCCTCTCGCCGCGGATCAGGACGCCGCCGATGGCCGGGTTGACCGCGTTGAGCACCAGCGCCCGCTTCATCGGCTCCTGGCCGACCAGGGCGGTGAAGGGGATGACTTCGTGGGTGGTCATCCCGGCGATTGTCGCAAGCTGCGGGGACCCACTCGGGGATTGGCGGGCCGTCGGGTGGCACGGGGCCGGAGGAACCGGGGTCGGAGGGTCACCGGCGCCGGCCGATGGGTGTCCCGAGGCAGGCGCTGGAGCAGGGGCCTCCGGCCGTTGGGTGGTCAGCAGCTGCCGGCGACGTAGAGGAAGTCGGCCTGCGGGGTGGTCACGGTCAGGCTGCCGTCCGGGTCATCGAAGAAGGCCCAGTCGCCGGTGTGATCGATCTCCACCCCGCCCGGGGGCTGCGCCTGCGCCGGCTGCCGGCTCTTCTGGACATATTCCTTGCCCTGGAGGTCGATAGCCGCCGGTGCCTGGTCGGGATACGGAGCGGCGGCGGCACAGCTCCCGGCCTGGCCGGAGCTGAGGAGGCTGAGGCTGCCGGGGTCTGGATGGCCGCTGCGCCACGGCGGAGGGGGCCCGGAGCTTCCGCATCCGGCCACGATCGCGATCAGGCCGGCGAGGGTCGCGGCGGCGAGGAGCCGGCCATGGTGCCGGGCGGGGTCCAGCGGCGACACGCTTCTCGGTACTCCGGGGTGCTGGCGAACTGGCTGCGAGGGATCATCCCGGATGGACGGCGGTCATGAGCGGCGGGTCACGGCGCCATCGACGCTTCGACTCCCGATGGTCATGAAGCGCCGGGCGGCCGACTGCCGGGAGCCCACGACTCGCTCCTGCCGTCAAGACCGACATGAATGCGTCGGGCATCCACAACGGATTCCTCTCGGCGCTTCCCTCCACCGGGTGGCGGGTGGTGAGAGCCACGCCCGCCGAAACCTCCCTGCAATCTGGCTCGTACGAATTCGAAGTGGTCGAGGGACCTGACGGCACCTGGCAGGTCGAGGCGGGTACCGACCGGGCCTGTCCAAGCCTAGGGCGGCTGCGCCGGACCACTGGCCGGCCAACCTCGTCACCCTGTGCCGGGTCCACCACTGGAAGGTGCACGAGGGCAGCTGGCGGCTGGTCCGCGGCGAGCACGGCTACCGGGCAATCGCCCCGGTGCCCTTGGACCTCACCGCCCCTCGGGCACGCGCGCCCGACCGCGCCCCGCCTGCCTGATCCACCCTCCGCCAGGTTCTGGTCCGACCTCAGCGGACGGCCGGAAGCGTCCCTGCTCCGATAGCTGACCGCTGCCGGTGCGCGTGAGTGGGACGCGGGGCGTGGCGCAGCGACCAGCTGCTAGGCGTCGGCTGGACGTCCGCCGGCTCCGGGGCCCGTCCTGAGATCCACCGCCACCGCAGCACGCTGCTCGTCGCTCAGGTCGACGGTGGCGGTGCAGCGGGGATGGGAGACGCCGACCCTGACCGGCGCCCCCTCCAGCCACGCCTCCCGCTGCGCTGTGGTCAGCGGGAATCGGAGGTACGCAGCCGGGGACGGTGCGGGCGAGGGCGCCACCTCGCCGGCGGTGCGTGCTCCCGCGACCTCGACGTACACGCCGGCGGCGAGCCCATCGAGGTCGGGAGAGAGCCCGGTGAGGTCGTGGGGGTCGGAGACCTCCAGGTAGAAGCTGGCGGCGAGGGTCCCCGGCGCAGGCAGAAGAGACTGGAAACGGCCGGCTTCCGCGGCCACCTCGGCGGCGCCTTCCAGACGCTCGGCTCGGAGCCCCTCCTCGGCGGCGGCGCGGAGGGTGTCCCGGTTCTCGAACACGATGCTGACCAGGCCGCCGATCTGAACTCGCCGCCGGCGCCGCAACTCGATGGATTCAGCTCTCGCCTCAGCCCGGTTTCGGTCGTAGGCGGCGCCGACCCGCAGGTCCTCCGCACGCAGCCCAGCCATCACTCCACCTCTCTTTCCGGGGAGCGAAGCGTCCTCTCCCTGATCCCCACTCCGACCGCCATGTACCAGGGGAGGATACGCGGCCAGCCCCGCAGCCGTGGGCGCGCCATTGCAGCGGCCGCCGCACTGCCGCACAGGGCGTGGCGCCGCCCCACGGCACCGGCCCCCCGATCAGGCGGCGGCGGTGCCCGTGTCAGCCTCCCAGGCCTCCACCTCGCGAAAGGAGAAGTGAGCGCGTGCCGTCAGGATCAGGTGGTCGAGCAGGGGCAGCCCGAGGATGCGCGAGGCATCCCGGAGCGCAGCCGTGACCAGCCGGTCGGCCCGGCTCGGGCTGACCTCCCCACTCGGGTGGTTGTGAGCCACGATGATCGCGGCCGCACCCGCCCGCAACGCCGGGGTGAACACGTCGCGGGGAAGGAGGCGGGCGCTGTTGAGTGACCCGGCCACCACCGGCTCGATGCTGAGCAGGCGGTGGCGGGCATCGAGGAGCAGCGCCCACACCTCTTCGCGGGCCAAGCTCCTCAGCCCCTGGAGCAGATGCAGCGCCGCCCCGGGAGTGGTCACGACCGGGCGCTCGTCCGGGTACCAGCGTTCGGCTAGCTCCCAGAGCGCCGCCAGGCGGATCGCCTCGCGGGCCGGGACCTTGTGGTCGCGGACCAGGCCGACCGCTCCCAGGGCGCGCCGCTCCCAGAAGGGCAGCCGGGCCAGCCGGGAGGCGGTGGCCAGGAGCGTCGCCGCCGGCTCAGCGCCTCCCAGGACCTGGGCGATCAGCTCGTCCTCGGGGCGGCTCGACAGGGTGGTGTCGAGATGCCGGAGCAGGGCCTGGGTGGCGCGTGCGCTGTCCATGACGCACGCACCTTATCAGCTTGGTGTTTTTGTCTGCAACTAGTGCAGGGCGGCTCCGAAGAACGCGGTAACCCGCCCCACGTACTCCGCACGGCCGGCGAAATAGGCGCCCGCGTGGCCGACGTCGGGAAGGACCCAGAGCTCGCGCGGCTCGCCGGCGGCCGCGAAGAGACGCCGGGCATCGCCGACCGGAACGGGACGGTCAGCCTCCCCATGGATGAGGAGCAGCGGACGCGGCGAGATCCTCCCCACGTCGCGAACCGGGCTCAGCTCCCCGAGGCGGGCGCCCGACCGCCGGGTGAGCAGCGCGGTCACCGGAGCCAGCACGGGACCGGGCGGGAGGTGGAGACGCTCCCGGATCCGCCCGGCCAGGAGGTCGGTGGGATCGGCGAAGGCACTATCGCTGCAGACCCCGCGGACCCGGGCGTCGCCGGCCGCCACGCTGATGGCGACCGCTCCGCCCAGCGAGTAGCCGAGCAGGCCGATGGGCATGCCCTGGAACCGACCCGTCACCGCCTCGAGGACCGCGATCAGGTCGAGACGCTCGAGCACTCCCAGGGTGTGCGGTGCGTCGTCGCTGCCGAGGGTCCCCCGCCAGCCATGGGCGACCACCGAGAAGCCGGCACGGTGCAGCGCCGCCGAGATCCCCAGGAGATCGCTGGCGTGCCGCCGGTGGCCGCTGCTGACGACCACCACCGCGTCCCGCGGTCCGGGCAGGACCCAGGCGGCGATGCGCAGGCCGTCCGCGGTGATGACCGGCAGCCGCTCATGGGCCAGGTCGAAGTCCGCGGGGGTGAGGACTCGCTCGTCCCGCCAGTGACGGGGCAGCCGTCCGAAGGCCCGCCAGTACACCAGGCCGGACACCCCGAGCCAGCCGGCGGCAGCGGCGGAGGCGGCAGCGCCCACACGGGCCCGGCGGGTCACCGCAGGAACAGGTCGAGGACCACGAAGATGACGACGAGGAGCACCGCCAGGCCACCGACGGCGACCCAGCCCGAGCCGAGGGTGAGGATCCACCGGACGGGATCGGAGCGGGTCGGGCCCGGCCCCGGTGGCGCCGCGGCGAGCTCGTCACGGTCGAGCGGAGCGCGCACGACCACGAACTCGACGCGACCCTCCGCGTCCTCGGGGACGTCGAAGGGCGCGACCACGGCGGGCAGCCGCCCGGCGCTGCGGCGCCGCCGGAACCGCCGCTCCTCCTGGGTGTGACGGGAGCGCTCCGGCAGGCTGACCGAGTCCATGGAGGAGGCTCGGACCGGCGGCTCAGACGCCATCGGCGGCTCCGTCCAGGGCGAGGATCTCCTGCGCCAGGCCGCGGTACGCCTCGGCGACCTCCGAGCCGCGCGCGTAGACGGTGATCGGGATCCCGGCCATGGCCGTCTCCTGCAGCTTCACGGTCACCTTGATGACGGTGTCGAAAACGTGGAGGTTTGGGATCTCCCGGAGTCCCTCGAGCATCTGCCGGCTGAACCGGGTGCGGAGATTGACGAAGGTGGGCAGCAGGCCGAGGATGCGCAGCTCAGGGTTGAGGTTCTGGCGCGCCGCGTGGTAGGCGCGAAGCAGCTCCTTCAGCCCCTTCATGGCGTATCCCGACATCTGCAGCGGAACCAGGATGCTCCGCGCCGCCCCCAGGGCGCACACGGTGTGGAACCCGAAGTTGGGAGGTGTGTCGAACAGGACCACGTCGTAGCCGCCGATCCCCGCTCCCCGCGCCAGCGAATCACGGAGCTGCAGCTCACGGCCGACGCTGACCGGCATCTCCCCCTCCACGGCGCTGAGGTCGGGGCTGGCCGGTATCAGCGAAAGCCCCTCCCACGCGGTGGCGAGGGTCACCGCCTCAGGGGGGGTCTCGGATTCGATGAGAAGGTTGGCGATGGTGCGGCTCAATTGATACGGGTTGAAGCCCAGGCCCGAGGTGAGATTCGACTGAGGGTCGCAGTCCACCGCGAGGACCCGGCGGCCGGTTTCGGCGAACGCCCCCGCCAGGGCCGTGCAGGTCGTGGTCTTGCCGACTCCACCCTTACCGGAGACGCACGCGATGGAGAGAGCGGCAGTCACGGTGTGGAGGCTTCAGTCCGGCGACAGCTCGCTCACCGCCGCCTCGAGCGGTTGCCGAGCGGCGAGGAGGTGCGCTGCCACACCTGATTGAGCCGAGATTGGAGCACCGCCAGGTGCCAGAGCCCCCCGATCACGGGCACGAGCAGCAGGCACGCGTGGCGGGCGGGCCGCAGCTGGCGGTCCGGGCGGATGCCGATGCGCTCCTGGACCATGCGCGCTCGCTCGGCGGTCATGACCAGGGCGACCAAAGACAGCGGGAAGAACAGCACGACGTAGGGTATGGCTGCGATTCCGCCGAGCATCAGGTAGCAGAAGGCGACGGCGTGACCGAACACGGTCCACCCGGCATCGACGGAGAGCACGGTCGGCCCCACCTTGAGGGCATGGCCGACGATGACCGCGCCGCCGGCGAGGCTGCAGAGCAGGCCGGCGAGCCAGGCGATGGCGACCGCCAGCGAGGACGCTCCAGGGCGCACCTCGAGCCGGGCGTCGAAGTGGGACATCTCGCGGTTGATCCGTCCGTGCCAGAAGATGGCGTAGACGCCCAAGGTGAGCATCGAGAGAAGCACCACCGCGGCGGGGTGGCGGCGCTTGCCGGAAGGGCCCAGGGAGGGGACGGCCAGCTGGCCCGCGGTGAGCGGTGCGGTCATCAGGGGAGCGGCCGGCGGCGGCTGGAATCGCCCGGCGGGCATCGCGATCGGCGGCGGTGCGGGTGGGGCTGCCACCCCATCCTCGAGGGCGGGGGGAGGCGGCGGCGGGAAGACCTCGGGCGGGGGCGCGACGGCGGCGAGAGCAGGTTCGACCGGTTCCGGCGGCGGGCCGACCTCCGGTGGAGCGGCGGGCTCCGCGGAGGCTGGGGTCTCGGTCACAGCCGGGGGCTCCAGCACGACGGGGGCTCCGACAAGGCCCAGCGGTGGTGGCTCCGGCGGGGTCTCGGCATCCAGCTCAGGCAGCGGCTCCGGCACGACCGGGGCTCCGATGAGGCTCACCGGCGGGGGCTCCGGTGGGGCCAAAGCGGTCGCCACGAAGGTCCACGGGGACTCCACGGGAACTGAGGCGGCAGGTCCCAGGACAGCGGTCTCGAACGCCGGAGCCTCGGGCGGTGGGGCGGCGTCGGCGGAAGGACGGCCAACGGCGAGCACGCTCGCCTCCTCCGCCAGGTCGTCGGTGGCGGTGGCGCCGGCCGGCCCGGCCTCCACCTGCTCGGCCTTAGCCATGGCTTTCTCCTCGATCCCTGATGAGGCGTGGTTCGCGTTGGCTCCGGGTACTGGATTCGAACCAGTGACCTTGCGGTTAACAGCCGCCTGCTCTACCGCTGAGCTAACCCGGAACGGATCGAACGGCATTATACGGTCAGGCTTCGACAGCGAACCGAGCGCGGCCCGGCGGTCCGGCGCGCTGGGGAGACAATGCTCTGCCGCTGCGCTGAGGCCGCACCGACCGACCCGCGTGCCGGCCGGACCTCGCCCTACTCGAGGTAGTCCTTGAGCTTCTTGCTGCGCGATGGATGGCGGAGCTTGCGCAGGGCCTTCGCCTCGATCTGGCGGATCCGCTCGCGGGTCACCCCGAATCGCTTGCCGACCTCCTCGAGGGTCCTCTGGTGGCCGTCGATGAGGCCGAAACGGAGCTGGAGAACGCGGCGCTCACGTGGGGTGAGGGTGTCGAGGATGTCCTCGACCTCAGTGCGCAGCATCGTGAGCGAGGCGGCGTCGCTGGGCGCCGTCGCCTCCTTGTCCTCGACGAAATCGCCGAGGTGCGAATCCTCCTCCTCACCGATGGGCGTCTCCAGGGAGACGGGGTCCTGGGAGACCTTGGTGATCTCGCGCACCTTCTCCGGAGTGATCCCCATCTCCTCGGCGATCTCCTCGTCGGACGGCTCGCGCCCGAGCTCCTGGAGCAGCCGCCGGGAGACGCGCACCAGCTTGTTGATCGTCTCCACCATGTGCACCGGGATCCGGATGGTCCGCGCCTGGTCGGCGATGGCCCGGGTGATGGCCTGCCGGATCCACCACGTCGCGTAGGTGGAGAACTTGAACCCCTTGTGGTAATCGAACTTCTCGACGGCCCGGATCAGCCCCATGTTGCCTTCCTGGATCAGATCGAGGAAGGACATGCCCCGGCCTATGTACTTCTTGGCAATGCTGACTACAAGCCGGAGGTTGGCCTCGGTGAGCGCGTTCTTGGCGTCCTCGTCGCCCTGCTCGATGAGCTTCGCGTACTCGACCTCCTGCTCGGCGCGGAGCAGGGCCACCCGGCCGATCTCCTTGAGGTACATCCGCACTGGATCATCGAGCGAGACGGAATCGATGGCCTCGGCGGTGGCCACAAGCTCTTCGTCGTCCTCGACCACCTCGAAATCCTTGTCTCCGTCGGTGACCTCTATGCCCATCTCGCGAAAGGCATGGAAGATCCGGTCGAGGTGATCGGGCTCGGCGTCTATCTCGGGAAAGGCGGCCAGCACGTCGTCGGGAGTCAGGTAGCCGGCCTCCTTGCCTCGGACGATCAGCTGCTCGGCGACGACCACCAGCGGATCGGGAGCGAGCACGGTCGGAGACTGGTGACCGGAGTCGGCCGGATGGGAAGCGGAGGCTGTCACTTGAGGGGCCTTCACTGATGCCGCCCGAGAGGCGGCGCGGGTTTCCTGATCCGTCGGAATGGCGGCTGGGTTCTCAGGGGAGGGAGGCGAGGTCACACTGGCATCCGCCACATCGTCCGGGAGCGGGCTCACCTCAGCGTCGGCTTCAGCCAGGAACGCCGCCGGCTCGACCGGGGGAGCGACCGTCGCTTCGGCGGACGCACTCGGTGCCGGCGGATCGGAGGCGGCTCTCGGAGGAGGTGGTGGAGGGAGCATCTCGGACGATGGTGCCCTCTCGGCGCTCATCCTAACCTTTGCCCTCGCCGAACCGCCGCCTCCGCGTCGCGGGACGTCCGGCACCGAGGGGTTCGGGGGCGGCCCTGCCAGGCCCCGGGCCCGCACGGCGATCGGCGCCCCGCGCTCACCATCTGCCGAACGGGACCTGTCCGGCGAGGCCGGGGGCTGGGAGTTCGGCCCCGAGGCGCGGCCGGGCGGGGGCGAGGCGGGCCCGCGCACCTGCCCCTGCGGCCGACCCGCCAAGGGTTTGGGCTGCGAGCCGCGGCTGAGGGGCCGCGACTGGGGAGCCGATGCCCGCGCCTTGACGCGAGCGGACGCGCTGGTCGGCTTCGCGGGTGCCGCTCGGGTCACCGGCTGAGAGGGGGTGGAGCGCCCCCGCGGCGCGGGCCGAGAGGCGAGGGAAGACGACTGCGGCTGAGAGGCGCGGGTCAGTGCCTTCGACGCCGAGGCGCGAGAAGACGATTTCGGCGGGGAGGCGGGGGTCCCCGGCTCGGGCCGGGAGGCGTGGGACGGCGACTTGGGCTGAGAGGCGCGGGAAGACGATTTCGACTGGGGGTCGGGGCGCGCCGCCCTGGGCCTCGAGGGGTCGACCCGCGGCTTGGGCTGGGGGGCGGGCGAACGCGGCCTTGGCGTGGTGACGGAGGCTCGCGGCTCTGGCGGGGAGGAGCGGGAAGGTGCCTTAGGAGCGGCCCGAGGCGACGGCTGGGGCCGGCGATGCGCCCCTGGCGCCGCCCCCGGCGGCACCACCGATGGGCGCGAGGTCTGCCTCGTGGCGGTTCCCTGCGGCCTGTGCCCCTCCTCAGCCGATCGGCTCACCGACGCGGAGAGCCTCGACGTGGCGGGACCGGGCCCGGTGCCGGGGCTGGGGGCGGGCTGGGCAGGCCTGCGCGAGCCGGACGCCACCTTCTTCTCCCCCTTGGCCGCGCTGGCCGGTGCCGTCGACTTTGCCATCAACCCTCCATGGCAGCGCCTGGGGTCCCGGGCAAGGGGATGCTTCCGGGCTCAGGGTACCAATCACCCGCCCACCGCAGAACTCTTCGGCTGACACGATTTCGGCCAAGAGGTGATAGCCGACCCGGCACGATCTCAGCCGAACGACCCGCGCTGGTCGGCGATGAGCTGGCGGATGCTGGCCACCACCGCCTCGTCGTGGGCGGGATCCCCCCCGTCCGCGGCCGCGAGCAGCTTGCGGATCTCCCGGTTGGTGCGCTCGCGAAGGGCGGCTCGGTGGACCTGTCCGACGCAGTCGGCCATGGCCCTCTGGAGCGCGATCGGGTCGGGGGCGGGGCCCAGCTCGGGGATCTCCCGCATGAGGAGGCGCGCCGCGAGGCGCTGGTCCGCTGGTTGCAGCGGGTGCAGGGACAGAGCGGCCCCTGCCGGCGTGGCGAGGGCGGCCTGGAGCAGCCGGCGCACCCCTGGGTTGGCAAGCTCTGCCAGGTCAAGCCCCATCTCCTCCACCAGGATGCGGGCCAGGCCGGGCTGCTGCACCGCGAAGCCGCCCAGGTACTCCTCCCACGAAGGCGCAGGGTTCCTCGTCTCCTCGGTGAGCAAACCCTGACCCTCCTCGACGGGTGGCGGGGCCGGCGGCATCGGCGCCGCGGGCCGCGGTGCCCGGGAGCCGGAGGAGCGTGCCCGAGCGACGTCGGTGGCGAGCGCCGAGGCGGAGAGCTCGAGCCGGCGCGAGGCGTCCTGGATGCACAGGTCACGCGTGGTCGCCTCCGGGATCCGGGCCAGGACCGTGACCACCCGATCGGCGGCGGCTCTCCGCTCGTCCAGGGCGGGACCGGGATCCCCGATCGCCCATTGGACCAGGACCTGCCACTCCGGAGCCGCCTCGGCGACCAGGGCAGCGAATCCCGGCGGGTCGCGGCGCACCATCTCGTCGGGATCCTTGAACCCCGCCGGCATCACGGCGATCCGGGCGGGCAGGCTCTCGGCCGCGCATAGGTCCACGGCTCGCGACGCCGCCTTCCGGCCGGCGTCGTCACCGTCGAAGCAGAGCACCACGTGGTCGGCGTGGCGGGCCAGGATCCTGACCTGATCGCGGGTCAGGGCGGTCCCGCTGGAGGCGACGGTGTTGGTCACCCCGGCAGCGTGGGCAGCGAGAACGTCGAAATACCCCTCGACCACCACCGCCAGGCGGCGCTGCCGCAGAGCATCCCGGGCTTGGTCGAGGCCAAAGAGCGCCGTGGACTTGTGGTAGAGCCCGGTCTCGGGGGTGTTGAGGTACTTGGGGATGGCGCCTCCGAGCGCCCGACCGCCGAAGCCGAGCACCCGGCCCCGCTCGTCGGCTATGGGAAAGACGAGGCGCTCGCGAAAGAGGTCGCGACCGCCGCGGCTGGCCAGGCCCGCCTCAGCCGCGTCGGCCAGGCTGACATCGTGGGCAGCCAGGTAGCGGACCAGGCCGTTGCCTCCGGGGCCGCCAGCGGGGGCAAAGCCGACCCCGAAGCGATGCGCCAGGTCGTCGGCGACGCCGCGCTCGGCGAGCAGGCGCCGGCCCGGCTCACCGGCCGGAAGGCTCCAGAGCACGTACTGGAAGTACCGGGCGGCTCGATCGTTCAGCTCCAGCGAGCGGCGTCGAGCGGCTCCGCGGGCGGCGGCCCGAGGGCTCCGCTCCAGCTCGACCCCAGCCCGGTCGGCAAGCGTCTCGAGAGCCCGGCGAAAGTCGACACCCTCGATCTTCTCGATGAAGCTGAAGATGTCCCCACCCGCGCCGCAGCCGTGGCAGTGGAACACCTGGCGCTCCTGGCTGACCGAGAAGCTCGGCGTCTTTTCGCTGTGGAACGGGCAGAGGCCCACGTGCTCACGGCCGGCGCGATGCAGCGCGACGTAGCCCCCGACCACGTCCAGGATGTCCAGCCTGGCCCTGACCTCGTCGGCGGCGTCACCGCTCATCGCGCCCGCCTCCCAGGTCGGAGGCTTGCAGCCATCAGCGCCCGATGACCTCGACCCGGTACCGCGAGTTGTCGGTCAGCACCACGATGGAGCCGTCCTTCTCGGTGATGACCGCCCTCACCGGTGACGTGGCGAAGACCTCGGGCGCGTCGCTGTGCTCGATGACGGTGCGGCGGATGCTGTAGGGCTGGCCCGGGGTCGGCGCGTCCAGCTCGTTGCCCTCGACGACGTGGCCGTCATCCAGCATCGACGGCCGCCCTTCACGGGTGGCGATCTTGCGAACCCTTACCCGTTCCGTCATGCGCAGATCCGAGGATACTTCGGATCAGGGGGTCGTTCGCTGGCTCCAGGAGCGGCCGGCCCTGGGGGCACGTGGGCGGCGCGTCCTCTCAGGGTCGGGGGTCGCGGTTCGGGGCCGGGCGGCTCAGCGGTCGCGCTCCCCCTGGGTTGTGAGCCGGGCATGGGCGGCGGCGAGGCGTGCCACCGGAACCCGGTAGGGAGAGCAGGAGACGTACTTGAGGCCGAGCTTCTCGCAGATGGCGATGGAATCGGGATCACCGCCGTGCTCGCCGCAGATCCCCACCTCGAGATCCGGCCGCGTCTGCCTGCCCTCGATGACGGCGATGTTCATGAGCCGTCCCACCCCGGCCCGATCCAGGGTCTCGAAGGGGTTTCGGGGCAGGATCTTCTGCTCGATGTAGGGCAGGATGATCGAGCCCTCCGCGTCGTCGCGCGAGAAGCCGAAGGTGGTCTGGGTCAGGTCGTTGGTCCCGAACGAGAAGAACTCGGCCTCCTGGGCGATCTCGCCCGCGGTCAGCGCCGCCCGAGGCAGCTCGATCATGGTGCCGAACTTGTAGGCGATCCGGATCCCGGCCTCGTCGAGCACCTCCTCGACGGTCTTGACCAGGTAGCCCTTGGTCCGGCGGAGCTCCTCGAGAGTGCCGACCAGCGGGATCATGATCTCGGGACGGACGTCGACACCCTGGCGCTTGAGCGCGACGGCGGCCTCCATGATCGCCCGCACCTGCATCTCGATGATCTCCGGGAAGAGCAGCCCGAGGCGGCAGCCGCGCAACCCCAGCATGGGGTTCTGCTCGCGCAGGCTGCGGACCGCGGCGAGCATCCGGCGCTTGTCGGCGTAGCTCTCCTCGGGCTGGCCCAGAGCCTCGGCGCGGGTCACCTCGACCAGGAGGTCCTCGAAGGAGGGCAGGAACTCGTGGAGCGGCGGGTCGATCAGCCGGATCACCACCGGCAGGCCGGCCATGGCCCGGAGGATGCCCAGGAAGTCGCCACGCTGGAAGGGGAGCAGCCGATCCAGCTCGCGCCGCCGCTGCTCGGTGCTGGGCGCCAGGATCATGGCCTGGACGATGGGCAGCCTCTCCTGCTCCATGAACATGTGCTCGGTCCGGCACAGGCCGATGCCCTGAGCCCCGAACCGGCGGGCCAGCTCGGCGTCGCGCGGATAGTCGCCGTTGGCCCAGACTTGGAGCCGACGGAAGGAGTCCGCCCAGCGGAGCAGCTCCTCGAGGTCGCCGCTGAGCTCGGGCGCGATCATCGGCACCCGGCCGGCGATGACCCGCCCGGTGGTGCCGTCGATGGTGAACTCGTCACCCTCGCGGACCGTCTTGCCGCCGGCGGTGAACTGGCGCTTCTCCAGGTCGACCAGCACCGACTCGGCGCCGGCCACGCAGGGCTTGCCCATGCCCCGGGCGACCACTGCGGCGTGGGAGGTGCGGCCGCCCCGCGAGGTCAGCACCCCCTGGGCGGCGATCATCCCGTGCACGTCGTCCGGGTTGGTCTCGATCCGGACCATGATCACCTTCTCGCCGGCCTTGGCCATCTCCTCGGCGCGGTCGGCGTCGAAGACCGCCTTGCCGAAGGCGGCCCCCGGAGAGGCGGCCAGGCCGGTCGCCAGCACCGCAACCTCCGCGGTGGGGTCGATGCGGGTGTGGAGCAACTGGTCCAGCTGGGCGGGCTCCACTCGCAGCACCGCCTCCTCCCTCGAGATCAGCCGCTCGTGGGCCATGGCCACCGCGATCTTGACGGCGGCCTCGGCGGTGCGCTTGCCACTCCGGGTCTGGAGCATCCAGAGCCGGCCCCGCTCGATCGTGAACTCCATGTCCTGGACGTCGCGGTAGTGGCGCTCCAGCTTCTTGGCGATGCGCTCGAACTGCCGGTACACCGCCGGCATCTCCTCGGCAAGTGCGGCGATCGGCTTGGGGGTGCGGATGCCGGCCACCACATCCTCGCCCTGGGCGTTGGTGAGGTACTCGCCGTAGAGCGCCTTCTCCCCGGTCGACGGATCGCGGGTGAAGGCGACGCCAGTCCCGGAGTCCCAGCCCATGTTGCCGAACACCATGGTCTGGACGTTGACCGCGGTGCCGAGGTCGTGGGGGATCTTGTTGAAGTTGCGGTAGTCGACGGCGCGCTTGCCGTTCCAGGAGTCGAAGACGGCGCCGATGGCGGCGCGGAGCTGCTCCAGCGGCTCCTCGGGGAAATCGCTGCCCTTGCTCTGCTCACGGACGATGCCGCGGAAGGTCTCGATGAGCCCGCGCAGCGCGGCGGGGCTCAGATCGGCATCGCTGGCGGCGCCGTGCTTCTTCTTGGCGGCGTCGAGGGCGTGCTCGAAGAGCTCACCGGGGATTCCCAGCACGATCTTGCTGAACAGCTGGATGAAGCGGCGGTACGAGTCCAGGGCGAAGCGCTCGTCGCCGGTGAGATCGGACAGCCCCTGGAGGGTCCTCTGATTGAGGCCGAGGTTGAGGACCGTGTCCATCATCCCCGGCATCGAGAACTTGGCGCCGCTCCTCACTGAGACCAGCAGCGGGTTGCGGGGGTCGCCGAAGCCCTTGCCGGCCTTGCGTTCGACGTCGCGGAGAGCAGCCAGGGCCTGCTCCCACATCCCCTCCGGGAAGCGCTCGCCGGCGGCGTAGAAGGCGTTGCACGCCTCGGTGGTGATGGTGAACCCAGGGGGGACCGGGAGACCCGCCCGGGTCATCTCGGCGACGCCCGCCCCCTTGCCACCGAGGAGGTCCCGCATCTGGGCGTTGCCCTCCTCGAACAGGTACACCCACTTGGTGCTCCGCCGCCGCGACCCGGCGCCGTTCGCCGAGGGCCGAGCGGCCCGGGCGGCGGCGGTCCGGCTGACGACCGCAGGGGTCGCGGCGTGCCTGCTCTTACGGGTGGCTCTGGGCTTGCTGCTGCCGGGCATGATCGGTCCTCTTTCCTGGATGGGAGGCTGGGCCCGCCGAGGGTAGCACCGCGGCACGGCCTCACCGCCTGCCCCGCCCCCGCCTGCGGGGGTCGGCCGAGGCTCCCGGTCTCTGGCGGCCAACCGGCTGGGCGGGGGGCATCGCCGCCGAGCCTCACGGCGGTCGCGCCGGGCAGAAGGGGGTGGCCGACGAGTATCCGGCCCGGCAACTGGGCACAATGGGGCCATGAGCACCACCTCCCCGAGCCCTGACCCAGTGACCCCCTTCGCCCCAGAGCCGGCCACGTTCGCCGCCACCGCCTCGGCCGCTGAGCCCGGGGCGCCCCTCCCCAGCGCCAGCTCCCTGCAGGCGGCGACCTTCGCCGGTGGCTGCTTCTGGGGGGTGGAGGACGAGCTCCGACGGATCCCGGGGGTGGTCGCGACCCGGGTTGGCTACACCGGCGGCCGGACCGACCACCCCACGTATCCCGATGTCTGCCGCCACACCACCGGGCACGCCGAGGCGGTGGAGGTGCTCTTCGATCCGGACCGGGTCAGCTACGAGCAGCTGGTGACCGCCTTCCTCACCGAGATCCACGACCCCACCCAGCTCAACCGCCAGGGGCCGGATGTCGGCGACCAGTACCGCTCGGCCGTCTTCGTCCGCGACGCGGAGCAGCGGGAGGTGGCGGAGAGGGTGCGCGCTCGGCTGGAGGAGGAGCATCGGTTCCGCCGTCCCATCGTCACCCAGATCGCCGAGGCCCCCCGCTTCTGGGAGGCCGAGGGGTATCACCAGCAGTACTTCGAGAAGCGGGGGGGCGGCGCCTGCCACGTCTGAGCTGCGCGAAGGCGACGGGAGGGGAAGCTGGTCAGGGGCCCGCCGGCGGCCCCAACCCCATGATCCTGTTCACGGCGGCGATGCGGGCCGCCACGGGAGGGTGCGTGGTCGGTCGCATCGACCATGGCCAGAGCAGCCAGCGCAGCACCGGGGGCGAGAAGAGCTCCCCGCGCACCTGCTCGGTGATCTCACCCATGGTTCGGAGAGCGGCGGCCAGCGCCTCCGGGTCAGCGCTGATCATCACCGCGTCGCGGTCCGCCCTCGTCTCTCGACTCCGGTTCAGCGGGCCGAGGGCGAGGGAGCCGAGAACCAGGCCCACGTAGAGCGCGGTCAGGCCCAGCGGGTACTGGGACAGGGTGGGTGACACCAGGAAGCAGAGGCCGCAGAGCACGGCTCCCAGGACCAGCGCGGCCAGGTTGCGCACCGTCGTGGCTCGATTGTCCCGACGGCCGATGTGGGCGAGCTCGTGCGCCACCAGGGTGCGCAGCTCGCGGTCGGTGAGGCGGTCCACGAACGGCTGAGCCACCACCAGGGTCGGCGGTCGATCGCGCATGCGCACCCCCATCAGGTGGGCGGAGAAGCTCACCACGCGGACACCCAGGGGTGGCCACCCCAGCCGCCAGCACAGCTCACTCATGACCAGCCCCACCCGGCCCCTGGCAACCGGGTCCAGGTCGTCGCCTCGCTGCAGGCGGCCCAGCCTGAAAGCGAGCACCGAGAGCTGCAGGTCGAAGAAGCCCGACACGGCGCCCAGCACCGGCTGTCCCTGGAGGGCGGTCGCCAGCGACCACCCGCAGAGGCAGATCCACAACCCGGCGGTGACCAGGGCCGCGCCGGCCCGGGCGGGCCGGACCGGCGGTGAACCCGGGTGCGGCGGAGCCCAGCCAGGGCCGGGCTGGAAGGGCGCCGGTGCGTGGCCCGCCGGAAGCAACTGGAAGGGCGCTGATGGGTGGCCTGCGGGCCCTGGCTGGCTCATCCCAGCCGGGATTATCCCGCTCTCCCGAAAACGTTCAGGCCCGGCGCGGCATCCAGCGGAAGAAGCGGAGAGCGATGGCGAGCCCGACCACGCCCCAGGCCAGCAGCACCAGGAGGTCGCCGCCGTCCCAGCCGCTCACCGACAGCCGGGCGCCGAAGGCGGTGAGCATCGCCTCCTTGAACCAGTAGATCGGAAAGACCTTGGCGATGTCGTTGAGCACCGTGTCATTGAAGCTGAAGAAGAATCCGGAGATGAAGAGCAGGGGCAGGTAGCTGATGTTGACCACCGCGATCGCGGCATCGGCATTGGGGATGAGCACGGTGACGGCCATCGCCAGGGCGCAGAAGACGGCGCCGCCGAGAAGGACGATCACCAGCGACTGCAGCCAGTGGGCCGGCCATGGTGCGCTGTAGAGGTAATGACCGACCAGCTCGGTCAGCGCCACCGTGATGAGGGCGGTGATCAGGGCCGAGCCGACCACCCCGACCACGTAGGCCGCGGGCGGCAACGGCGTGCCCCGCAGACGCTTGAGCAAGCCGGCATCGCGGCGGTTGGTGACGCTC
Source organism: Binatia bacterium (assembly GCA_035624785.1). Classification (GTDB taxonomy): domain Bacteria; phylum Chloroflexota; class Dormibacteria; order Aeolococcales; family Aeolococcaceae; genus JAJZNI01. The sequence continues at coordinate 41,042 of DASPQV010000023.1, read as the reverse complement.
ATGGCCAGGTTCACGTAGCAGGTGGTGAGCACGCCCCAGGCGGCCATGGTGGGGACGAAGAACGTGTTGTAGGGCACCTGCACGCCGCCGCCGACGCACTGGCCGCGGTTGTTGTAGTACCCGTCGACGCACACCGTCTGCCCCTTGAAGATGGTCCCGAAGATGAGCAGGAACATGAGCGGGAAGGCGAAGCCGAAGAAGGCGGCAGTGGGGTTGCGCCAGAAGCTCTTCTGCTCGGCCCGCACCTGGCCGAGGCTCACGCTCAGCTCACTCACCGCCGGTGAGCTCCAGGTAGACGTCCTCGAGAGACGGCTGGGTGACCTCGAGCCGCTCCAGCTCCACGCCGTGGGCCATGGCCCACGCGGTCAGCTCGTGAAGGGTCCGGGTCGGCGTGTCCGTGACCACCGCGACCAAGCCATCCTCGCCGGACGGCATCAGGTCACCGACCTCGGGAACGGTGAGGCCGGCGGGCTTGACGAACCGGATGCTGGTGGCCGCCCGTTCCGCCCGCAGGCTCACCGCGGTGCCGATCCGGACCACCTGACCATGGCTGACCACACAAATCCGGTCGGTGAGGTTCTGCGCCTCGTCCATGTAATGGGTGGTGAGCAGGATGGTCTTGCCCAGCCGCCGCATGCTGCGCACGATCTCCCAGGCATTGCGGCGAGCCGACGGGTCGAAGCCGGTGGTGGGCTCGTCCAGGAAGAGCAGCTCGGGGTCCCCGACCAGGGCCAGGGCCAGGTCGAGGCGGCGCTGCTGGCCACCGGAGAGCCGCATGACACGAACGTCAGCGCTCTCGCTGAGCCCGACCAGGTCGATCACCTCGTCGCCGGGCAGCGGGCTCGGGTAGTAGCCGCGATGGAGCTCGACGACCTCGCGCACGCTCAAGTAAGGTTCGACAGCGCATTCCTGGAGCACCATGCCAGCGCGTCGCTTGAAGCCTCTGGCTCCCCTGGCCGGGTCCTCGCCGAGCACCTCGACCCGTCCCCCGTCACGCCGCCGATACCCCTCGAGGATCTCGACGATGGTGGTCTTGCCCGCGCCGTTGGGACCCAGCAGGCCGAACACCTCGCCGGTCTCCACGGTGAAGCTCACGCCCTGGACGGCCCGAACCGGGCCATAGGACTTGCGAAGGTCCTCGACCACGATGGCGGGCATGGAGGCTGCACTCCTGGAGACGGTCCGGCGGAGTGTAGCCGCCCGGTCTGGGCGGCTGTCGCCCGCGCCAGCCTCGGGCCCGGGCTCAGAGGACCGGCGACGGGCTGCCGCGATCCACGACCCCGGGGAAGGCCCCCCGGATCAAGGCCGGCAGCACCTCCCCGGCAGCGCCCTCCAGGATGGCATCGGCAACAGCGTCCAGGTCGGTCTCGCCCTGGTTGACGATGACCAGGCGAGCGCCGGTCTCCACCGCCCGCACCGGCACCCCCGCGGCGGGCCAGACCGAGAGGGTCGAGCCGACCGCGAGGCAGACGTCGCAGCGGTCCGCCTCCCTCATCGCCCGCTCCAGGTCAGCCTCGTCCAGGGCCTCGCCGAAGCTCACCGTGGCGGTCTTGAGCAGGCCTCCGCAGGTCTCGCAGCGCGGGTCCGTGTCACCCTCCCGGACGCGGTCCAGCACCACCTCGATGGAGGACCTCCGGCGGCAGTCCAGGCAGACGGCGGCGCGGGTGGTCCCGTGCAGCTCGATGACGTCGGTGGATCCCGCCAACTGGTGGAGCCCGTCGATGTTCTGGGTCACCACGACAGGGGCCCGGCCGGTTCGCTCCAGGGCGGCCACGGCCAGGTGGGCGGCGTTGGGCCGGGCAGCCTCCACCGGGGAGGCCAGCCGATCCAGCCAGCGTTCGCGGCGGACCTCCGGGTCGGCGAGATAGCGGTCGATCGTCCACCGCGCCGGGTCGCGGCTGCGCCACACTCCCTGGGGACCTCGAAAATCGGGGATCCCGGACTCCGTGGAGATCCCCGCCCCGGTGAAGACCAGGATCCGCCTGGCCTCGGCGAGCCAGGCGACCACGCGCTGGCGCTGGTCCATGGAGGCAGTCTGACAGGGGTCCGTGAGCGCGGAGGCGCTGATGGCCCCGGCGGTCTTGCCGGTGAGCACCTCGGGAATCGCCCTTCCTCACCGAGTTGTCATGGAGTCGAAAGGCCCGAGGGGTAGGCTGGCACCGACAAGGAGCACCGAAGATGAGCGAGGAGCTTCGTCCCTCCCGTGGCGGCCAGGACGATCCCGCCGCCGTCCCGCCGCCGGCTGCGTACTGTCCACCGCCTCCCCCACCGCCGGCCCCGTCTCGGGGCCGGCCTTTCGGCGTTCACCGGCTGAGGACCCTCGCGGTCCTGATCGGCCTCGTGGCGGGCAGCGCCGTGGGCGGATTCCTGATCACCAGGGCGGCCACCGCCACCACGACGCCCACGGCTTCGAGCGTGAATGGAGCCGGGGCGGCGACCCCGACACCCTCCCCCAGCCCCGGCCCGCGGTTCCACGGAGGCTTCCGGGGGCTTCCGGGGCTGGCCGGGGTCAACCTGCTCCAGGATGCGGCGAGTGCGATCGGGATCAGCGAGCAGACCCTGCAGGCGGACCTCCAGAACGGTCAGAGCATCGCCCAGGTGGCGACCAGCAACGGCAAGACGGCTCAGGACGTGATCAGCGCGCTGGTCGGTGACGAGACCACCGCGATCAACAAGCTGGTCTCCAGCGGCAAGATCACCTCGAGCCAGGCGAGCCAGCTGGAGGCCAACCTCACCTCGATGATCACCGCCTTCGTCAACCAGGCGGGCGGCTTCCGCGGACCCACCGCGGGCCTTCCCCTGGACGGCGAGCAGGCAGCGGTGCAGGCGGCGGCCAAGGCCATCGGCATCACCCCCTCGGAGCTGCTCTCCGACCTGGCCGGCGGGCAGAGCGTGGCCAGCGTGGCGCAGTCCAAGGGGGTGCAGGCGAGCACGGTGATCAGCGCCGTGACCACGGCCGTCGACAGCCAGATCAGCAGCCTGGAGCAGAGCGGCAAGATCAGCTCGTCTCAAGCGAGCCAGCTGACCTCGGAGGTACCCCAGCGGGTCAGCCAGTGGGTGAACGACGACTTTCCGGGCTGGCCGTTCGGTCCCTTCGCCGGGCCGGGCGGGTCGTTCCCCGGCGGTCCCTGGGGCCGCCACCCCGCGGCGTCCCCGTCGGCCTCACCCACGCCGTCGGGAACCTGATCGGCCTCCCCCCGCTCCCCAAGGAGGTGGCCGGTCGCCGCTGACCGGCCACCTTTCCTGCACTTGAGGGAGAGGACGCGGATACTTGCCCCCGTGCCCGCCTCGCCGGCTCCGACGCCCCAGTCAGAGCACGCCTCGGCGTCGATGGAGCGCGGCTCCTACTATCGCGAGAAGCTCGCCGGCGAAGCCCTGGAGCGCTGCTACCAGGTGGGCTCCGCCCGGGTCCAGCGCTACCTCCGTGCCGAGATGGATTTCGTCGTCGCCCACGTACATCCTGGCGACGTCGTGCTGGACCTCGGTTGCGGCTACGGCCGGACCCTCGCCGACCTGGCCGGCGCCGCCCGGCTGGTTGTCGGGATCGACACCTCGCCGGAAAGCCTCGCCTTGGCGGCCGCGCGGCTCCGCAGTCTCCCCAACCTGCTGCTGGCGTGCATGGACGCCGCCCGGCTGGCATTCGTCGACGCCACCTTCGACGTGGTGGTCTGCGTCCAGAACGGCATCGCCGCATTCGGCGTGGACCGGAGGGCGCTGGTGCACGAGGCCTGGCGCGTGCTCAGACCGGGCGGCCTCGCCATCTTCTCCAGCTATTCGGACAAGTTCTGGGACGACCGCCTGGCCTGGTTCGAGGCGCAGGCCGCGGCGGGGCTGATCGGCTCCATCGACCGCCGCCGCAGCGGCGGCGGGGTCATCGTGTGCAGCGACGGCCTGGTGCTGGGGGCGGTCCGACCGGAGGAGTTCGCCCCGCTTGTGGCCGGCCTCGATGCCGAGGTGGCGTCCGTCGAGGTCGACGGATCCTGCTGGTTCCACCTGCTCCGAAGGCCGGACGCCGGCGCCGGGGGCGGCCGGCCCGGATCCCAGCCGATCGCCTGAGATCGCCGCTGCGGCGGTGCCGAATCGCCTCCTCAGCGCAGCTCAGAGGACCCGCAGGGCATCCTGCGGATCGCGCTCCCGGCGGGTGAGGGCGCGCAGGACCGCGAGCTCCCCGTGGCGCAGGGTGGCGACCTCGATCAGCGTCGCCACCGCGATGTCGAGGCCGGGGAGGGTTGGGGTCTGGACGCCGACGCTGACGCAGAGGTCGTCGCTGTGGATGGTGAGCTCGATGAGCCGGGTCCTCAGGTAGTCATCCAGGAGCAGGACCTCTCCGTCCCTGACCCTGACCGTCCGGCCGCCGGGCTCGGCGGGCAGCCGGGTGCCGAGGCGCTCCATGGCGCGGTCCATGCGGCCGAGCAGAGCCCGCTGGCCAACCAGCGCCTCCTCAGCCGACGTCGCACGGACGCCGACATTGATCCGAGAAGAGCGATCCGCGTCGACCGGGAGGAAGTACTCGGCGGCGCTCACCGGCGGCTCGGCGGGATCCGGCGGCTCGTCCTGGATGTATCGATCCACGTTGGTCACAGCTCGGACCAGGTGGGCGGCCAGCGCACCCACGGACATCTCCGCAAGCGCGCTCGGCTCCTTCCAGCGCCCCCCGACCTGGAAGAGAGCGACCACCCGGCGAGCCGTCGCGGCGGCGGCGAGGAAGGCGGAGCGAGTCTGGCTCACCACGCTGACACCGTCCGTTGCCGGCCCAGCGCCAGTTGCCTGCGCCTCCGCGGCGGTGCCCTGCTGGGGCGCGGCGTCCCCAGGGCCCGGGCCGGCGCTCACGGTCCGGCCGGCGCCGCGCCGCAGGCGCGCGCCGCGGTGCGCTGGCGGAAAAGCGCCAGCTGATCCCGCAGCGCCTCCTCCAACCCGCTGATCGGGACGCGCACCTGGGTCATGCCGTCACGCTCGCGGATAGTGACGGCGTCGTCCTGGAGGCTCTCGAAGTCGACGGTGACGGCCAGCGGCGTGCCGATCTCGTCCTGGCGGCGGTAGCGCCGGCCGATCGACTGGGTCTCGTCGTACTCGGTGGCGAAGTGGGGACGCAGACGGTGCTCCAGGTCACGGGCGCGGACGCAGAGCTCCTCCTTCTTGGAGAGCGGCAGCACCGCCACCTGCACCGGAGCGACATCGGGGTGCATGCGCAGCACAACCCGTTTCTCGCCGCGCACCATCTCCTCGTCGTAGGCGTCGAGGAGCACGATGAGCATGATCCGGTCGACGCCCACCGACGGCTCGATCACATAGGGGACGTAGCGCTCACCGGTGACGGGGTCGAGATAGCTGAGGTCGGCGCCGCTCGCCTTCTGGTGCGCGCTCAGGTCGAAGTCGGTGCGGTTGGCGATGCCCTCCAGCTCCCCCCAGCCGAACGGGAAGAGGTACTCCACATCGGTCGCCGCCTTGGCGTAGTGGGACAGCTCCTCATGGTCGTGATCGCGGAGCCGCAGCCGCTCCCTGCGGATCCCCAGCTCCTCCGTGTACCAGCTGAACCGCGCACTCCGCCAGTGGTCGTACCACTCCTCGTCGGTACCCGGCTTGCAGAAGAACTCCAGCTCCATCATCTCGAACTCGCGCATCCGGAAGATGGAGTTGCCCGGCGAGATCTCGTTGCGGAAGGACTTGCCGTTCTGAGCGATGCCGAAGGGAATACGCTGCCGGCTGCTGGTCAGCACCGACCTGAAGTCGACGAACATCCCCTGGGCGGTCTCGGGGCGGAGGTACACCTGCGCTGATGAGTCCTCGACCGGACCGAGGAAGGTCCGGAACATGAGGTTGAATTGCCTCGCCCCGGTCAGTGGACCGCCGCACTCGGGACAGCCCGGTGCGTCAGGGTGCTTGCCGCGGGCGATCCGCTCGGCGGCGAGGTGGTCCTCGCGCCAGCGCTTGCGACAGCTGCCGGTGCAGTCCACCAGGGGGTCACTGAAGCCGGCCACATGGCCACTGGCCACCCAGACCTGAGGGTTCATGATGATCGAGGACTCGATGCCCTCGACGTCGTCGCGCAGCTCGACGATGGAGCGCCACCAGCGGCTCCGGATGTTGCGCCGGATCCTGGTGCCCAGGGGGCCGAAGTCGTAGAGGGCGTTGATGCCGCCGTAGATCTCGCTGGACTGGAAAAAGAAGCCGCGCTGCTTGCCCAGCGAGACGAGGCGGTCGAGGAGGTCTGCGGGCGGCTGTATCGGCTCGGACACCGCGTCGGATTCCTGAGAGATTGCGGACACGAAGGGCACAAGTGTACAGGCGGGGGGCGAGCCCCCCGCCAACCCCCCACGCCAGTGCGGACCGCTGTACAGGCGGGGGGCGAGCCCCCCGCCAACCCCCCACGCCAGCGCGGACCGATCTGCGCGCGGGGGCAAGCCCCCCGCCAACCCCCCACGCCAGCGCGGACCGATCTGCGCGCGGGGGCAAGCTCCCCGCCAACCCCCCACGCCGGTGCGGACCGATCTGCGCGCGGGGGCGAGCTCCCCGCCAACCCCGCGGCAGGGCGGGCTCATCCTCCGAGGGCCCGGAGGACCTCCCAAGAGCGCAGCCGCCGGTCGAGGTGCTGCTCCAGCTCGCGTTCGACGATCGTCTCGAGGATGGAGAGGGTCGCGGGGTCGAGCCGGAGGCGCTCCCAGGTGGCATCGTCACCCTCGGCGGCGACCCGGAGCACCTTGATCACCCGCACCGGGCAGTCGACGGCTCGGGGATCAGCCGGCCTGCAGCCGGGACAGAGGAGGCCGCCGGCCGCCGCGCTGAAGGCGGCGGGCAGCTCCGGCAGCGGTCCGCCACAGGCGGCACAGCGGTGCAGCTGGGGCGCATAGCCGAGACGGCCGATCATCTGCCGGGCGAAGCGCACCAGGGCGGCACGCGCATCGCGAGCGGGATCCGCAACCGATTCGAGGGCGTCCTCGACCAGGTCGAAGATCTCCTCATCGCGCTGGCGCTCCTCGAGCACACGGTCGGTCAGCTCGGCGACCACCGCGGCGCAGGCCGCCCGGCGGGGCTCCTGCACCAGGCGCGGCGCCGGCCCTGGGGCGCGCTGGGCCTGGGCCAGGACCAGCAGCTCGCCGCGCCCAATGACCAGCTGCATCCGGCTGCACTCGAAGAGGTCGGTGCGTGCCGCCAGCCGGCTGCCCGTGCGGCGCACGCCCCGGGCGATCACCCCCACCTTGCCGTGCTCCCGAGTTAGCACGGTGAGGACGCGGTCCGCTTCGCCGTAGTCGACCCGCCGGAGCACGATCCCAACGTCCGTGAAGCTGCCCGGCATCTCGGGCGGGGCGCGAAGCCCCTAGCCCTCCACCAGCGTCCGCAATCCCTCGAGGATCGGCAGCCAGCCGTTCTGAGCCATGGCTTCGGCCGCTTCCTGGCTGGGATTGTTGGTCTGCCGCAGGGTCAGCGTGGTCACCCCGCCCGCTTCCGAGAGCTCGTAGGTCACGGTGTGATAGTTCTCGGGCCGGTCCTCGGTGCCACCCAAGGGGCTCCAGTGGGTGGTGCTGAGGCGCCATGGGGGCTCGAAGGCAAGAACTGTGCCCCTGTCCTGGTAGGGCTGCCCCTTCCAGGTTCCCTCCCAGGTGATCGTGCTCCCCACCTCCCAGCTGGTGGTCACGCCGGTGTCGTGGAAGTACCGCTGGATCAGCATGGGATCGGTCAGAGCTGCCCAGACCTTTGCCACAGGCGCATGGATGGCGAGGGTCACCGTGGCGACGTGATCCTGTCCTGGATTCATCACCTCCCTCCTGGTGCCCCGCTCACTCAGCCGGAGCTGGCGCCGACCGCGGCGCCTCACCCGCCTGGTTGCCGCGCTGCCCGTTGGTCTCGAGCAGGAACGGCTCCGGGCTGACGATCCTGACCGTCTGGATGCTGTGGCGGCGCACCGACTCCACGGTGAGGGTGGCGCTGCCCAGGGACAGGGCGGCACCGGGCTTGGGGATCTCGCCCAGCCGCTCGTAGACCAGGCCGCCGATGGTGTCGGCCTCGGTGTCGCCGACGTGGAGGTGGAGGAGATCGGCCGCGTCATCGACCGGGAAGCGCGCGCTCATCAGCACCTCGCGGTCGCTCAGGAACTGGAACTCCTCCTTCTCGGAGATGTCGTACTCGTCGCGGATCGGGCCGACGATCTCCTCGATCAGGTCCTCGAAGGTGACGATGCCCGCCGTCCCCCCGTGCTCCTCGACGACGATGGCCATGTGGATCTTGCGCTGCTGCATCTCCCGGAGCAGCTCGCCGACGTGCTTGCTCTCGGGGGTGAAGTAGGGCTCGCGGGCGATCTGGGGAAGCGGGCGGTTGTCACCGCTGCGTATCCCCTGGCGGAGCAGGTCCTTGGCGTAGACGACCCCCACGATGTTGTCGATGTTGCCCTCGTACACCGGGATCCGGGAATGGCCGTGCTCGATGATGAGGCTGATCAGCTCGGCCACGGAGTGGCTCGCCTCGATGCCGATCACATCGACCCGCGGCACCATGATCTCGTGGACGGGCTTGTCGGTCATCTCGAGGATGCCGTCGATCATCTGGCGCTCCTCCTGCTCGACCACCCCCTCGCGCTCGCCCATGGCCAGGATGAGCTTGAGCTCCTCCTCGGTGACGAACGGTCCCGGGGGCCGGCCGCGGGTTGCCACTCGGAGCAGCAGCCGAGCGACCACGGTGAGAGCGACCACGAGGGGCCGGAGCACCACGGTCAGCACCCGGACCGGCGCCGCAAGCCGCAGCGCGAACCGCTCGTTGAAGCGCAGCGCCAGGGACTTGGGGGCGATCTCGCAGAAGACCAGCACGAAGATCGAGAGGGCGACGGTGAAGATGACCTCGGGGACGTTGCCGGCCGAGGCGACCATCAGCGCGGTCGCGGTCGAGGCGACGATCACCGCCACCGTGTTGACCAGAAGGATCGTGGACAGGTAACCGTTGGGATCGTTGTGCAGCCGGACTACCCGCACGGCGCGGCGGTTCCCCTCGTCAGCGAGGCTGCGCATGCGGAGCCGGGACACCGAGGTCAAGGCGGTCTCCGCGGCGGCCGCGAAGGCGGCGAGCACCAGCCCCAGGGCGAGCAGGACGGCGAGCCCGGTCATCGGCCGGGCCCCGGGTCGGCTCGGAACGCCGCCGGGACGTCCGGCTCAGGAACAGCGCCGCCTCTTCCGGGCAGGGCAGCGCCGCAGCGGCGGCCAGCCCGGCCAGCGGCGGCGGGGGCGACCCGAAGCGCTGGAGCCCGATCTCCTCGGGGATCAGCCGGCTCTGCGTCGCTGCTCGTCATCGGAACAGCTCGCTGACGCTCCTCCCCTCGTGGACACGAACTATCGCCTCAGCGATGAGGGGAGCCACCGACAGGACCCGGAGCTTGGGGTTGTCGTCGAAGGCGCGCCGCGCGTCGGGGAGGGGGACGGTGTCGGTGATGCAGATCTCGTCGATGGGAGCCTGGGACAGGCGCTCCAGAGCGCCGTCGCTGAGGACACCGTGGGTCACCACCACGTCGACGCTGGTGGCCCCTTTCTCCCGCAGTGCTGCGGAGGCGCTCACCAGCGTGCTCCCGGTGGAGATCAGGTCGTCGACGATCACCGCATGCTTGCCGGCGACGTCGCCGACCACGTAGACGACCTCGACAGCGTCATCACGGGGACGGCGCTTGTCGATGATGGCGATGGTGGCGTCGAGGATGCGCGCCAGCCGGCGGGCCCGGAGCGCGCCGCCGGTGTCGGGTGAGACCACCACGACATTGCCGGTGCGGCGCTCCCGCACCCGGCGGGCCAGGATCTTGGTGGCGGTGAGGGCATCGACCGGGATGTCGAAGAAGCCCTGGATGGCCTCGGCGTGGAGGTCGACCGCGATCACCCGGTTGGCCCCGGCCAGCTCGATGATATTGGCCATCAGCTTGGCCGAGATCGGGTCGCGAGGGGCGCTCTTCTTCTCCTTGCGCTGGTACCCGTAATAGGGGATGACCGCGGTGATCCGTGCCGCCGAGGCACGACGCAGCGCGTCCAGGGTGACGAAGAGCTGGACCAGGTTGTCGCTCACCGGATGGCAGGTGGGCTGGACCAGGAAGACGTCGTGGCCCCGGACCGACTCGTGGATCTTGACGTCGAACTCGCCGTCGGCGAAGCGCATGATGTCCATGCTGGCCAGGGGGATGCCGATCTCGCGCGAGATCCGGTCGCTCAGCTCCGGGTTGCCGGTCCCCGAGAGCAGCATGAGCTCCCCGTAGGGATTGAAATCAGCCATGCGGCGGCTCGACGCGCTCGCGGTCGCGCCAGCCTTCGAGGTTGCGCTGGGGGGCCCGTCCGATCGCCAGGGAGCGGGAGGGGACATCCTTGGTGACCGCGCTGGCGGCGGCGACGTAGGCGTCGCGGCCGATCCTGACCGGGGCCACGAGACTGCTGTTGCTGCCCACGAAGACGCCGTCCTCGATGACGGTCCGGTGCTTCTCCCGGCCGTCGTAGTTGCAGGTGACGGTGCCGGCGCCGACGTTGACCCCGCTGCCGACGTCGGAGTCGAGGACGCAGGAGAAGTGATTGATTTGGCTTCCCGGCCCGACCCGGCTGTTCTTGACCTCGGCATGCGTTCCCAAAGATACCCCCGAGGCGAGGACGGTGCCCGGCCTGACCCGGTTGAAATGGCCGATCTCAACGTTGTCGCCGATCTCGGCACCCTCGACCACGGAGGCGCCGATCCGGACCCGGTCACCAGTCCGGCAGTCCCGGACCAGGGCCATGGGACCCACCTCGCACTCCCGGCCGATCACCGTCTCACCGCTCAAGGTGGTCATGGGGCGGATGACGCTGTCCGGGCCCACCCGGACGGAGGCGTCGACGTAGGTGGTCTCCGGATCCTCGACGGTGACCCCGGCGAGCATCAGGGCCCGGAGCAGCCGGCCACGGAGCACCGTCTCGGCGGCGGCGAGCTGGACCCGATCGTTGATGCCCATCGCCTCCTCGGGGTCGGCGGCGAGCACGGCCTCGACGGAGGGGGCCAGCTCGGCGACGACGTCGGTCAGGTACAGCTCCCCCTGGGCATTTTCGGCGGAGAGGCGCTCCAAGGCCGGCCACAGCGCCGCTCCGGTGAAGGCGTAGACGCCGGCGTTGCACTCCACCGGCCGCGGCCCCGCGGCCGGGAGATCGCGCTCCTCGACGATCCTCTCGACGCGCCCGGAAGCACCCCGGACCACACGGCCCAGCCCCGCCGGATCCGAGGGCACCACGGTGAGCAGCACGCAGGCGGCACCGGTCGTCCGATGGACCCCCAGCAGGCTGCCGATGGTCTCGGCACGGAGGAGGGGCAGGTCGGCGTAGGCGACGACCAGCGGCCCGTCGGAGCGCAGCGCGTCGGGCACGCTCCGCAGGGCGTCTCCCGTGCCCCGGGGCAGCGGCTGGGCTACGGTGTCGGCGAGCCCCACGACCGCTTCGGCGACCTCCGGCTGGGAGGGGCTGACCACGACCACGGGCGGGGAGCCGGTGGCGGCCCGCGCCGCCTCGATGACGTGGAGGAGCATCGGTCGCCCCGCCAGGGTGTGGAGCACCTTGGGCACGGCGCTCCGCATCCGGGTCCCCTGTCCCGCGGCCAGGATCACCGCGCGGGCTCCGTCTGCCATCTGCGCCGGAGTATACGGGTGGCCGAGAGGCTCCCGGTCCAGGGCTGCTCCCGGCGCGGGTATGATCGTGGCAGTGCCCGATCAGAGTGCCCACCAGCGACGGCCCGATCGCCACACGGAGGGGGGGCGTCCTGCCCGTCTCGGGCGGCTCAGCGCCCGGCGCAGCTGCGGCTGCCGCCGGACCGCCGCGGGCCGCCCCCGCTGCATGCGGCTGCACATACCGCGGGTGCACCTCCAGGTCTAGGAGGGCCGGCCCTCCAGGTCTAGCGGCGCGGCTACGATCAGCGCTGCCACTGGGGAGTCGCCAAGTGGTAAGGCAGCGGACTTTGGATCCGCCATCCGCAGGTTCGAATCCTGCCTCCCCAGCATGCGTGTTTATAATCCGCATATATGCATGCCCAAGCAGACATGCGAGAACCAGCGCCCCCTGGGGATCCTGACCTCCCGACCGAGGCCCAGGTCGAGGGAGCGGTCGGGTCCTTCGCACTGCTCGCCGACCCGACGCGCCTCAAGCTCATCTGGCTGCTCGGCTCTGGCGACCGCGATGTCAACGAGCTTGCCCGCCTCGTCGGGGCCAATCCGGCAGCGACGAGCCAGCAGCTCGCCAAGCTGCGCCTCGCCGGGCTCGCCAGGATGCGGCGGCAGGGCCGGCACCACCTGTACTCGGTCCAGGACGCCCACGTCCGTCACCTCATCCGTGAGGCGCTCCGCCACGCCGACCACACCGTTGCCGACCAGTCCGACCCCACGCAACCCGGCGTCCCCTGATGCGCCGGGGCGACCAACAGAGCCAGAGGCCAGCCAGCGGAACACGACGCGCGCTCGCCATCGTCCTCGGCATCTCGACGACCATCCTTGGCGTCGAGGTGGGGGGAGCCGTGCTCTCTCACTCGCTCGCCCTGCTCGCCGACGCGGGGCACATGCTCACCGACGTCGCAGGGCTCGGTCTCGCGCTTCTCGCCGCATTCCTGGCCCGGCGACCGAGCACCGATTCCCTCACGTGGGGCTACCGGCGGGCCGAGGTGCTCGCGGCCGCAGCGCAGGCTGCGGTCCTTCTCGCCGTCGGCCTGCTCATCCTGGCCGAGGCGGTCCAGCGGCTCATCGCACCCCCCGCGATCGCCGCGAACGCCGTGCTCATCTTCGGAGCCATCGGCCTGGCCGGCAACGCGGTCTCCGCCATCGTGATGCACCGCTCTCGAAACACCAGCTTCAACGCTCGAGCCGCCACCCTCGAGGTGCTCAACGACGCGGTCGGATCGCTGGCGGTGCTGGTCGCCGCCGGTGTCGTCCTCGTGACCGGGTTCACCAGGGCCGATCCCATCGCGTCGGCGGTGATCGCCGTCCTCATCCTCCCGCGGACCTGGAAGCTGCTTCGGGAGACGGTGGACGTGCTTCTCGAGGCCACCCCGCGCGGCCTCGATCTCAGTCGCGTCCGCGGACACATCGAGGGCACCATCCACGTTCGGGGCGTCCACGACCTGCATGTCTCGCTGGTGGCCACTGGGCTGCCGGTCCTCACCGCGCATGTCGTCGTCGACGAGGACTGCTTCCACGATGGCCATCTGCCTGGTTTGCTGCACCGGCTGCAGGAGTGCCTCATGGGGCATTTCGACGTCGAGCACAGCACCATCCAGTTCGAGCCACTCCCCCCCGGGGGGGAGATCGGATCTCGGCTCTGCCACGGATGCCGCTGAGACCAAGCCATGGCCAAGCTCCTGTCGGGTGACGTCCAGCGAAGCGCCAACGAGGGACGCAGTGAGCTCAGGCAAACGGCCGTGACTGCGAGCCGGGTGAGGACCCTGCCGATGACCGCGAGGGCGCCAGGGGCGCTGGCTGGGTGTCGGGGACGTCGGAGCACGTGACCGACACCGGGCTCGGTGGGACCCACGCGGCGCTGGTCCGTCGTGGCTATCTCCTGGAGGCGGTCACGCTCGGCTGGAACCTGGTCGGGGCGGCCATCCTGGCGCTCGCCGCCCTCGCCGCGCGATCGGTGGCCCTGGCGGGCTTTGGCCTGGACTCCCTGATCGAGATCGGCGCCAGCACGGTGGTGATCTGGGAGCTCTCCGGTGCGGGTGCGGCTCGTCAGCGCCGGGGCTTGCGCCTGATCGGGCTTGCCTTTCTGCTTCTGGCCGTCTACCTGGCTGTCCAGAGCACGATCGTCATCGCCGATCAGCTCCATCCACACCGCAGCCCTGTCGGGATCGGGTGGACGGCTGCAACCGCCGCCGTGATGTTCGCTCTCGCGGCGGGAAAGGAACGGACAGGTCGGCGGCTGGGCAACCCGGTGCTCCGCACGGAAGGGCGCGTCACCTTTGTCGATGGGCTGCTGGCGGCGGCTGTGCTGGCAGGTCTGGTGCTCAACACAGCGCTCGGATGGTGGTGGGCCGACCCCCTCGCCGCATATGTGCTCCTGACCTACGGAGCTCGCCAAGGATGGTCCGCTCTGAACCATGCGCTGTCGCCGGCCTACCAACAGCCCTCCCGCCAGGACGGCTCACTCTGAGTGCGCCGGCGAGCCGCCGCGGAAGGGTCCGCTCGACGCCGACGGCGCGCGGGACGATCCACTCTCCAACGTGGATCGCCCACGACTGCGCAGCTGAGGGCATGGGCCTGGCCAGGTGCGCCGGAATGGCCGAACCGGAGCTGGAGGTTCACGCCGGTTTGCTCGGCCAGACCGCGGATGCCGGGCAGCTGGCGGCCGACGAGCTTGCCCGGCGGGACCGATGACCTTCCGCGGTCCCGGTGGTCAGCATTGGTACGAGCCCACGTTGCGGCGGAGGAGAGCACCCATGCCCCGTATTAGCCCCATGCTCTGGTTCGACACCGAGGCCCTCGAGGCTGCCGAGCTCTACTGCTCGATCTTCCCCAACTCCGAGATCCGCAACGTCACCCGTTACGGCGAGGCCGGGCCGAGGGAGGCCGGGATGATCCTGACCGTCGACTTCAGCCTCGACGGCCAGCCATACACTGCCCTGAACGGCGGTCCGCAGTACACCTTCGACGAGGCGATCTCCTTCGTCATCCACTGCGCCGACCAGGCCGAGGTCGACTTGTACTGGTCCAGGCTCACCGAGGGTGGGGGTGAGGAAAGCGTGTGCGGCTGGTGCAAGGACCGGTTCGGGCTGTCCTGGCAGGTCGTTCCCACCGGCTTCGACGAGATCATGGCGGACCCCGACACCGGCCGCCGCGACCGGGCCATGAAGGCGGTGCTGGGGATGAGGAAGCTGGATCTGGCCGCCATCCGCGCCGCCGCCGATGGGACCTCGGCCTCGTGACCGTGAAGCACGGGGGTCCCGCCTAAGCTCGGCGGCGGACCGCCAGTGGCGCCCGCCACCGGAGAAACCTTGACGCTGGTCGAGCGAGGTCCCTACCCTCGATCTCCCGTCGTGGAGAGAGACAGCCTGACCGACACCCTGGCGCTCCTACAGCGCGCCCTCGACCAGACCCAGGCCATCATCGCCGGCATCCGCCCCGACCAGGCCGACCTTTCCACCCCGTGCGGTGAATGGGACGTACGCCGGCTGGTCGCCCACCTCGCACCCCGGGGCCTGGGCAACTTCACGGTCGCCGCCCGGGGCGAGATGCCCGACTGGCAGGCTCCTGCGATCGACCCGGGGAGTGACTGGGGGGCCACCTTCGCCTCGGCCGCGCACACCCTCATGGAGACCTGGAGGCACGCTGATCTCGACCGGCCGGTGCCAATTCCCGGCGGTGGGGAGGCCCCGCTGCGTGGCCGCGCCGACCAGCAGATCGCCGAGCTCGCCGTGCACGGGTGGGACCTGGCCCGCGCCACCGGTCAGGCTCTCAATGTCCTCGACCCCACCGTTGCCGGGCACGCGCTCGCCTGGGCGCGCCAAAGGCTCCGACCCGAGCACCGCGGCCCGCGCAGAGCCTTCGCGGCGGAGGTGGCCGTGGCGGATGACGCCCCGGTCCAGGATCGTCTGGCGGGCTGGTTCGGGCGCGATCCGCGCTGGACCGCCGCGGTTCCCCAAGAGTGAGGGTCACATGTACCACCTGCTGATCTACGACCTTGTCGACGACTACCTGGAGCGCCGTCCGGCGTTCAGGGAGGAGCACCTTCGGCTGGTGCGGGACGCCCACGCGCGGGGTGAGCTCCTTCTCGCCGGGGCCCTCGCCGATCCCACCGACATGGCCGTGCTCCTCTTCCACGGGGATGGGCCCGAGGCGGCTCAGAGCTTCGCGGCGGCTGACCCGTACGTCCGGGCCGGACTGGTGAAGCGCTGGCGGGTGCGGCCCTGGACGGTGGTGGTCGGCGGCACCCCGTAGGAGCGCTCCCCACTTCCGGCGGGAGGGTTGTCAGCGGGCGACGCCACCCCCCTGCTGGGAGCGCACCCGAGCCAGGGCCAGGACGGTGACGTGGGG
The DNA here is from genome assembly GCA_035624785.1 of Binatia bacterium. Lineage (GTDB taxonomy): Bacteria > Chloroflexota > Dormibacteria > Aeolococcales > Aeolococcaceae > JAJZNI01. The sequence goes on along the minus strand of DASPQV010000023.1, from coordinate 25,057 downwards.
AAGAGCGACCTCGCCGCCCAGCCCACTGACCAACCCGCCCAGGGCCTCGAGCAGCCGAGCCCGCTCCAGAGCGGCTCGCCCCGCCAGGCGGTGCGATGCCAGAAGAGCGCCAGCGTGCCGCCGGGTCGCAGGCTGCGGGCCGATTTGACATAGCGGACTGAGGGGTCCACCCAATGCCAGGACTGGGCGGCGAAGACGAGATCGAAGCTGCCCGTCTCGCCGGGCCATCCTTCGAAGGTGAACGGCTCGACGCGCACCCTCGGGAATCGGCGGCAGCTGGCGACCGCGACCGCCGCCATCTCCGGGCTGGGCTCGAGCGCCAGGATCTCCAGCCCGCGCTGGGCGAATGCCACGGTGGCCTTGCCGGTGCCAGCCCCGACCTCCAGGGCGCGCGCCGGCCGCTGGAGGGGCCCCAGCCAGCTCAGCACGTCATCCACCAGAGCCGGTGGGTAGCCGGCCCTGGCCCGGTCGTAGAGCTCGGGCGCCTCTCCGAAGACGAACCTCTGATCCTTCACCTCAGTCCCGTCCTTCCGAACCCAGCAGGGGCCGGACGCTCGCGATCCGGGCTACGAGCTGATCGCAACATGCCCTCACGGACCCATCACGACCAGTGCCGGGCGATTCCTCCGAGTGGGGGAAGCGGTGCTGCCCATGCAGGCCGTCGCAGGGGCGTGGCAACCGTCCGCTCCTCCCGAGTGCTGTCACCGTGTTGGCGGAGTCCAAGACATGGGCATGACGCGGCGATGGATCCGGGACGCGGCGGTTGCCGTGCTGGCCGCTGCCGCGCTGGCCGCCGCGGCGGCTGCCGGCTCTTCCCACCGCACCCCTGTCACCTCGACTCCGGGACCGCCGGCGTCACGCGTCTCCGCTTCACCGCCGCTCGCACCGGCCGCCGGGAGCCTCGGATGGCATCTGTTACCGTGACCCCATGCCCTTCGGGCTGGCACTGGCCGCGGCCTTCGGGTGCTCCTTGAGCATCGGGGTCGCGGCGGTGCTGGAGAAGGCAAGCGCCGACCGCGAGGAGCGGGCCTCCTCGCTGCGGATCGGACTGCTGCTGCGGCTGCTCGACGACTGGCCTTACCTGGTCGGGCTGGCACTCGACGGATTGTCGTTCCTGCTCACCGTCATCGCGGTGCAGAACCTGCCCCTCTTCATCGTGGAGCCGATCATCGCGGTCAACGTGGTCATCACCGCCGTGATCGAGCGGTTCTGCCTCGGTCGGCGTCTCAGCCGGCTGGCGTGGGCGGCGATCGCCGGCATCCTCGCCGGCCTCCTCCTCCTCTCAGTTGCCGCGGCGCCGGAGCGTGCCCGGATCGCCATCACCCCCGTCCTCTGGACCGTGATCGTGATGCCGGTCGGCATCGCCGCCCTCGGCGCCCTGATCGTGGCGCGCTCGCAGCACGCGGCCACTATCGCCCTGGGCGCGCTCGACGGCGTCGCCTTCGGCGGTACCGCGATCGCGGGCAGGATGCTGGCCCTCCCCCACCCGTACTGGCTGCTGCTGACCAGCCCGCTGCTCTGGTCGATGCTCGCCTACGGGCTGGTCGGGCTGCTCATCTTCACCATGGCGCTGCAGCGCAGCCACGCCAGCATCGTTGCCGCCTCGACGACCGGGGCTCAGACCATCGTGCCCATCCTGGTCGGCATCGTGTTCCTCGGCGACACGCCGCGAAACAACGCCTGGGCGCTGGCGGTCGCCGGGATGGTGCTGACCCTCGCCGGTACCCTGATGATCGCCCTGCCCAGCGCCGCGCCCTCCCGACTCGCCTCCGTCTCAGCCTGAGCTCCGCGGATCGGTGGACGCGGGTCGGGTCACGGGGGTCAAGGCCGGCTCTCGCCGGAAACCCCGTGACCGTGACGCCCTGGAGGCCGATCAGGTCGAGACGTTCGCATCGGGCGCAGAACCCTGTCCGCGATGGTCTCGAGCGCATCCACCACCTCCCCGAGCGGGGCCCGCGTGTCGATCTCAGCGGTCGCACTCGCGCGCAGCAGCGGCTCGATCCTGGTAAGGTCGTCGAGGATGCGACTGCGCTCAGCGTCGCGCTTGCCGAACTGGTTCGTCTCTCGACCAGCCACGCGTTCGAGGAGCACGCTCGCAGGAGCCGTCAACAAGACCACGGCGTCGAAGCGCGGATAGAACCTCCCTTGGTTGGAGACACAGCCGGAGATGAAGGTAACTCCTGGCTCGCATCCCTCGAGCAGAGCCTCGATCCGATCCTCCACCCACAGCTGCTCCCCGACGCCCGCGCCGGTACCCTGCACCTCCTCGGAGCAACCGCCGTAGTCGGTGTCCACGATTCGATGTCCTCGGCGGGCGAGCTCGGCGAGAGCCGTTGACTTGCCCGCCCCGGAGATCCCGGTTACCAGCACCGCGGTCACGAGATCAGCCTAGCGTGATCCCGCTCGGCGAGGGAGCCGCAGCAGCCCGGCCGGGCATCGGGGACCGGCGCATTCAGAGGATTCCGGCCGGAGCTATCGGAGCCCACTGGGTCACGGGCCTGCCGATGGCGGCGAATCGTTCGAATCCGATAGCCTGGCCCGGGAGGCGCAATGCAGCCCTCCGGAGTCGCTGACCACAGTGAAGGGAGTTGACCAATGACGCAGGGCAAGCTCGACGCCGTCGGCCTCATTGTCAGCGACCTGGAGAGGTCGGTGCGCTTCTATCGCGGGCTCGGCGCCGGCTTCGCGGAGGGTGCCGAGGTCTCGGAGCACGGCCACGCGGAGGCGCAGCTCGGCGGCGGCATGCGGCTGCTGCTCGACACCGAGACGGGCATCGCCAGCTTCGATCCGGCATGGCGAGCGCCCTCGGGCGAGCCCCGGGCGTCGCTGGCCTTTCACTGCGACAGCCCGGACGCCGTGGATTCGCTCTACAGCGAAGCCCTCGCGGCGGGGGGCAGCTGCCACCGGGAGCCCTGGGATGCCTTCTGGGGCCAGCGGTATGCGCAGCTCCGCGACCCGGACGGCAACGCCGTGGACCTGTACGCTGATCTGCACAGCCCTCACTGACCCGGAACCGAAACCACGATCGGCAGGGAGGAGACGGCATGAGGATGGACCTCGGCCAGCGGCGCAGCGGGGCGGTGCCGGCCGCCGCCAGCGCGGTGGGAGCCAGCGCGATCGGAGCGGGCTCGATGGGTGCGCTGGCAACCGGCGCGCTGGCCCTGGGGGCAGCGGCGATCGGCGCTCTGGCCATCGGCGCCCTGGCAATCGGGCGCCTGCGGGTCGGCAACGCGAAGATCCGCCGACTGGAGATCGAGGAGCTGGTGGTGGGACGGCTTCGGGTCCGCCAGGTCGACGGCTGGCCGCCGCAGGATGCCGCAGGGCAGCACCAAGCTCAGCGCGGAGATGCCTGAGCCTTACAGCTGGCGGGTGGGCCGCACGGATCTCGAGTTCCCCGCCTCTCCCCGGGCCGTGGAGCCGATCGAGCGGGAGGGCGTCGTGCCGCTCGGCCACCAGCCGCTCCGCACCCTCGGTGAAGCCCGGGGCCCCGCCGGATCACGCCACCACCGATCGGTCGCCGGCCGGAGGGAGGGGTGACAACCTGGGACAACGTCCGGAGAGCGGCGCTGGCCCTGCCCGAGACCTCGGAGGTGGTGAGGCGCGATGGGCTCACCCAGTGGTGGGTCAATGGGAAGCTGTTCGTCTGGGAACGCCCGCTGCGCCCGGCCGACCTCGTCGCCCTGGGCGACGCCGCGCCCCAGGGTCCCATCCTGGGAGCGCGAACGCCGGATCTCAACGCCAAGCAGGCGCTCATCTCCAGCGAGCCGGCCGTGTACTTCACCACCCCCCACTTCGACGGCTATCCCGCGGTCCTGGTCCGCCTCACCGAGATCACCGCTGCGGACCTCGCCGAGCTGATCAACGAGGCATGGCTCGCCAGGGCGCCACGGCGGCTGGCTCAGGCCTTCCTGGCGGAAAGGGCCGGAACGGCGGGCGTCACCGTGGGGGCCGCCCAGCCAGACCGAGCCGGCCGTCCCCGGCGGCCGGTCCGCCGCGCCTGAACAGGGGGTCATCAGCCGGTGGGCACGCCGGGCTGGCACCATAGCCCGCCATGCGGATGTTCTACGACGACTACTCGGAGGGGGCCCATCCCGCCGTCCTCGAGGCGCTCGTCGCCCACAACGGTGGGCAGGAGCTGGGCTACGGTCTGGACCGGCACACTCAGCTCGCCGCCGAGCGGATCGCCGCCCAGGTCGGTTGCGACTGCGAGGTCCACCTCCTGACCGGCGGCACCCAGGCCAACCTCACCTGCCTGGGTGCCTTCCTCCGCCCCCACGAGGGGGTGATCGCGGCCCAGAGCGCGCACATAAACGTCCACGAGACCGGGGCGGTCGAGGCCACCGGCCATCGCATCCTCCAGGTCCCAACCCCGTCCGGCAAGCTCACCCCCGAGCAGGTGGCCATCGTCCTCGCCGAGCACGTGGATGAGCACATGCCCCGCCCCGGGGGGATCTTCATCGCCGAGGCCACCGAGCTGGGCAGCGTCTACACCCTGGGGGAGCTCCGGGCCCTCTGCGCTCACGCCCATGACCACGGACTCTGGGTGTACCTCGACGGCGCCCGGCTGGCCCAGGCCCTGGCCGCGCTCCACACCCGTCTGGACAGCGTCGCCGCCTGCGGGGTCGACGCCTTCTTTGTCGGTGGAACCAAGAACGGCGCGCTCTGCGGTGAAGCCGTGGTGCTGATCAACGACCAGCTCCGCCGCGACTTCCGGTACCACATGAAGCAGCGCGGCGCGCTGCTCGCCAAGGGCCGCGTCCTGGGCATCCAGTTCGCCCGGCTCTTCGACGGCGACGACCTCTGGTACCGGCTGGGGACTCAGGCCAATGCCGCCGCCGCCCGTCTGGCCCGAGGACTCTCCGAGTGCGGTGTGCCGCCGCGCGCCGCCGAGGCCAACCAGGTCTTCGTCGAGCTGCCCAACGGCGCGGTCGAGCGCCTGGCCGCGGTGGCCGGGTTCCACATCTGGACGCGGGGAGAGCAGACCAGCCTGATCCGGCTGGTCTGCTCCTGGGCCACCGACGACAGCGCCGTCGACGGGCTGCTCGCGAACGTCCGCCAGGCCCTGAGCGCCGAGCCCGCGGCGTCCGATTCCGCTCACCCCTGACGCGGCCGCGCGGCGTCTTCAGACGTTGATCGCCGCGAGCCGCTCCGCCACCTCGGGAGTGATCCGCTTCAGGACGTCCAGGGCCCCCATGTTCTCCACCACCTGCTGGGGCCGGCTGGCTCCGGTGATCACGGTGGTGACATGGGGGTTCAGGGTGCACCAGGCGATGGCCAGCTGGGCCAGGCTGACCTCGAGATCCCTGGCGACCTCGGCGAGCTGGCGCACCGCGGTGTTGGCCTTGGGATCGGTCAGGTGCTGCCGGAGCCACTCGTACCCGGGCAGGCTGGCGCGGCTGCCCGCCGGAACACCGCTGGCGTACTTGCCGGTCAACAGTCCCGAGGCCAGTGGGCTCCAGGTGGTCAGGCCGATCCCCAGCTCGTCGCAGAGCCGCGCGTACTCCTGCTCGACCCGGGTGCGCTCGAGGAGGTTGTACTGCGGCTGCTCCGTGACCGGCTTGTGAAGGTGATGGCGGTCAGCGATGTCCCACGCCGCGCGGATGGCGTCAGCCGGCCACTCCGACGTTCCCCAGTACAGGGCCCGACCCCGGCTCACCATGTCGTGCATCGCGAACACCGTCTCCTCGACCGGCGTCTCGGGGTCCGCCCGGTGGCAGAAGACCAGGTCCAGATACTCCAGACCGAACCGCCGAAGCGACCCCTCCACCGCATCCAGCAGGTACTTGCGGTTGAGGGTGTGGTGGGCGTTGACGGTATCGCTCAACCCCCAGTAGAACTTGCTGGAGACCACGTAGGACTCGCGCGGCCAGCCCAGCTCCTTGAGGACGGCGCCCATGATGGTCTCCGACTCGCCACCCCCGTAGGCCTCGGCATTGTCGAAGAAGTTGACACCGGAATCGCGCGCGGCCGCCATGCATTCACGGGCCAGGGAGCGATCCAGCTGGGATCCGAAGGTGACCCACGAACCAAAGGAGAGGAGGCTCAGCCGCAGCCCGCTGCCGCCCAGACGTCGATAGGGCATCTCCATGGCGGTCCATGGTACCGGCCTGCGTGCCGGGCCCGCCCGCAGGGGGGCGCTGGCTTGCCGGTCAGCGCCAGTCGTCGATGACGTAGCTCCGAGCCGTGTTGTACCCGGCCTCATTGGGCCGGTCCATGACCACGCCGAGGAACGAGGTGCGGAAGCCCATCGTCTGCAAGGCCCGCCAGGCCGATTCGCGCCCTGCGTTGACCCCGGCCGTGACCACCGAGGCTCCCCAATCGGCGGCGACCCGGTTGCACGCATCGACCAGGCGGGCGAACCTCGACTCCACCCCCGGACCGGGGCGTGCTGCCCCGAACTTGATGTAACAGGTGCCACCCCCGGCTTCCGTCCCGGCACCGATGTGACACACCGCCACTCCCTCCAGGTCGCCGCGATCCCCTCGGAGCATCACCACGTCACCGAGCCGCTGGCGGATCACCGCATCGATCTCCGCCGTCACATCGAGACCGGGGTGCACCGCGTCGGTGAGACCTCGAATCTCAGCTCGCATCCCTGCGGACAAGGGGGCGGCGACGCCCGTCCCCGGACGTGCCCGCGGCGCGGTTTCCGGCGCCGCCGTCACCAGGGGGCGCGACATCACCGCGGTCAGGGAGCGCGGCCAGAAGCCGAAGCGCTGATAGAGGCCGACGTGCTTAGGGCTGTGGGCGAAGGTGAAGAGCCCGATGTGGGTAGTGCCCCAGGCCTTGAAGATCTCCAGGGTCGCGTCGAGGAGACGGCCCGCGATGCCTCTGTTCCAGCACTCAGGAGCCACCGTCAAGGGTCCGAGGAAGCCCACGCTTCCCCAGCCGGTGGCGAAGTTCGAGCCGGCCAGCCTCCCGCTGCAGTAGGCGGCCAGCGCGGCCTCCGGCCTGGCTCCCCAGCGGGTGCGAACGACCTCGACATCACCGAAGAACCTCTCCGGGTCGGGGGACGCCAGGAAGGTCCCGAAGGCGACCCGGCAGATGCGGTCGGCCTCGGCCAGGTCAGCCTCCGGCAGCGGACGGACCACGGTGGAGGCGGGCCGCTCCGGGCTCATCGGTTCAACCACGATGTCAGTCACCGGTGGCCACCACTCCGGCACGTTCCAGCATCAGCACGACGGTCCGCTGAGGGACCACCGGGCGGTGGCGCAGACCCTTGGGGACGACAAAGGCCTGGCGGGGTCCCAGCTCGACGGCGTCCCGGCCCTCCAGCTCGATGCGCATCCCGCCCTCGAGGACCAGGAAGAACTCGTCCTCGTGATCGTGCTTGTGCCAGTGGAACTCCCCCTGGAGCACACCCAGACGCACCGCGGTGCCGTCCACCTCGCAGAGCGTCTGATTGAACCAGGGCTCGGTGGTCGCGTCGATCACCTCCTGGAGGTCCAGCTTCTCGAGAGAGCCGATCAGTGGTCGGTACTCGATGCGGTACTCGCTCATCCTCGCTTCTCCCATCTCAGCCTCAGCTCTGCAAAGACGCTAGCAGCTCGCTTCAGAGCGCGGCGCAGAGGCGGCGACGCCGCCTCGCTGCTCGCGGGCGGGTCCGGGTGCGGTTGGGCGAGCCGGTATCCTTCCGCCATGGACCCAGGCCGGACACTGGCCTTCTCCGGGGTGGCCTTCCTCGTCATCCTGTTCCCCGGGCCCAGCGTCCTCTTCATCATCAGCCGGTCGATGACGCTGGCCCGTGCCCAGGCCCTGCTCACCGTGGTCGGCAACCAGGCAGGTGAGCTGGTCCAGGTGGTCGCGGTCGCCCTCGGGGTCGGCACCCTGGTGGCCGTCTCCGACGTTGCTTTCACGGTGGTGAAGCTCGCCGGGGCGGGGTACCTGATCTACCTGGGGGTTCAGACCATCCGGAGCCGGCGGGCGGCTTCCGCAGACCAGCAGGGCGCGCCCCGGAGCACCTCCTGGTTGCGGGTCTTCGGCCAGGCCTTCGTGGTCGGCATCACCAACCCGAAGACGACCGTGTTCTTCGCCGCCGTGCTTCCCCAGTTCGTCGACCGGCGTCTCGGTCACGTGCCCCTCCAGATGCTCGTCCTGGGCTTGGTTTGGGCGGCCATCGCGCTCATCTCCGACAGCGCGTGGGCCCTGGCGGCGAGCTTCGCCCGCGGCTGGGTGGGCCGGTCGGCGAGCCTCCTCCGCCGGCTCCGCTGGGGCAGCGGGGCGATCATGGTCGGTCTGGGGGTGAGCCTGGCTCTCGCCGGGCGCTCGGGCTCGAGCTGAGCCGGTGGGGTCCCGGCCGGGCCGGGCTCGACGGCGAGAGCCCGGCTTCAGCGATCAGGCCGGCGCCGCCGACGGGCCGCCCTTGTCGAAGAGCTCATCGAGTACCCGCCGCGCCCACCTGTGCGTTCTGGTCGATCATGTCATGAACCTGCAAACCTGCGAGCCATCCCTTCCTCAACGAGCCATCGGCGGGTCTCGCGCCGCACCGCGGCCCGGCCGGACGGACCTGCAAGATGCCAGCGGACGACGACGAACCAGTGGACGATGGCCCGCTCCAGCGCCGCCCGATCGAGGCCCCCGTCCGGCCCGTGGCGCAGGCCGACGAACCGGCCGACCATGGGATTGGCCCGGGTCATGATCCTGAGCAGCCGCTCGATCGCCTCCGGGTCCCGGACGATCTCAGGACGCGCGGTCCGATCCTGCCCGCGGATGTGCACGGGCACTGGCCGGCCCTCGACCAGGTTCAGCTTCCAGTTGCCCCCACCCGGGGTGAGCAGGGTGCCGCGATCCCGGACATGGCTGACCGGCTGCAGGAAGGTGCGCCCGGTGCGGCGCCCGGTGAGCTGGAGGAGCATCAGCCGCCGGCTCAGTGGCGTGGGGAACGGAAGCCCGACCCGGTTTCGACAGCCAGATGGCTGCCGATGGTCGTTGAGGTCTGCACCGGGTTTGGGACGTTCCTGTCCCCAACTGGGGAGAAGCCCGATGGTGCCGGTCAGCGCTCTTCGGCGGCCGCCGGCTCAGCCGGCCGGCGCAGGCCGGCCCAGTCGGCCACGATCACCGCGAGGCCGATCACCGCGATGCCGGTGGTGCAGATCGCGTACCCGGCGCCGTGGAGCCGGGGATCCACGAAGACCCAGACCATCACGCCGACGAAGGTGACCGAGGCGCCCGCCGCCGCCAGCCAGGCAACCCGGCGCCCCAGGCGGAGGCCGAGGTGGCGTTCGGCGAGCACCATCACCAGCACCAGGGCGGGCAGGAGGAAGAGCCCGACGTCCTGGTGGAGCCAGGTGAACACAGCGTCCTTGGGGGCTCCGGCCGCCCCCGGGTCGCCGGCGCCGAAGTAGGTCTCGTCGAGCTCGATCGCATACCCGGCCACCACCACGGTGGCGAAGCTCAGTAGCCACGACCACGCCGCGACGAGACGCAGGGGGTGGAGGAGGCCGCGCCCGACGGCGAGGGCCACCAGGGTCACCGCCCCGCCCAGCATCACGGTCAGCCCCAGCACCAGCTGGTCGAGCAGGATGCCGTTGCTGCCGCCGCCCAGCTGGAACAGAGCCGGCGGCTCCCAGGCGGTGATGCCCATCGCCACGTAGACGGCGGCGGTGAGAAGCAGCCCCGCCGTCACCGTGAGGAGTCCGGCACGCACCACAGCGCGGCTGGCCCTCCCCAGGCGCGGAGCGCCGAACTGCTGGGCGGCCAGCGCGACGAGCAGGGACATGACCGCGGCCACCATCTCGCGGGAGTGAGCGACGATCAGCTTCTCGGTCATGGTGGTGCTGTCGATGCCGAGGCCACGCAGGTAATCGGCGAGGAACCCCGGCCAGGCGCCGAACTGCATCATCCAGCCGGCCACGTGGCCGAGCACAGCCGCGAGCAGCATGGCCGCGACCGAAGGAAGCGCGGTCCAGAAGGCGAGGGTGCGGGTTGCCCGGCCTCGCCGCTGCATCGCCCCGACCATGGCGACGATCAGGGCCACCAGCATGGCATCGAGGGCGAGGAATCCCAGGTTCTGGGTGAACGTGGCCGCCTCGGCGCCGGGGAGCCGGGTGTCGAAGACGCCTCCGATTCCGGTGGCCACCGTGGCCACGACGGCGCTGCCCGCGATCACTCCCCGAGCCGCCGGAGAGCCGGCGGCGAAGACCTGGCAGACCACCAGGGCGAGGACCCCGACCAGCGCGGTGAGCAGGCCGTGCAGGTACATCGAGCTCCAGAAGTCCGGGGCGACCGCCGCGCTCGCCTCGGTCACGAAGGGGTTGGCGATGAACAGGCTGCCCAGGGTGAAGAGGACGATCCAGCCGATCAGCAGGAAGGGAAGGCGCGGCGAGGCGAGGCCGGCCCGCAGCCTCGTGCGGAGCGCCGACCCTGAGCCGGGGTGCCGAAGCGCCCACGGCTCCGATTGCCACATCTCCTCGGTGCTCATCGACGCTCCCGACCCACTCTGTGAGGGAGGTGGTCGGATGCCCAGAGCCGAAGGCCCTCAGGGGGGCAGCCGCTCAGCCTGCCAGCCCGTGAGCCCATGAGCACACGCGCGTCAATCACCAGCCGGGGGCGAGCCGGCCGGCCTCAGATCACGCGATGAGGGCGCGGAACTGGCTCTCCCAGGTGTCGTCGTGGATCGCCCGTCCCCGGAACGCCGCGGCGAGGCGGGAGAGCTCGGGCATCCGCCGGACCGCCTCCGCATAGCGCGATCCGAGCCCGCTGAAGTCGCCGGCCAGCACCTGGATGTGGAAGCCGGTCAGCATCAGGGCGAGGTTGAACTGGCGAAGCGACAGCTCCGGGTCGTGGAAGACGTAGGTGGCGTGGTCGGCGATGTTGAGGATCTCGTAGACCAGCGCGCCCGGGGCGGCGCGGCCGAGCAGGAAAGCCACGATGGTGGGATCGTCCCCGGTCATCCCCAGCTGGCTGAAGTCGGCGTGCGCCGGGACCAGCTTGCCGAAGCCCTCCGGGTCCGGGACCGTCTCCGGCATCCGGAACATGCTCCGCGCCTGCTGCTCGCCGCCGGATGCCCAGCTGCCCGCCCCGCGGAGCATGCGCATGGCCAGCAGGCCACCGAAGGCACCGAAGGGGGCGCCGAACCCCATCCCCCCCATCCCCATGGGGCCACCCATCATTCCCATCCCGGGCATCCCCATCGGGGGCATCGCCGGCGCCGCTCCCATGCCACCGGGCGCGATCATGGGCCCGCCGCCGCCGGCACCCGGGGGAGGGACCCCCATCATCTGGCCCATCATCATCCCGGTCATCCCCTGCGCCATCGCCCCCATGTCGAAGCCGCCCTGGCCACGTCCGGGACCGGTGCTCTGAACCGGCGCCGCTTCCGACGTGTGGAAGGTGCCCTGAGCCTCCACCTCGACCGAGGACTGCTGGTGGAAGCCGAGGGCGACCTCGTCCAGCTTCTGCACCGCGGTGGCCGCCGGGGAGCGCCCCTCGAGCACGGCGGCGTCGAGGAGGGTTGTCCAGAGCTTGGGATCGACCCCATCGATCACGGGGCGGGTGGCGGCGAGGCCGTCCCGCAGGCCGCCCGAGAGCTGCCGCTGGGCCAGCGGCCCGAGGCCCGGAAGCAGCGCTTGGAAGAAGGCGGCGGTGCGCCCCCGCGCCCCGGTGACCCGCTGGCGCAACAGGGTCAGGAACTGAGAGGTCATCTGGGCGAGACGCTGCACCGTGACCTCGCCCAGCTCGCCCTTGGAGATGGTGACCCGGTATCCGGAGGGGTCGGTGATCACGTCCTCGACGACCGCGTAGGGAACCTGCACCGGCAGTCCCCCCGCAGGGATGGCCACCAGCCCGTCGTCGTACAGGCTGATCTCGGCCTCGGTCCCGTCGACCGAGCCTTGGAAGCGCTGCCGCTCACCGAAGCCGATGGTCACCAGGCCGCTGTGGGCACCGGACACCCGGATGTCGCCGATCTGGGTCAGCAGCTGGGTGCGCAGCGGCCCCAGCTGGGACAGCTCGACGGAGCTCCCGTCGCTGAGCCCGATCCGGACGGTGAAGGGCACCGGCTCGCCGACCTCGGTGATCTGCTCCTGGGCGATCCTGAGCGGCTGCCCCAGCTGCGGCGAGACGGTGACCGTTCCGTCCCCGACGGCAACCGTCCCCTCGCCCTCGTCGATCACGGCGCCGCTCTGGGCGCAGAACCGGAAGTGCACTACGGGGCCGGGGTCCCGCACTCACCGCAGAACTTGATGCCGCCGACAAGCTCGCCGCCGCAGTTGGTGCAGAACTTCTTGGTTGCCGCCGGTGCCGCGGCCATCGCCGCGCCGCAGTGCTGGCAGAACTTGCCGCCGCCCGACTCCTGGTGGCAGGAGGGACACAGCCCGGTCGCCTGGTCGGTGTAGTTGATGCCCTGGGTCAGATCCTGGGCCTGGATCTTCTCCTCCAGCTGGCTCCTCTGGGCCTGCGCCTGCATGTAGGCCATCTCCTCGCCCAGCTTGGGGGCGCACTCGACGCAGAGGCCGCGCTCCTCGTTCCAGCAGATCTCCCGGCACACCCACTTGCCGCAGCGGTTGCACTGGTAGAAGTGGTCGTGGACCTCCTGGGCGGCCCGGGCCAGCTCCTTGTCCTTGGCCGGGCTGCCGGTCGACGACATCAGCCAGGTCGAGTCCCAGCCGGCGCTCTCGATATCGCCACCGAACCGGCCGCCGAGAAGGCCCCCGCCGATGGCGGCGACCCGGCCCCCGAAGCCGAACAGCGAGCGGTGGAAGGAGGACCGGTACCCGTTGTTGCAGCGCATGCAACGGAACTCGAACTGGTAGCCCTCCTGGGTGCAGAGGTCCTCGATGTTGCTGGTGAAGGGCACGACCCCGGGCATGCGAACGCTCCTCGTGGTCCTCCGGCGGCGGCCGGTCTCTGGTGACGTACGGCACTGTAGAGGACGGCAGCCCCGCTGTCACGCGCCGAGGGAGACCGGCGACCGGTGGCCCGTCGACCGCAGCGGCCCATCTGCCCGCCCCATCCGGGCATCAGCCGGTGACGTCGCGCCGCCGGAACACCAGGGCGGAGAGGGCCAGGAAGGCGAGAAGCCAGCCGGCCAGCACCAGGGCGGCCTGCCCGCCGGAGACCCCGAGCGGCGAGGTCAGCGAGGAGACCCCGGGCAGGGACCCGAAGGACTGGCCCAACGCGATCGCGTTGCCGCCCGGCAGCGACCGGCGCAAGTCCAGGACCACGCCGCTCCTGGGCAGGACGGTCAGCACGCTCTCCAGCACCAGGGCATAGACCAGGCCGATGCCGATGGCCAGACCGGCCTGGCGGAGCAGGGTCCCGAGCACGAAGCCGAAACCCATCCACATGCTGAGGGTCAGCCAGACTGCGAGGAATCCCCGGAGGAGGTCCCCGGCCGCCGGCCATCCGCCCGCGTTGCCCTGGATGGAGGCGACCAGCAGCGAGCAGAGCGCCGCGTCGACGAGCACCAGGGCACCGAGGACCAGGGTCACGGCGCCCATGACGATCAGCTTGGCGGCGAGGTTGGTCAGCCTCCCGGGCGCCATGGTGAGCAGGGTGCGCAGGGTGTGCCAGTCGTATTCGCCGCTGGCGGTGAGAGCGCCCAGGATGACCATGAGGGCGGCCCCGATGCTGACCGAGAGCGACTGGAAGACGTAGGGCACCAGGTGGGCCGGGTAGAGCATCGAGAGGAACGCGGAGATCGAGATCCCCCGGAAGCCCTTGGGATCCGCCTTCGCGATCGCGAAGGGCACCAGGTACTCGAGGGGGCCGACGTAGAGGATCAGGATGACCCCGAGGATCCAGGTGCTGTAGCGCCGGCGGAGCTTGAGCCACTCCGCCCCGAGGCAGCCGCGCAACCACCCCGCCCAGCCGGGGTCGCGACGTGCCGCCGGAGCGGCAGCGGCGGCATGGGTGGGGGCCGTCACGAGCCGGACCCAGGAGTGGGGGCGGGCTTCGCCCCGGGCTCCGCGCCCGCCGGACCGCCCCCCGGGGGCTCGGCGCCCCCCGGTGCACCCTGGGGGGGCGCGGCGGCGGTTTCGGCGGTGAGGCGGAGGAACGCCTCCTCCAGGCTGGCTCCGCGCCGCTGCAGCCCGCTCACCTCGACGCCGGCCATCACCAGGGCGCGGTTGATCTCAGCGGCCCGCTCGGAAGCCACCGCCACCAGCAGGCGGCCCTCCTCAAGGCTGACCGCCGCCGGTCCGAGCATCCGCTCCACCACCAGGGCGGCGGCCTCGAGGGGCGCGGCCTCCACCTCCAGGCGGGTCCCGCCGGAGCGCAGGCTGCTCACCGGGCCGTCGTGGATGAGCCGGCCGGACTGGATGATGGCGACCCGGTCGCAGACCTGCTCCGCCTCGGCCAGGAGGTGGCTGCTGATCAGCACGGCCCGCTCCTGGGCGAAGCCGCGCAGCAGCTGGCGGAGCCAGACCATCCCCTCCGGGTCGAGGCCGTTGCTGGGCTCGTCGAGGATGAGGACCTCGGGATCCTTGATCAGGGCGGCGGCGAGGCCGAGGCGCTGCCTCATCCCGGTGGAGTACGCCTTGAACCGGTAGTGCGCCGCCGGCTCGAGGCCGACCCACCGCAGGCCGCGCTCCACCGCCGCTTCGTCCAGGCCGCAGCATCGGGCGACCACCCGAAGGTTGTCGCGGCCCGAGAGATGAGGGTAGAAGACCGCGTCCTCGACCATGCTCCCCACCCGAGCCAGCGCGCGCGGATCGCCGGCCGGATGGCCCGCCACGCTGGCGGTGCCCGCGGTCGGCCGGATCAAGCCCAGGAGCATGCGCAGGGTGGTGGTCTTGCCGGCGCCGTTGGGGCCCAGGAACCCGTGGACCTCGCCGCGCTCCACGGCGAGGTCGAGGCGGTCGACGGCGAGGACGCCCGATCCGTAACGCTTGGTCAGCCCCCGCGTCTGGATGACGGGGACCCCGGTGGAGGGCATCGCCGCGGCAGTATACGGGCCAGCCGCCGCGTCGCCCGGCGAACCGGCGGAAACAGGCCCGGCCCGCGAGTCGATCTCGCCGCCGCGCGGCCCGTCCTCCTCCGATCAAGAGCCGCGGAGGTGGCGCGGGTCTCGGATCGCGCCGTCAGAGGGGGGCGCCCCCCGGGTACCCCTCCAGCGGGCCGGGGAACTCTCGCTCTGCGACCGCCTCGAGCCGGCGCTCCTGGCGGCGTATTGCCACCACCGCCAGCACCACGATCACCACCGCGACGATCCCGAAGCCGATCGCGAGCCATCCGCTCAGCGCCTGGAAGGCGCTGGATGCCGCGTAGGCGGCGAGGCCGTAGGCGACCGCCCAAACCAGGCTCCCGGCCGCGTTGTAGCCGAGGAAGGCAGGCGGCGGCATCCGGCTGGCCCCGGCCAGGAGTCCCGCGAAGCTGCGCAAGACGAGCACGAAGCGGCCGAGGAACACCACCTTGCCGCCGTGGCGGCGGAACAGGTAGCGAGCGATCTTCACCTGCGGCTGGCCCAGCCGGACCCGGTCGCCGTAGCGCACCACCAGCCGATAGCCACCCCACCAGCCGATCCCAAAGCCGAGGCTCCCGCCCACGATAGGGCCCAGGGCACCGGCCGCGATCACCCCGGCGATGGCGAGCTGATGGGTCGTACCCGCCAGGACGGCCGCGGTCAGCAGCGCCGTCTCGCCGGGAAGGAAGGGGATGCACAGGCTCTCCAGGCCGGCGACCAGGAACACTGCCAGGTATCCCCAGTGCTGCACGAATCCCGAGGCGAAGTCGGTGAGTGACCCGAGGAGCACAGCGGGAACCATAGCCGCGCCGCGCCGCGCTCAGCGGGCCGGCGCCACCAGGCGGAGAACCACCAGGGATCGGCCCTCGACGCCGAGCGGCGCGGTGTGCCTGACCACGCGGCTGCCGGCCTCCTCCTCGGGGTGCGCGGTGTCGAGCAGCACCTCCCACGTCCCCGGCGGAAGCTTCCACTTGCAGAGCTCGTTGGACGAGTGCAGGAGGATGGCCAGGGTGTCGTCGGTGATGCGCTCACCGGTGGGCGTGCGATCGGGGATGAGGCCGCCGTCGAGGACCACGGCCAGGGATTGGCGCTCGTGGTTGCCCCAGTCCTCGTCATTCATCTCCTCACCGTCGCGGCGGAGCCAGCGCACATCCTTGCGCCCCCTGCCCACCACCTTTCCGGTGAAGAAGCGCTGCCGGCGGAGGCCCGGATGCTGGGTGCGCAGGGCGATGAGCCGGCGGGCGAAGTCGACCAGCTCCTCGTCCCGGCCCTCCCAGTCGATCCAGGAGACCTCGTTGTCCTGGCAGTAGGCATTGTTGTTGCCCCGCTGGGTGCGGCCGATCTCGTCGCCGGCGAGCAGCATGGGACAGCCCTGGCTGAGCAGCAGGGTGGCCAGGAAGTTGCGCTCCTGGCGGCGGCGCAGAGCGTCGACCGAGGAGTCGTCGGTCTCCCCCTCCACCCCGCAGTTCCAGGAGCGGTTGTCGTCGCTGCCGTCCCGGTTGTCCTCGCCGTTTCGCTCGTTGTGCTTGGTGTTGTAGGAGACCAGGTCGCGGAGGGTGAAGCCGTCGTGGGCGGTCACGAAGTTGATGCTGGAGCTGGGACCGCGTCCGTCCTCGCCGTAGAGGTCGCTGGAGCCGGTCAGCCGGTAGGCGAGGTCGGCAACCCCGACCGCCGCGCCTCGCCAGTAGTCGCGAACGGCGTCGCGGTACTTGCCGTTCCACTCCGCCCAGCCCACCGGGAAGTTGCCGACCTGGTAGCCGCCCGGCCCGATGTCCCAGGGTTCGGCGATCAGCTTGACCTCGGCGAGCACAGGGTCCTGATGGATGATGTCGAAGAAGGCCGAGAGCTTGTTGACCTGGAAGAACTGGCGGGCCAGGGCGGCGGCCAGGTCGAAGCGGAACCCGTCGACGTGCATCTCGGTGACCCAGTAGCGCAGCGAGTCCATGATCAGCCGCAGGGTCTGAGGCGCCCCGGCGTTCAGGGTGTTGCCCGTGCCCGTCACGTCCCAGTAGTGGCGCCGGTCATCCGGGCTCAGGTAGTAGTAGGCCTCGTTGTCGATGCCCCGGAAGGAGAGGGTCGGACCGAGGTGGTTGCCCTCGCCGGTGTGGTTGTAGACGACGTCCAGGAAGACCTCCAATCCGGCGGCGTGGAGGGCGCGAACCATCTGCTTGAACTCCACCACCTGGGCGCCGCGATCACCCGCCGACGAGTAGCGCCCCTCGGGCGCGAAGTAGCCGATGCTGTCGTAGCCCCAGTAGTTGAGCAGCCCCAGCTGCTGGAGCCGGGCCGAGTCGATGAAGGCGTGCACCGGCATCAGCTCGACAGCGGTGATCCCCAGTGACTTCAGGTGCTCGATGGCGGCGGGGTGGGCGAGCCCGGCGTAGGTGCCGCGGAGGCGGTGAGGCACCCCGGGGTGGCGCATCGTGAAGCCCTTGACGTGGGCCTCGTAGACCACCGTCGAGGCCCAGGGTATGCGGGGGGATTGGGTGCCCCGCCAGTCGAAGCGGTCGTCGACCACCACCGAGAGGGGAACGTGGGCGGCGGAATCCAGCGGGCTCGGGGTGTCGTCGTTGAGCCGGCGATCCCACTGGTAGCCGAAGACCTCGGGGCCCCAGGCCACCGAGCCGGTGAGCGCCCGGGCGTAGGGATCGAGGAGCAGCTTGCGCTCGTTGAACCGCTTGCCCGAGGCGGGGTCGTAGGGTCCGTGGACCCGGTAGGCGTAGAGGGTGCCCGGGCCGACCCCGGGAAGGTAGCCATGCCAGGTGAGGTCGGTCCGGTCGGTCAGCTCGTACGATGTTCGGGTGCTGCCGTCATGGTTGACCAGAACCAGCTCGACGCTCTCCCCGTTGGCGCTGAAGACGGCGAAGTTGGTCCCCTCCCCGTCCCAGTGTGCGCCCAGCGGGAAGTGCTCGCCCGGCCAGGTCTGGTGAACCGCGGCAGCCTGCCGCGGGAGGGTCTCCATGCGATTGCATCCCCCGCTGCCGGCGGCGCGTGGTGGCAACCGCCTCTCGCCTCAAAGATAGCGTTTGGGCGGGCCCCGCGGCTGGCCGGCGCTCCCCGGCGCCGGGCGCGCCGATGCCCGCCGGTCGGCGCCCGGGCCCCGGAGTAGGCGCGATGCCCGAGCCCAGCCCAGGCAGCTGGGGAGTGATCCGCCGCTACACGGCCACCGACGGCACCCGCCGGGGGGCCTCGAGGCGAACCGTCGCTGCGGTTCTCTCGGCCCTGGCAGCCGGCCCGCGCGGCCCGGAGGGGGAAGCCGGCTGGCCCCTGGTCATCGTCCAGGGCCGACAGCCGGAGGTCGGCCGGGCCGAGGTCGAGCTGGAGAACGGGGAGTCGGTGGGCTGCGCTGGCCGCCTGCCCGCCAGCCTGCCCTTGGGCTACCACCGGCTCCACGCCGGCGGGCTAAGCCGGAGCCTGATCGTCACCCCTCCCCGCTGCCACCTCCCCCGCCAGCCCGGCTTCGGCTTCTCGGTTCAGCTCTACGCTGCCCGGTCGGCGGCGAGCTGGGGCATCGGCGACCTGGCTGACCTCGCCGAGCTGGCCCGCTGGGCCAGGACCCTGGGAGCGTCGCTCCTCCAGGTCAGCCCACTCCACGCCGCCCTGCCGGTCTCCCCCGTCGAGGCGAGCCCGTACTTCCCGACCAGCCGGCTGTTCCTCAACCCGCTTCACCTCCGGCCCGAGGGGAACGAGGACGACCCCGGGTACACCGTCCTGGCCGGCGAGGCCGGGCGGCTCAACCGCCGGCGCCGGATCGACCGGGACAGCGTCACCGCCCTGAAGCTGCGGGCCCTGGAGCGCAGCTTCGAGTCCTCGGCGGCGGCCGCGGCCGAGGCCGGGGCGGCGATGCGCGAGCATCCCCGGCTCCGCGACTTCTCCCTGTTCTGTGCGCTGGCCGAGAGGCACGGACCGGACTGGCGGGATTGGCCGCGCCCGCTGGCGCGGCGCGAAGGAGCGGCTCTCCAGACCGCCGCCCGGGAGCTGGCGGGGCGGGTCCGATTCCACGCCTGGTTGCAATCCCAATTGGACCGCCAGATGAAGGCGGCCGCCGCCGAGCTGCCGCTGATCTGTGACCTGGCGGTGGGCGTCAACCCGGGGGGCGCCGACGCCTGGCTGTGGCAGGAGCTGATCGCCCCGGGGATCACGGTGGGCGCCCCACCCGACACCTTCAACACGCGCGGACAGGATTGGGGCCTCCCCGCGTTCGACCCGTGGAAGCTTCGCGCCGCCGCCTACGCCCCGGTGGTCGAGACCCTCCGGGCCGGGTTGAGGTTCGGCGGTGGCCTGCGCATCGACCACGTCATGGGCCTGGAGCGGCTCTGGTGGATCCCGGCCGGGATGACCCCGGCGGAGGGCGCCTACGTCCGCTACCCGCTGGAGGATCTCCTCGGCATCGTCGCCCTCGAGTCGGTGCGGCACCGAGCCCTGGTGGTGGGAGAGGACCTCGGCACGGTGCCGCGGGGGCTGCGGGCCCGGCTGCACCGGTGCGCCCTGCTCAGCTACGTGGTTCTGCTCTTCGAGGAGCGGCCGCCCCGCAGCTGGCCGAGGCGAGCCCTGGCGGCGGTGACCACCCACGACCTGCCGACGATCGCCGGCCTGTGGGACGGCAGCGACCTCGAGACCCGGCGCCGCCTCGGGCTTCCGGCGGACGCGGCGGCAGACAAGAGCCTTGTGGAGCGCGTCTGCAGGGGCGGCTTGGAACGTGATGCGGGCGCCGCTGCCGCCATCCTGCACGCCTACCGGCGGCTTGCCGAATCGCCGGCGCTGATCGTGGCGGCGACCCTGGAGGACGTCACCCTGACCCGGCAGCGGCCCAATCAGCCTGGGCTCAAGGGGGGACCCAACTGGTCCACGGCGCTGCCGGTGCCCATCGAGAGGCTGGAGACCCTGCCCATGGCAGCCCGACTGGCGACAGTGCTGAGCCGGCGGATGTAACTCTGGAATTGGCTCCAGCGTTGTGTTATAGTTGATACCGCAACTGGGTGGTCCATCCCTCAGTCCGAGAGCCCCACGTTCACAAAGGCGTTGACCATGGGCATCAAGCTGGCCTCAGCCCGCCCCGACGGCGAGCTGTTCGAGCACGCCAAGTCAGAGGCACGCCGCCTCCACCGGCCCGTCTACATCGCGGGAGGCGAAGTCCACTCGGACCGCCCGCCGAGGACCACCGCCATGGTCTGGCCCAACGGCAGCGTCACCTGGGGCAATCCCCAGGCGGCCAGCAAGCAGATCGACAGGCGCCACCTGCCTCCGGCGGCCTGAGCCGGGCCTCATCCAGAGATCAAAAGAGGGGCCGCGAGAGCGGCCCCTCTTTTCGCGTCATCCGGGTGCAGTCAGATTCTGCCGATGTTGTTGGTGATGTTCGAGTAGAGGTTGTTGACAGCGTGGCCGGTCACCAAGAGCGCCATGGTGGCCACCAACAGGGCTATGAGGACGAGAAGGAATGCGTACTCCACCATTCCCTGCCCTTCCTGGCTACGCCTTGCAGAGCGCCGGCGGGGAAAGGGGAGTGGTTGACTCAATCAGCACCACCTCCTTGGAAATGTCCTGGCGATCCTCCTGTTTGAACCGTCCGACGCGAGGTTTCTCACTCTGCGTCACGGACTCCGAGCATTCGTCTTACGGCCCTGTGACGAGTTCATGACATGCGGGGGGCAGGCCCCCCGCAGGCCCCCCCCGGCGGCGGGGCGAGGCGCCG
This sequence comes from Binatia bacterium, assembly GCA_035624785.1. Taxonomy (GTDB): domain Bacteria; phylum Chloroflexota; class Dormibacteria; order Aeolococcales; family Aeolococcaceae; genus JAJZNI01. The sequence continues at coordinate 4,463 of DASPQV010000023.1, read as the reverse complement.
GCCGTCCCCTTCATCCCAGGCGACGGCGGCCCCACGCCGCAGGCGGCGCTGGGGACCCCCGTTCTCATTTCAGCGGCTCGCCGCCCCGGCCTCACCCCGCCTTGTCGGCGCTCGCCATCAGCTACGGGACGAGCTGCGACTCAGCCGGGTGCGCCGAACTTCTTGACCGCCCAGGCGACGGCGCCGACTAGCCCCGCCTCGCTGCCGAGCTGGGCGCGGCCCACCCGGCAGTGGCGCAGCGGAACCTCGAAGGCGATCTCGGCCATGCCCTGGCGGAGCGCTCCCTCCAAGAGGTCGAAGTGGCTGGCCACACCACCGCCAGTGGCGATGGCCTCAGGCCCCAGGATGTTGATCAGGCCGCCGAAGGAGCGTCCCAGAGCGCGGCCGGCCTCGGCGTAGAGGCGGATGGCGAGCGGGTCACCCGCCCGCGCCGCCTTGGCGATCACCGATGCGTCCGGCGACGCCATGCCCCGGAGCCGGCTGTCCTCACCGGCGACCAGCGCCGCCGCGGCCCGTCGGGCGATGCCCGTCCCCGAGGCGATCCCCTCCAGGCAGCCGAGGTGACCCTGCCCGCAGCGCGGTCCATCGAGGCTGCAGGGCACGTGCCCGACCTCGGCCGCCGTGCCGGCGACCCCGACGTGGAGGTTGCCCTCGACGATGACGGCTCCGCCGATGCCGGTGCCGACGATGACGAAGACGAAGCTCCTCGTCCCCCGGCCCATCCCCGCCACCCACTCGGCGTAGCCGGCGAGGTTCGAGTCGTTGTGGATGGCGACCGGGCAGCCGGCCGCCTCCGATAGGAGCTTGCGGGCGGGCAGTCCCTCGAAGCCCGGGAGGTGGGGGGCGGCGAAGACGATGCCCTCCTCCGGATCCAGCGGCCCCGGGATGCCGATCGCGATCCCGTCGGGGGTCCCCCGGGCGGCCTGGCGGGCCGCGTCGGCGCACGCGGCGATCACCGCCTCCGGGCCGGAGGCCGCCGGGGTGGGGCAGCGCGCCACCGGCTCGGAGTAGGCGGTCGGGCCGCTCGCCACGGCGGCCCTGATGCTGGTGCCGCCCAGGTCAATGCCGACCAGCCCCGGCATCAGAGGTTGTGCCAGTGGCCGGGCCGGGCGATCCGGTCGGCGCCGGCCGGCCCCCAGCTTCCGGATGGGTACATCTCCACGGGAGGGGGATTGTCGAGCACCGGCTGCACCACCTGCCACCCCCTCTCCACCTCGTCCTCCCTGATGAAGAGGGTGTGGTCGCCGACCAGCGCGTCGTGGAGGAGCCGCTCGTAGGCCTCCGGCGGGCTGACCTTGAACGAGCCCTGGTAGCGAAAATCCATCTCCACCAGCTGGGTGGTGACCTCCGGTCCCGGACGCTTGGCCACGAAGGTGACCCCGATGCCCTCGTCGGGCTGGATGCGGATGACCATCCGGTTGCTGTCGATGCTGTGCAGGCCGACGCCGCGGAAGAGGTGGAGCGGCGCTTCCCGGAAGGTGAGGTCGACCCGGGTTTCCCGGGCAGCCAGCCGCTTGCCGGTGCGGAGCAGGAAGGGCACCCCGGCCCACCGCCAGGAGTCGATCTGGGCGCGCAGCGCCACGAAGGTCTCGACCTGTGAGGCGCGGCCCACCCCCTCCTCCTCCCGATAGCCGGGCACCTTCTCGCCATCGACCGTGCCCGCCGCGTACTGGCCGCGCACCACGTCGCCGGGATCCAGGGGATGCAGCGCCTCGAGGACCTTGACCTTCTCGTTGCGGAGCGCCTCCGGCTCGAACGAGATGGGCGGCTCCATGGCGGTGACCGCGAGCAGCTGGAACATGTGGTTCTGAACGATGTCGCGGATGGCCCCGGTCTCCTCGTAGAAACGTCCCCGGTGCTCGACCCCGAGCGACTCGGCGACGGTAATCTCCACCCGGGAGATCGCCTCCCGGTGCCACACCCGCTCCCAGATCGAGTTGCCGAAGCGGAAGACCAGCATGTTCTGGACCGTCTCCTTGCCGAGGTAGTGGTCGATCCGGTAGATCCGTTCTTCGGGAAGGACCTCGTGAAGGGTCACGTTGAGCTGGGTCGCCGAAGCCGAGTCACGTCCGAAGGGCTTCTCGATCACCAGCTTGGTGCCGGCCTGCAGTCCCGCAGCGGCAAGGCCGTGGGCCAGCGGGACGAAGGCTGAGGAGGGCACGGCCAGGTAGACGAGCCGTTCCGGACGCCGGGCGGCCGCGCGGAGGGGAGCCAGGTCGCCCTCGTCGCCGATGGTGACGAAGCGCAGGCGTTCCGCGAAACCGGTGAACTGGCGCTCGTTGAAGCCGCTCCGGGAGAAGCTCCGCACCGCCTCCTGGGCGTGCTTGCGGAACCGGTCGTCGGTCCATCCCATCGGCGCCACCCCGAGGACATCGCCGCGCTCGGGGAGCAGCCCCTCGACGTGCAGGTTGTAGAGGGCGGGGAGCAGCTTGCGGGCGGACAGGTCCCCGGTGGCCCCGATGATGACGAGGTCCTGGTCGGCGGGGCGGTTCAGCGCCATTCAGTGGCGGACAGCGCGCGCGACCGCCCCGCCGATCGCCACCAGCGCCGCAGCGACGGCCAGGGACATGCTGAGGATGAAGACGGGCCTGGTCGCTCCCGGCGTGCTGTACCAGTAGACCGCCAGAACCCCGCAGGCGAGCAGGGCGAGGAGGCTGGAGACCAGCAGACCGACCGCCCAGCGCGTCGAAGCGTCGAGCGCCGGGGCGCCCCGGGAGGTCTCGGCCACGCTGGGCCCGAGCCGGGGGGCGGGAAACAGGCGGTGCCACGCTGGGCTCGCCGCATTGGCCACGAGCAGCACGGCGAAGGCCAGCCCGAGCACCAGCACCAGGGGGCCCTCCTCCGGCTGGACGCTGTAGGGCAGCACCGCCACCAAGGCCGCGATCAGGAGGCCAACGGCGATGGCGGTCAGACCCACGACATTGGTCCAGCCGAGGACGTCGAGATGGGGAAGCTCGACGCGGGGGAGCTGCGGCCGCCAGTTGATGGTGGCCGGCCCGACCTCGGCGACGTACATCTTCTCGTACACCGGCTCGGGGATGGACAGCCCGCTGACCCGCGGCTGCTCGCCGCGCAGCACCCGCCCCCAGGGCACCACGCTGGGGGTTGCCAGAAGCCCCGGCTGAGGTCCCGGGTAGAGCCGGCGCTCCTCCCGGCGACCGTCAGGGTAGCTGAGCCGGAGGAGGCCGCAGACCTCGCAGTGCCAGGCGTCGATGGGCAGGCCGCCGATCACCGGGCCGTAGAAGGTCACGGTCCGCCGGGTCCCCTCCGGACCGACGGCGCCGCTGTAGTGGCCGAACTCATGGACCATGACCCCGCGCACCGGAGACGGGTGCGAGCACTCCTCCGGAGACGGCGCGGTCGGCATCGGTGTGGGCTCGGCCGACGCAACCACGATTGGATTCTAGTGTCCCGTCTCGGAGGCTGGTCGAGCAGATCGTGGCAGGCCCCCGTCAGGGGCCGGGACATGGGGGCGAACCCTCCGGGATGGGGCACGTGTGCCGCCGAGCGCTGACCCGGCCCGGGCGGCGCACCTCCGCCCCCGGCGCCCCCGCCGGTAGCCCGCAACCGGTGAGCCGGTTGAGGTGTGAACATACGCCGGCACGCCGGCCGGCAGAACGCCGATGAACCGGGCCGGCCTGCCGACAGAGGAGCACCGCGATGGAGAACGAATGGAGTGGCCCGGGGCAGGCGGCCCGGGAGACGAGGGTGCCCTGGGGAGTCGCCGAGATCCTGGCCCTCAGCCTCGTCGGTGCCTTTGCCATGGTGGTCGCCGCCAACGTCGCCGGGGGCCTCGTCTACGCCACCATCCCAAGCCAGGAATCGGGGCTCGGCCCCTGGTACGGGGTCTTCCTGGCCACCGATTGGGTAACACCCTACGCGGGGCTGCTGCCGCTGGCCGCGGTGGGCTTGGCGTGGTGGCGTTTGCGCCCCGATGCCGGCTTCGGGGAGGAGGGAGAGACGGCTCACCGGTCCCGAGCCACCCGGGTTGCGGCCGTCGCCGCCGTGGCCCTGCTGTTCCTCGCGGTCGGGGCCTTTCTCAGCGCCATCAGCAGCCTGGTGCTGGACCAGCAGACGGGGGCCGCCACATCCGAGATCTGGCAGGCGGAGGCGCCGCGGTTGGGGCTGCTCGCCGCCGCGGCGGTGATCGCGACCGCCGGCATGGCGGCGGCTCTGGCCCTGCGCCGCAGGGTGCCCGCGGCGGCCGCCGAGGAACGGCCCGACGCTGTCGACGACCAGGCGACCGCTGAGCCGGGGGAGGAGGGGCGCGCCGAGCCCTCGGCGGTGTCGGAGGCGCAGCCCGACGAGCCCGAGGAGGTGTCGGACCCCGCGTAGGCGTCTCCCACCCCCCGGGACTGGGGCCCAGCGAGCCAGGGGCGGGTGCTCCCAGGCTGCCCCGGTGGACCCGTCGGTCCGGACTGCCCAGCCTGCTCGCGGGTGAGCCAGCCGAGGCCGGCGGCTAG